>CAKUIM010000018.1 GCA_934660965.1 uncultured Oscillospiraceae bacterium | reverse complement strand
TCTGTGTAAAGAGTCACCCGTTTCACGCCTGCACCCCCCGGGGGCCATTTTGTACGCGCGGCAGCGCGCGCGCCGAATGGCGCGGAGCCGAGACGGAATTCATTTCCGGCCGGCGAAAATTAAAATGCTCTTGGGGGCCCCGGAAAAAGCAGCGCTTTTTCTGGGGAGCGGCCCCCCAGCCGCCCGGGCCGGGGTTCCCGGAGCAGGCTCCGTCTGTGTAAAGAGTCACCCGTTTCACGCCTGCACCCCCCGGGGGCCATTTTGTACGCGCGGCAGCGCGCGCGCCGAAACATCAACCCTCATATTGCTCCTGCTCCGCCGGCGGATTATCCACAGCTCCTTCCGCCGCTGTGGAGGTTTCCTCCGGCTCCTTGTCCGCCAGGGCCAGGGCAATGACCTGGTCGCCCTCGTCCTTGAAGCGCATGACAATAACGCCCTGGGTGGAGCGGCCGGCGGTGCGGATGGAGTCCACGCCGGTGCGGATGAGGGTGCCGCCCTGGGTGACCAGCAGCAGGTCCTCGCTGCCGTCCACCATCTTGACGCCCACGATCTTGCCGGTCTTTTCCGTGACCATATAGTTGCGGATGCCGAGGCCGCCCCGGTTGGTGACGCGGTACTCCTCCACCGCGGTGCGCTTGCCGTAGCCAAGCTCGGTGATGGCGAGCACGCAGCAGCCCGCCCGGGCGGTCACGGCGCCCACCACATAGTCGCCCTCTCTCAGGCGGATGCCCCGCACGCCCATGGAGCTGCGGCCGGTGGGCCGGACGTCGTTCTCGTCAAAGCAGACGGCCATGCCGTCGTGGGTGGCGATGAGGATCTTCTGCTGCCCGTCTGTCTCCTGAACGGAGATGAGCTCGTCCCCCTCGTCCAGGGTGAGGGCGCGGATGCCGTTGCTGCGCAGGTTTTTGAGGGTCTCCACCGGCAGGCGCTTGACCGTGCCGTTTCGGGTGACCATGGTGAGAAACAGGTTCTCCCGGGTGAGGTCCCGGGTGTGGATCATGGCGGACACCCGCTCCCCGGACTCTACCTGAAGGATGTTGACGATGTTGGTGCCCCGGGCGGTGCGGCCCGCCTCGGGAATCTGGTAGCCCTTCTTGCGGAACACCCGGCCCTTGTCGGTAAAGAAGAAGATATGGTCGTGGGTGGAGGCGGTGAACACGGTGTTCACATAGTCCTCGTCCCGGGTGGACATGGACTTCTTGCCCATGCCGCCCTTGCCCTGGGCCACGTACTCGCTGGCACTGGTGCGCTTGATATAGCCGCCGGCGGTCATGGTGAACACCGACTGCTCTTCCTCAATGAGGCCCTCGATATCCAGGTCGTCCTCGGCGAAGCTGATCTCCGTCTTGCGCTCATCGCCGTACCTGTCCCGGATCTCGATAAGCTCGTCCTTCAGAACGCTGCGCAGCAGCGCCTCGTCGGAGAGCAGGCGGTTGAAGTAGGCGATGCGCTCCTCAAGCTCTTTATACTCTGCCTCCAGCTTCTCCTTTTCAAGGCCCTGGAGCCGCTTGAGCTGCATGTCCAGGATGGCCTGGGCCTGCACGTCGGACAGGCCGAAGCGGTTCATGAGGTTCTCCTTGGCGTCATCGTAGCTCTCCCGGATGATGCGGATGACCTCGTCGATGTTGTCCTGGGCGATGAGCATGCCCTCCAGCAGGTGGGCCCGCTCCTGGGCGCGGCGCAGGTCGTAGCGGGTGCGCCGGGTGATGACCTCCTCCTGGAAGGCGATATACTCGTCCAGAATCTGGCGCAGGGTGAGGATTCTGGGCTGCTTCTGGTTGTTGACCAGGGCCAGCAGGATGACGCCGAAGGTAATCTGCATCTGGGTCTGGGCGAAGAGGCGGTTGAGGGTCACCTGGGGGTTGGCGTCCTTCTTGAGCTCGATGACGATGCGCATGCCCTTCTTGCCGTCCGACTCGTCCCGCAGGCCGGAGATGCCATCCAGCCGCTTGTCCTTCACCTGATCGGCGATGTTTTCCACCAGGCGGGACTTGTTCACCTGATAGGGAAGCTCGGTGACGATGATGCGGGTGCGGCCATTGCCGAACTCTTCCATCTCGGTGCGGGCCCGCACCCGGATGTGGCCCCGGCCGGTTGCGTAGGCGGCGCGGATGCCGGCGCGGCCCATGATGACGCCCCGGGTGGGGAAGTCGGGGCCCTTGATGTGCTCCATCAGGTCGTCCAGGGTGGCGTGCTCGTTGTCCAGCACACAGATGACGGCGTTAATGACCTCCCGCAGGTTGTGGGGCGGGATGTTGGTGGTCATACCCACGGCGATGCCGGAGGAGCCGTTGACCAGCAGGTTGGGGAACCGGGAGGGCACCACCCGGGGCTCCCGCAGGGACTCGTCGAAGTTGGGGTCCCAGTCCACCGTCTCCTTGTCGATGTCCCGCATCATCTCGTTGCAGATCTTGGCCATGCGGGCCTCGGTGTACCGGTAGGCGGCCGGGGGGTCGCCGTCCACGGAGCCGAAGTTGCCGTGGCCGTCCACCAGGGGGTAGCGCATGGAGAAGTCCTGGGCCAGGCGCACCAGGGCGTCGTACACCGACTGGTCGCCGTGGGGATGGTACTTGCCCAGCACGTCGCCCACGCAAGTGGCCGACTTCTTGAAGGGCTTGTCTGAGGTCAGCCCTGTCTCATACATGGAGTAGAGAATGCGGCGGTGGACGGGCTTGAGGCCGTCGCGCACGTCGGGCAGGGCGCGGCCCACGATGACGGACATGGCGTACTCGATGTAGGCCGACTCCATCTCGTGCTCCAAATTGATGTTGACGATTTTCTGATCCGGGAAGGAGATATCCCGGCTTAAATATTCATCTTTGTTTGGCATGGTGCTGAGGTTCCTCCTCAATAGTCCAGATTCACGGCCTTAAAGGCGTTGCGCTCGATATACTCCCGGCGGGGCTCCACCTTTTCGCCCATGAGCAGGGTGAAAATCTCGTCCGCCCGGACGGCGTCCTCCATAGTGATGCGTTTGAGGGTGCGGGTCTCGGGGTTCATGGTGGTGTCCCACAGCTCGTGGGCGTCCATCTCGCCCAGACCCTTGAAGCGGCTGATGTCCACCTTGGCGGAGGGGTTGTCGCCCCGCAGCTCGGCGGAGATGGCGTCCCGCTCCTCCTCGGAGAAGGCCAGGCGGGAGGTCTTGCCCCGGGTGAGCTTGAACAGCGGCGGCACGGCGGCGTACACATAGCCCCGCTCCACCAGCGGGCGCATGAAGCGGAAGAAGAAGGTCAGCAGCAGGGTGCGGATGTGAGAGCCGTCCACATCGGCATCGGCCATGATGATGACCTTATGATAGCGCAGCTTGTTCTCGTCAAACTCGTCCCCCAGGCCGGCGCCCAGGGCGGTGATGACGGGCTGAAGCTTGTCGTTGCCGTAAATTTTGTCCGCCCGGGCCTTCTCCACGTTGAGCATCTTGCCCCACAGGGGAAGGATGGCCTGGAAGCGGGAGTCGCGCCCCTGCTTGGCGGAGCCGCCGGCGGAGTCGCCCTCGACGATGTAGATTTCGGTGAGGGCCGGGTCGCGCTCGTTGCAGTCGGAGAGCTTGCCCGGCAGGGTGGCCCCCTCCAGGGCGTTCTTCCGGCGGATGCTCTCCCGGGCGCGGCGGGCGGCCTCCCGGGCGCGGTTTGCCATCATGGCCTTGTCGAGGATGGCCCGGCCCACGGCGGGGTTTTCCTCCAAAAACTGCTCCAGCTTGTCGGACACCACGTTGTTGACCAGGGTGCGCATCTCACTGTTGCCCAGCTTCGCCTTGGTCTGGCCCTCAAACTGGGCCTCGGTAAGCTTGACGGAGATGACGCAGGTCAGTCCCTCCCGGCAGTCCTCGCCGGAGACCTTGTCGTCCCCCTTGAGAATGCCGGCCTTCTTGCCGTAGGCGTTGAGCACGTTGGTCAGCGCCCGCTTGAAGCCCTCCTCATGCATGCCGCCCTCGGGGGTGTGGACGTTGTTGGCGAAGGAGACGATGATCTCGTTGTAGCCGTCATTATACTGGAGGGCCACCTCGGCCATGGAGTCGTCCTTCATGCCGGACATATAGATGACCTCGTCGTGAAGGGGGGTCTTGTTGCGGTTGATGAAGGAGACAAATTCCCGGATGCCGCCGTCGTAGCGCATGGTCTCCTCCCGCTCCTGCCCGGGGCGGCGGTCAGCCATGACAATGCACACGCCGGCGTTGAGGAACGCCTGCTCCCGCATGCGGGTGTGGAGGGTCTCGTAGTCGTAGACGGTGTCCTCAAACATCTCCGGGTCGGGCTTAAAGACCACCTCGGTGCCGGTGTGCTCCGCGGTGCCGATGACCTTCATTTCCTGGGTGATATTGCCCCGGGAGAACTTCATCTCATAGACCTGGCCGTTTTTATGGACCCGGACCTCCAGCCACTCGGACAGGGCGTTTACCACAGACGCGCCCACGCCGTGCAGGCCGCCGGACACCTTGTAGCCGCCGCCGCCGAACTTGCCGCCGGCGTGGAGGACAGTGTATACCACCTCCAGGGCGGGCCGGCCCGTCTGCTGCTGGATGTCCACGGGGATGCCGCGGCCGTTGTCGGTGACGCGGATGACGTCCCCCTCCAGAATCTCTACCGTGATCTTGTCGCAGTAGCCGGCCAGGGCCTCGTCAATGGCGTTGTCCACGATTTCGTACACCAGGTGGTGCAATCCGGAGGAGGAGGTGGAGCCGATATACATGCCCGGCCGCTTGCGCACCGCCTCAAGCCCTTCCAGCACCTGGATCTCCGCGGCATTATACTCGTGCTCTACCGCCGCCGCAGAATGATTTTGTTCCATCATATCAGACATCAGGATGACCTCCATGGGTAATTTGCAGTTCGTTGATTCCGCCGTCCTCCGCTCTGCTGCGCAGAGCCGCGGCGCTAAGCTGTGTAAGATAGACCCGGGGCGGCCCGCTGCCCTCCCGGCACAGGACAAAGGAGCGGGGCAGGTCGCTGCCCACCATGGTGACCCGGCCCTCCTGCTCCGCCCGCTCCAGAAAGCTGCGGGTGCGGTAGGACCAGGAGGTGTTGTCCAGGTCGAAAATGCCCACAACAGCCTCCTCCGGCACCATCACCGACTGGCCAAGATAGAGATACATGTCCGCCCCCCCTTATGAGACAAGGCTGCCCGCGCGGATGCGGAAGAGCGTGTTCCCGCCAAGCTCTGCAAGGCGCTCCTCCTCGCAGCAGGTGATGAACACCTGGCCGGAGGTGATGCGGCTTAGGACAAACTCTTGGCGGCGGCTGTCAAGCTCGCTCAAAACATCATCCAAAAGGAGCACCGGCCACTCGCCGCTGTCCTGAAAGATAATGTCCCGGGACGCCATTTTCAAGGACAGCGCCGCCGTCCTCGTCTGGCCCTGGGAGGCAAAGGCCTTGGCGCTGTTGCCGTCGATCTCCACCAGAAGATCGTCCTTGTGGGGGCCGGACAGGCACGAGCGGCTCTCGAGCTCCGCCCGGCGGTGGGCCTCCTGGTGGGCGATGAGCTGGGCGAAGATCTGCTTCTCCCCCGCCTGGGGGTCGGTGACGGTGGACACCGTCTCATACCGCAGCCCCAGCTTTTCCCGGCCGCCGGAGCAGTCCTCGTGGACGGCGGCGGCAGCGGCGGCAAGCCGGCGGACAAAGTGGGCCCGGTAGTGGACGAGAATGGCACCGCACTGGGCCATCCGGAGGGAAAAGTCGTCCAGCGTGTCCAGCAGAGCGGGGTATTCCTCGCTGTCCCGCAGGATCCGGGTCTTGTGCTCGTAGAGCCTTTTATACTCGGAGAGGGCCGCAGCATACCGGGGCCGGAGCTGGCAGATGCAGTCGTCCAGAAAGCGGCGGCGGAAATAGGCCCCCTCCCGGATGAGGGACAGGTCCTCCGGGCAGAAGAGCACGGTATTGAATACGCCGGAGAGCTCCCCCGCCGTTTTCAGGCGCACGCCATTGCGGGTAAGCTGACGCCGGGAGCCCCGGTGGAGGGCGGCCTCCAGGGTGCTGACCCTTCCGCCCCCCTCGATCTCGCCCTTGATGAACGCATGGTCGATGCCCAGGGCGATGAGCTCCTTATCATACCGGGCCCGGTGGGAGGAGGCGGAGGAAAGGTAGGCGATGGCCTCCAAAAGATTGGTCTTTCCCTGGGCGTTCTCCCCGCAGATGATGTTGACCCCGGGTGAAAAGGATGCCTCCAGATGGAGAAAGTTGCGGAAAAAGTCCAGCTCGATGCGCCGGATAATCATTCCACCACCAGCGCAAGCTGCCCGTCGATCTCGGCCCGGTCGCCGGGGCGCAGCTTCTTGCCTCGCATGGTGCACACCTCGCCGTTGACGGTGACAAGGCCGTCCTGGATGAGCTGCTTTGCCTCGCCCCCGGTGGCGGCAGCCTGACCGAACTTCAAAAGGGAGTCGAGCTTGATGAATTCCGTTGTGATTTTCACGTGTTCTTCCTTCATGGAGCGTTCCTCACAATTCTGGTTTTTTATCCTTCGGCTTTCAATCTGACGGGCAGCACCATATAAAGGAAGTTGTCCCGCTCGCCCTCCTCGGGCAGGATGAGGCAGGGGGAGGTGGGGGTATTGAGCTCCATACGCACGGTGTCCGCCGGGGCGGCCTTGACGGCGTCCATCAGAAAGCGGTTATTAAAGCCGATCTCCAGGCCGCCGCCGTCGCCGGTGATGGGACAGCGGTCAAAGGCGGAGCCGATGGCCGTTTTGGAGGAGATGGAGAGGCTGCCGTCCTCAAATTTGCAGCGCAGCGGGCTTTTGAGCTTGTCGTTGATAATGAGGGACGCCCGGTCGATGGAGGACTGGAGGGCACGGGTATCCACACTTACCGAAACGGCGTTGTTTTTCGGGATGGTGTTGCGGTAGTTGAGAAATTCCCCCTCCAGCCGCCGGGCCACCAGCATGGTGGAGCCAACCCGGAAGGTGATGTGCCGGGCGCCCTCGGTGACGGTGACGCTCTCGTCGCTGTCGGCGCAGATCTTCTCCACCTCGCCCAAGGCGCTGCCGGGCACCACGAAGGAGAAGGTGTCCGCGCCGTTTTTGCCGGTGATAGCCTCCCGGCGCAGGGCCAGGCGGTAGCCGTCCACCGCCACCATGGTAAGGGTGTTCTCCTCCACCTCAAAGAGGGCGCCGGTGTGGATGGGCCGGCTCTCGTTGTCGGACACGGCGAAGATCACCCGGGAGATCATCCCCTTCAGGTCGCTCTGGGTCATGGTCAGCTCGCTGCCGTCTCCCGCCTCGGGAAGCTCGGGGAACTCCCGGGGGTCGCTGCCCAGAATGTCGAAGGAGGAGGGGCCGCAGGTGATGAAAACGGTGTCCCCCTCGGTGCGCACCGACACCATGTCGTCAGGCAGACGGCGGATGATCTCACCGAAGAGCCGGGCGGAGAGGACAAGGGAGCCCTCCTCCAGCACCTCGGCCTCCACCAGTGTGGTGATGCCGGTTTCCAGATTGTAGCCGGTCAGGCGCAGGCCGTGGCTGCCGGCCTCAATGAGGATGCCCTCCAGGGCGGGGATGGAGCTTTTGGCCGCCACAGCCCGGCCGGCGGTGCCGATGGCGGACTGGAGCAGGGCCCTTTCACAGGAAAATTTCATGGTCACAGATCCTTTCTTGGTCGCGCTGCTCTCGCGGAGCGCAGCATGAAGGAGATTTTATAAATTTAGTAGTCGTTCGTAGGGGCTGTGGAAGGTGTGGAAAGGCGGGAATACCATGAGAGGAGCCGTTTTGCACCGGTGGAAAGTTCCACATTGGTTCCACAGGATGGGGAGAGAAGGGCGCGGAAAAGGGTTTTCCACATTGCGTCCAGATGGCCGTCCACAAAATTGTGGAGATTCCGGGGTGAAAAAGGCGGCCCGCGGAAGGTGAAAATTGGGGCGGGCCAGGCTCTTAATAAGCGGAGTTGACGGCGTTGATAATGTCCCGGATGATCTCGTTTACCTCGGGCTGCTCCTTCATCATTTTTTCCACCCGGTTGATGGAGTTGATGACCGTAGTGTGGTGGCGGCCGCCGAAAAGCTGGCCGATCTCCGCCAGCGAGAGCTGGGTCATCTCCCGGATGATGTACATAGCCACATTCCGGGCGGTGGCAATGTCCTTGCTCTGGCCCTGGCCCCGGAGGGAGTCGGCATCCAGCTCGTAGAAGCGGGCCACCTCCTGGATAATGGTGTCGGCGGAGGGGAGAAAATCCTCCTTGGCCCGGAGAATATCCCGGATGGCCCGGACGGTGGTCTCGGTGTCCACCTGCTCGCCCATGAGCTCCTGAAAGGCCATGATCTTGTTCACCACGCCCTCGATCTGCCGGACGTTGGAGGTGATGTTCTCCGCCACATAGGACAGCACCGGGTCGGGCAGGCAGATGCCCCGCTCCAGAGACTTGTTCTTCAGAATGGCCATGCGGGTCTCGTAGTCGGGGGGCTGGATGTCGGCGGGCAGGCCCTGCTCAAAGCGGGTGCGCAGGCGCTGCTCAAGCCGAAGCATCTCCTGGGGCGGCCGGTCGGAGGTAAAGACGATCTGTTTTTTCTGCTCGTAGAGGGTATTGAAGGTGTGGAAGAGCTCCTCCTCGCTGGAATCCTTGCCGGCGATGAACTGCACGTCGTCCATGAGAAAGAGGTCTACATTGCGGTACTTGTCCCGGAACTCCTGCATATCCTGGCCCCGGCGAAGATAGGTAATGAGCTCGTTTACAAAGGCCTCGCTTTTGATATACAAAATACGGTAGCCGGGGTGGTGCTGGCGCACCCGGTGGGCGATGGCGTGGAGCAGGTGGGTCTTACCAAGGCCGGACTGGCCGTAGATAAACAGCGGGTTATAGGCCCGGCCCGGCTCGTCGGCCACCTTCTGGGCGGCGGTGAAGGCAAACTTGTTGGTAGAGCCCACCACGAAGCGCTCAAAGGTATATTCCGTCTCTCCCCCTGCCCCGGCAGAGAGGTGCTGTTCGCTCTGGTAGCTCTCCCGCTCTTCCGGCAGAAGGAGAAGCACGTCTACGTCGAAGGAAAAAAGCTCGTGGAGGGCCTTCTGTACCACCGGCAGAAAGCGGGCGTTGATGATGTCCCGCTTGAAGTCCGTGGGGACGCACAAGACAAACCTGGTGTCCTCCAGGGAAACGGCCTCGGCGTCTCCAAACCAGGTATCAATGGAGACGGAGGTCATATCCGCCTCCATCAGAGTTTTAACTTTATCCCAGATATCGGAAGCGGATTTCATGAATTGGCCCCGTCCTTTTCAGATAGTGTATTAAGCCTTTCTATTATAGCAAAAAAACGCCTGCGAGACAAGGCTTTTCAGGGAGAATGTCCTGAGATTCTTTATATAAATGTGGAGAATTGAAAAGCCGTTTGGGACGGACATTTGGCCGCCGGTTATTGACACAAATTTCAGGATGGACTATACTAAGTAAGATTTGTCCGGCACCGGCATGGCCGGGCAAGGCAAGAGAGAGAAAAAAAGAGAGAATTGAGGAATCCGGAATGAAAAAGAAGCTGTCAGTGCGGGAGTATGTCTTTGTGGCCAGCATGCTCTTCGGCATGTTTTTCGGCGCGGGCAACCTGATTTTTCCCGTGGCCCTGGGCCAGGAGGCGGGGAGCCATGTGTGGCAGGCGGTCATCGGCCTGCTCATCACCGGCGTGGGTCTGCCCCTGCTGGGCGTGGCGGCCTTGGGCCTGAGCCGCGCTGCCGGGCTTTACGACCTCTCCAGCAAGGCAGGGCGGCCCTACGGCATGTTCTTTACCTGCCTTTTATACCTGACCATCGGGCCGTTTTTTGCCATTCCCCGCTGCGCCACCACCTCCTTCACCGTGGGGCTGGAGCAGCTGCTGCCGGAGAATGACCTGAGCTGGCTCTACCTGCTGCTCTTCACCCTGGCCTTTTTCGCCGCGGCGCTGTGGTTTTCTCTCTACCCGGGCAAGATTCTCACCTGGGTGGGTAAGATTCTGAACCCCTGCTTTCTGGTGTTTCTGGGCATCCTGCTCATCGTGTCCCTCACCCGGCCGGGAGCGCGCATTGCGGATGTGGAGCCCCTGGGCGGCTATGTCAATCAGCCCTTCTTCACCGGCTTTCTCGTCGGCTACAACACCATGGACGCCCTGGCAAGCCTTGCCTTCGGCATCGTGGTGGTGCAGGTCATCCGGGATTTGGGGGTGGAAGAGCCCGGGGCGGTGGCGGCAAGCACCGTGCGCTCCGGCATTTTCAGCTGTATCCTGATGGGGGCCATCTATGTGGCCGTGACCATCATGGGCACCCAGAGCCGGGGCTTTCTCCCAGCCAGCGAGAACGGCGGCGTGGCCCTGGCCCAGATTGCCCGGCACTATCTCGGCTGGACGGGCCTTATCATCCTGGCGGTGACGGTGACGGTGGCGTGTCTCAAAACAGCGGTGGGCCTTATCACCAGCTGCGCCGAGACCTTCTCCGCCATCTTCCCCAAGGGGCCGGGCTACCGGGTGTGGGCGGTGGTGTTCAGCCTGGTGTCCTTTCTCTTTGCCAATCTGGGCCTGAGCGCCATCATTGAGTATTCGGTGCCGGTGCTGATGTTCCTCTATCCCCTGGCCATCGTGCTCATCCTGCTGGCCCTGTTCGGCCGCTTTTTCCGGCAGGCCAAGGCGGTGTACGCCTGCACCTTGGGCTTTACCCTGGTGGCCGCCCTCTACGACCTGCTGTACGCCCTGCCCGCGGGGGTGCGGGCCGCCTGCCGGCTGGACGGTGTGATCGAGGCGGTGGGGGGCGTCCTGCCCCTTGGAAAGCTGGGCCTTGGCTGGGTCTGCCCGGCGGTGGTGGGATTCATCGTGGGCCTTATCGTCCATTTTGCCCGGAAAAAGGAGCAAAAGGTGTGAATTCCGAAAAAAGGAATTGACAGAAAAGCGGGGGTTAGGCTATAATCAAGACTGCGCCTTTGTGCGTTTTATTGTCGACCGCGGCCCGTTGGGCCGTTGTGGAGGCGGCGTCTTTGGATGCTTCGCCAGAAAAGTATAGGAGGTGTCCCGCATGGTTCGTACCTATCAGCCCAAGAAACGTCATCGTTCCAAGGTCCATGGCTTCCGTAAGCGTATGGCTACCGCCAACGGCCGCAAGGTCCTGGCTCGCCGTCGCGCCAAGGGCCGCGCCCGCCTGACCTATTGATGGCGGCGGCAAGGGAATAAACTATAGACCGGGGCGGGGGACTTGATCCCCGGCCCCTATGTCGCATTCTGGGGAATTGCCCCGGCGGCGCTATGGTTTCTTCCGGCCCCGGATGAAGGGAGTTTCCGCAAAAGGTGAAAAACACTGTAGCAATCAAGGAAAATCACGTGTTCCGCCGTCTCTACCGCAAGGGAGAGAGCGCGGTGACGCCCAGCCTTGCCCTCTATGTCCGGCGCAACGGCATGGGGAAAAACCGCCTGGGCATCACCGTGTCCACAAAGCTGGGCCACGCCGTGGTGCGCAACCGCGTGCGCCGGCGCCTGCGGGAGATCTACCGCCTGCACGAGGGGGAGCTTCTCGCCGGCATTGACCTTGTGGTGGTGGCCCGGGTGCGCTCAGCAGGCTATGATTATCATCAGCTGGAGCGGGATTTTCTCCGGGCCTGTGTAAAGCTGGGCCTTTATGCCCGGCAGGGCGGCGAGAGCGGGAAGACGCCATGAAGCGGCTGCTGCTGGCCCTGGTGCGCTTTTACCGCAAGAACATCTCCCCTGCCCGCCCCCCCTGCTGCCGGTTCATTCCGTCCTGCTCTGCCTATGCCCTGGAGGCCATCGAGGTCCATGGGGCGCTCAAGGGGGGGCTGATGTCCCTCTGGCGGATTATGCGGTGCCACCCGCTGCACAAGGAACAGACCTTCATCTATGATCCGGTTCCGCCCAAACGGATCAAAAAGTGACTCCAATACACAATTAGGAGGTTCTCTATGGACATTTGGCAAATCCTCATGACGCCGTTCAGCTGGCTGCTCAAGCTGTTCTGCGAGGTGTTCAACAGCTATGCCATCGCCCTGTTTGTATTTGCCCTGGTCGTCAAGCTCATCCTCTTCCCCTTCTCCCTGAAGGGCAAGAAGAGCATGATCAAGATGAATCTCGTCTCCGGCCAGGTCAAGGAGATTCAGAAGCGCTGCGGCAACGACCGGGAGCGCTACAACCGGGAGCTGCAGGAGTTTTACGCGAAAAATAACGTCAGCCCCATGAGCGGCTGCGGCTGGACCATGCTGCCCATGCTGATCCTGTTCCCCCTCTACGCCATCATCCGCCGGCCCATGAAGTACATGATGCGCCTGACCGACACCGCCATCGCCGGCGTGGCCGGCGCCCTGGGCTGGGCCACCAAGAAGGGCACCGAGTATGTGGCCGGCCAGGGCTATAACGAGCTGGTGCTGGCCTCCTGGATCAACAAGGAAAACCTGGCCACCGCGACTGCTGCTGCCGGAGCCACCGGCCTGTTCGTCATCAACTTCAGCTTCCTGGGCCTGGACCTTTCCCAGGTGCCCACCTGGAAGTTCTGGCAGGGCGGCATGAGCTGGAGCTCCTTCGGGCTGTTCCTGCTGCCGGTGATCTCCGCCGTGCTGTCCCTGGTGTCGTCCATCGTGGTCAACAAAACAAACGCCATGACCCAGACCAACCAGGACGCCGCCGCCGCGTCCACCAACCGCACCATGCTCATCATGAGCCCGGTGCTCTCCCTGTGGATCGGCTTTGCCATGCCCGCCGGCCTTTGTATTTACTGGATCGCCAACTCCCTGCTGCAGATGATCCAGGAGCTCATCTGCGCCAAGATCCTGCGCAAGGACTATGAGGCCGCCCGCATCGAGGCGGAGGAAATGGCCCGCAAGGAGAAGGAGGCGGAGAAGGAGCGCCGCCGCATCGCCGCCGAGAAGAAGGCCGCCGCCATCGCCGCCAACAAGGGCAAGGCCAAGAAGGTCCAGCCCCAGTCCAAGGTGAAGGGCACCGACCTGTCCGCCAGCCGTGAGGGCATCCGCGCCTATGCCCGCGGCCGCGCCTACGACCCCGACCGCTATCCCATCACCCCCTACAACGACCCGGACGCCAAGTTCAAGAAGAAGGAAGAGGAGCTTGAGCCCCTGACCGAGGAGGAGAAGGAGATCCTCACGGAGAACGGCATCCCTATCCCCGAGGAGCTGGAGGCCGTCACCGAGGCTGCCCAGGCCGAAGAGGCCGCCGAGGCTGCCCAGGAGGAGTCCGCCCCCAGCCAGGATGAGACCGCCGCCCAGGACAGTGGGGACTATGAGGCCCCCTATGCCGAGGACGACCGCCGGGACTCCCAGGCCTGACCCAAACCAAACCGGAGACAAGGAGTGCATCTTCGTGCAAAAATTTATTGAGGTCACCGGCAAAACCGAGGACGAGGCTCTGGCCAAGGGACTCCAGCAGCTCGGTCTGGACCGGGACGACGTTTCTGTTGAAATTCTGGAGCGGGGCAAGACCGGCTTTCTCGGCATCGGCTCTGTCCCCGCCCGGGTGAAGCTGACCTATGAGGCGCCGGATGAGCCCGCCCCTGCCCCCGCGCCCGCTCCCCAGCCCAAGGCGGAGGAGAAGCCCGCGCCCGAAAAGCCCGCGCGCCCCGCCGCCGCGCCCCGCTCTGAGGCCCCCAAGGCCCCTGCCGCCCCCAAGGCCGCCGCAGTGAGCGCCGACGATGACGCCGCCGCAGCCATCATCCGCTTCCAGACCGGCCTGTTTGCCCAGATGGGCGTGGAGGCCACCCCGGTGGTCACCCGGGAGGGCGACACCTATCAGGTGGTGCTGGAGGGCGAGGACATGGGCGCCCTCATCGGCCGCCGGGGGGAGACGCTGGATGCCATCCAGCAGCTCACCGGCTATGCCGTCAACCGGGGCCGCAGCCACCGCGTCCGGGTCCATGTGGACGCCGAGGGCTACCGCGCCCGCCGGGAGGAAGCCCTGGAGCGCCTGGCCGTGAAGGTGGCCGGCAAGGTGGTCAAGTACCGCAAGAACATGACGCTGGAGGCCATGAACGCCTACGAGCGCCACGTGATCCACGCCACCCTGCAGGATTATCCCGGCGTTACCACCTACTCCACCGGCACCGAGCCCAACCGCCGCACCGTTGTAGCCTACGACCCCAGCAAGAAGTGACATGAGAAGCGCCCCCGCCTGCATCCACAGGAGGGGGCGCTTTTTGTGGAAAATCGGGGAAGAAATCGGGGTGCGGCGCGGGCAAAAAATATCTGGCCTATTGGGAGAAAATCGGCTATAATAGGGGCAAGGCCCGGAATGGGCCTAAAATAGCCGCCAGGAGGGATTTCTATGAAGCTTATCATCGGGATTATCAACTATGACGACGCCAACGCCGTGACCCGCGCCCTGTCCCAGGGGGGATTTTCCTCGACCCGCCTGCGCACCACCGGCGGCTTTCTCATGGCCGGCAACGTGACGATGCTTGTCGGTGTGGAGGAGGACAAGGTGCAGCAGGTCATCGACATCATCCGCGCCCACTCCCACAGCCGCAAGGAGATGATTCCCGGCTCGGCGGACGTGAGCGGCAACTTCTTCCCCACCATGCCGGTAGAGGTGTCGGTGGGGGGCGCCACCATTTTTGTGGTGGATGTGGAACGCTTTGAGCGGGCCTGACCCATGGAACTGAAACTGCCAGAGCCCCTCTCCCATGCCTATGTGATTACCGGCGGCACCGGGGAGAGCCGGCGCGCCCTGGCCCGGCGGCTTGCCGCGGCCTACCTGTGCCGGGGGGAGCACCCGCCCTGCGGCCGCTGCCGGGACTGCATGAAGGTGGAGCGGGGCATCCATCCGGACGTGTTTACCCTCTCCCCCGCCGAGGGCAAACGGGAGATCTCGGTGGGCGAGGCCCGGGCCATGCGCAGCGATGTGTACATCCGCCCCAACGAGGCCGAGGGAAAGGTCTACCTCATCGACCCGGCGGATGCCCTGAACAGCGCCGCCCAGAACACCCTTTTGAAGGTGCTGGAGGACGGGCCGGCCTACGCGGCCTTCCTGCTGCTCACCGAGCAGCCGGGGCTGCTGCTGGACACCGTGCGCTCCCGCTGCGAGACCCTTGCCCTGCCGCCGCAGGAGGAGCAGGCCGATCCTCAGCTTCTGGAAGAGGGCCGCGCCCTTGCCCGGGTGCTGCTGGGCGGCGACGAGGCCGCCGCCGTCCGGGAGGCGGCCCGGCTGGAGGGGAAAAAGCTCAATGGAGAGCGGCTCGCCGCCCTTTTGGAGGCGGCCCAGGCCGAGGCCGCCCGCAGCCTTGCCCAAAACCGCCGGGCGCCGGCGGTGCTGCGGGCCCTGACCGAGGGGCTGGAGGCCGCCGGATTCAACGTGGGCGCGGGACACATCCTGGGCTGGCTGTGCGCCCGGATATACCAAACAGAAACAGGAGGAGACCTCCCATGATAGAGATCGTCGCCGTCCGCTTCAAGCCGGGCGGAAAGCAATATTATTTTGACCCCGGCCCCCTGGAGATCACCGAGGGCACCAGCGTCATCGTGGAGACGGGCAAGGGCCCGGAGTACGGCGTGTGCGTGCGCCGCAACACCATGGTGGAGGAGGCCGCCGTGGTGCAGCCCCTGCGCCCGGTGCTGCGCATCGCCACCCCGGAGGATCGCCGCCAGGTGGAGGAAAACCGGGGCAAGGAGGGCTGGGCCATGAAGGTGGCCCAGCAGCAGATCGAGCGCCACAAGCTGGACATGAAGCTGGTGAGCGTGGAGTACAGCTTTGACGGCAGCAAAATCGTCTTTTTCTTCACCTCGGACGGCCGGGTGGACTTCCGCGCCCTGGTGAAGGACCTGGCGGGCATTTTCCGCGCCCGCATCGAGCTGCGCCAGATCGGTGTGCGGGACGAGGCCCGGATGCTGGGCGGCCTTGGCATCTGCGGCAAGCCCTTCTGCTGCGCCCAGTTCCTCGATGAGTTCCAGCCCGTGTCCATCAAGATGGCCAAGACCCAGAACCTGTCCCTTAACCCCACCAAAATTTCCGGCACCTGCGGGCGGCTGATGTGCTGCCTAAAGTACGAGCAGGACGCCTATGAGGACGCCGTCAAGCGCTGCCCCAAGCAGGAATCCTTTGTGGAGTGCCCGGATGGCGTAGGCAATGTCTCCGCCGTCAACCTCCTGCGGGAGCAGGTGAAGGTGCGCCTGGAGGACTCTACCGAGCAGCCCAAGAGCTACCGGGTCAGCGAGATCCGGGTGGTGCGCAGCGGCAAGGGCAAGCGGCCCGAGGGCTATGTGGCCCCGCCCAGGGAGGAGCTTGAGAAGCTGCGCTACATCCCGCCGGAGGAGGAGCGCCGGCCCCGCATGGGCGATGGGCGCGACCTGTCCGCCATGCTCGAGCGCTATCTCGGCGAGGGTAAGGACCAGGCGGAGGAGGAGCAGCGCCGCACCCAGCGCCGCCGCCGCAACGGCCGGGGCAAGGGCGGAAAGCGCCCCGAGGGGGAGGGCCAGCAGCCCCAGCAGGCCCAGGCCCCCCGCCAGAATCCGCCCAAGGCCCAGAACCATGCCCAGCCCAAGGAGAGGGCCGGCGGCCCGGCAGGACAGCAGGGCCAGCAGCAGCAGCGGCCCCCGCGCCCGCCCCGCCAGCCCAAGTCTGCCCTGCCTCAGGCGGCCCTGGGCGGCTCTGCCGCGCCCCAGGAGGGCGCGGCCCATAAGGGCGACGGCCAGCAGCGCCGCCGCCGGCCCCACCACCGCCGGCCCAGAAAGCCCGGCGAGGGCGGCGCAGCCCCCAAAAGCGAGTAAGTCCGCCCCGCCAGGCGGCGGGCCTTACGCCAGAGCGCACAGAAGGAGGCGCCTATGACCACCAAAAAGAAGCCCATGACCCCCAAAACGGCAAGACGGCTGCGGGACGGCCTGCTCATCGCCGGGGCGGTGGTGATGCTCCTGGGTTATTTTCACGAGGCGTTTTTATGGGCGGGCGGAGTGATTGCCTGCACCTGCCTCATCCCCCACTTTGCCTTTTATCGCTGCCCCCACTGCGGCCGCGCCCTGGGGCGGAACGAAGGCTCGTTCTGCCAGCACTGCGGCGGCCCCATCGACGTAAAATAGGCTCTGCGCCATAAAAAAGCCCTCTGTACGGCCAAAACCGGCGGTACAGAGGGCTTTTCCTTGTGTTTGGGCGGGTTTCAGGCCCAGCGGGCGGCGAAGGCGCACCAGCCGTCCCGCTCCAGGCGGCGGGTGATGACAAGGCCCCGGCTCTCGATGGCGGCGGCCACCTCATCAGCCCGGGTGTCGATGATGCCGGAGGTGAGAAACACCCCATCCGGTGTCATAAAATCGGGGGCGGCGGCGGACAGGGGGATGATGACATCGGCCACGATGTTGGCCAGCACCACCCGGTTCTCCCCCGGGCGCAGCCGGGCGGCGAGCTTTGCGTCCCCCAGCACGTTGCCCGCCAGGACGGTGAGCCGGTCCCGGCCGATGCCGTTGAGGGCGGCGTTTTCATAGGCCACGTCCACCGCCTTTGGGTCGATGTCCATCCCGATGGCATCCTTTGCGCCCAGGGCCAGGGCGGCGATGGCGAGGATCCCCGAGCCGCAGCCCAGGTCCAGCACATGGCAGCCGGGCTCCACCGCCTGCTCCAGAAGCTCCAGGCAAAGCTGGGTGGTGGCGTGGGAGCCGGTTCCGAAGGTCAGCCCCGGATTGAGGTAGAGGGGGACCCGCCCTGCCGGGACGGCCTGCCCCCGCATCCAGTCGGGGACGATGTAGATGCGCTGCCCGATGGGGATGGGCTGGTAATATTTCTGCCAGGAGGTGGCCCAGTCCTCCTCCCGGAGGGAGACGGTCTGGGGCTCGTACTGCTCAAGACCGGTGAGGTAGGCCTTGAGCTGCCGCCGGCCCTCCTCATTGTCGGGGACATAGAATTTGGCCCGGCTGGCCCCCCGCATCCGGTCTGCCAGGGCGTCGTCCACATAGTCCCAGTACTGGCGGGTCTGCTCCAGAAAGCGGAGGAACTCCCCCTCCTCCTCCACCGCAAGGCCGGCCACGCCGTTTTCCGTGAGCACGTCGCACACATGGTCCAGCTCCCCGGAGGGGACGCTCAGAGTGACCTCCAGCCATTGTTCGCTCATATCGATTCCTCCTTGGCGGCGCTGCCGCCGGTGCGCTCCGGGCGCTCGAGATAGATCATCAGCGCGGTCAGGTCCGCCGGGCTCACCCCGGAGATGCGGCTTGCCTGGCCGAGATTCAGGGGCATGATGTCCCGCAGCTTCTGCCGGGCCTCCAGCCGCAGGCCCTGGATGGCGCCGTAGTTGATGCCGGCCGGGATGGGGCGGCTCTCCAGGCGGCGCATTTCCTCCACCTGGCGCAGCTGCCGGTCGATGTAGCCCCGGTATTTCACCGCAAGCTCCGCCTGCTCTGTTACCGCCTCCGGCAGGGCCGGGCGGTCGGGGTCGAAGGGGGCGAGGTCGCCGTAGTGGACGCCGGGGCGGCGCAGCAGGTCGGAAAGCCGGGCGCCGTGGGGGCAGGGGGCCTCCCCAAGGCTTGCAAGCAGCGCGTCAAGCGCCGGGGACGGGGCCGCGCCGGTGTGTGTAAGCCGCTCCTCCTCCCGGCGGGCGGCGGCGTACTTTTCCTCCACCGCGTGGAGCTGCCCGGCGCTGACAAGCCCCACGCGCGCGCCGTAGGCGGCAAGGCGGCCGTCGGCGTTGTCCTGCCGGTGGATGAGGCGGTACTCCGTCCGGGAGGTCATCATCCGGTAGGGCTCCGACGTGCCCTTGGTGACCAGGTCGTCGATGAGCACGCCGATGTAGCCGTCCGCCCGGGTGAGGACGAGGGGGGGCTCCCCCTTGAGCTTTAATGCGGCATTGACCCCGGCCACCAGGCCCTGGGCCGCCGCCTCCTCATAGCCGGAGGAGCCGTTGAACTGCCCGGCCCCGTACAGGCCGGGGATTTTTTTGCACTCGAGGGTGGGGAGCAGCTCCGTGGGGTCCACGCAGTCGTACTCGATGGCGTAGGCCGGGCGGGTCATCTCCGCGTGCTCCAAACCGGGGACGGTATGGAGCATTTGAACCTGCACATCCTCCGGCAGGGAGGAGGAAAAGCCCTGGATGTAAAGCTCCTCGGTGCCCAGCCCCATGGGCTCGATGAAGAGCTGGTGGCGGGGCTTGTCCGGGAAGCGGACGATCTTGGTCTCAATGGAGGGGCAGTAGCGGGGGCCCACGCCGTCGATGGTGCCGTCGTAGAGCGGCGAGCGGGCGAGGTTTTCCCGGATGATGCGGTGGGTGGCCTCGTTGGTGTAGGTCAGGTAGCACACAGCCCGGTTTTCCGGGGGCGTCCGGGTGGAGAAGGAGAAGGGCACGGGGACGGCGTCGCCGTACTGGGGCTCCATGACGGAAACATCCACGCTGCGGCGATTGACCCGGGGGGGCGTGCCCGTTTTGAAGCGGCGCAGGGAGAGGCCCAGGGTCCGCAGGCGCTCGGTAAGGGGCAGGGCGGCGGCCATGCCGTCGGGGCCGGAGGTGCGCGTGACGCTGCCGATGACGGTGCGGCCCCCCAGATAGGTGCCGGTGGCCACCACCGCGGCGCGCACATGGTACACCGCCCCGGTGGCGGTGACCACGGCGCGGACGGCCCCGGCGTCATCCAGGAGAATGTCCACCACCTCCCCCTGCTTGAGGAAGAGGTTTTCCTGGTGCTCCAGGGTGTGCTTCATGACCTCCTGATACCGGCGGCGGTCCGCCTGGGCCCGGAGGGACCACACCGCGGGGCCCTTGCCCCGGTTGAGCATGCGGTACTGGATGCAGGCAGCGTCCGCCGCGCGGCCCATCTCGCCGCCCAGGGCGTCTATCTCCCGCACCAGCTGGCCCTTCCCCGTGCCGCCGATGGCCGGGTTGCAGGGCATATTGCCCACGGCGTCCAGGTTGATGGAGAAGCACACCGTGCGCAGGCCCATCCGGGCGGCGGCCAGGGCGGCCTCGATGCCGGCGTGGCCCGCGCCGATGACGGCGATGTCAAATTGTCCCGCGTCGTAGTGCATGAAGCGCCTCTTTCTGCGAAAATAATCCCCTGCCCCGCCCGTCAGGCGGCGCGCAGCACCAGAACGGCCAGGTCCGGCCGGTTGAAGAGCCGGAAGCCGCGGATGGGGGTGGTGTTGCTGCCAAGGCCCCGGGAGACGAACAGGGTGCTCTCCCCCAGGGTATAGAGTCCGGCGGTCCAGGTGGGAAGCAGGGTGCGCCCCGTGCCCAGAAGGCCGTCGGTAAAGGGCAGGCGGATGATGCCGCCGTGGCCGTGGCCGGAGAGCACCAGGTCATAGCCCGCCGCGGCGTACTGGTCAAAGCGGTCGTTGCGGTGGGCCAAAAGAATGGTATAGGCCCCGGGACAGGCTTTCTCGATCTGGGCGCGCAGTTCCTCCGGGGTCTTCTGGTCGGCGTAGCCGTTGGGGTCGTCCACTCCGGCCAGGACGATCGTGTCCCCGCCCCGCTCCAGCGTGACGAAGCGGTTATCCAGCACCGTCACGCCGCACTGGCGCAGCAGGTCCTTTGCCGTTTTGGCGCAGCCGGCGGCCCACTCGTGGTTGCCGGTGACGTAATAGGTGGGGGCGATGGCGGCAAGGCCCTGGGCCAGGGTGGCGAGGGTGCCCAGCTGGGTGTCCCGATCCACCATGTCCCCGGTCATGACGATGAGGTCGGGCTGCTGCCCGCGCACCAGGGAGAGCAGGCGGGCGTTCCCCTCGCCGAATTCATAGCCGTGAAGGTCGGAGAGGTGGACGATGCGCACTCCGTCAAAGCCGGAGGGCAGGCCGGACAGCTCCGCCCGGGTCGTGGTGACGAGAATGGCGCGCTGCTCAAAGAGGAACCAGGCGCACAGCGCCAGCAGCACCCCAAGGGCGATGAGGGCCGTTCGGGCGCGCCGGCGGCGGGGCTTAGCGGTCATCGCTTAGATAGTAGGGCCGCATGAGGGTGTGCTGCTCGGTGGAGTCCTTCTGGTAGGAGGTGCTCCGGGGGGGCTGGGCCGGGGCGCGGCGCCCGCCGCTCCGGCGTGAGCCGGAGCTCTGCTGCTTTTTGGGCGCGGCCTTCTCCTGCGCCGCGGCCTTTTTCGGCTGCTGCGCGCCCTTCTGGGGCCCGGCCTTGCTGGGGGCTTTGCCGCCCCGGCGGCTGTTCCGGCCCTCGCCGCCCTCCTGCCGGGGGGCGCGCTGCTGGGCCGGGCGGCGGGAGGAGAGCAGCCGGGCGGTGGCGTCCATGATGACGTCGCTGTCCAGAGGGTTGGGCTTATAGAAGTCGCCGGAGGGCAAGGAGGGGGCGCTGGGCAGGGTGTCATCCAGCCGGCCCTGGCGGACGCCCCGGGCGCTCTGGCTGCGGCCGGAGCGGCTCCCCTCTCCTGCTGTCTCGGCGGGAGACTCGGCGGCCTGGTGGGCGGGCACGGGAGCCTGGGCGGTGCTCTTCTTCCTGCGGCGGCGCTTTTTCTTGGCGGGGGCGTCCTCACCGCCGGCGGCCTGGGCAGACTGCTCCCCTTTGGCCGGGGCCTTTTCCGGCGCGGCCTTTCCCTTTGCGGGGGCCTGCTCCGCCTGGGCCCGGGCGGCCTTTTCCGCGGCGGCGCGCTCCTGCCGGCGTTCCCGGGCGGCGGCGCGGGCCTCGGCGTCCTCGGCGTTGATGGGCCGGCCGTGCTTATCCTTCTGGGGGGGCGTCAGGTCCGTCATGGGGTAGGGGTGGTCCTCCACCACCGGGATTTTCTTGCCCAACAGCTTTTCAATGGCGCGCAGCTCGTCCTTCTCGTCAAACTGGCAGAAGGAGATGGCGGCGCCCTCGTGCCCGGCCCGGCCGGTGCGGCCGATGCGGTGGACGTAGGTCTCGGGCACGTCGGGCAGGTTGTAGTTGAACACATAGGGCAGCTCTTCAATGTCGATGCCCCGGGCGGCGATGTCGGTGGCGGCCAGCACCCGGACACGGCCGGCCTTGAAGTCACCCAGGGCCTGGATGCGGGCGGTCTGGCTTTTGTTGCCGTGGATGGCGGCGGCGGGGATGCCCCGCTTCTGAAGATCCTGGGCGATGCGGTTGGCCCCATGCTTGGTGCGGGAGAACACCAGGGCGGAGGGGATATTCAGCGTGTCGATGAGGTGGGCAAGGAGCTTTGTCTTGTTGGCCTTGTCCACATAGTAGAGGGACTGCCGGATGACCTCCACCGGGGAGGACACAGGGTCCACCGCCACCCGGACGTAGTCGTGCAGCAGGCTGTTGACCAGATCCATCACCTCGGGGGGCATGGTGGCGGAGAAGAAAAGGGTCTGCTTTTTCTCCGGCAGCAGCCGCAGCACCCGCTTCACGTCGTGGATAAAGCCCATGTCCAGCATCCGGTCGGCCTCGTCCAGCACGAAGATCTCCACATGGGACAGGTCGAGAAGGCCCTGGCCCTGGAGGTCCAGCAGGCGGCCGGGGGTTGCAATCAGAATGTCGAGCCCCCGGCGGATGGCGTCTGCCTGGGGCTGCTGCCCCACCCCGCCGAAGATGACGGCCCAGCGCAGGGGCAGCCCCTTGCCGTAGGCGTCAAAGCTCTCGCCGATCTGGATGGCCAGCTCCCGGGTGGGGGTGAGGATCAGCGAGCGGATCACCCGGGGCTTGGGGGCGGCGGCGCGCAGCCGCTGGAGGATGGGGGCGGCGAAGGCACAGGTCTTGCCTGTGCCGGTCTGGGCGCAGCCCAGCACATCCCGCCCGGCCAGGGCCGGGGGGATGGCCTTTTCCTGAATGGGGGTGGGGGCGGTATACTGCGCGTCGCGCAGGGCGGTCAGAATGGGCTCGGTCAGGCCCAGGTCACGAAACTCCATAAACTCAATACGTCCTTTGCTTGATTGTTGTGATGGGGGCGCGGCCCCCGGCTTAGCTTTGCGCGGCGGAGAGGGCGGCTTTTACCGCCTCTACCGTGCCGGCAAGGCTCTGGCCGTCTGCGTCCACGGTGAGGTCGGCCCAGCGCTCGTAGAGGGGGGCGCGGTAGGCGTAGACGTCTGCAAGGGTCTGCCCCGGCTCCAGGGCGATGCCTCGGGTGGCGAGATTCTGGATGCGGCCCTCCACCTCGCAAAGAGAGAGACGCAGGTAGACGATGGTGCCCAAGCCCTTGAGGTGGGTCATGGCGTCCTCCCGGCACACGCAGCTGCCCCCCGGGGCGATGACGGTGCGTTGGCAGCGGATGGAGCACAGGGCGTCCCGCTCCAGGTCGAGGAAGGCCGCGGTGCCCCGGGTGTCCAGCAGGGTCTGGAGCAGCGCGCCCTCCCGCTGCTGGATGAGCAGGTCGCCGTCAAGAAAGCCCATGCCCAGGGCCTTGGCCAGCACTACGCCCACGCTGCTTTTGCCCGAGCCGGGCATGCCGATCAAAATAATATTATCCATAATTGGGCCACCCAAATCCTGCCGCGTGCTCCGCGCTGAAATAAGACATATTATTATACCAGAGTTACCGCAGAAAGGCAAGCCGGGAAAGGGCGGAGCGCCGTAGGGGGAAAGAGGGCGCATGGCGCCCGCAGCGCTGCCCGGGCGGCGGGGATGCCCCGCGCCCGGACAAAAAGGCCGCCCGCGGTCTCCGGCGAGACGGCGGGCGGCGCAGAGGGCACGGTGGGGCGGCGTTTATTTCACCCGGAAGGTTTTGGGCGCGCGCAGGTACACCAGCAGCAGGATGACGGCGGAGTAGGCCGCCGTCACCGCCAGCACCAGCAGGGCGAACCAGGAGGGGGTGCTGCGGATCTGGCTGCAAGCGTAGCAAAGGCCGTAGACGATGTAGTTGACGATGACGAAGAAGGGGTTTTTCATCTGGAGGTCGGAGGTGAAGGGCTGGAGCAGGTAGTACATGCCCAGGCTGTGGACGGCGAAGAACACCCCCAGGCACAGAAGGGCGGCCAGAAAGGCCAGGTAGCCGCCGATGGCCGGCCGGCCGCCGGCGCACAGGGTGAGCACCGTGAACATCACGCACACCCCGGCGGACAGCGCCAGATTCACCGCGCACAGCTGCACGAAGCGCAGGGAGAAATTGCGCAGCACCGCCTGGCTTCCGCGGTACCAGCCGTAGCGCAGCAGGGCAACGTCGCAGTTATAGAACATGGCCTTGGTGATGCGGGTGCCTACGCTGTTGTCCATCAGGTAGAGGAAAAAGACGCAGTACGGCAGGGCCATGGGCACGGCGGAGAACACCCGGGCGGTCTCCTCCCCCCGGAAGAAGAGCAGCACAGCCGCCCCCACGGCGGTGACGCAGCCCAGGATGACCAGCACGATCTTCACCGGCTTGTAGAGCAGCCGGCGGTGGCGCCGGAAGAAGAGGGACTGGAGGTAGGGCCAGCCGGTGAGGGCGCTGTCAGCCCCGGCGGTGAGGTCGCTCTCCCGCAGCTCCACGTCCCGGAACTGGGCATTGCCCGCCTTTTTCCGGGCAAGCTCCCTGGAGATCTGCTCCGGCCGGCTGGTATCCAGGGCCAGGCGGTAGTAGTTGGGGTAGCGGATGAGGGCCGCAGCGCACACCGCCCCAAGGAGGAGCAGCACTCCGGCGAAGACGGGGCTGAGCAGCACCCCCTGGGGGGCCAGGGCGGCCCACCGGCCCAGGCTGAGCAGGATGATGGCGGGAATATAGGCGGCGTACACCGCGCCCATGCACATGAAAACGATATAGAGGACATTGGCTCCCAGGGTCTTGCCCGTTTTGTCGTAGAGCAGCACATGGAGCCACTCGCCGATGAGCCGGGCGGCGGCAAGCTCAACGCTCAGCAGCGCCCCCGTCCAGGCCCCCTGCCCGAGAAGGACGGCGGCGGTCATCAGGGCGGGGGTGAAGGTGACGAACATGGCAAGGTGGTGCCCCAGGCCCGCCAGAAGCTGGTAGCGCCGGGCATCCATGGCCATCATGCGCACGCAGGTGAATTTAAGCTGGGACGGCTCCACCGCCTTGGGCTGCACCAGCACGCCGGCAAAATAGCTCATGGGAAGCAGCATGAAGCAGAAGGGACCGAAGCCGCGGCTGGCAAGGCCCTCCCAGGTGGAGCCGAGCAGGAAATAGAGGGGCAGCAGGAACAGCACGCCCAGGTACAGAAATTTGCCCGCCAGGGCCTTCACAGCCCGCCAGAGGCACAGCACGCACGTCAGGGCGAGCTTGCCCTCGGCGGCGCGGTAGAGCTCGTCGGACACCGCGCGGCGGATGAGGGGGATGCGGCCCAGCCAGTAGATGATCCTGTTCCCCCGCATGGCGGCGCTGATGCGGAAGATGGCCAGGGCCCCGGTCATTGCGCCCCCTCCTGCGCCTCGTCCCGCAGGATCTCGATGATGCGGGACTCAAACTCCGGGGTGTGGATGACCGCGCGGTCCACCTCTTCGAGGACGCCGTGGCTCAAAACCACGATGTCGTCGCACAGGTCGGCGGCCAGCTGGAGAATATGGGTGGAGAAGATGATGATGTGCTCGTCCTTCATCTCCCGCAGGAGGTTTTTCATCTCCAGGGCGGCCACCACGTCGAAGGAGGTCAGCGGCTCATCCAGCAGGATTACCGGCGGCTGGGCGATGAGGAAGCAGAGCATCTGCATCTTGTTCTTCATGCCGTGGGAGTAGCCCCGCATGAGGCGGTGGCGGTCCTCCCGGTCGATGCCCACAAGGGAGAGATACTCGTCCGGCGTGCGGCCCGATTTGTCCCCGGTGATCTCGGTGAAGAATTTGACGAACTCATACCCGGTGAGAAATTCCGGCACCACCGGGGTGGAGAGCACATAGCTCACATCCCCCTGGGCCAGGGGGCGCTCCTGCCCGCCCCGGCGCAGCAGAACGGTGCCCCGGTCCGGCGGGAACTCCGCGGACAGGCAGTTGAAGAAGGTGGTCTTGCCGGCGCCGTTGCGGCCGAGAAGGCCGTAGATGCTGCCCCGGCGAAAGGTGTAGCAGGCACCCTTGAGGACCTCCTTTTTGCCGAAATGCTTTTCCAGGTCTTTGACGATAAGCTCCATAGCATGCCCTCCCATCTTTTTCAAGATTTATGATAAGAAAGGGCAGTTGTAAAGTCAATGAAAATTCGCTATAATGTGGGTAAAATTACGGTAAACGGCAAAGGGGGCGGGGCGTATGGCGGACAACAGAATTGTGGTGATCTGCGGGCCCACGGCCTCGGGCAAGAGCGCCCTGGCGGTGGCCCTGGCCCACGAGACGGGGGGCGAGGTGGTGGGCGCCGACTCCATGCAGGTCTACCGCCGGATGGACATCGGAACCGCCAAGCCCACGGCGGCGGAGATGGAGGGCGTGCCCCACCACATGATCGACGTGGCCGACCCGGAGGAAAACTACTCCGTGGCCCGCTATGTGCAGGACGGCTGCGCCGCGGTGGACGATATCCTCGCCCGGGGGAAGCTGCCCATCGTGGCGGGGGGCACCGGGCTCTATATCGATAATCTGGTGGCCGGGCGCAGCTTCGCCCCTCTGCCGGAGGAGGGGGCCATCCGCCGGGAGCTTCAGCGCCGCGCCCGGGCGGAGGGGCTGCCGGTGCTCCTGGAGGAGCTGCGCCGGGTGGACCCGGAGGCCGCCGCCCGGTTCCACCCCAACGACGAAAAGCGCATCATCCGGGCCCTGGAGGTGTATCTGGCCACCGGGCAGACCATCACAAGCCACAACGAGGCCACCCGCGCCCTCCCGCCCCGCTACCGCGCGGTGACGGTGGCCCTGGGCTTTGCCGACCGTGGGCAGCTCAAAGCGCGCATCGACCGCCGGGTGGACGAGATGATGGAGCGGGGCTTAGAGGGCGAGGTGCGCGCCCTGCTGCAAAGCGGCGTGGAGCCGGGCTGTACCGCCATGCAGGCCATCGGCTACAAGGAGCTGACCGGGGCAATCCTGGGGGACCGGCCCATCGGAGAGGCGGCGGCGGAGGTCAAGCTGCGCACCCGGCAGTACGCCAAGCGGCAGCTGACCTGGTTTCGGCGCAGCGGGGCGGCCAACTGGTTTTTGTGGGACGATGAGCCGGATTTTTCAAAAGCCCTTGCTTTTTCGACAAATCTTGTCAGAGGCAGCGGGGTACAATAAGGGCACTCACGGACAAGCCTCTTGTCCGAAATAAAAAAGGAGTGCATACTTATGTTAACTGCAACTGCTGCCAGAACACCCAACGTACAGGACGCGTTTTTGTCCGCCGCCCGCCGCACCGCCGCCCATGTGACGGTGTTTTTGGTCAACGGCTACCAGATGCGCGGGGTCATCCGGGCCTTTGACCCCTATGTGGTGGTGCTCACAACGGATAACCGGCAGCAGGTCATTTATAAACACGCCATCTCCACCATTGCCCCGGAGCGCGCGGTGGAGCTCGAGCCGTAAGGGGGCGCAGCCCCGGGACCTCGGGTGGGCAAGCAGAGAGAGAAAGGGTCTTACCATGAAGCAGAGTACGCTCACAACGAAGATCATGACGGCGGTTTTGGTGCTGGGAGTGCTGGCCTACCTCGCGGTGTATGCCGTGCAGGGCTGGACGGCCCAGCTCCAGACCGCCCTTGCCTATTCTGCCCAGGTGAACGTGGGGGTGGAGGCCTCCGGCATCGTGGTGCGGGAGGAGCAGGTCATCACAGGGGCCGGCGGCTATGTGGACCTGGTGCCCAACGAGGGCGAGCGGGTAGCCGCCGGCGGGGCGGTGGCCATCCTCTATCAGGATGCCTCCGGCCTTGATACCCGCCAGGAGATCCGCACCATCACCGCCGAGATCGACCAGCTCGCCTACGCCCTGTCCTCCGGCACCGACGGGGTGGACACCGCAAAGCTGGACAGCGCGGTGCTCCAATCCATCGTCAAGCTGCGCTCCCTTGCCGCGGGAGATGACCTGTCCACCCTGGAGGACTCGGCGCTCAATCTGCGCACCATGGTCTTTAAGCGGGACTATACATACGGCGACGGCGGCGAGGCCGAGAGCATTGCCGCCATCATCGGCGAGAAGCGGGCCAAGCTCGAAGCGCTCCAGTCGGAGCTCAGCCGGGTGGCCACCACGGTGTACGCCCCCCGGTCGGGGGTATTCTCCGGCGTGGCCGACGGCTATGAGGGCCTGCTGGACCCGGAGTCGGTGCGCACCATGACCCCCTCCCGGCTCAAGGCGCTGCTGGAGGGGAAGGTGTCCGCTCCCGCCGGGGCGGTGGGCAAGCTCATCACCTCCTCCGCATGGTACTTTGCGTCAGTGCTTCCCGAGGAGGACGCCAGGCAGCTCTCCGAGGGACAAAGCTACCTCATCGCCTTCTCCAACGACTGGTTCGGCCAGGTGGAGATGACCCTTGAATGGCTCAGCGACAAGGAGGACGGGGCGCGCATCGCCCTCTTCTCCGCCCGGACGGAGCTTGCGGACACCACATTGCTGCGCCGGCAGACGGTGGACATCGTCAGCCGGCAGCTCTCCGGCATCCGCATTCCGCGGAAGGCCCTGCGGGTTATCACCGAGACGGTGACGGACAAGGACACCGGCGAGAGCCATGAGGTGCAGTACACCGGCGTTTACACGGTGGTGGGCACCCAGGCGGAGCTCCAGCGGGTGAACATCCTCTATACCGACGAAAATTTCTATCTGGTGGAGCCGGTGAACCCCTCCTCCGCCCGCCGGCTGCGCGCGGGGGACGAGGTCATCCTCAACACCTCCGGCATCTATGACGGGAAGGTGGTACGATGACGGAGCTTGAGCGGCGCCTTGCCCGGGTGCGCCGGGAGATAGACGAGGCGGCCCGGCGGGCCGGGCGCAGCGCCGATGCCGTGACGCTGGTGGCCGCCGTCAAGACCCAGAGCAACGATACCGTGCGCGCCGCGGTGGCCGCCGGAATTGCCGACTGCGGGGAGAACCGGGTGCAGGAGCTCACCGCCCACCTGGCCGCCGGGGCCTTCGCAGGTGCCCGGCTGCACTTCATCGGCCATTTGCAGACCAACAAGGTCAAGGAGGTGGTGGACCGGGCGGCGCTGATCCACTCGGTGTCGTCGGAGAGGCTGCTGCGTGCCATCGAGGCGCGCGCCGCCGCCCTGGGCATTGTGCAGGAGGTGCTGCTGGAAGTAAACCTTGCCGGCGAGGCGAGCAAATCGGGCTTTTCCGTGGAGGAGGCCCTCCCTGCTGCCCTATTGGCGGCGACCCTTCCCCACGTGCGCGTGCGGGGGCTGATGTGCATCCCGCCCATCGCCGCCGCACCGGGGGCGAACCGGCCGTATTTTGCAAAAATGCGCGCCCTTGGTGTTGACATAAGTCGGAAAATGGGGGATAATAACTTTAATATGGACTACCTATCCATGGGAATGAGCGCGGACTTCCAGGACGCCATCGCAGAGGGTGCCACCCACATCCGCCTGGGCGCCGCGCTCTTCGGGCCCAGGCCGCCTGCCGGGCCCCTTGTGGAAAACCAAAACGGAAAGGGGCAGCTTTCATGAGCTTTATTGACGAGATCAAGCGCCTTGCCCGGCCCTATGAGGACGAGGACGAAGATACGCTGGACGAGGACTTCACCCCCGTCTCCGGCCGGGACAGCGCCCGGGAACAGGAGCGGCGCAACAACAAGGTGGTCAACATCCACACCACCACCCAGCTCCAGGTGGTGCTGGTCAAGCCCGAGCGCTTTGAAAACGCCTCCGAGATCGCCGACCACCTGCGGGACAAGCGCACAGTGGTGCTCAACCTGGAAAAGACGGACAAGAACATTGCCCGCCGGCTCATCGACTTTCTCTCGGGCGTGGCCTACGCAAACGAGGGCACCATCAAGAAGGTGGCCCTGTCCACCTATATCATCACGCCCTACAATGTGGAAATTCTGGGCGACCTGATCGACGAGTTGGAGAATAACGGCCTCTATTTCTGATGTTTGATCTGATATATTAAGGAAGGGTGACGCTTTATGCTGACTCCGCAGGAAGTGGCCAGCCACGCCTTTGCCAAGGCGACCCTGGGCGGCTATAACATGGCGATGGTGGACGAGTTTCTGGATGTGCTCACCGAGGACTATACCGCCCTCTATAACGACAACGCCATTCTGAAAAACAAGCTCAAGGTGCTCTCCGACACGGTGGAGGAGTACCGGGCCACCGATTCTGCCATGCGCAAGACCCTTCTGGCCGCCCAGAAGATGGCGGAGTCCATGGTCAGCGACGCCGAGAAGAAGAAGGAAGAGCTGGTCCACAACGCCGAGGCCGCCGCCCGGGAGCGGCTGGAGGAGATCCGTCAGCAGGTGGCCGACGAGGAGTTCCGTCTGAAAAAGGCCCGGGAGGCCACCGCCGCCTACGTCCGGCGCGCCCAGGAGGCCCACCGCAGCGCCCTGGACTTTTTGGACAAGCTGGACGAGCTCACTGCCGCCGTGCCCGAGCGCGTGCCGGAGCCTGCCGTCCCTGTCATTGAGCCCGAGGAGGAGCCCGCCCCCGTCCTGGCCGGGGCCGCCCCGGAGGAGGAGCTGGACAGCGACGCCACCCGCCGCTTTGAGGATCTCCAGTTCGGCAAGGATTACGAGATCAACTAAATGAGACGAAAAAGCGTCCGGGCCCATGGGCCCGGACGCTTTTGTTGTGTTGTGGGAGCTGTTTTCTTGGCTCCCTCTGATGAGGGAGCTGTCAGCCGTGAGGCTGACTGAGGGAGAGAGCCCTTTGAAGGTAGCTTGCTGCTATCTCTCCCTCCGTCACGGCTTCGCCGTGCCACCTCCCTCGTCAGAGGGAGGCTCAAGGGCATGCTCTGCACCAACCCTGCGCTACCCTCGTCAGAGGGAGCCAAGGGCGCGGAGGGCAAAGCGCCCCTCACTTCAGGCCGTACTTTTCCAGCTTTTTATAGAGGACGGTGCGGGAGATGCCAAGCTGCCGGGCGGCCTGGGCCCGGTTGCCGCCGCAGCTCTCCAGCGCCTCCTGCACCAGGGTGCGCTCAAAGGCCTGCTTGGAGGGGCGCAGCTGACTGCCCCCGCAGGGCAGAGCCTGGGCCCGGAGCGCGCCGATGCGGTTGATGAGGCGTTCGAAATCCCGCCGCTGCAAAACGGTGGAGTGGGTCATGTTCATGGCCGACTCGATGGCGTTTTGCAGCTCGCGCACGTTGCCCGGCCAGTCGTATTTCATCAGCAGGTCCAGCGCCTCGGGGCTGATGCCCTGCACCGCCATGCCCAGCTGGTTGTTGAGCCGCTCGATGAGGGAGTCGGTGAGCAGCGGGATGTCACTCTTGCGGCTGCGCAGGGGCGGGGCGATGATGCGGATGACGTTCAGGCGGAAATAGAGGTCGCTGCGGAACTTGCCCTCCTCCACCAGCTGCTCCAGGGGGATGTTGGTGGCGGCGATGACCCGCACGTCGATGGGCACGCTCTTGCCGCTGCCCACGGGGTTGATTTCGTGCTCCTGCAGCACCCGGAGGAATTTGGGCTGCATGGTGGTGGACAGCAGGTTTACCTCGTCCAAAAAGATGGAGCCCTTGTCCGCCAGCTCGAACCGGCCAGTCTTGCCGCCCTTGATGGCGCCGGTGAAGGCGCCGGAGGTGTAGCCGAAGAACTCCGCCTCCATCAGCTCCTCCGGGATGGCTGAGCAGTTCACTCGCACGAAGTTTGCCGGGCTGCGGGGGCTCAGGGAGTGGATGGCGTGGGCGATGAGCTCCTTGCCGGAGCCGGTCTCCCCCTCAATGAGCACCGTGGAGGACGAGCGGGCGGCCTGGGCGATCTGGGCGCGCAGCTGCACGATGGGCGCGCTCTCGCCGATGATGTTGTCCAGGGTGTAGCGGGCGCCCCGCTCCCGGGAGAGCTCCTTCTGGTAGAACTGCAGCTTGCTGGAAAGGTCGGTAATGCGCTGGGAGACGCTCTGGGCGTCCTCCATGCCGTTGATAATAACATAAAGGTAGCAGCCGTTGAGGGAGCCGTCGGGGGCGTAGCGGGGGAAGTAGGAGGTGAAGGCGTTGCGCCCCCTGACCTGCACCGGCTGGGCGAACACCGGCTTGCCCGTGCGCAGGGTGATGCGGGCGTGAGTGTCGGGCAGCAGGTCCCAGACGTAGTGCTTCCGGGCCTCCTCCACCGAGATGCCCCGCATCTTGCTCCAGGCGGGCGAGACGTAGATATACCGCCCGTCCTTATCCAGCACGGCCATGGCGTCCAGGCCCCGGATGAACTGGGCGGCGTCGTCATAAGTGAGATACTCTTCCGGTTCCATGGCGGCGTCCCTCCCTTTCGTTTCCCCTATTTTATACCAGATTGGTAGGCGTGACAAGGAAAGTTTTTTGGGAATTTTGGGGCAATTTACGCAAAATGCGCAAATTTTCGAGAAAATTATGGAAAATTCGTGTAAAATGACTGAGAATCTCTGTTTTCTTCTTCGTAGATATGCAATCTTTTTGAGACATGGACTGAAAAGATTACACACCTGCCAAGCCGTTGAAATTTGAAGGATTTTTGAAGCCTCAAATAAATCTGCGTAAACAAAAGAGTACACATCCAAATTTTGAACTTTTTGTAAATCTTTCAAAGGGCCTTGAAAATACTCGATTTTCGCCAAAAAGCAAAGTTGGCACGGAAAATGCAATAAATAAAGACGCGAACGCAGGTCGAGTTCGTAATCCTTAATTATTCTATAAAAGAGGAGAAGTGATCGTTTATGAAAATCGTAGACCTGACCATGCTGCTGGAAGAAGATCTGCCCAGCGATCCCCCGATTCAGATCCCCAAGATCCAGCGCCGTGACCATAAAGATACCGCCGCGGAGATGCCCGCTTACTTCCCCGGCTCCACCGTTGCCGACCTCCCCGAGGGTGAGGGCTGGGCCATCGACTTCGTTCAGATGTGCACCCACTCCGGCACCCATCTGGATGCTCCCTGGCATTACTTCCCCCGTCAGAACGAGGATCTGATTCCCGGCGGCGAGAAGGCCTGGACCATCGACCAGGTTCCCCTGGAGTGGTGCATCGGCCCGGGCGTGAAGCTGGACTTCCGTGACAAGCCCGACGGCTACAAGATCTCCAAGAAGGACGTCCAGGACTACCTGGCCAAGATCAACTACACCATCAAGCCCGGCGACATCGTGCTGCTCAACACCGGCGCGGACAAGCGCTGGGGCACCAAGGAGTACCTGGTTGCCGGCGCCGGCATGAGCGCCGAGGCCACCCTGTGGCTGGCCGAGCAGGGCGTCCACGTTGTGGGCACCGACGGCTGGAGCTGGGACGTGCCCCTGCCCTATGAGGGTCAGGAGTTCCAGAAGACCCACGACGCTTCCATCCTGTGGGAGGCTCACCGCGCCGGCCGCCGCCGCGCTTACTGCCACATCGAGAAGCTGACCAACCTGGAGACCCTGCCCGACACCGGCTACACCGTCTATGCCCTGCCCATCCCCGTCAAGGGCGGCAGCGCCGGCTGGAGCCGCGTCGTTGCGATCTTCAACGACTGATTTCTGAGCTTCACGGACCCACAGGCGGGAAAGTGAGAGAGGATCGCAAGTTCCCAAGCGATCGACAGCATATCTTTCTGTAGCGTCCGCTGCTTTGCGGAAAATTTGAGAGAAGGAGTAACACAAATGGGAAATACAGTATTTGTTGTGATGTTTGTCGTGTTTATCGGCATTCTGATCGGCTGCGGCGTTTACGCCAAGCGCTGGGTGTCTGAGGCTTCTGACTATGTTCTGGCCGGCCGTGAGGTTTCCACCCCGATCAACATGATGGGCGTCATCGCCATCGGCTTTGCCGGTACCACCGTCGCCCTGGCCCCCAACTTCACCATCACCTTTGGTCTGAAGAACTCTTTTGCCTGGGGCCTGATCTACGGCATCTGCGGCCTGCTGCTCTACGGCGTGCTGTGGGGCAAGTTCATCCGCCTCAACGGTGCTCAGACCCTGCCTGAGTACCTGGAGATGCGCTACTCTGCCAAGATCCGTCCCGTCATCGCTGTGACCTCCGTCATCGGCATGTGCGGCATCCTGGCCAATAACATCGTCTCCTGCGTGTCCTCCATCGTGGGCTACACCGGCTGGAACACCACCATCGTGACCGCCGTCGTGTTCGCCGTCATCATCTGCTTCACCTTTATCTCCGGTCTGTGGGCTGCCACCATCACCGACTTCTTCCAGGTGTGCCTGGGCGTTATCGCTGTGCCCACTATGTTCGCCCTGCTGGTCCACCGCTTTGGCTGGCTGGACGCCATCGCGGCCAAGTGGCCCGGCGGCGACTTCTTCAACAAGGGCATCGGCGGCGCCACCGTTCCTTACGTGGGCCTGACCTATCCCTCCTGGCTGAACTTCGTCATCCTGTTTGCCGCCGCTCTGGTCTGGGGCAACAACTACTACTGGATGAAGATAGCCTCCTGCCGCTCCGAGAAGGTCGCGAAGAAGTCCTTCGTGCTGGCTGCTATCCTGCTGACCATCATCTTCACCATTCCCTTCGGCCTGCTGGGCCTGTACGGCGGCGCCTTCTACGGCGAGAGCTTCATCCCCGGCGGCGGCACCCTGCCCGGCACCGCGGCCTATGGCTTCCTGGCCAAGACCTTCCCCCCGCTGCTCGGCTCCCTGTTCGTGGTGGGCGCCTGCGCCGCCTCGATCTCCACCGCCTCCACCTCCGCCCTGGGCGCCTCTGCCGTTGCCAGCCGCGATATCTATCAGCGTCTGATCAACCCGAAGGCTGACGCCAAGAAGGTCCTGAAGATGTCCAAGATCATCATGATCATCCTGGGCGTGTTCACCTGGATCCTCTGCCAGTTCCCCGGCGGCGCGACCTATCTGTTCGCCTTCGCCAACTGCTGGCTGGTGCCCCCCGCGATCCTGCTGATGCTGGGCGCTCTGTGGCCCCGCTTCAACAACACCGGCGCCTTCATCGGCGCTCTGGCCGGCATGATCTCTATGTGCCTGTTCACCCTGCTGGGCACCGTGCTCAAGGTGTTCGTCATCGACAAGTGGATCTACCTTGCCACTGCCGGCTTCATCATCACCCTGGTGTTTGCTCTGATCGGCTCCTGCTTCGGCAAGCCCAAGTACTACGGCAAGAAGGGCTGGGAGCGCGTTCCCACTGCTACCAACCGCATCGATGTGAAGCTTGACGACATGGATCGTCAGGTCCTCGAGCTGCTGCGCATCGGCCACAGCTATCAGGCCGACATCACCGACTACCTGGGCGTCGACTCCTCCAAGGCCGCTGCCTCCATCGAGAAGCTCGACCAGGGCGGCTACCTCATGCGTGAGGGCCTGATTGCCACCAAGTTCTACACCTACTCCATCACCGAGAAGGGCCTGGCCGCGCTGCCCGCTCTGTCCGGCACCGAGGCCGAGATGGCGAAGGACTTCGTCTCCCCGATGTATGTTGAGCTGCTCCAGCTCGTGAAGAACGACCCCGAGAAGCAGGCTGAGTTCGTGAAGAAGAACGGCATCCGCTCCATGCAGATGGCCGCGATCTCCTCCCACCTGACCCGCCGCGGCTACATCGTTGAGGGCGGCCTGTTCAAGCGCAAGCTGCACATCACCGACAAGGGTGCTGCCATCGTCGCCAAGTACGCGAAGTAAGCTGTCCGAACTAAATCAATCCCGCCTGATTCTGCCCGGCGGAGCCTGGCGGCTCCGCCGGGCAGAAAAAATCAAGGGGGAAAAAAGGAAGATCCCGAATGTATCAGGAAGAATACCGGCGCAAGCTCTGCACGGCGGACGATGCAGCGGCGCTGATCAAAAGCGGCGATACCGTCTACATTTCCGGCGGCGCCTTGACTCCGGTGGATTTTGCCGCCGCACTGTGGCGCCACCGCGCCGGCCTTGAGCGGGTGCGGGTGCTCAATTATCTGCCCCTGGCCCCGCTGGCGTTCGACATGGAGGCGGAGAGCGCGGAGCACTTCCAGGTGGAGTCCCTGTTCTTTAACCGCATCCAGCAGGTGGGCGCAGCCAACGGCGTGTGCGACTTCATCCCCAACAACCTGCGCAACGGCGCCCGGGACTGGGCCGCCGCAGTGCCCGAGTACGACCTGATGGTGGTCACCGTCGCCCCCATGGACCGCCACGGCTACTTTACCCTGGCCGCCTCGTCCATCATCGAGTGGGACCTCATCGGCCGGCAGAAGAAGCTGATCGTGGAGGTGGCCTCCCACGCACCCCGGTGCTTCGGGGACACCCTGGTCCATATCTCCCAGGTGGACGGCATCATCGAGTCTGACCGCTACCCCACTGTGCTGCCCCAGCCGGTGCCCACCCACGAGGATAAGGTGCTGGGCGGCCATGTGGCCGAGCTGGTGGAGGACGGCTCCACCATTCAGCTGGGCTTCGGCGGCACGGTAGACGCCCTGGCCGACCAGCTTCAGGGCAAGCACGACCTGGGCATCCACACCGAGGCCTTTTCCGACGCCGGGATGCGCCTGATGGAGTGCGGCGCGGTGAACAACAGCAAAAAGACCCTCAATCCCCGGCTGACCGTCACTGCCTTCACCATGGGCTCGGAGCGCCTTTATGACTATGTCAACGACAATCCGTCTATCCTTCATAAGGCCTTGTCCTACACCAACAACCTCAACGTGCTGGCCCAGAACCGCAGGATGGTGTCCATCAACGCAGCCCTTCAGGTGGATCTGTCCGGCCAGTGCGCCTCCGAGGCCATCGGCCCCCGCCAGTTCTCCGGCAGCGGCGGCCAGGTGGATACCGCCGTGGGGGCCCAGATGTCCGAGGGCGGCAAGTCCATCATCACATTGCGCTCCACCTTCACCCAGAAGGACCCCGTCACCGGCGAGAAGGTGCTCAGAAGCCGCATCGTGCCCCAGCTGGACCCCGGCAGCATCGTCACCCTCACCCGGAGCAACACCCACTATGTGGCCACCGAGTACGGCGTGGCCTGCCTGCGCGGCCTGACGCTGCGCGCCCGGGCAAAGGCCCTCACCGCCATTGCCCACCCCCAGTTCCGACCCTGGTTGGAGGAAGAATTTGATAAACTCTGCCGCGGAAAGCGGTAAGAAGGAGAGTTTTCCAATGGAAAGAAGAGAAGCTGTAATCGTGGCCTACGGCCGCTCCCCCGTGACCAAGGCCTATAAGGGCGGCTTTGCCCACACCCACCCCGTCACCTACGGCGCGGAGACCCTCAAGGGCGTGCTCGCCCGGGTGCCCCAGCTTGACCCCATGGACATTGACGACGTCATTGTGGGCTGCGCCTACCCCGAGGACATCCAGGGCTGGCAGATGGGCCGGCTGATCGTGCAGCGCGCGGGCCTTCCCAAGGAGGTCTGCGCCCAGACCGTCACCCGGTTCTGCTCCTCCGGCCTCCAGACCATCGCCACCGCCGCCAACGCCATCATGGCCGGCGAGTATGAGGTGGCCGTGGCCGGCGGCGTGGAGTCCATGACCCGCATCAAGCACATGTACCTCGATGAGGAGTACCGTGACCCCGAGCTGGTGGCCATGTACCCCGAGGCCTACATGGCCCCCGGCTACACCGCCGAGAACGTGGCCAAGCTCTATGACATCAGCCGCGAGGAGATGGAGGAGTTTGCCGTGCGCAGCCACCGCCTGGCTGCCGCTGCCCAGGCTGCCGGTGCCTTTGACGACCAGATTATCCCCATCACCGTCAGGACCCCCGAGGGCGGTACGGTGGTGGTGGACCGGGACGAGGGCATCCGCCCCAACACCACCATGGAGTCCCTTGCCAAGCTCAAGCCCGCCTTTGAGGGCCGGGTGACCGCCGGCACCTCCTCCCAGATGAGCGACGGCGCCGCCTTTGTGGTGATGATGAGCCGGGAGAAGGCCGACGCCCTGGGCCTGAAGCCCATCGCCCGCTTTGTGGGCTTCTCCGTGGCCGGCTGCGAGTCCGAGCTGATGGGCCTTGGCCCCATCTACGCCGTGCCCAAGCTCTTGAAGCGGCTGGGCATGACCCTCGACGAGATCGATACCATCGAGCTCAACGAGGCCTTTGCCGCCCAGGCCATCCCCTGCATGCGGGTGCTTGGCATGGACGAGAGCAAGGTCAACCCCGAGGGCGGCGCGCTGGCGCTGGGCCACCCCTTGGGCGCCACCGGCGGCTTCCTCACCTGCAAGGCCCTCTCCCGCCTGCGCCGTCAGGGCGGCCGCTACGCCCTGGTGACCATGTGCGTGGGCGGCGGCATCGGCGCTGCCGGCGTATTTGAAATGCTTTGATTTCCCACACAACTATCATACAGAAAGGAACATGACTTATGGCTAAGAAAACAATCATCACCGTTGCGACCACCGGCGCATGGCCCAAGAAGAAGGACAACCCCAACGTCCCCATGACCCCCGCCGAGATCGCCGAGGACGTCTATGACTGCTGGCAGGCCGGCGCCGCTGTGGCCCACCTGCACATGCGCGACGACGAGGGCAACGGCACCATGGATAAGGCCAAGTTTGCCGAGACCGTCCGCCTGCTGCGCACCAACCACCCCGACTGCGACATCGTCATCAACATGACCACCTCCGGCGCCCTCACCGCCAGCGACGAGGAGCGCTGGGCCCACATTGTGGAGCTCAAGCCCGAGATGGCCTCCTACGACTGCGGCTCCATGAACTGGCTGAACACCACTTTGTTCCTCAACCCGCCCCAGTTCCTGGAGCAGCTGGCCGGTATCATGTACGAGAACAACATCAAGCCTGAAATCGAGTGCTTTGACCCGGGCATGATCGCCAACGCCGCCTACTATCTGAAGAAGGGCGTTCTCAAGGCCCCCCTCCACTTCCAGATGTGCATGGGCTGCGCCAACGGCATCCCCGGCTCTATGAAGAATCTGCTGTTCATGAAGGAGACCATGGAGCAGCTGTGCCCCGGCTCCACCTGGAGCTGCTTCGGTGTGGGCCACGCCGCCATGGAGACCCTCTATGCCGCCGTGCCTCTGGGCGGCCACATCCGCGTGGGCATGGAGGATAACGTCATGTACGCCAAGGGCCAGCTGGCCGAGAGCAACCGCCAGTTGGTGGAGCGCGCCGCCCGCGTCATCCGCGAGTACGGCAACGAGGTCGCCACCCCCGACGACGCCCGCGAGATCCTCAGCCTGAAGAAGTAAGCATTCCCGTTGTCCGGACGCCCGGTACAGCTTTGTGCCGGGCGCCCGTTTTTTTGCCCTGCCCCCCTTTACGGGTTGAAAATGATATGATATAATTTTCAAAACGTGATTTGGAGGTGGAAGCTTGGAGGAACTGACGGCGCTCAAGCAGCGCCTGGAGGAGGAGCGGCCGGACGGCTGGGAAAAGCTGCCCGACATCCCCCTCTATATGGATCAGGTGGTGGCCTATCTGTCCCGGCAGATGATCTCCTTCGGGGATGGGGACGCCCTGACCTCGGCCATGATCAACAACTACATCAAGGCGGGGCTGCTGGCCCGGGCCAACGGCAAGAAGTACGGGCAGGAGCACCTGGCCTACCTCACCGCCATCTCCGCCATGAAGCAGGTGCTCTCCGTGCGGGAGATGCGCACCCTGGTGGCCATCGGCCAGGAAGGCCGGGACTGCCGGCGGCTGTACGACTTTTTCTGCGCAAGCCTGGACCGGGCCCTCAACGAGACAGCGGGGCAGCTGCCCGATGAGACCGACCGCCGCGACCTGCCCAAGCTGGTGCTGGACCTTGCCCTGCGCAGCTATGCCAACGCCCTGGCCTGCCGGGAGGTGCTGCGCATCCTAGCCGGGCAGGAGGGCTGCGCCGACCTGCTGGAGCAGAAGAAATAAGATAGGGGCCGCCGGCCCCCGTAATGGAGGTTTCCCATGAATAGCTTTGAAATTGTGACCGATTCGTCCTGCGACCTGCCCGCGGAGCTTGTGCAGGAGCTGGACATCCAGGTGGTTCCCCTGGGCTTTCTGATGGAGGGAAAGCCCTACCGCAACTACCCCGACAACCGGGAGATGAGCCCGGAGATCTTTTACCAGAAGCTCAAGGACGGCGCCGCCGCCACCACCAACGCGGTGAACCTGGCCCAGGCCACTGAGGCCATCGAGCCCTTTGTCAAGGCAGGCCGTGACGTGCTGGTGCTGGCCTTCTCCTCCGGCCTTTCCGCCACCTGCCAGGCCTTCTGCCTTGCGGCGGAGGAGCTCTCCGAGCAGTACCCCGACCGGAAGATTCTGGTGGTGGACACCCTGTGCGCCTCCCTGGGCCAGGGCATGTTCGTCTACCAGGCGGCCCAGCAGCGTGCCCAGGGCAAGAGCCTGGAGGAGGTCCGGGACTGGGCGGAGGCCAACAAGCTGCGCCAGTGCCACTGGTTTACGGTGAACGACCTCTTTTTCCTCAAGCGGGGCGGCCGGGTGTCCGGCGCCACGGCCCTGCTGGGCACCATGCTCCAGATCAAGCCCGTCATGCATATGGACGACGAGGGCCACCTCATCAATATGTCCAAGGCCCGGGGCCGCAAGGCCGCCCTTCTCGCCCTGGCCGACAAGGTGGGCGAGCTGGGAGAGGACCTGCCCTCCCAGACCATGTTCATCAGCCACAGCGCCTGCCTGGAGGACGCCCAGCTTGTGGCTGACGAGGTGAAGCGGCGCTACGGCGTGGAGCAGATCATCATCAACAGCATCGGCCCGGTGATCGGCGCCCACACCGGCCCGGGGTGCGTGGCCATGTTCTTCATGGGCAAGCACCGGTAACATAAAAAGCTCCGGCTCTTAAAAGAGCCGGAGCTTTCTCATACTCTCCGGAAAACATGGATGCGGAAGGCCGCCGTCACGTCCAGGGCGGGCAGGGCGGCCAGCCGCTCCACCCCCTCCCGGGGTGTTTTCCAGGCATAAGGGGTCATGCGGAACAAATCCAGGGCCTCTCCGCCGGTCAGGTGCAGCCGCGTCTCCACCGGCACCACCTCTTCCAGGGCGAAGCCGGGGTAGTCGATGCGCTCCTCCGGGTTTTCATAGGGGCGGTCGTAGAGCACCTGCTTGAGCGCCCACAGGTGCTCCCGGGCGGGCACCACATAGAGAAAGGCACCGCCCCGGCGCAGCACCCGGGCGTATTCCTCTGCTGCCATGGGGGCGAAGCAGCACAGCAGCAGCCCCGCCCAGCCGTCCGCCACCGGCAGATGGTACACAGATGCCACCGCGAACTCCCCGCCGGGCACCCGCCGGGCGGCAAGCTTCACCGCCGGCCGGGACAGGTCCACCCCGGCCACGGAAAGCGAATACCCGGCGTTTTGAAAGCCCTCGGTAATCCCCTGGGTATAGTACCCCTCCCCGCAGCCGGCGTCCAGCAGGGTGCCGGCGCCGCTGCCGCGGGCAAGGGCCAGGCGGCAGAGAGCGTCCCGCAGGGGGGCGTACCAGCCGCCGGAGAGGAAGCGGCTGCGGGCAGCCACCATGGCCTTGTCGTCCCCGGGGTCGGCGGAGTGCTTGCGGTTGGCGGGCAGCAGGTGGACGTAGCCCTCCCGGGCGATGTCGTAGCTGTGGCGGTTGGGGCAGCAGTAGGTCTTTTCGCTGCGCTCCAGAGGGGATGCGCAGATGGGGCAGATGAATGCGGACATGGGGGCCTCCTCCCTGCCGGCAGGCGGGAAATGATGTACTTTACACTGTAACGTTGCGCTGCCGGACTGTCAACCCCCTGTGGAAAACTTTGCGCCGCCGTGGTATAATATCGGCGCGGGGCAGGCGGCGAGGCGAAAAGCGTCCTCCGTGGCGGCGGCAGCGCGGCCCGGGCCCCGATTCCAAGGCATGCCGCAAAGGGGCGGCGCACAGCGAGGTGTTACCCATGAGTGAAAAGGTCGTGCTGGGCCTGAGCGGCGGAGTGGATTCCTCCGTGGCGGCGGCCCGGCTGCAAAAGGCGGGGCTGGAGGTCCATGCCCTGTACCTGGATATCGGCCTGGGGGGCGAAGCGTCTGCCCGGGAGACGGCAGAGCAGCTTGGGCTGCCCTTTACGGTGAAAAACATCGCCCAACAGCTGGAGGAGCAGGTGTGCAAACCCTTCTGCCGGGAGTATCTTGCCGGGCGTACCCCCATCCCCTGCGCCCGGTGCAACCCCACGGTGAAATTTCCCGCCCTGCTGGAGCTGGCGGACGCCATCGGTGCCCGGTATGTGGCCACGGGGCACTACGCCCGCATCGGCCGGGGCCGGGACGGAGGAGCCCTGCTGCAAAAGGGGCAGAGCGCCAACGACCAGTCCTATATGCTCTCCCGCCTGCCCCGGGCGGTGCTGGAGCGGGTGATCTTTCCCCTTGGGGATGTGGAAAAGATCGTTACACGCCAGGAGGCGGAGAAGGACAAGCTGCCCGCCGCCCACCGGCCGGACTCCATGGAGATCTGCTTCATCCCGGACAACGACTACGCCGCCTGGCTGGAGCGCCGGGGGGACACCCCGCCCCCGGGCAGCTTTGTGGATGCCGAGGGCCGGGTGCTGGGGCAGCACAAGGGCATCCATCACTACACTTTGGGCCAGCGCCGGGGGCTGGGCATCCCCTCCACCGGGCGGTTGTTCGTCACCGAAATCCGGCCGGAGACCAACGAGGTGGTCCTCTCCCACGGGGAGGGGCTCCACGCCCGGGTGGTGTGGGGTGATGAGCTCAACTGGCTGGGGGACACCCCGCTGGACGCGCCCCGGCCTGTGACCGCCCGGCTGCGCCACTCCCGCCGGGAGGAGATCGCCCTGCTGGTGCCCCTGGGGGATGGCCGGGTGGAGCTGCGCCTGGATAAGCCCGCCCGTGCGCCCACGCCGGGGCAGCTTGCGGCCTTTTACGAGGGCGACACCGTCCTGGGCAGCGCCTGGATCACCGGATGCGGCGGGATCGAGTGAGAAGCGGCACAAGAAAAATAGCCCCTCTCCCATGCGGGAGAGGGGCTGTGTACGTTCCTGTTTAGGCCAGCGCCGCAGTGATGATGGCCATGGAGTAGTGCCCCACGAAGCCAGGGCTTCGCGGGGGCCCCGGATACAAAAGCACCGGCAGAAGTGAATTCTGCCGGTGCCAAGGTTTTGCTGTGCAAAACGCTTGTACGGCGGCACCCGCCGCCGGAGAGGTCTACTCCATGGCTGAATGGGACAAAAAATAGCCCCTCTCCCATGCGGGAGAGGGGCTGTGTACGTTCCTATTTAGGCCAGAGCCGCGGTGATGATAGCCATGGAGTAGACCTCCAGGGCGTTGCAGCCGCGGGACAGGTCGTTGATGGGGGCGTTCAGGCCCAGCAGGATGGGGCCGTAGGCGTCAAAGCCTCCCAGACGCTGGGCGATCTTGTAGCCGATGTTGCCGGCGTTGATGTCGGGGAAGATGAAGGTGTTGGCGTAGCCGGCCACGGGGGAGCCGGGGAACTTCAGCTGGCCCACGGTGGGGGACACGGCGGCGTCGAACTGCATCTCGCCGTCCACGGGGAAGTCGGGGTTGAGGGCCTTGACCTTCTCGCAGGCGTTGCGGACCTTGTCCACATCCTCGCCCTTGCCGGAGCCCTTGGTGGAGTAGGAGAGCATGGCGACCTTCGGGTCGATGCCGAAAATGCGGGCGCACTTGGCGCACTCCATGGCGATCTCAACCAGCTCGTCCTCGGTGGGCTTGATGTTGATGGCGCAGTCGCCCATGGCCAGCACCTCGTTGTCGCCGGAGCCGTGAGAGCGGACCATGATGAAGCAGGAGGACACAATCTTGTTGCCCGGCTTGGTCTTGACAAGCTGCAGGGCGGGACGGACGGTGTCGGCGGTGGAGTAGGTAGCGCCGCCCAGCAGGCAGTCAGCCACGCCCATCTTCACCAGCATGGTGCCGAAGTAGTTGCCCTTGAGCAGAGCGGCGCGGCACTCCTCGGGGGACATCTTGCCCTTGCGCAGCTCCACCATTGTGGCGACCATCTCGTCCATCTTGTCGTAGGTCTCGGGGTCGATGATCTCGGCGCCATGGATGTTGAAGCCGGTCTTTTCAGCGGCGGCTTTCACCTCGTCCACCTTGCCCACCAGGATGGGGGTGAGGAAGTTGCCGGACAGGAGGCGGGCGGAGGCCTCCAGGATGCGGGGATCGGTGCCCTCGGTAAAGACGATGCGCTTCGGATCGGCTTTGAGCTTTTCAATGAGTTTACCAAACATAGTGCGTTACCTCCGATGTTTTAGTATGTTTCATATTACCACCAAACCCCTCTGGTTTCAAGTGTTTGCCAGCTTAAATTCTAACGCCCCGGCAGGAAAAATCTATTTACAAAATGTATTTTCTCCAATATAATATACACACTGTCATTTTAGAAACGGGTGATACACATGAACGCGGATTTTTCCAGGACCCTTTCCCTGCTGCGGCAGGAGCGGGGCCTGTCCCAGCGGCAGGTGGCCAAGGAGCTGGGTATCTCCCAGGCGCTGCTTTCCCACTATGAAAACGGGGCCCGGGAGCCGGGACTTGCCTTTGTGGCCCGGGCCTGCGACTTCTACCATGTGTCGGCGGACTTCCTGCTCGGGCGTACCCTGAGCCGGGACGGCACCACCATCGTGGACGCCGACACCCTCTACGACGCCGCCCAGGAGCGGGATCACGTCCTGCGCGGCTCGGTGCTGGCCACCCTCTCCCGGAAGCTGCTTACAAACTCCGTGGGGGTGCTCTTCGATTTGCTTGGCAAGACGGAGGACAAGGACGCCATCCGCGCGGCGGCAAACTACCTCTCCGCGGCGGTTTATCAGCTCTACCGGGACCTCTATCGGGTGAGCCCGGGCGGCAGCGAGGACTTTTTCTCCGTGAGCGACCGGCAGTTTCTCTCCGGCCTTGCCGGGGTGGACATGACCCTCTCCGAAGTGGAGTATGCCCAGGCGCTGGAGGAGGCCGCCCGGGCGGGCGCCATCCCCGCCATGCCCCACGACGCCATGACCAAGGCCTACCCCGGGGCCTATCAGTCCCTTCTGCAGATCATCCACTCCTGCGGTGAGCGCATCAACGCCCAGGCCCAGCGGCACGGGGGCGGGAAATGAGCATCACATCCCACCTGTTCCTGCTTGTGTACCTGCCGGCGGTGTGCATCCTCTGGCGCGTCGCGGGCAGGCGCAGCAGCCTGTGGGCCCGGGTGCTCCTGCTGCTGGCGGGGCTGCTGTTCTGCGGGTGGGGCGCGCCGCTGTCCCTGCCGGTGCTGCTGGCGGAGGGGGCGTGCACCTACGCCCTGGGCCGGGCCATGGACCGGAAGGGGGCAAACCGCCGGGCGCTGCTCATCGCCGGTGCGGCGGTGGTGCTGCTGGTGCTGGCCGCCTTCAAATACGCCGGGTTCTTCCTGGCCCCCTGGACGGACGGCCTGCCCGCCGCCCTCATGCCCCTGGGGCTCAGCTTTGCCAGCTTTCAGCAGATTTTTTACCTGCGGGACCGGTATGACGGCGCGGTGGCGTGCGTCTCTCCCCTGGATTACGCCTGCTGCCTGACGCTGTTTGTCACCGCCACCTGCGGGCCCATCACCCGGGTGGGGGAGCTTGCCCCCCAGCTGCGCGCAAGCGCCCCCTTCTCCTGGGACGGCGCCTCGGCGGGCCTCTACTGCCTGGCCCTGGGGCTGGGGAAAAAGGTGGTGCTTGCCGGGATGTTCGCCGGCGCCGCCAACCACGGCTTTGCCCTTGCCGGCGGCCTTTCCGGCACGGACGCGGCTCTGACCATGCTGGCCTACACCCTCCAGATTTATTTTGACTTCTCCGGCTACTGCGACATGGCCTATGGCATGGGGCTGCTGCTGGGGCTGCGCCTGCCGGTGAATTTCGACAGCCCCTACCGGGCATGCTCCATCCGGGAGTTCTGGGCGCGCTGGCATATTACCCTCTCCCGGTTTTTCCGCACCTGCGTCTACATTCCCCTGGGAGGCAACCGCCGGGGGACGGCCGTCACCTGCCGGAATACCATGATTGTGTTCCTGCTCTCCGGGCTGTGGCACGGCGCGGGCTGGGGCTTTCTCATCTGGGGCGCCCTCCACGGCGCGGCCATGGTGGCCGAGCGGCTGTGGAGCGGCCGGGCGCGCCTTCCCCGGGCCGCCGGCTGGGTGCTGACCTTTTTGTTTGTCAATGTGGCGTGGGTCTTTTTCCGCGCCCCAAGCCTTGGCAATGCCCTTGCCCTGCTGGGCGACCTTGTGGGGGGCGGCCTTGCCCTGCCCTCGCCGGAGCTTGCCGCCGCCCTGCCCCTGAAGGCCATGGGCCAGGTGCTCGCCGCCCTCCAGGGCTGGGTGAAGGCCGGGGGCCGGGCCTTTGTGTACTGGGCACCGCTGATGCTCTACCCCGCCGCCCTGGCGCTGCTGTGGGTTCCCAACCCGGTGCGCCAGGCCCAGTCCTTCCGCCCCACCTGGGGGAAGACGGTGCTGGCGGCGGTGTGCATCGTGGGCTCGGTGCTGTTCCTCGCCGGCGTGGATACCTTCATTTATGCGAATTTTTAAGGAGAGAGCATGAGAGCAAAGCGATTTTTTGCCGCGGTGCTGGCTGCCGCCCTTGTGTGCCTGGGCGGCGCGGCGGCCTTTGTCCTCTGGGCGGACCCGCTGGTGTCCGGCGGCCTCAAGGAGGGTGAGACGGCACTGTTTGTCAACCAGCGCTACGAAATGCCTGGCCTCATCCGCAATCAGGACTACTCCGCGGTGGTCATAGGCACGTCCCTGGTGGCAAACTTCCGGGCGTCCTGGTTTACCCGGGCCCTGGGGGAGGAGACGCTGAAGATCACCTTTCCCGACGGCTGGATCACCGAGTTTGACACCGCCCTGTCCCTGGCCTTCTCCACCCATCCGCAGCTGGACCGGGTGTACTTCTGCCTGGACCCCAACATCCTCATCCGCTCGGACAGCGAGCGAACGGTGGAGCTGCCCCGGTATCTCTACAACAGCAATCCCTTGGACGACGCCGGCTTCTACCTCAACGCCGACAGCGTCATTCTGGCCCTCCAGGCGGTGCGCGCCCGGCAGCGGGGCGAGGGCAAGGTGCTTGACGACGCCTACATCTGGGATGGGACGGTGGGCTTTACCAAGGCCCAGGCCCTGGCCTCCTACCCCCGGCCGGAGACGGTGAGTGCAGTGAAGCTGCCCGAGGACGCCTACCGGGCTCAGTGTGACGAGAATCTTGCGGTGCTCAAGGGCTGGCTCGAGGCCCACCCGGACGTGCGCTTCACCTTCTGGTTCCCGCCCTACAGCATCCTCTACTGGGACAAGGTTACCCGGGAGGGCCGGGCGGAGGCGGTGATCTGGGCGGTGGAGTACGCCGCCCGGGAGCTGATGGAGTACGAGAACGCGGCGGTGCACTGCTTTCTCTTCGATTACACCACCATCTGCGATTTGTACCTCTATACCGACCACATCCACTGCTCCGCCACCGCCACCCGCCATGTGGCCGAGGA
>CAKUIM010000017.1 GCA_934660965.1 uncultured Oscillospiraceae bacterium | reverse complement strand
GTTGCCGGTGCTGTCGGTCACGGTCAGGGTTTCGAGGACATAGCCCTTGTCCGGCGCGGTGATGACGGTCACGGTCGTGCCCCTGGCGGCGCTGGCCGGGATGACGGTCACGGTGCCGTGCTCGCTCTTGCCCGGGGTGGTGACGGGATAGGTGGGATTGAAGGGGACGCCGCCGGGGTAGCCGGGCAGGTCAGAGCCGGATTTTATAACGCCATAGGTGCCGTTGCCGTTATTCTTGGGCACATAGCCGCTTGCGCAGTACTCCGCGGGAATCTCGGTGGAGAATGTGCCGCCGGAGATGTTGACGGAATTGCCGGCGCCTGCCCAATCGGCAACCGCGTCGCCGGTGTAGTCATATGCCTTGACCGCCTTTGCGCCGTCACCGGTCGCCGTGAATGTACCGCCGGTGATTTCAGCGGTGGGCGTGCCGCCGGGGTAGTCGCGGTTGATGATGGAGATCGCAGCACCGTCCATGATGGCGTTCTGGCTGCCGGTAGCATCCCAGTTGGCGCCGGCGGAGGTGATCGTGCCGTTATTCACAATCAGCTTGCCCGCGCACATTTCGATGCCGGTGTGGCCGCTGATCTCGCCGCCGTTGATGGTGACCGTGCCCAGCGTGGGGTGATAGATGGCAATGCCGTTGGGGGCCTTAATCCTTGCGCCGTCATTGACAATGATGTTGCAGGTATCCGGGTTGCCGTCTGCATTCGCGCTGCCGTTGCTGGCAAAGCCATATCCGCCAGTCGTGGTCACCGTGCCGTTGAGCACCACGGTGGGCGCGCTGTTCTGCATCATGATGCCGACACCACTGCCGCCGTCAATGGTAACATCGCTCTCAATCGTAAGCGTCTCGCCGCCGTATGCACAGATCGCGCCCTTGTCCGCCGTGCCGTTATACTTGATCGTACCATTCCTGATGGTCATGCTCACGCCGGCATACAGCACATAGTAGCTGCTGGCCGTAGTGCCGTTGAGCGTGTGGCCGCCCAGATCAAGGACAAAGCCGTCGGCAGCCTGTGAAAGCGTCCAGCCACCCACCGTCACATCCTTCAGCAGCTTCACCTGCACGGTGCTGCTGTTGACATCAGTGGTTTCGCTCGTCAGCTTTGTGCTTCCGTCCGTATAGGTGATCTCAAAGAGCGCTTCGCCTGCGTAATAGCTGTTTCCGTTCTTCGAAAGGATCTTCCCTTCCGGGACGCTCAACGCGTTGCCTGCCAGCTCACCGCCGTCCGGAATCATCACATAGCCATGGCTGGTTTTGGGCGCACCGCAAACCAAAATCGTGCCGTTGTTTACAACCTTGGCATTTTCGCGTATATTGAGCCGCTTTGCGTCCGCCGCGACCGTCAGGGTCTTGCCTTCGGCAATCGTCAGCGTTGCGCCAGCATCGACTTCAAAGTACACATCAGCCGGAATCGTGAAATCTTCATCCAATGTGTAGTCTGCAGTGAAGAGAATCATCTTATTTTCGCCGAGGTTTTTCGCGGCATCCCCAACCGTGGCGTAGCTGCCGACCTTCGAGCCGTTGTAGCCGGTCCAAACCTCAACAGGCTTGCGCTCGGTCACGCCGTAGGTGCCGTTGTTGTTCGTGACCGGCACAAAGCCCTCGGCGCAGCAGTTTTCGGGAACTGCGCTGGTGAACGTGCCGCCCTTGATTGCAACGGTACCATCAGTCTCGGCGCTGACCGTGCCGTTGAACTTTCCGCTTGCGACCGCCGTCTTGACGTCCGCAGAGCCGGTAGCCTGCACGTCGGTCTGGTAAATCGCCGCGGTTGCGGTGTATGTGCCGCCGGTGACGGTCACATCAATGGGTTTCTTGGTGGTATGCTGAGAAATCGCAAGCGCTGCATTCGTGACCGTCGTACCGTTGCCGTTCGCATCTGCCGTGACCGTGCCATTGCCGCCGGTGACGTTGCAGTTCGTCAGCGTCAGCTTGCCGGCGCGAATTTCGATGCCGGTGACAGGCGCGATGATCGTGGTGTCCTTAAATGTGCTTGTGCAATAGCCCGCAAGATACACGCCGCAGCCCATATCCTGACCAGAGCCGCTGTTGAGCGCCGTGATCGTCGCGCTCTTGACGCTCAGTGTGGAGTTCTCCGTGCTGACAGCACCGTTGATGTAGATCGGGCAATACTGGCTGTTCTCATATGTACCACCTTTGATCTCGATATGACCGTCCGTGCCGTTCGTGACCATCAGCGTGCCGACGAGCTTCGAGTTCTTGTCGCCCTTCACGGTGATCTTATGGCCGTTCTTGGCGCAGAACATCACACCGTAAGCCGCCGTGGAGGTCAGCGTGTGACCATTCAGCTCAACGGTAAAGCTCTTGTCCTCCAGATTGATGCGGTCAGAGCTGATATCCTGAAGCAGGGTGATAACGGCATTGTTCTTCGCTGCCGTGACGGCTTCTGCGAGGGTGGTGTAGCCGATGCTGCCGATCTTGGCTGCATACGGACCGGCTGCCGTATATGCACCGCCGCTCTTTTGAGCGAAGTAGCCATCCTTGAAGAAGCTGTCAGAGACACTCTTATTGAAGGTACCGCCGGAGACCTCGAAGTTATCGGAGGTCGCCTTGCCAACACCGCGGAAGATAGATTCACTTGACAGCTTGTTGGTAAATGTACCGTCAGAGACCTTGACGCTGGAAGGGTAGCCGGCCTCAACGCCGGCCAGAATAACCTGCGGATGATTCCATCTGCCCGTCGTTGTTAAATCCTGAATAAACTCGCCGCCGGTGATGGTGGTCGTACCATAGGTGAAAATAACGCCCGTGTAGCCGCTCGTTGCATAGGCCAGCGTAAACTTGCCGCCACTAATGTTAAGGGTCGAGCCCTCCTCGCTCTTGACAACATTCAGGCCGCCGGTGTAGGTGCCGCTCTTGATGGTCAGCGTGCCCCAGTTGTCGAGCATGGACGAGCCGGTGTTGCCGGCCGTGGCAGTGACGCTCTCAAGCGTCAGGCTGGCACCGCTGTTCTTCGTCACCTCGATGTTGTAGTAGCTGGTGCCGCCCACCACGCTGCCGTTCTTGACCGTAACAGTGCCGCCGGTCACGGAAATGGTCGCCTTGCCAGCGTTGGTGTTCGTGAGCGTCTTGCCGCCGAGGTCGAGCGTGATGCTCTTAGCAATGGTCACGTCCTCGGTGGCGTCCTTGAGCAGCGTGACGGTCTCGCCGTCCTGCGCCGCGTCAGCAGCCGCCTGCAGGGTCTCATACTGCGTGCCGTTGACCTCGGCAGCCTTAGCCGCAGGCGTACCGCCCTCGCCGTCCGCCCACGCTGTCGGAATCAGCGTGAATATCATCGCCAATGACAACAATCCTGTAAAAATTCGCCGTTTCATTACATTGCCTCCCCAAAAGCTTTTGTTTGCCTGCCGCTTTTTTGACCTTCCAAAGAATTCCGGACAAATCAAAGCCGCAGCTTTTGCGGGCGCAAAGCTGCGGCTTGAGCACAGAAAGCCGGCCAGCAGTTTCCTACGGGCAGGCTTGCAGCTGGCTGGCCCGATGGGCCCCTTTAGCTTTGCGTCGCCGGCTTGCGCCGGGTTTGCCGGGTGAACTTCTATTCCGAATAGCAGAATACAACAAATCGAACATTTTTTCAAGTATAAATTGCGCTTGTGCTCGGTGGGATGCCTTGAAGGTGCAGTTCCGGATCGTCACATCGCAAGAGCGGATAACGGCTGCCCCCCCAGGATGCCCCCACAAAACAAGCGCCCGAGCTTTTGCTCGGGCGCTTGTTTGCCTTGTTATCAGATTATTCGCCCTGTGCAGGTGTGTAGAAATACATGGTAACGTCCCTCCATGTGGGCGCAAACTCTTCTTTCGTCAAGTTCTTGTCAGGATAAGCTTTGTTGTATTGCTCTAACAACTGCGGCCAGCCATCGCCGCCAAAACCGCCAACGCTAACGAACATTTCCCAATACTCATTGGGGTTCGGATAAGGCGCAAAGTTAGAATTCTTGGTTTTGGCAAAGGTGTAAAAATCAATGATACGGTCCATCCTCGCGGTGTCAAGGCTCTGTTTGCTTTCAAGCGCGGATGCAAAGGTGAAGCTCTCATCCGTTTTATTCAGGAAATAACGGCTGCCGTTGATCTCGAAGTTTCTGGAATAATCATTTTCAATAAGCCCGATCATATCTCCGGTAACCTCGCCGTCCGCGTTGATCGTAAGCGCGCGAACAGAGGTAATCCACGCCACGAGGTCAGCCTTATGCGTTCCGGCAAAGTCAGACAGAGGTTTTGTGTTGGTACAGCCGTTAATGGTCAGAGATCCGTTCTGATAGGCGGCAACGATACCGCCGGCATAGCCGTTCGCAGCGCTGAGCACACCGTGGTTGTGGCAGTTTGTGATGGTTACATTTGCATTTCTGGTGACCTGCCCAATGATACCGCCCGCTCTCGAATTCGAGGCGGCCGTATTTGTAACAGCAGCATAGTTTGTGAGGTTGCTCAGGGAAATCGTGCTGGTGCTGCCGCATTGTGCCGCACCGATCAAACCACCGGTGTTGCTGTCAGTACCGGTAACTTTAGAAGCTGCGTCAATAGAGCAGTTGGCTACGGTCGCATCACCGATAATTTGACCGATCAAGCCGCCGACTCTCTCACTGCCGGACACATCCGCACCGGCCAACTTTACATTCTTGATTTCAGCGCCGACGTTGATATAACCGAACAGGCCAATATAGCCGCCGCCGGTAATCTTCAGATTGCTGATGGCATTGTTTCCGCCGTCGAACACGCCCCTGAACGGGTGCCCGCTCGTGCCGATGGGCGTCCATTCCTCTCCGTTGAGGTCGATATTTGCGGTCAGTCTGAAGGCCTTGCCGGCAAGGTCATTGCCGGCGTTGACGCTGTCGCGGAGCGCCTTGAGCTGCTCGGCGTTCTGAATCACAAACGGATCGTTCGCCGTGCCGGTGCCGCCATTGAAAAGAGCAACGACCTGGTGCTTACCGTCTTCGAGCGTCTTTGCCGTGTAGCCCTCGGCGAGGAAGGTAGAGGGCTTACCACTGTTATCACCATCCGCAGGACTTCTGCCATCGAAGGTGCCGCCCTCAACAAAAAGAAGCTGCTGAGTGTTGTCCGCCTGATTCAGCAGGAGCCTCTCACCGCTCGTGTTCGTATTGGTGTAGCTGCCGCTCTTGACGGTTGCCTTGCCGCCTGCAAACACATACAGGCAGGAGCCCTTTGCGTCGTTGATTGTGATGTTCATGTCTTCGAGCGTCACTTCTGCACCGCTCTTGACTACGACAGCATCAAACTCCGTGGGATAGTCTGTACCGGCCACAGTAGTTGTGATAGTACCGCTCTTAATGGTCACCGTGCCGCTCGTTATATTGAGTGCACGATGGGTCTGCGTGGCTGTATTCTGATTTTCGCCGGTGTAGTGGATGGTCTTGCCATTCAGGTCGAGCGTAATGCTCTTATTGATTTCGACCGAACCGGTCAGGGTAGTATCTGCTACCAGCTTCACGGTGTCGCCGCTCTGTGCCGCAGCAAAAGCCTCGGCCAAGGTTTCATATTTGTTCGCGCCGACCTGTGCAGCAAAGGTAACGCCGGTCTTTTCGCTGACCGTCCAGGTTCCGTTCCCGTTGTCCCTGGACTCATAGCCCGCGGCGACAAAGCTGGTGTGCTCGCCCTCAGCGGTGTTATCGGCAGGATTGAATTTTTCAAAGGTGCCGCCGGCGACGGCGATCTTAGCGGTGCCGTTTTTATAGGCCGCGTCAATGCAGTTGAGCAGGAAGTTGTAGCCGTAAGGCTCACCAAAGGGCTCTACCGCGAAGCTGCCGCCGTTGATGGTCACATCGCCCTTCTCCACCTGTACCGCCGTGCCGCCGCCGTAATAGCTGCCGCCGTTGATGGTCAGCTTCGCGCCGCCGATCACGTTGATGGCATAGCCGCCATTGCTGCCGGTATTGATGCCGCCGTTTTCATTTGCATTGATAATCGTATCCGCAGCAATGATAAGCGCACAGAAATTGCTGTTATTATTGCCCATATCATCAGGCGAGATAATCTTCCCATTCAGGTTGAGGGTAATTTTCTTTCTGATGATAATCCGTGCGCCAAGGGTATCTGCACTGTTCTTGGTTTCGACATCTTTGATCACTGTGAGTGTGTCGCCGTCGGCCGCAGCCGCGAGGGCGTCCTGCAGCGTCAGGTAGCCGTTTGCATTGCCGATGGTCGCGACCACGGCGGGGTCAAACGCGCCGCAGGAGCACTTGTGCGTAGACGCATCATAGCTGTGGTAGTGCGTGAAATCGGCGCCGGAGGACGGGGTGCCGCCGGCAGCGTCCTTGGGAACAATATAGGTCTGGTCGTCGGTGACGGGCTTGCCGTTGACGCTCAGGCCGTCCGCGCCGCCGACAACGATGACCCTGGTGCCCTCGGGCGCGTTGAGCACCTTAACATTTTTCGCCACGATGAGGACAAGGGCGCCGTCCCTGGCGTCGACGAGCATGCCGTCCTGATCGGCATAGGTGCCGATGGCGCGGTCAAGGATGGTGACGGTGGCGGCGCGGTCGATGTTGTCCTGCGGGGCGAGCCGGTCGGCAGTCACGCCGCCGACGATGCCTGCCTTGATCATCGCGGCCAGATAGCCCTGGGCATAGGCGGAGACCTGCGCGGCGTCAAGGTACCCCGAGAGGTCCGCGTAGCCGAGCGGCTCGATGCCGAGCGCGCGGGCCAGCATGACAATGGCGCGCTCGCGGGTGATGGGCGCGTCGGGCGTCACGGTGCCGTCGCCGTTGCCCTTGAGGATGCCGGCTGCCGCGCAGCGGTTGATGGCGTCGTAGTACCATGCACCGGGCGTGTTGTCGGTGAAGCCCGCATCCTTTGCGGCGGGCAGCTTGAGGAGCCTTGCAAGAATGGTCGCCAGCTGCGCGCAGGTGAGGTGACCGTCGGGGTCAAACAGGCCGTCGCTGCCCTGGACAATCCCGTGGCCGCTCCAGCGCTCAATGGAGCGTTCGGCCCAATGGCCCGCAGTGTCGCCGTAGGTAGGCCTGAACGCGCCTGCGCTCACCGTGAGCAGGCTGGCCGTCACGGCAAACGCAAGGATGAGGGATAGCAGTTTGCGTTTCATTTATATTCCTCCTACAAAATATATGTTTTCTGCGGCTCCCCGCAGTTTTGGCACGGACAAATCACATTGCGGCAGTCTTGAAAATTCCGCCCACAGGACAGCCGGAATTGAGAAAATGGGAAAAGCGCTTTGGCGGCACCGTTACGGTGTCACTAAAACGCCTTTATGCCGCATCAATAGCCGCCGGGCAGGACAAAAAAGCAGAGAATCAGCCTGCTCTGCTCTGCTCAAGTATGGCGGCCTCTTCACATTTGTCAACCCCTTTTTACAAGCTTTTCCAAGATTTCAGGAAAAGCAAAGCCGCAGCTTTTGCTGGCGCAAAGCTGCGGCATGAGCACAGAAGGCCGGCAGGTAGCTTCCTGCGGGCAGGCTTGCAGCTGGCTGGCCCGGTGGGCCCCTTTAGCTTTGCGCCGCCGGCTTGCGCCGGGTTTGCCGAGTGAACTTCTATTCTAAAGAGTAGAATACACCAAATCGAACATTTTTTCAAGTATATTTTGTAAAATAATCCCAGCCCTTTTGCTATCCGTCTTTCCGGCTGCCTGCCGTGTTTTTCTGATAGAGCCGGTAGAGGCCCTCCATGAGAAGGGTCTGATCCAGCTCAATGGTGTGCCTGCAATATTTCAGCACCTGCTCCAGCCCCTCGCCGGTGGCCACAACGGCGGCGGCCGGCTCTCCGGCGGCCTCTTCCATGCTGTCGATAATGCGGTCGATGATGCCGGCATTGCCGAGGAGCACCCCCGCCCGCATGGCCTCAACCGTGTTGCGCCCCAGAGGCGTCACCGGGCCGTACAGGGAAATCTGGGGCAGCTGGGCCGCGCGCTCGGACAGGGCCTCCGCCGCAAGCTGCACCCCGGGCACGATGACGCACCCCTCATAGGCCTGGCGGCTCAAATAAGAAAAGGTGGTGGCGGTGCCGTGATTGATAACGATGGCGGGCAGCGGGTACTTCCCGAAGGCCGCCACGGAGGACGCGACGATGTCGCTGCCCAGCTGGCTGGGGCCGTCAGTCTTGATATACATCCCCGTTTTCAGCCCCGGCCCCACCAGAACAGGCCGCTTCCCGGTCAGGTGGGCCACCGCACCGGCCATGCTGCCCGTCATGGCGGGCACCACGCTGGAAAGGATGGCCCCCTTCACGGCGCTCACCTGCGCCCCGTAGAGCTGGAACACCCCGAGAAGGTCGATGCAGCACTGATCCTGGGACTTACGCCGATCCGTCTTGATCTGGGCGAGAAAGACGATCTCTCCCCTGCCGCCGAAGAGCGCGATCATGGTGCTGGTGTTGCCGATGTCAATGGCCAGGATCATATGGATTCCTCCTATCCGCTGTGATTCAATTGGTGTAAAGCAAATTTACTTGCTGGTTATTTTCTGGCGGACCTTCTCCACCCGGTCGTGGAAATCAGGCAGCTCCGTGACGATGCCCATGGAGGAGGAGATCATGTCAAGGGCGGTGCGCAGGGGAATGCCGGCGCCCTGGCGCACGGCGCGCTTGGTCATGCGCATGGCCTGCTGGGGACCGCTTGCCAGGCGCTCCATATAGCTTTGTGTAAAGCTGTCCAGCTCCTCATCGGGGACGCAGAAGGTGACAAGGCCGGCCTTCTCCGCTTCTTCCCCGGTGAGGGTGCGGGCGGTCCAGAACATGTCGAGGGCCTTGTCAGCGCCCACGATGCGGGGCAGAAAATAGGTGCCGCCGTCGCCGGGGACGATGCCCAGGTTCATATAGCTCTCCCCCAGCCTGGCGCTGCGGGAGGCGATGCGGATGTCGCACATCAAAGCCATGTCAAGGCCGGCGCCCATGGCGGGGCCGTGGATCTTGGCCACCACCGGCTTGTCGATCTCCTCGAGCAGCAGGGGCACGCGCTGGACGCGCTTCCACAGGGAGTTCTTCCGGGCCAGGGCGGTGGAGGAAATATCCTCCTCGCACTCGTAAAACCCCTTTCCCGCCGCCATGGTCTTGACATCGCCGCCGGGGCAGAAGGCCCGGCCACTGCCGGAGAGCAGGACCGCGTGGATATCATCGTCGTCCCGCACCTGCTCCAGGGCGCGGATCCAAAGATCGAGCATCTCTCCGCTGAAGGCGTTGAGGGCCTCGGGGCGGTTGAGGGTGATGTAGGCAATATGGTCCTTGACGGAAAACAGCAGGTCTGGCATAGGTCTCATCCCTCCATAATTCCCGCTCCGGCGCTCCCCTGTCCCCTTTTGCAGCAGGGTAAATCGGATACGGTTTTTTGTATTTTAATCCTAACACAGTTTTTCCCTTATTTCAAGTGCTTCAGCACGCTAAACCAAAGGGAAACGGGCCGCCCCGCACCGGTATTCGATGCGAAGCGGCCCGCCGTTTTCCTGCTTTTTCAGAGATTGTCCCGGATGACCCGGCCCATCTGCCGGGTGCCGACGACGGCCTCCCCTGCCTTGGCGATGTCGGCGGTGCGCCAGCCGTCTGCAAGGGCCTTGTCAACGGCAGCCTCCACCGCGTCTGCCTCGGCGGCAAGCTTGAAGGAGTAGCGCAGCATCATGGCTACGGACAGGATGGTGGCGATGGGATTTGCCTTGTTCTGCCCGGCGATGTCGGGCGCGGAGCCGTGAATGGGCTCGTAGAGGGCCGGTGCGCCGTCGCCCATGGAGGCGGAGGGCAGCAGCCCGATGGAGCCGGTGACCATGGACGCCTCGTCGGAGAGGATGTCGCCGAACATGTTCTCCGTCACCACCACGTCGAACTGCCCCGGGTCGCGCACAAGCTGCATGGCGCAGTTGTCCACCAGCACGTCCTCATAGGCTACATCCGGATATTCCTGGGCCAGGCGGTGCATCACGCTGCGCCAGAGCCGGCTGGTCTCCAGCACGTTTGCCTTGTCCACGCTGGAGACCTTCCTGCGGCGCTGGCGGGCCAGCTCAAAGGCCCGGCGGCCGATGCGCTCAATCTCCATCTCGGAATAGGCCATCAGGTCGGTGCACTCCACGCCCCGGTCGGCAGTCTCATAGCGGCTGCGCTTGCCGAAATAGATGCCGCCGGTGAGCTCCCGCACCATCATCAGGTCGATGCCGCGCTCGGCGGTCTCCTTCCGCAGGGGGCAGGCCTCCGCCAGGGCGGGCCGGAGGGCGGCGGGGCGCAGGTTGGCGTAAAGGCCAAGGTCCTTCCGGATGGCCAGCAGGGCGGTCTCCGGCCGCTGCTCGGCGCTTTTGTCGCTGCCCCATTTGGGGCCGCCCACCGCGCCCAGCAGCACGGCGTCGCAGCTGCGGCAGGTCTCGGCGGTGCCGTCCGGGTAGCTCTTGCCCACCGCGTCGGTGGCGCAGCCGCCCATGAGCACGTCCACATAGGCAAAGCTGTGGCCGAAGCGCTCCCCCACCCGGTCGAGGACGCCTACCGCCTCGTTTACGATTTCCGGGCCGATGCCGTCCCCCCGGATGAGTGCGATCTTGTAATTCATTTCGCCGCACCTCTTGCTTTCAGGCTCTTGAGCAGGCCGCCGTTTTCAATGATGCCGTTGATAAACTCGGGGAAGGGAGCGGCCTGGAAGCGCGCCCCGGTGGTCTCGTTGACGATGACGCCGGCGGCGAAATCTACGCTCACCCGATCGCCGGCGGAGATGCCGACCACCGCCTCCGGGCACTCCATGATGGGAAAGCCGATGTTGATGGCGTTTCGGTAAAAAATACGGGCAAAGCTCTTGGCGATGACGCACTTCACCCCGCAGGCCTTGATGGCCAGGGGTGCGTGCTCCCGGGAGGAGCCGCAGCCGAAGTTGCTGCCCCCCACAATGATGTCCCCCGGCTCCACCGAGGCGGCAAAGCCGGCGTCGATGTCCTCCATGCAGTGGGACGCCAGCGACTTCTCGTCCGGCGCGTTCAGGTACCGGGCGGGAATGATGACGTCGGTATCCACGTTGTCGCCATACTTGTAAACCTTCATTACTTTACACCTCGCTTACAGAGTGGCCGGGTCGGTGACGACGCCGGTGACGGCGCTGGCCGCCGCCACGGCGGGGCTTGCCAGGATAATCTTGGAGCTGGTGGGGCCCATGCGGCCCACAAAGTTGCGGTTGGTGGTGGACACCGCCCACTCGTTGTCGCTCAAAACGCCCATATGGCCGCCCAGACAGGGGCCGCAGGTAGGGGTAGAAACCGCCGCGCCGGCATGGATAAAGTCGGCGATCAGGCCCTCGGCCATAGCGTCCAGATAGATCTGCTGGGTGGCGGGGATGACGATGCAGCGCACGCCGTCGGCCACCTTTTTGCCCCGGAGAATGGCGGCGGCCTCCCGCAGGTCCTTGAGCCGGCCGTTGGTGCACGAGCCGATGACTACCTGCTGGATGGGCATGCCCGCCGCCTCGTCCACGCTCTTGGTGTTGGAGGGCAGATGGGGCAGCGCCACGGTGGGGCGAAGGGCGGAGAGGTCGATGGTGATTTCACGGGCATACTGCGCGTCCGCGTCCGCCTCGAATGCCTGATAGTCCCGGTCCACCCGGCCCTTCAAATAGGCAATCGTCTTTTCGTCCACGGGGAAAATTCCGTTCTTCGCACCGGCCTCGATGGCCATGTTGCAGATGGTAAAGCGGTCGTCCATCTCCAGGGCGGCCACGCCGTCTCCGGTAAACTCCAGCGACTGGTAGAGAGCGCCGTCCACCCCGATCATGCCGATGAGATGGAGCACCAGGTCCTTGCCGCTGACAAACCGGCCCAGCCTGCCTGTCAGATTGACCCGGATTGCCTGGGGCACCTTGAACCAGGCAAGGCCGGTTGCCATGCCGGCGGCCATGTCGGTGGAGCCCACGCCGGTGGAGAACGCGCCCAGCGCGCCGTAGGTACAGGTGTGGGAGTCGGCGCCGATGACCACCTCGCCGGGGGCCACAAGGCCCTTCTCCGGCAGCAGGGCGTGCTCCACGCCCATCCGGCCCACATCGTAAAAATGGGTGATCTGATAGTTCTTGGCAAAGTTCCGGCACACCGCGCACAGCTGGGCGGACTTGATGTCCTTGCAGGGGGTGGAGTGGTCGAGCACAATGGCGATCCTGTCCCGGTCGAACACCGAGGTCAGCCCCGCCTTGTTAAACTCCGTGATGGCCACCGGGGTGGTGATGTCGTTGCCCAGCACCAGATCCAGCTTCCCCTCGATGAGCTGCCCGGCGCTCACCTGCTCCAGCCCGGCGGCCCGGGCCAGAATCTTTTCCGTCATGGTCATGGCCATGATACGCCCTCCTCTTTGCGGCTTTCCCCGCTGCGCTGACATAATTCATGCACCGCGCACCGGCTTCCGCGCTTTTTGTGAAATAAAATATTGCATATTCCTTGCAGAAAGAATGTAGCATGTGTTACAATTAGGCAAAAACATGGGGAGGAATGACGCCATGTCTGTCTGGGACACCGTTGCTGCCGGGCGCAGCCCCCGCATCTACCGCACCGGGCAGCTCATCTATCTTCAGGGCACAGTGCCCGAGTGCTTTTATTATCTGCTCTCCGGCACGGTGCGCAGCTTTATCAGTACCGATGACGGCGAGGAGCGCATCCTCACCGTCCACCGCGCCGGGGACATCATGGGCGAGGCCTCTTTTTTCGACGGCGGGCCCCGGGTCACCTCCGCCTCCGCGCTGGAAGAGTGTAAAGTGATTTCCTTTGACGGTGCTTCGTTTCAGGCGGCTATCGGCCGCGACCCCTCCCTTGCCCTGCCGCTGCTGCGGGACCTGGGCCGGACGGTGCGCACCCTATCGGCCCATGTGGGCAGCGCGGCCCTGCCCGCGGAGCGGCGTGTTGCCCGCTACCTGCTCTCCCTGCCCTGCGGCGGGGACGGCAGCGTCTTCTGCACTCACGAGCACATCGGCCAGGCGGTGGGCCTCTCCCGGGTGACCGTCAGCCGCACCCTGGGCGAGCTTGCCCGGGCAGGGCTCATCCGCCCGGGCTACCGCTCCATCCTTCTTGCGGACCGCCGGGCGCTGGAGGCCCTGGCCTACCCCATCCCCGCCCGGCGGCAGTAGGGGCGGCCCCGTAAGGCCGCCCCTTTCTGTCCCGATCCACACATCCCATGCGGGACACGACTCTTGATGATGAGAGAGCCTTGCGGCTGATTGCGATTTCAATTCACGCGCCCATTGAGGGCACGACAATCTGCGCGCGGTTCCAGCTAGCGTTAGGGCTATTTCAATCCACTCACCCAACGGGCAAGACCTCATAAACAGTTTATCATGCAGCGCGCAGAAGTTCAGGCAGCGCCCAATCCGCCCTCCTTGCTCCCAGGCCGTCCTCGCCCTCGGAAGACCGGGCTTTGCTTCATGAATGCGCTGGACTTTCTCTCCCTATGCTGATATAATCTGAACTCAGAGAGCTGTGACGTATCAGCAAAGGAGGCGAAAACGTGGTTTTTATTGTGATTCTTTCCTCGGTACTTTTGGCTGTTTGTACCTCGCTGAAACCGATTTATCTCCAGAATGCCATAGATGCTGTTGCGGCTGGCACGGATGGTGCGCTTGCAATGTTTATATGCTATGTTGTCAGCATTCTGGGAATCCTTTTGTTTGAGACGGCCCGGCAGCTCAGCACGGGCAAATATAGAAACAGCAGACTGTTCGGCCTCAAAAAGAAGGTCATGGCGCATATTATTTATATGCCGCCCCGGAAATTTCAGGAGGAACAGGGGCAGAACTATATCACCACACTGAGCAACGAAATCGAGATGCTGGTGGACAGCTACTATGTCACCCGCCTGGAGCTGGCCTACAGCATTCTGGTATTGATTACCTGTGTGATCGCATTGCTGTATATCAACAGCTATCTGGCGATTATTATCATCGTTTCTACCGTGTGCCCCATCGTGGCATCCGCAGTTCAGGGAAAGGCGCTGGAGAAGCGGACCAACCTCTATACGGCGGCCCTGGAGAAGCTCAATGTCATGATCGGCAATCTGATCCACGGGTATCCCACCATCAAGGTAAACCACGTAGAGCGTGAATATCTGCAAACGCTGGAGCGGGATAATGAGAAAGCCGCGCAGGCAGAGTTTTCCAAGGCTGCGACAAAGATCCGGGTGAATATGATCATCGGTTTGCTCTCCTACGTCGGTGAGGCCGTGATGGTTGGATTCAGCATTTATGAAATATCCAAAGGGCGGCTGTCCGTCGGTGCATTGGTGGGCGCGCTGCAATTATCTGAAATGCTTGTGATCCCGACCAACAGCATTTCCTACCAGATATCGGAAATGAAGAGTGTGGAGAGCATCCGCCAGAAAATCAGCAGCCTCCTCTCTGCCCCCGAGAGCAATGCGGCCCCGGCGGCAGCGGCGCCCATTGACCGCATTGATCTCAGCGATGTGTCCTTCCGGCATGAAGAAAAGGTCATCCTTTCCCATGTGAATTATCGGTTTGAGGCAGGAAAGAAATATCTTATCTTAGGCGAAAACGGGAGCGGCAAGAGTACGCTCTTCAAGCTGCTGACCGGGCTTGAAACAGAGTATGATGGGTGTATCTCCGTTAACGGAACGGACATTCGTCAGCTGTGGCCCGCTCTTTATGACCAGGTCGGCGTCGTGCTTCAGGACGCATTTATATTTGATGATACATTCCTTCAAAATGTCACGCTTTATCGCCCCGAATTGCAGGAACGTGCAGTTTCTGTAATGCATTCTTTGGGAATGGATGCCTTCCTTGCATCACACGATCTGAATCAGGCGTTTCAAAACACAAAGGGCAATCTTTCCGGCGGTGAAAGGCAAAAGCTGGCCCTGGCCCGGGTACTGGCAGAAAATAAGCGCATTATTTTCCTGGACGAAGCCACTGCCAATATGGATAAGGGCAGCAGCCAGAAAATTTTGTCCCATTTGCTCCAGACGGACGGCTTGACCGTGATCAGCATCGAACACAAGGTGAGCCCGGAGCTTCTTTCTCTCTATGATAAAGTCCTTGAGCTAAAGGACACGCAGTTAGAGGAAAGAACATAATATCTGCCAATCTGTCAAGGAACCCGGCTGCGGCCCATTGCGCAGCCGGGTTCCTTGCATATTCAGAGCGCACGCCCCCATAAAGAGGTGCAGCCTGTAATATTAAGGCAGCCCCGCGGGGCTGCCCTTACCCGTTTTCCTTACCGCTCCCGCCGGCTCAGCCCAAGGCTGGCAGTAAAGGCCTCCGGCGCCTCCTCGGAAAAAAGGTGCCGGGCGATGACGATGGCGGAGATGAGCACACAGCCCGCGGCGACCATCCGTCCCCGGGGCCACACAATCGACAGTGCCGCAAAGCACACATAGGTGACGATGGAGCGGCAGCGGTTGGGGCTGATGCGCACCACACAGGAGAAAAAGAGGTAGCACACCGCCAGCAGGGCGATGGGCTGCCACAGCGGCAGCAGTCCGGCCAACACCCCGAAGGATACGGCGATAGCCTTGCCCCCGCGGAAATGGCGGAACACGGAAAAGGCGTGCCCCACCACCGGGGCGGAGAGCACAAGGGCAAAATACCAGGCGGACATGTCCACCGCGTGCCGCGCCCACAGCACAGGCAGCGCGCCTTTGGCAATGTCGCAGGCCAGGGCGAGCAGGCCCATGGGCCAGCCAGCCCGGCGGATGCAGTTGAACGCGCCGGGGTTCTGGTCCCGGGCCCCTTGGGTGACGTCAAGCTTCAGAAACCACAGCGGCAGATAGTAGGCGTAGAGGACGCTGCCGGACAGGTAGCCCAGAAGGATAAACAAAACCTCTTTCATTGCGGCACACCCTCCGCATGCTCCTCCAGGAACCGGGCGATGGTGCCGGCGGCGTCTGCCGCAGCCTGGCTGCGCTGGGCCGATACCATCTCGGCGCAGCGCTCACTGTCGCCCAGCAGCCGCACCCCCCGCACCGCCTGGGACAGGACGTTCCCGGCGGAGACACTCATCCCGCTCTGGGTGAAGAGCTTCCGATTGCGGCTCTCGCAGCCGGGGATGGGCTTCATGTGCACCATAGGGACGCCCATCACCGCCGCCTCGGTGGAGGTGATGCCGCCGGGCTTTGTATAGAACAGGTCGCAGGCCTCCATATAGCGGGCCACCTGGTCGGTCTGGCCGGTGATGTGCACCCGGGGGTCATTTTTATACTTGCGCACAAGGCCCCGATAGAGCTTCTGGTTGGAGCCGCAGATCACCGCCACCCGGACGTCCGCCGGCGCCAGATACAAAAGGCACCAGACAAGCTGGGAAATATGCCCCGCGCCCATGCTGCCCCCCATGATGAGAATCCAGCGCCCGTCCGCGCCCAAGCCCAGAAGCTCCCGGGAGGCCGCCTGCCCCAGGCGGTGCTGGAATCCCTGGGACACCGGGATGCCCATGGGCACCAGCTTTTCCCGGGGAAAGCCCCGGCGGATGAACTCGTCGATGCACAGCGCGCTGGGGATGAGGGTGTAGTCGCAGTCCTCCTCCTCAAAAAAGGGGGTGCAGGTGTAGTCGGTGGCCACCGCAACCGTCAGCGGAAGGGGAATTCCCTGGCGCTTCATCTCGGTAAGGGCCAGGGCCGGGAAGGTGTGGGGGGCCACCACCGCGTCACAGGGGTGGTTATGAAGGTAAGCCTTGAGCCCCGGGATGACCTGGGCGCAGGCGGCGTATACCGGCGAGCGCACGCCGAGCTTGTGCTCCGCCGTGCTCACCGCCCGGCCCACACCGTAGGTCACGCCAAACACCGCAGGGACATTTTTCACCATTCCGACGTACAATCCGCTCACCCGCTCCGACACCTTCTTGCCAGCCAGGGAGAGAAAATCCACCACCTCGCCGGTATGGCCCCGGGCGCGCAGCGCCTCCAGCACGGCGGCGCCTGCGGAATTATGGCCGCCGCCGGTATTGCACGAGAGAATCAGAACATGCATGATTTTGCCTCTTTTCTTGGAAATTGCCTAAGTCTGCCCCGTTTATGCAAGGGGAGGAGGGTCCCAGCCCTTGAGCCGGGGAAACAGAAGCAGAATCCCCCGACTGCCGTCATTACTGCCATTATATCTGAAAATTGGGCAAAGCACAAGGGCGGCAGGCAAAATTCGCCCCGCTTCCCCGCCCTGCGGCGCGCAGAAGGGCGCAGACCCTCCGGCCCGCGCCCTTTCTCCTGATGTTAAAACTATTTCACCGCTGCACAGCGCCGCCGGGCTTAGAAAAGCCCCGTGATGACGCCGTTCTCGTCCACGTCGATCTTTTCCGCAGCGGGGACCTTGGGAAGCCCCGGCATGGTCATGATGTCGCCGGTCTGCACCACCACAAAGCCCGCGCCGGCGCTCACGCGCACCTTGCTCACAGTGACGGTGAAGCCCTCCGGCCGGCCCAGCCTGGTCTGGTCGTCGGACAGGGAGTACTGGGTCTTGGCCATGCACACCGGCAGGCCGCCGAAGCCCATGTCCTCCAGGCGCTTGAGCTCCTTGGAGGCCGCGGCGGAGTAGCTCACGCCGGCGCCGCCGTAGATCCGGCGGACGATGGTCTCGATCTTGGCCTTGAGGGGCTGCTCCAGCTCGTAGGCAAAGGAAAACTGCTTGTCCTGCCCACACAGGCGCAGCACCTCGCGGGCAAGCTCCTCGCCGCCCGCGCCGCCCTTGGCCCACACCTCGCTCATGGCCACGTTCACGCCCAGTTCCCGGCACTTGGAGCGGATGAGCGTAAGCTCCGCGTCGGTATCGTTCGCAAAGCGGTTGATGGCCACCACGCAGGGCAGGCCAAAGACCTTTGTGATGTTCTCCACATGCTTCAAAAGGTTGGGAAGGCCCCGCTCCAGCGCCTCCAGATTCTCCGCGCCCAGGTCGGCCTTGGCAACGCCGCCGTTATACTTGAGGGCCTTGACGGTGGCCACGATCACCACCGCGTCGGGGCTCATGCCGGCAGCGCGGCACTTGATGTCCAGGAACTTCTCTGCGCCGAGATCGGCGCCGAAGCCCGCCTCGGTGACCACGTAGTCCGCCAGCTTCAGGGCGGTGTCGGTGGCAGAGACGGAGTTGCAGCCGTGGGCGATGTTGGCAAAGGGCCCGCCGTGGACCAGGGCCGGGGTATTCTCCAGGGTCTGCACCAGGTTGGGCTTGATGGCGTCCTTCAAGAGGGCGGCCATGGCCCCCTGGGCCTTGAGGTCGGCGGCGGTGACGGGCTTGTCATCGTAGGTATAGCCCACGATCATCCGTGCCAGGCGCTCCTTGAGGTCGGCAAGGCCGGTGGCCAGGCACAGCACCGCCATGATCTCGGACGCCACGGTGATGTCAAAGCCGTCCTCCCGGGGCACGCCCTGCATCCGGCCGCCCAGGCCGTCCACAATGTTCCGGAGCTGCCGGTCATTCATATCCACGCACCGCCGCCAGGTGATCTTCTTCACGTCGATGCCCAGGGCGTTGCCCTGCTGAATGTGGTTATCGAGCATAGCGGCCAGCAGGTTGTTGGCCGCGCCGATGGCGTGGAAATCGCCGGTGAAGTGCAGGTTGATGTCCTCCATGGGCACCACCTGGGCATAGCCGCCGCCGGCGGCGCCCCCCTTTACGCCGAACACCGGCCCGAGGGACGGCTCGCGCAGGCACAGCAGCACGTTTTTGTCCAGCCGGCGCAGGGCGTCCGCAAGGCCCACGCTGGTGGTGGTCTTGCCCTCCCCCGCCGGGGTGGGATTGATGGCGGTGACCAGGATGAGCCTGCCCTTCCGGGGCTTTGCGCGCAGCGGCGTGATGTCGATCTTGGCCTTATAGCGGCCGTAATACTCCAGCAGGTCCTCGTCGATGCCCGCCTGGGCGGCCACCTGGCCGATGGGGAGCATTCTTGCGCCCTGGGCAATCTCGATGTCAGTTTTCATAGCTTTTCTCCTTCCTGCGCCGCAAAGAAAAAAGGGCGCACCAAGCATAGTGCGCCCAGACGGTCGGCAAAACGGTGTCCGCGGACGCCGGCTGTACTCCATGTGGTTCACCACTTCCGTCAGTCATACAGCAGTTAAAATATACCATAGCTCCCCCGCCGCGTCAAGCACCAATCCTTATCCGCCATAGAAAAAGAGCCGCACCGCAAAGCAGGCCGCCAGAAAGCCCACAATATCACCGCACAGCGCCGCGGGGATGGCGTAGCGGGTTTTGGATATTTTCGCCGCGCCGAAGTAGACGGCCACGGTGTAAAAGGTGGTCTCGGTGGAGCCGAGCATCACCGCCGCCGTGCGCCCCACAAGGGAGTCCGGGCCGAAGCGCTCGATGAGCTCCGCCCCCACCCCGATGGCCGCCGAGCCGCTCACCGGACGGATGAGCAGCAGCCCCACCGTCTCCGACGGGATGCCCACCGCCGACAGCACCGGCTCCAGTGCCCGGCCCAAAAGCTCCAGCGCGCCCGAGGCGCGCAGCATGTACACCGCCGTGAGCAGCGCGATGAGGGACGGCACGATGCGCACCATCACCCGCAGCCCCTCCCCGGCCCCGTCCACCAGGGCGGACCACAAATCTACCCGCCGCACGCAGCCCCATACCGCCACCGCCAGCATCAGCAGCGGCACCAGCAGCTCCAGGGCAAGGCTCATCTCCGTGCCCTCCAGACCCGGGCAAAGAGCTTTGCCGCCCCGACCCCCGCCGTCACCGAGGCCGCCGACGCCAGCCACACCGCCGGCAGGATGTCAAAGGGGGTGGCGCAGCCCGCCGCCGCGCGGATGCCGGCAACAGTGGTCGGAATGAGCTCGATGGACGCTGTGTTGCACACCACCAGCATGCAAAGACTGTCGGAGGCCACCCCGGGGGAGTACCGGGCCATCTGCCGGGCCGCCTCCAGCCCCAGGGGGGTGGCGGCATTGCCAAGCCCCAAGAGATTTGCCGAGACGTTGGCCGACACCGCGTCCATCACGGTGCGGTCCTGCGCGAACTCCGGATAGAGCCGCCCCAGCACCGGCCGCAGCAGCCGTGACAGCCCCCGGGCCAGGCCAGAGCGCCGCATGGCCTCCATCACGCCCATCCACAGGCACAGCACCCCTGCCATGGAAAGGCACAGCTCCACCCCAGCCGACGCTCCCTCCAGCGCTGCCGCGGCCACCGCCTCCCCCTGCCCGGTAAGCAGCGCGCACACAATCGCCAGGGCAATCATTCCCGTCCAGATCAGCGACATTGCCATACCCATCCCTCCCATTCACAAGCCTGTGCCCATCCTATGCGCCATGGGAAGCCTCCATGCAAGGGCAGTCCGTATCCACCCAAAGTATGACATAATTGTAAATATTCTCTCTTTTTCCAATCTGCTTCCAATTTCAGATTGACATCGGAATTATTTCCGATATACTAGCTATCCAGAAGGTAGGATTTGCAGGCCGCAAATCTGAGTTAAGGAGGGCATTTTTTATGAAATCGACTGGAATCGTGCGCAGAGTTGATGAGCTCGGACGCATTGTACTGCCCATTGAGCTGAGGCGCACACTGGATATTTCTGAGCGCGACGCCCTGGAAATCTATGTTGACGGTTCTTCCGTCATTCTGAAGAAGTATCTGCCCGCCTGCATCTTCTGCGGCAGCGCCGGCAACGTCACCACGTACAAGGGGAAGAACATCTGCCCCCATTGTCTCAAAGAGCTTCAGGCTCAGTGATCCCGCCGCGCCGCGGCATCTGAACAGCACCGCCCCCGGCAGCCGTTTTCGGGCCGCCGGGGGCGGTTTTTAGCTTCTCATCCTTTTGACGGGCTAATTCTCTGCTACTGCGCATTCAGAAGGACTGATCCGGTACTCATTCGCCGGCGTCTGCGCCGCCCTTTCCTATGGCCAGGTCGTAGAGCTCCCGCCGCCGAAGGCCGAATTCCTTGGCCGCGGCGGCGGATGCCTCCTTGAGGGACGTCCCCTCCTCCCGCAGCTGCCGCACCCGCGCCATGGCCGCGTCGATGGGCCGCTCCTCCGCAGTCTCCTCCGCCGCGCCCTCCACCACCAGCACAAACTCACCCCGGGGCTCGCACTGGGCGTAATAGGCCCGGGCGTCGGCCACGGTGGTGCGCAGAATTTCCTCGTGGAGCTTGGTCAGCTCCCGGCACAGGCTCAATCGCCGCGTGCCGCCGAACACCTCTTCCAGATCCTCCAGGGTGGAACGGAGCTTATGGGGCGCCTCATAAAAAATCATGGTACGCCGCTCCTGCGCAAGCTCGGCAAGCTGGGCGCGGCGGTTTTTGCGGTTCATGGGCAGAAAGCCCTCAAAGGTGAAGCGGCCGGTGGGCAGCGCCGAGGCGGACAGCGCCGCAATGAGGGCACAGGGCCCCGGGATGGGCACCACCGGCACGCCCTGGGCAGCGCACAGGGCCACCAGGTCCTCCCCCGGGTCGGAGATGGCGGGGGTGCCGGCGTCGGTAACCAGGGCGCAGCTCTCCCCGGCCAGCAGGCGCCGGAGGATGGCCGGGCCGGCGGACTCGCAATTATGCCGGTGATAGGTGGTCATGGGCTTTTTAATGTCCAGGTGATTGAGCAGCTTCACCGTCACCCGGGTGTCCTCCGCGGCGATAAAGTCGGCCTGCCGCAGGGTCTCCTCCGCCCGGGGGGAGATATCGCCCAGATTTCCGATGGGGGTGGGCACCAGATAAAGCGTCCCGGCCATTGTTCCACATCCTTCCATTCAGGTACAGAACAATATAGCAAACTAGCCGGGAAAAAGCAATCCCTGCATCTCATGCCTTGGGCAGAGCGGCCGCTGTCAGGCGGCCCCTTTCTCCGTCTAAAGGATGATGCAGATCAGTCCGCCGGACCCTTCGTTGATGATGCGCTGCAAGGTCTCCCGGAGCTTTTCCCGGGCGTCGTCTGGCATGCGCTTGAGCTTGCTCTGCAGATCCTCGGCCACCAGCTCGTGGAAGGAGCGGCCAAAGATGTTGGACTGCCAGATCTTGCCCGTATCCCCCTCAAACTGCTCCAAAAGATAGTCCACCATTTCCTCGGACTGCTTTTCCGTGCCCATAATGGGCGAGACCTCCGTCTGGATTTCGGCGCGCATCATGTGGATGGACGGCGCCGCCGCCCGCAGCCGCACGCCGTAGCGCCCACCCTGCTTGACGATCTCCGGCTCCTCCAGGGCCATCTCCTCCGGCTCGGGCATAACGATGCCGTAGCCCGTCTTTTCCACCTGCTCCAGGGCGGCGGACACCTTGTCGTACCGGGATTTCATGGCCGCAAGGCCGGTCATGAGCTTCATCAGATCCCCGTCGTCGGCAATCTCCATGCCGCACTGCTGGGAAAGGGTGCTGTAAAAGAGGCCCCGGGGTACCTCCAGCGTTGCAGTGGCAACGCCGGTGCCCATATCCATGCGGTCTATCTGGGCCCGGCCGATCTCCTCCCTGCCGCCCATGGCCGTCACCGCCCGCTCCACGTCCCGCAGGCGGCGCAGATGGGTGCTCTCCTCCCGGATGGCCGCGTACAGGCCGCTTTTGATGGGATGGTCAAAGGGCAGTGCGTCCACCCACGGCGGCAGGAACAGGTCCAGCTCCTTCATGGGGAACTCATAGAGCACCCCCTTGATGATGCCGGTGATGGCGTCCTCGTCCAGGGTCAGGCAGTTGACCGCAAGGCAGGTCACATCATATTGTTCCGAAATCTCATTGCGGATGGTCTGGGCCCGGTCCGACTCCGGCTGCTCTGAGTTGAGCAGCACCACAAAGGGCTTGCCCAGCTCCTGCAGCTCCCGGATGACCCGCTCCTCCGCCTCCAGATAGTCCTCCCGGGGGATGTCAGTGATGGTGCCGTCGGTGGTCACCACGATGCCGATGGTAGAGTGGTCGGCGATGACCTTTTTCGTGCCCAGCTCCGCCGCCTCCGGCATGGGGATCTCGTGGTCAAACCAGGGCGTCATCACCATGCGGGGCAGCTCCCCGTCCATCTGGCCCAGGGCGCCGGGCACCATATAGCCCACGCAGTCGATGAGCCGCACCGACAGCGCCGCGCCGTTGTCCATGGTGATGTCCACGGCCTCCTCGGGCACGAATTTCGGCTCCGCCGTCATCACCACCCGGCCGGAGCCGCTCTGGGGCAGCTCATCCCTGGCCCGGTCGCGGCGATAGACGTTTTCGATGCCGGGCAGCACCAGCGTCTCCATAAAGCGCTTGATAAAGGTGGACTTTCCCGTGCGCACCGGCCCAACCACGCCGATATAGATATCCCCGTTGGTCCGCAGCGTAATATCCTCGTATATTTTGCGGTTTTCCACTGCAACTCCTCCTCGCCGCATATTCCCTACACAGTATGGGGATAAGCTATAAAATATGCCGCCCTGCGCACAGAAAAAGAGCGGGGATCGGATGACCCCCGCTCTGCGATGGTTCTTACGGCCTGCGCGACGGCACCAGCAGCAGCGTGCCCTGCACGTCCTCGCCGGTGAGACCGTTTGCCGCCTTGATATCCGCCACGGTAGAGCCGCAGCACTTGGCCACGTCCCAAAGGCGCTCGCCCTGGCCCGGCATGCGCAGGATAACTGAAGGCCTGCGTCCCTCATACCCCTCCTGCTGCCCGGGCGTTACGGCGCACACGCAGCCCGCCGGCAGCGGCTCTACAGACAGATACGAGAACTCCGTTTCAAAGCGCACCTCCAGCCCGCCGGTGACCGGCATGGCGGACACCTCCCCCACCGGTGCGCACCGGCAGCGGCAGCCCCGGGGCGCCGGGAGCGCGCAGCTTGCTGGAATGGCAAAGGCCGCTGCGTGGAGGGAGCCGTCCTCCCCGGCGTAGAGGATGTCTACATAGGCCCGGGCGGTGGCCATGCAGCCGCCCTCCCCCGCAGGTGCCGCGGCGGCCTCCCCCATGGTAAGGCCGCAGTCGATCACCCGCTGGGCCGCCGTGTCGGTGGGGCAGAACTGCCGGGTGATCTGCCGGCGGGAGCCCTGCTCACCCAGCTTGGTGAGCGTCACCTGCTGGCGCTGGGTGTCCAGCGCCTGGCAAGTGCTGTAAAGGTCGGAGAGCAGGGCGACCTCCCGCTCCTGCCGCACGGCGGCCTCCAGAAGTGCCTCCACATTGACCTCCAGTGCGCCGTCCTCTGTCAGGGTACAGTCCAGCCCTGTAAGCACTGCGGAGCACTCCGCCTGACCGTCCTCGCTGACGGCCTTGGTTTCCGCTATCTGGGAAAAGGGCAGCTCCACCGCGGCGGCGCTCACCCCTTCCTCGCTGCGGTAGACAAGGTCCAGCACCGCCTCCCCCTTGACCACCAGCTTTTTCCCGATGATCTTCGACTCGCCGCAGGCAAGACCCGCCCGGACGGCCAGCAGCTCCTGCGGCACCGGCTTGGAGGCCGGAAGGCGCACGGTGTCATGAAATGTAAAGTATTTTTCCGTTACATCTGCCGTCCCGTAATCCTGGTATCGCTCCACAAGGGTCTCAAGGCTGTCTGCGCCCCGCTCCACACCGGTGGTGATCTCCTCGTCCGCCTCTTCAAAGACGCACAGCCCGATGCTCATCTCCGCACGGGCCAGAACCTTCCGGGGGTTGAGGGCCCTGGCGTCCGCGCTGATGACAGAGGCCGTCACCTGTGCCTGACCGCCGCTGCGGATGGCCGGATTGTCGCCGCTGCACAAAAACGGGATATTCAGCGCGATTGAGCACAGCCCGCCGCCCCCCTCGGGCAGATAGAGTACATTGAGCCGCACGCTGCCCATCACCCGCACACTGCCGTCCACCACCTCCTTCTGCCGCAGCAGAACGCTCCCCTGGGCCGTGACGATCCGGTCGATGTCCGGCAGGGCGTCGGGCACGATGCTCTCCAGCGTCTCCTCCTGGCGCAGGGCGCCGTCATAAACCGGGCGAAAGCCGCCCAGCCGCACACGTTGTAATTCCATGTCCATAGCGCGTCCTCTCCTTGCTCGTATTCTATGGACACTTATATGTACCCGGTGCGCCCGATATGCCCTTAGTTGATTCGGAAAATCGTCCGCAGCAGCCTGCACAGCGCCTTCGGAGATTTCAGCACCACGATCCGCATGACAAAGCCCCCCTTCCCAAGCTGGTCTGCACCAGTATACGGGAAGAGGGGCTGATTTGTTCCGCATTTGCGGCCGGAATGGGGCAAAGCGGGCTTTCAGGTGAGCTGCCAGTCCTTCCACTGCTTTGCCTGCTCATAAAGGCGCAGGTAGCTTGCGTGGCGGCTGGGGGCGATGTCCCCCGCCCTGCAGGCTGCCAGCACCGCGCAGCCCTTTTCCTTGGTGTGGGAGCAGCCGACAAAGCGGCACTGTCCCAGATAGGGCTGAAAATCCGGGAAGGCGGCGGCCAGCTCCTCCTTGCGGATGCGCTCCGCGCCGTCGGCGTCCAGGGAGGAAAAGCCCGGCGTGTCCGCAATGTAGGTCCCATCCCGGCCGAAAAGCTCCACATGGCGGGTGGTGTGCCGGCCCCGGCCCAGCTTCGCGCTGACCTCGCCCACGGCAAGGTTAAGCTCCGGGTCAATGGCGCGCAGCAGGCTGGACTTCCCAACGCCGGAATTGCCTGTAAAGGCAGATAGCTTTCCGGCCATTGCCGCCCTGAGTTCTTCGATGCCCTCGCCCGTCTCGGCGCTGACCCGCAGCGTCTCGAAGCCGGCCTTGCGGTAGGTCTCGTAAAGGCCGTCCGCCCGGTCAAGGTCGCACTTGTTGATGCAGATTATGCTCCGGCAGCCCTTGCGCTGGGCCGACGCCGTCATGCGGTCGATGAGGAAGGGATCGGTCACCGGGATGACGCCGGAGGCCACGATCACCAGCTGGTCGATGTTGGCCACAGCCGGCCGGGCAAACTGGTTGCGCCGGGGCAATATGGCCTCCACCGTGCCGCCGCCGTCGCCGGAGAGGCGGATGCTCACCTCATCCCCCACCAGGGGACTCAGTTTTTCATGGCGCAGCTTCCCCGAGCCCCGGCAGGTCACAATGCCGTCCGGGGTGTCTACATAGTAGAAGCCGCTGAGCGCCTTGATAATCCGTCCCTGGGTCATTGGGTGAAGTCCAGGCTGTAGGACTTGACCAGGGTGGCGTTGACGTAGATTTCCACCTTCTGGGTGCCGCTGCCCGCGGCGATGACCTGGATGGACGGGTTGCTGTCCGCATCCACCGAGCCGCTGAAGAAGGTGGTGCCGCCCACGTCCACCCGGACGTTCACCGTGCCGCTGTACTCGCTCAGATCCACCAGAATGGTCTTGGGCAGCGAAACCGTCGCGGTGTTGCTGGGCTCCGGGTTGCCGCCGGGGTCAGAGGGGCCGTGGCTGGGCTGGGCAGAGTGGGATGGCTCAGGCGAGGACTCCGGTCCCAGGCTCACCTGAAAGCGGATCTCCGTGCCCTTCTCCACCTTTTCATCCTGCTGGATGCTCTGGAACATCACCCGGCCCTTGGCATATTTGTCGCTGTGGTACTCCTTAACCTCCGCCACCACAAGGCCGGCCATCTCCGCGGCGCTCTGGGCCTGGTTGATGTCCATGTCAATATAGTCGGAGACCACTGTCATCTCGGTCTCCTTGCCCTTGCTGATATAGACCTTGATTTTATCCCCCGGCTTTACCTTTTCATTTGCCGTCGGGTAGGTGCGGATGATATTGCCCGAGACGATCTCATCGTTGTACTCATACTCCGGCTCCGGCACCAGGCCCTTGGCGCGCAGGCCGTTCATGGCACTGGTGGACTCGCTGTCCGTCAGGTCGTCCAGATAAAAAGCGCCGTCGCCGATGCTCACTGTCAGGGTGATGACCATGTTGGCCCCCTCCTTGACCGTGCTGCCGGCCTTGGGACTCTGGTCCATAATCTGGCCGCTGGGGTACTCGTCGCTGGATACTTGCTGGCCGATCTCCGTTTTGAAGCCTTGGGTGAGCTCTGGCCGTTCCTCAAGCTCTTCAATGGTATAGGGTGTCAGATCGGGCACCGTATACTCCTTGGCGGGGCTGAACAGGCCCTTGATGAGAAACTGATAGACAAAGAAGAGCATGCCTGCCACAAAAATCACGATGGCCAGCACCGCAAACAGGATGGGCGGGACGCCCCGGCGGCGCTCCGGCTCCTCCTCGTGCTCCCGTTCCCGGCGGCGCTCGGGCGGCCGCTGGGCGCTCTTATCGCCGGACACCTCCTGGCTGCGGCGGCGGATTTCCTGGCTCTTCTGGTAAATGCGCTCGTTTTCCTCTTTGATTTTGGCCACCGGCACCACCCGGGTGGGCTCGTCGGTCACGGCCTGCTCCGGCGCGGGAATGTCCGGATTCTTCCGGAATTCCTCCAGGGCGGCCAGCATCTCCTCGGCGGAGGCATAGCGGTTCTCCGGCTTGGGCGCCATGGCTTTCATGGTGATGGCCGCCAGGGCGGGCGGAATGTCCGGGTTCAGGTCCCGGGGCGGGATGGGGATGGAGTTGATGTGCTGGATGGCCACGGAGACCGGGGTCTCCCCCTCGAAGGGCAGGCGGCCGGTGAGCATTTCATAGAGCACCACACCGGCGGAATAGAGGTCGCTGCGCCCGTCGATATGGCTGCCCCGGGCCTGCTCCGGCGAGATATAGTGGACGGAGCCCAGGGCCTCCTGGGTGAGGGTGGCCTGGGCGGCACTGGCCACCCGGGCAATGCCGAAGTCCGTCACCTTCACGCTGCCGTCCCGCAGCACCATGATGTTCTGGGGCTTGATGTCCCGGTGGATGATGCCCCGGCTGTGGGCGTGGCCCAGGGCCCGGACGATCTGGGTGATGAAGTGCAGGGCCTCCCGCCAGTTCAGGGGTGCGCCCCGCTTCTGCATATACTGCTTGAGGGTCATGCCGTCCACAAGCTCCATGACGATATAGTCAAGGTTGTCAGACTGGCTCACGTCGTAGACCGCCACGATATTGGCGTGGGAGAGCATGGCCACGGCCTGGGACTCATCATGGAAGCGGCGGCGGAACTCCGCGTCACTTGCAAGCTCCGGCTTGAGGATTTTGATGGCCACCAGCCGGTTGAGCCGGTGGCAGCGGGCCTTGTACACCACCGCCATGCCGCCGGTGCCGATGCGCTCCAGTATTTCGTAGCGGTTGTCGAGCATTTTACCTATGTATTGATCCATGGTAAATGTCCTCCTAAATCACAGCTGCACGACGACAGCGGTCACGTTGTCCGGCGCCCCGCGGTCCAGGGCCAGCCGCAAAAGACGGCTGCAGCAGCTCTCCTTGTCCTCCCGGACGATCTCCGTTCGCAGCTCTTCCTCGGTGGCCAGGTTGGAAAGGCCGTCGGAGCACAGCAGCAGATACCCGCCGCAGTTCTCCCGCTCAAACAGATCCACCTTCACGTCCCGGTCCACTCCGAGAGCCCGGGTGATGAGGTTTCGCTTGGGGTGATGCCGGGCCTCTTCCCGGGTGATCTCGCCGCGCTCCACCAGGTCCTCCACCAGGGAGTGGTCCCGGGAGATGCGCTGTATGGTCCCCTCGCGGATCTGGTAGCAGCGGCTGTCGCCCACATTGGCTACAAAAATCCGCTCACCGGTAATGATGGCTGCCACCAGCGTGGTGCCCATACCGTGGTATTCCTCCTGGCTGCGGGAGAGCTCATGGACCGCCCGGTTTGCCGCGCAGACAGACTCTGACAAGATCTCCGGCCAGGGCCTGGGCGCCCCGGCCGCCGCCGCGGCGGTCTTCACCGCCCCCACAAGGGCGTCGGCCGCCACGCTGCTGGCCACGTTGCCCGCCCGGGCGCCGCCCATGCCGTCGCAAACCGCCACCAGCGCGGCCTCGTCGCCGAGCTGCTCGATCCGGTAGCTGTCCTGGTTATCGCTGCGCACCGCGCCGATATCTGTGATTCCCCATATTTTCATAGGCCGAAACCCTCTCTCTTCTTTGCCGCCTCTTCCGCGGCCATCGCCTTTCTGCGAAGCTGACCGCAGGACGCGTCGATGTCGCTGCCCAGCTTGCGCCGCACCGTTGCGGTCACGCCGCGGCTTTCCAGCCGCTGCTGGAACTGGCGTACCCTTCGGCTTGGCTTCAGGGGCGACTCCGCCACGTTGTTGAGCGGGATTAGGTTCACATGCCCCGGCTGCCCCCGCAGAAGGTCTGCCAGCATGTCCGCCTGTGCGTCCGAGTCGTTCACGCCGTCGATCATGGCGTACTCGTAAGAAATGCGCCGGCCGGTGGTCTCGAAGTAGCGCCGGCAGGTCTCCATCAGCGTCTCTACCCCCACCGCCCGGTTCACCGGCATCAGGCGGGACCGGGTCTCGTCGTCCGGGGCGTGGAGGGAGACGCTTAATGTTAATTGTAACCCAAGCTGGGCCAGTTTGTCAATTTGCTTCACCAGCCCGCAGGTGGACAGGGAGATGTGGCGCATCCCGATGTTCATCCCATCCGGGTGGTTGACCAGTGTCAGGAACCGCAGCACCTCGTCAAAATTGTCCAAGGGCTCGCCGATGCCCATCATCACGATGTTGGAGATCTCCGCCCCGCTGTCCTTCTGGGTGAAAATGACCTGCTCCAAAATCTCGGCGGCGGTGAGGTTGCGCACCTTCCCGCCCAGAGTGGACGCGCAGAACACGCAGCCCATGCTGCACCCCACCTCGCAGGACACGCACACAGTATTGCCATGCTTATAGCGCATCAAAACCGTTTCGATGCAATTTCCGTCCCGCAGACGCCACAAATATTTGATTGTCCCGTCCTCGGCCGACACCTGCCGGCGCACCGCCTCGGGGGGCGTGATGTCGCACTCGGCCTTCAGGCGCTCCCGCAGGGCCTTGGGAAGGTCGCTCATCTCGTCAAAGGAGGCCGCGCCCCGGTTGAGCCAGGCAAACACCTGCTTGGCCCGGAAGGCCGACTGCCCCAACGCCTTGAGATACGCCCCAAGCTCCTCCGGCAGCATGGATCTGATATCCGTCACAGCTCCTTACCCCCTTTTCCGCAGCTTAGCGAAGAAAAATCCGTCCGTTCCATGGATATGCGGCCAGAGCGTCATCATGCCGCCGCTTGCCCCAAGGCCGGGCACGACAAAGGGCTCCAGAGAAAACTCCGGATGAGACGCCAGGAAGCCCTCCACCACGTCCTCATTTTCCCGGCGCAGCAGGGTGCATGTGGAGTAAAGTAAAACACCTTTACTCTTTACGTAGGCACTTGCATTTTCCAGGATAGAGCGCTGCAATTCCGGCAGAGCGGTGAGGGGCTCCAGGGCCTTATAGCGGATGTCCGGCTTTTTCCGGATGATACCAAGGCCCGAGCAGGGCACGTCGGTGATCACCGCGTCAAACTGCCCCGCCCACTCCTCCCGCCGCTGCGACGCGTCCTGCTTCTGGGTGCGGATGCAGGACAGCCCCAGGCGCTGCGCCCCGGCGGCGATGAGCTTGAGCTTATTGGGGTAGATGTCGCAGGCGGTGATGCTCCCCTGCCCGCCCATGTCCAGGGCGGCGGCAAAGGACTTGCCCCCAGGGGCGGCGCAGCAGTCCAGCAGCCTTATCCCCGGCGCCGCGCCCAGGGCAGACACCGCGCAGCGGGATGCGCCGTCCTGCACATAGAAAAGCCCGTCCCGGTATGCCGCAAGGGCCTCGATGTCCCCGGTACCCCGCAGGGTCAGGCAGCCCGGCACCCACGGGTGGGCCTGCGCCTCCACACCCTCTTCCTCCAGGCAGTCAATCAGCGCCCGGGGCGTGATGCGCAGTGTGTTGGCCTGCACCGTCGTAGGGGGCTGCTCGTTGTCGCACCGTAAAAGCTGCTCCGCCCCGTCCTGCCCAAGGCGCGCGGCAAATTCCTCCACCAGCCACAGCGGGTGGCTGGTGCGCAGGGACATGGTCTGCGCCCAGCTGCCGCCCTCCGGCTCAGGAAGCTCGCCGCGCCGGCGCAGATAGGTGCGCAGAATGCCGTTGACCATGGCCGCCGCCCGGGGATTGCGCACATACCTCCGGGTGAGGAACACCGACTCGTTCACCGCGGCGCTCTCCGGGATGCGGTCCATAAATTGCAGCTGATAGAGCCCCAGGCGCAGGGCGCACAGGGTATAGACGTTCAGCCGCTCCAGGGGCATGCTGGAAAGACGGGCCAGATACCAGTCCAGCCGCAGCTTGTTTTGCACCACGCCGTAGCACAGCCGGGTGGCCAGTGCCGCGTCCCGCCGGTCAAGGCCGGCATTCCGGATGGCCTGCTTGAGATAGCCGTCTGACCAGGCCCCCTGGCGTTCCCCCGCACACAGAGTGCGAAGGGCCACTTCCCGCGCGCTTGCCATCCGATTACGCCCCCTTTCAGGCTGAATTTCCACTATTATGGTTCGAGTTTGTCAGTTCGCCGCGATGGGGTGGCCCAGCAGAAAGGCTGCCGCCGCCATGCGTTTTTTCCCGTCGGGCTGGAGCTCCTCGATGGCCAGCACCTGCCCGTCCCCGCACAGGACCTTCAATCCGTGCTTGTCCGCCTGGACGATGCTGCCCGGCGCGCCGGCGCGGCGCTCCTCCAGGACGGCGGTTTTCCAGATCTTGCAGTGCACGCCGTCGATCTCCGCCGTGGCCGAGGGCCAGGGAATCAGGCCGCGCACCTGATTATGAATGTGCCAGGCGCTCTCGCCCCAGTCGATGGGGGACAGCTCCCGGGACAGCATGGGCGCGTAGCAGGACTGTGCATCGTCCTGAGGAATGCGCGGCGCCGTGCCGCTGCCCAGCGCGTCGACCGCCTCCAGCAGAAGCTGGGCGCCCAGCTGCGCCAGGCGGTCGTGAAGGGTCTGCGCCGTGTCCTCCGGCGTGATGGGGGTGGCGCGCTGTAAAATGATGTCCCCGGTGTCAAGGCCCTGGGCCATGTGCATGATGGTCACGCCGCTCTCCCGCTCCCCGTTGAGGATGACCCAGTTGATGGGCGCTGCCCCCCGGTAGCGGGGCAGCAGCGAGGAGTGGACATTGATGCACCCCAGCCGGGGCAGCTCCAGAATGTCCGCCGGCAGAATCTTGCCGTAGGCCGCCACCACGATAAGCTCGGGCGCAAGGCCCTCCAAAATTTCAAGCGTCTGGCCGGAGCGGAGCTTTTCAGGCTGATACACCGGGATATTCTCTGTCAATGCATATTCCTTTACAGACGTTGGCTGTAGCCTCATACCGCGGTTCTTCGGCCTGTCCGGCTGGGTGAATACGCCGCACACCTCATACCCGGCACCCACCAGGGCGCGCAGGGACGGGACGGCGAACTCCGGCGTCCCCATGAATACCAGTCTCATTCCCCGTCCGCCTCCATCGCCTCCAGCTCCTCCGCCGTATAGAGGCGGTCGGTGTGCTCCACATAGAGGTGGCCGTCCAGATGCTCCAGCTCATGGCAGAAGCAGCGGGCGATAAGCTCCTCCCCCTCGGCCTCAAAAAAGTTCCCGTTCCGGTCCTGGGCCCGCACCCGGGCGCGGTAGGGCCGCGTCACAACGCCGTACTTGCCCGGCACGGACAGGCAGCCCTCCAGGCCGGTCTGCTCCCCCTCCGTCCGGGTGAGGACGGGATTGACAAGCTCCAGAACGTGGTCGTCGCTGTCCGCCACCACCACGACCCGGCGGAGGATGCCCACCTGGGGCGCCGCAAGGCCCACGCCGTTTGCCTCGGCCAGGGTCTCCTTCATATCGTCCAGCAGGTCCCACAGCTTTTGGTCAAATTTCTCTACCGGGTGGCTGACCTTGTTGAGCACCGGGTCTCCCATGACCAGGATTTTTCTCACTGCCATGTTGAATCTCTCCTTTTAATTAAGGGGGTTGCTGTCGATAAACAGGGACACCCCGCGGTTTTTCTTATCATTCAGCGCCTGGCGCAGCATGTGCCCCAGAAGGGCGCGCAGGGCGGCGCTGCTGCGGGCATTGAGGGTCAGGCGGTAGCGGTAGCGGCTGTTCACTTTCAAAACCGGCGCCGGGGCTGGGCCGAGAAGGCGGCACTCCTGCGCCCGGTAGGGCTCCTGCCCCAGGGCCCGGGAGAGCGCCTGGCGCAGCCGGGCGGCGGCGCGCAGCACGGCGGCCTCGTCCGTTCCGGAGGCGGTGATGACAAACAAATCGGAAAAGGGGGCGTAGCGGCGCGCCCGGCGCAGCCGGATCTCCTTTTCGTAAAAGCCGTCATAATCCTGGCGGGCGGCGGCCTGGATGACCTCGTGCTCCGGGGCGTAGGTCTGGATGAGCGCCCGGCCCGGCTTGTCCGCCCGGCCGGCCCGGCCCACCACCTGGGTGAGGAGGGAAAAGGTCCGCTCCCCCGCCCGGAAATCCTCCACATAGAGGGCCTGGTCGGCATCCAGCACTCCCACCAGGGTGACATTGCCGAAGTCAAGGCCCTTTGCCACCATCTGGGTGCCCACCAGTATGGGGATACGCTCCCGCTGGAAGCGGTCGAGGATGAGCTCGTGGGAGCTTTTGGCCGCCACGGTATCCGCATCCATGCGCAGCACCGGCGTTCCGGGGAAGAGGGCGGCAAGCTCCTCCTCCACCCGCTGGGTGCCGGCGCCCAGAAAGTCCAGCAGGCCGCCGCACTCCGGGCAGCGCTCCGGCAGGGGCTGGGAATAGCCGCAGTAGTGGCACATCAGCCGGTGATTGGCCGAGTGATAGGTCAGGTGTACCGAGCACTGGGGGCACTCGGGGCTGTAGCCGCACTCGCCGCATACGGTAATGCGGCTGGCTCCCCGCCGGTTCAGAAAAAGGATGGACTGCTCCCCCCGGCTGAGGTTCTCTGCCAGCGCCCGGGCAAGGGCGGGGCTGATGACCCCGCCGCTGCCGCCGCGCAGCGCCCGGCGCATATCTACCACCGATACCTGGGGCAGCGCCCGGGCATTGTACCGCTCAGGCAGCGTGACAAGGGCATACTTCCCGCTGCGGGCCAAAAACATGCTCTCCACGCTGGGCGTGGCCGAGCCCAACACCACAAGGGCGCCGCTTTGGTGGGCGCGGTAGCGGGCCACCTCCCGGGCGTGATACCGGGGGGCCTGCTCCGATTTATAGCCGGGCTCCTGCTCCTCGTCGAGGATGATAAGGCCCAGCTCGTCCAGAGGGGCGAACACCGCCGAGCGTGTTCCCACCGCAAGGCGCGCCTTACCCGCGCGCAGCCGCTTCCACTCGTCATAGCGCTCGCCAACGCTCAGGGAGCTGTGCAGAATGGCCACCTCATCGCCGAAATGGGCGGTAAAGAGGGCCATCAGCTGGGGGGTGAGGGCGATCTCCGGCACCAGAATCATGGCGGTGCGGCCGCGGGAGAGGGTATCGGCGATGAGCTTGAGATAGACCTGGGTCTTGCCGCTGCCGGTGACGCCGTAGAGCAGCGCGCAGCCCCCCTCCCCGCTGCGGGAGAGGCCGCGCAGCCGCTCATAGGCGGCGCGCTGCTGGTCGTTGAGCTCTGCCGGGCCGGCGCAGGCAGACAAAATCTGCCGGGGCCGGCGGTAAACCTCCCGGTTGGAAATGGTCAGGACACCATGCCGGGCCATGGTTTGAAGGACAGACAGGGACGCTCCGGTATCATAGCACAGCTCCTGCACCGGCAGCTCCCCGGCACTGCATAGCCGCTCCACCACCCCAAGCCGGGCCGGGGAGCGCTTGGCAGTGCGCTCCGCCCATGCCAATGCCTCTTCCGGCGGCAGGGCAAGGCTTGCCACCCGCTGCTTCTTGTCCCCCGCCAGGCGGGAGGCACCCAGCTGCTCCGTGACAAGGCCGGCGGAGAGCAGCTCGGAGATGGCAGCGGCGGGGCTTTTTGCGCCGAAGAAGGCGCGCACTTCCCGGCGCTGTGCCTCGCCGCCCTGCTGCTCCAAAAAGGCCAGCAGCTTCCGGGCTCCGGCGGAGAGGGCCTGCGCCCCGTCCCCGGCTTGCGCGGATGGATCACCAGGCGCAAGGCGCAGCTTGTCCTGAAGGGAAAACCACAGCCCGGAGGGCAGAATAGCCCGGGCGGCCTCGTAAACGGTGCAGAAATAGCGCTCCCGCATCCAGAGGGCCGTGCGCAGCAGCCCCTCGTCCAGCACCGGCTCATCGTCCAGAAGGGCCAGGACTTCCTTGAGCTTATCGTCCCCGTCCTCTTCCCCGGCGACCAGCAAAATGGCGTCCAGCTTCCGGTCGCCCCGGCCGAAGGGGACCAGCACACGCATGCCGGGCCGGGCCCTTGCTTCCAGCGCTTTCGGCAGGCGGTAGCTGTAGGGCCTGTCTATGGCATAGGTGGCCCCGGCCACCGCGACCTTGGCAATCTTCAAGCGCGTCCTCCCCCGACAACAGACAAGCGGCCAGCAGCGGGCCGCTTGCGGATATGGTGTTTATTCCTCGCCGGTCTCTTCTGCCCGCAGCGTCCCATCGGCCACCTCGCGCACGGCAAGGGTCACGGCCTTCTCGGTCAGAGGGATTCCGGTCTGCTCTGACTCACTGGAAATCTTGCGGGCCCGGTTGGCCACCAGGTTGACCAGCATATAGCGGCTGGGGACGTTCTTCAAAAGCTCTTTCATAGGCGGATACAGCAGCATAGCAATACACGTTCCTTTCGTTTTCCTCGCAATTTCCACGGCGCCCTGGTGCAGGGCGCCTCCTGACTCGCTCTTTACTCGGCCTTCCCTGCCCCGCCGGCAAGGCCGGCGGCCAGATGGGCGCGGTTTTTTGTTTTGCAGCCCTCTGCCGTCAGGATAGAGCTGATCTCCCGCACGGCGGCGGCCACACTGTCGTTGACCACAAGATAGTCGTAATTCCCGGCCAGGGCCAGCTCCTCCCGGGCCCGGCGCAGCCGCTTGCCCACGGTCTCGGCTCCGTCGGTGTTGCGGTCATGAAGGCGCTGCTCCAGAATCTCCACCGAGGGGGGCAGAATGAAAATCAGAATCGCCTCCGGGCACTTCTCCTTCACCGTCACCGCGCCCTGCACCTCGATGTCCAGCAGCACGTCAATGCCGGCGTCCAGCTTATCCCGGATGACCTTCAGAGACGTGCCATAGTAGTTGCCCACATACTCCGCGTACTCCAGAAGCTCGCCCGCGGCAATCATGCGCTCAAACTCCGTACGGTCCACAAAGCAGTAGTTCACGCCGTCACGCTCCCCGGGCCGGGGCGCGCGGGTGGTGAAGGACACGGAAAAATAGATATCCTCCCTGCTTGCCAAAAGCTGCGCGATGACGGTGCTCTTCCCCACGCCGGACGGGCCGGACAGGACGATGAGCGTCCCGCGCTTTCTCTCTCTCGCTTCCATTATTCTCTCTCCCCCTGCTCCTGCGTCTCATCCCGGCCCCGCCGCTGCGCCCGGGCAGCCAGCGTCTCCGGGTCCAGCGCCGAAAGGACGACATGGCCGCTGTCGGTGATGACCACCGTCTGGGTCCTGCGCCCGAAGCTGGCATCAATGAGACACCCGCGCTCCCGGGACTCCTGCACCAGGCGCTTGATGGGCGCGGAATCCGGGCTTATCATGGCCACCACCCGGCGGGCGGACAGAACGCTTCCGTACCCGATATTGATCAGCTCCATCCCGCGCCCCCTTATTCCAGGTTCTGAATCTGCTCGCGGATCTTCTCAATCTCGGACTTGAGCTCCACCACCCGGCGGGTAATGTCGATGTCGCTGCACTTGGAGCCGATGGTGTTGGCCTCGCGGTTGAACTCCTGCACCAGGAAGTCCAGCTTGCGCCCCACGGCGCCCCCGGCCACCAGCAGCTCCCGCAGCTGGGAGAGGTGGCTATGGAGGCGGACAGTCTCCTCGTCCACGGCGACCTTGTCGGCAAAGATGGCCGCCTCGGTGAGAAGCCGCGCCTCGTCCACCTGGGCGGCACCCAGCACCTCGGCCATCCGGGCCTCCAGCCGGGCGCGGTACTCGCCCACCGTCTGGGGGGAGCGCTCTTCCACATAGCGTACCAGCTCTTCAATGAGGTCCGCGTGGCCCAGAATATCCTCCGAGAGCCGCGCGCCCTCCCGCTCCCGCATGGCGTTGAAGTCCGCAAGGGCCCCGGAGAGCACAGTGAGCATCTGCTCCTTCACCGTCTCCAAATCCTCCTGCTGTTTCTCCACCACCAGCACGTCAGGGAAGCGGGCCACCTCGGCGGCGGAAACCTCCCGCCGGACCCCTTCGCCGCCCAACTCGGAGATGCGCCGGAGGGCGTCAAGATAGGAGGCGGCCAGGGCCTCGTTCACCGTGACGTTCAGGGCCTCGCCGGCGGTGTTGGCGATGGTGACGAACACGTCCACCTTGCCCCGGCCCACCGCCTTCTGCACCTGGGTTTTCAGCGCGTCCTCCGCGAAAATATAGGCCCGGGGCATCTTCACCGTGCAGTCGAGATAGCGGTTGTTCACCGCGCGCACCTCAACGGTGACGGTGCGTTCCTCGAACGCGGCCTCGGCCCGGCCGTAGCCTGTCATACTTCTAATCACAGCAATGCTCTCCTTCCGCCTTTTCAGCGTATGTTCCGTTGAATCCGCTTCATATACAACGCAAAAAGCCTGCTCAAGCCGTAATCATAAATCAAAAACACCACGTTGCCCGCGGCGTACAGCGCCCAGACCGCCCCCAGCGCCCCAGGCAGGGACGCCGTCAGCGCGGCGCGCATGGCAAAGTAGACGACCGTAAGGCTGGCGTTGAAGAAGGCCAGCTTGACGGCGTATTCCACCCCTCGCACCCGCAGTCTCTCCCCCAGGGCCTTGACCATGGGATAGAGCCCGAAGAGGGCGGCGAAAAGAAGGGCGGTGAACTTCCCGGGCAGCAGCAGAAAGGCCAGCAGCGACACCCCTGCCCAGCAGAGAAAGCCCGTGCCCAGCCCCGCGCTCATCACGCAGGCCGCCGGGCCAAGCCCCGCCAGGGCCACGATGCCCCACACGCCGCCGGGGGCAGCCCAGCCGAGAAACAGCAGCGATAGTGACAGCGCGCCGCTCACCGCCGCATAGGGCACGGCGCGCCATCGGTTCCTGGTATTTCTCACCGCCAGCCGCCTCCGCAGCCGCCGCACAGGCAGTTGAGGCACATCATGGACGTGCAGCAGTCCATGGAGTCACACCCGGCGCCCATCATGTCGTCCGAGCGGTAGGCGTAGCCCCCCTGCTGCATCATGGCCAGGGCCTGGCGGTACTCCATGCTGCCCGGCTCCATCTGGCAGGCAATCTGGTAGTTCTGCCGTGCCTCGTCAAGCCAGCCCCGGCGGTAGGCGATGCTGCCCATGAGGAAGTACCACTCCGCCGTCTTGGCCGTCCCCTGGAGCAGGCGCTCCGCCCCCTCCAGGTTGCCGGCGTTGATGAGCTGCCGGGCCCGGGCATAGTCGCCGGAGCTCTGCTGCCCGGCGCTCTGGTAGGCACTTTGATAGCCGGACTGATAGCTGCTTTGATAGCCGCCGGCACCCGAGCCCTGGTAGACGCCGGAGCGCATTTTCGTCACGGCGTCATAGGCCTCGTTGATCTCCTTCATCTTTTCCTCGGCCAGGTCCGCCAGGGGGTTATTCTGATAATTATCCGGGTGGTATTTCCGGGCAAGCTCCCGATAGGCGCGCTTTACTTCCTCGTCGCTGGCCTTGGGGTCTACGCCCAGCACCTCATATGGGTCTCTCATTGTGATTCTCCCTGCTTTTGTTTTTTGACTTTCTGCTTTTTCATCTTCTTCCATATCCCATCCAGAACGGCAAGCTGCACCGCAGGCATGCTCTGGCAGAGCATATGGCGGACGATCCGGTCCCAGCGCCCCAGCTCCAACAGATTGGCTGCCGAGATGGCAAGGCTCAGGGAATGGGTCATGGTGGCGGACACATAGTCCCGCTCCTGCTCTGCCCGGCCGGAAAACCGGGCGGAGAGCGGGTTATAAGCGCCGGTGCGCCTGTCCCGGGCAAGGTCGTCCCAGGCGTCCACCAGGTAAATCCAGCGGCCCATGTGGTAGAGCAGCTCCCCCAGGGCCCGGCGGCGGCCCTCGTCCCCCTCCAGGGCCGCGCCCCGGAGGATGGATGCAAAGGCGTCCGCCGCCCGGTCAAGCTCCGGCGAGCGCTGCGCCTCCAGCGCGCGCAGACGCGCCATTCCCTCCTCCGCCGCCCGGGCAAAGGCCGGCTGGGCCGCGGATGCCCGGCGGAAGGCCGCTCGGAACACAAGGCTTAAAAAGCGCGCGGGCACTCCGGCGAAAAAGCCCTTGTCCGCCACATCGTCCCGCAGCTTATGGTAGGCGAGGATCATGCTGCCGTCCGCTGCCGCGTCAAGCCCGGGGCTTGCAAGGCACTCCTGCGGCTTTTTCAGCGGGTGGGCAGGGCAGCGCAAAGGGCATTGCCGCTGCTCCCCCGCCCCCGTTAGCAGGATACCCAAAAAGGCAAAGTCATAGTTGAGGGTAAACCGGGCAAGGGCGCCGTAGCGCCGGCCCATGGCGTGGCACATGCCGCAGTAAGCGCCCTGGTAGGCCTCCCGGTCCTCCTCCGGCAGCAGCGCCAGGGCGGGCCGTACATAGCCGAACACGGCGCACTACCTGGAAAGGGAGACCACAACGCGGTACTCCGTACCCAGGACGCCGGCCCCGGCGCCCACGCTGTCGAGATAAATCTTGGCGGTGATGGAATACTGCCCGGCGGCCTGGTTGACATCGGACAGGTCGGCCACCACCCGGACGTTTTCGCCGGTGATTTCCGAGAGGGCCTCCGCCTTGCCGCGAATGTCGACGGTGATGGCCTTGGTGACCAGCGTCACCTTCCAGTCCTCGGGCTCGCCGATATAGGAAATGTTATTGGTCTCCACACTCTTAGTGTCAAGGCCGTCGATGTGGAAGGTGACAGAGGCCTCGGTCTGGCCGCTGATGTTGTTGAGCTCCGGCGCCAGGGGGATGGGGAAGGTGAGCACGTCCCCGTCCCGGACGGTGGCAAGGTCGATGGTCTTGAGGATAATCTCGCTCAGGGCGGCCACATCCTTCTTGTCCCCGGCCACGGTGATATGGTCGGGCTGAATATCAAGACGGACGTCTGCATCGCTGGCGCCGCCGCCGGTGATAAGCTTCACCGTCAGGTCCACCTCAGCGGTGGCCCAAATGGGGAAGGTGACGTAGACGCTGTCAGTGGAGCACTCCACATCCAGGTTATCCAGGTATTCGCCGCTGTTGCTCATAAAGCGGTAGGTGTAATCGCCGCTGACCGTTTCGGTCAAGTCGGTGCCGTCCACCACCACCTGGGCGTAGGCAATCTGGTTGACAAGCTCGGCCTGCCCGCTGACGGTGATCTGGCCCGGGGAGAACCGGAAGTCCTCCGAGTCGCCGGCCATATACCCCTCCGCCGCCGAGCCGGTGAACACGCCCCGCAGCTCCACTTCCTGACGGACATACCGGGCCACGGTAAAGGTCACGTTGGACGGGCTGCGGGTGACCTCCTGAATGGAGGAGGACGGGACGCTGGACGGATAGGACAGGTTATAGCCCATGGTGTACTGGGACGCCTCCTGGATGCGGGAGACGTCCACCGTGGCGGTGACGGTCTCGTTGTTGAGCCGGGCAAGGTAGTTCATAGGCGCCTTGACCTGGACGCTGACCACCGGCGCGTCGCCCACGATCATTAAGCCCCGCTCTTCCAGAACATCTGCCCCCTCGAACCGGACAGCGATGTTGCGGATCTGCCAGTTTTCCTCATCCCCGTCGATAAAGGCCACATAAAACCAAAGGGAGATGGCGATGAGGATGGACAGCACCACATAGAGGGCCTTGCTGTTAAGAATCTTCTTTCCCATGATGCTTGTCCCCCTTCTTCCCCTTGAACACCCCGGCGATGCGCTCGGCCTTAGACGTCTTTTCCTCTTCGGCGGGCAAAAGCTCGTTCTTGAGCAGCCGATGGAGGGTCTCCGGGGAGAGGTGCCGCTTGAGCATGCCGTTGATGGCAACCGAGATGGAGCCGGTCTCCTCCGAGACGATGGCCACCACCGCATCGGAGTTCTCACTGATGCCGATGCCAGCCCGGTGGCGCATGCCCAGATCCCGGCTCAAATTGGTGTTGCCGGACAGGGGCAGCATGCACCCCGCGCCCACAATCCGGCCCGCCCGGACGATGACGGCGCCGTCGTGCAGAGGGGCCTTATCCCAGAAAAGGTTCTTCAAAAGCTCCGCCGACACGGCCGCGTCCAGGGGCGTGCCGGACTTGATGACATCGTCGAGCACCGTCTTGCGCTCAAACACCATCAGCGCGCCCACCTTGTCCTTGGAGAAGGAGGTGTATGCCTCCACGGTCTGCTCCAGGGCGGCGGGAAGGTCCGGGGCCTTTTCGCTGACGAAAATCTCCCGGATTTTGCCGCTGCCCATCTGCTCAAGAAAGCGGCGGATCTCCGGCTGGAAAATGATGACCAGGGACAAAAGGCCCAGCTGCACGGCGTTGCTCAGAACGAACTTGACCACCCGCAGTTTCAGCGCACTTGCCACGCCGAAGGCGATGAAGATGAGCACGATGGCCTTGGCCACCTGGCCGGAGCGGCTGCGCAGGATGAATTGCAGCACATGGTACACCACATAGGCCACAATGGCGATGTCCAGCACGTCGAAGATGCCGATCATTTTGATGTATTCGCCGGCATTGGCCAGCAGCTGCATGATTGTGTTTCCCACGCCGCCCCACTCCCCCGGGACGGGCAGGCCCTGCGGCAGCTTTCCGCACGGCGCGCCCGTTTTGAAACGATTAAATCATTATACCGTACCCCATGGCAAAAGGCAAGCGGAGGGCTGTGAATTTTCATGTTTTTTCCCGTTTCGGCGTAAAGCGGAGGGCGCGCCGGATGCGCTGAAGGGGCGCGGCTGGCCGCCGCGCCCCTTCAGCGCCCCTTTTGCAGGATATCCTCTAAAAATGTGAGAAACCCGTCCACCTGGCTTGCGCTGTTGAAGGCGGAAAAGCTCACCCGGACGGTGCCGCCGGAGAGCGTCCCCGCCGTTTCATGGGCAAGGGGCGCGCAGTGAAGCCCCGCACGCACCGCAACCGACCGCGCGGCCAGGGCATCGCCCACAGCCTCGCTGTCCCAACCGTCCACCTGGAAGGAGCTCACGCCGCTCTGGCTGTGCTCATCCCCCCGGAACACCGTGACGCCCCCAATGGCGGAAAGGCCGTCCATCAGCCTGCGGTTGAGCCGCCACTCGTGCCGGGCAATGCGCTCGATCCCCTTCCGGCGCACAAAGCGCATCCCTTCGGCAAGACCCGCAACGCCGCAGATGTTGTGAGTGCCCGCCTCCAGCCGGTCGGGCAGAAAATCCGGCATCTCCCGCAGCCGGGAGGCGCTCCCCGTGCCGCCGCAGAGAATCGGCTCCGCCCGGTCCCCGGCGCACAGCAGAAGCCCTGTCCCCTGGGGGCCATAGAGGCCCTTATGGCCGGGCATGGCGATAAAGGCCGCACCCAGGCGGTCCAGGCGCACCGGCAGCACCCCGGCGGACTGGGAAGCGTCCACCACCAGCGGCACGCCATGACGGGCACACAGCGCGGCGATGTCCTCCACCGGCAGGATAAAGCCGAACACGTTGGACACATGGGTGCACACCACCGCATCCACATCGCCGGTGTCCAACTCCCGGGCGAAAGCGGCCGCGATGGCCTCCCGGTCGAAGAGCGGGGCCGCCGCCACCCGCACACGCACGTCCGGCACCGCCCAGAGCGGCCGCACCACCGCGTTGTGCTCGTAGCCTGAGATGAGCACCGTGCTCCCCGGGCCTATCAGCGAGCGGATGGCGATATTCAGCCCATGGGTGGCGTTGAAGGTGAGAATCACATGGTCGGGGTCCGGCGCGCCGAAGAGCTCGCAGGCAAGGCTCCGGCAGTCGAAGGCCGCCTGGGCGGCCCGCATGCCGGGTGCATGGCCGCCCCGGCCGATGCTGGCCATGGAGCTGATGGCGGCAGCCACCGCCCGGGCCACCTCCGGCGGCTTCTGAAGCGTGGTGGCCGCGCTGTCAAAATAAATCACAGCTCCACCTCTCTTGTCTGGCCGTCGTCTGTCTGTAGGAATACCCGCCTGGCCCCCAGCCCCTCGCTCTTGAGCTGCTCCAGGGCGCGGGAGAGCCAGCGCTGGGTGATGCGCACGCAGTGGGAGCATCCCTCCCCCGCCGCGGCGCTCTGGGGGGTGCGCATCAGGCGGCAGGGAATCCCGGCGCGCTCCAGGGCCCGGGCGGTGCGCTGGGCGTAGGTCAGGGAACGGCAAATGATAAGGTAGTAAACCATGGGACCGACCCACCCTTTCCTCTTACCTGGGGAGGCAAAGCGCCCCCCTCGGCACATTCTATGCGCCAAGGGGGGGCGTGGGTCCGTCAGTTTTGATTGTCAGCGTCAGCCAAGGGGCTCCAGCAGCACCACGGCCTGGGCGGCAATGCCCTCTCCCCGGCCGGTAAAGCCAAGGCCCTCCTCCGTGGTGGCCTTGACATTCACCCGGCTCTCCTCCGCGCCCATGGCCGCGGCAAGGCGCCGGCGCATCTCCCCGATGTAGGGGGCGAGCTTGGGCCGCTGGGCGATGACGGTCATGTCGGCATTGCCAAGGCGCAGGCCGCAGCCGCCCAGGCGCTCCATGACCTGCCGCAGCAGCGCGATGCTGTCCGCCCCCTCATAGGCCGGGTCGCTGTCCGGGAAGAGGCGGCCGATATCCCCAAGGCCCGCCGCGCCCAGAAGGGCATCCATAAGGGCATGGGTGAGCACATCCGCGTCCGAGTGACCCAGAAGGCCCCGCTCATAGGGCACCTCCACCCCGCCCAGGATGAGCCGCCGGCCCTCTGCCAGGCGGTGAACGTCATATCCGCAGCCGATCCGCATCGCCGTATGCCTCCCCAATAAGCTGCTCCGCCGCCGCAAAGTCGGCAGGCGTTGTCAGCTTGATGTTCCGCTCGTCCCCCGCGGTGAGCACCACCCGCATGCCCAACCGCTCCACCGCCGAGCAGTCATCGGTCACGGCGGCGCCGTCGTCCAGGGCCTTCTGAAGGGCGGCGCGGATGAGGGAGGCCTCAAACACCTGGGGGGTCTGGACGGCAAAAAGCCGCGCACGGTCCAATGTCTCCTCTACCACCCCGTCCCGGGCCACCTTGATGGTGTCCTTCACCGGCACGGCGGGGGCCGCCGCGCCGGACTGCCGGGCCGCTTCGATGGCGGCATCGATAAGCTCGATGGAGGGGAAGGGCCGGGCCCCGTCATGGATGGCGATGAGCTCGGCCTCGTCCGACACCGCCAGGGTGCCCAGCCGGGCAGATTCCAGCCGGCTTTTCCCGCCCCGGACCACGCATTTGACCTTTGCAAGGCCAAATGCGCTGCAAAGCTGGCTTGCAGGAACAATCAGCTCTTCCCGCACCACAAGGACAATCTCCCGGACGCTCTGGGATGCCGAGATCGACCGCAGGGTGTGGACCAGAACCGGCGTATCGCCCACGCTGGCCATAAGCTTATCAAAGCCCATGCGCTGCGACGAGCCGGCGGCCACCACCACCGCAGCGCACCAGTCCTGGGGCTGCTGCCGCTTTTTCAATCTGTCAAAAAGGCCCATGTCCTTCACCCGCTCTTTCTGCACCGCTCACGCCAGAGCCTCGTCCAGGCGCTCCGACGCGCATTGATAGCTCAAATCCTGGGCCAGGACCAGCTCGGAGAGCAGAATCTGCCGGGCCGAGTGAAGCATCTTGCGCTCGCCGGTAGACAGCCCGCGCTCCCCGTCCCGCAGCATCAGGCCCTTCACCACCCGGGCCACCTCCAAAAGGTCCCCGCTTTTCAGACGCACCATATTCTCCCGGTAGCGGCGGTTCCAGTTCTGGGACATATCCACCTGGATGCTGCACAGCGCCGCCATCACCTGGGCGGCCTCCCCGGGGCCCATCACCGGGCGCACGCCGATTTCGTCGGTATGGTCCGTGGGGATCATCACCTGCATGCTGTCCGCCGGAAGGCGCAGCTGGTAATAGTCCCGCCGGACGCCGTTGACCTTTCTGCTGACAATAGAATCAATCACGCCCGCCCCGTGCATGGGGTGAACAATCTTATCCCCCACTTTATACATGATCCCCACCTCTTTCCTGTTGTTTTCCGAATACTCCTGCATATTAAGTATAGCAGAAAATTCTCCGCCGGACAAGAAAAATTCGCACGCCGCCCCGGCGGCCGCCCCCGGCAGCACAAAGCGGCGGAAGCCTGCCGTACAGACCATCCGCCGCCTCAAGCCCTGGGATGGGCCCTTGCATATACGTCCTTGATTTTCTGGTTGACCACCTGGGTGTACACCTGGGTGGAGGAAATATCCGCGTGCCCCAGCATCTCCTGGATGGATTTGAGGTCCGCCCCGTTTTCCAGCAGGTGCGCCGCGAAGGAATGGCGCAGGGTGTGGGGGGTGATGTCCTTGGCGATGCCCGCCTTCTCCTGGTAGTGCTTGACAATCTTCCAGAAGCCCTGGCGGCTCATCCGCTCCCCGCCGAGGTTGACGAAGAAGGCCGTTTCATCCGCGTCGCGGATGAGTTGGGGGCGGACGTCCTCCCCATAGGCCCGCAGCGCCCGCACTGCCGCCCGGTACATGGGGATCATACGCTCTTTCCCGTTGCCGCGGCAGCGGATAAAGCCCACCGTCAGGTTGATATCGGACACGTCCAGGGCGATAAGCTCGCTCACGCGGATGCCGGTGGCGTACAAAAGCTCCAGCATGGCCTTGTCCCGGCAGCCCTTGGGGTCGGAGGGGTCCGGCTGCTCCAGGAACAGCTCTACCTCCTTGCCGGTGAGAATTTCCGGCAGCTTCCGCTCCACCTTGGCCGGCGTGTAGCCCTTGGCCGGGTTTACCGCCAGCACCCGTCGGGAGACGAGATAGCTGTAGAAGGACTTAAGGGACGCCACAGAGCGCACCACCGTGGCCTCGGACTTGGCGCAGCCCTTCAGATACTGGGCGTAGCCGCGCACGTCGTTCTGGCTGACCTGGGCAGCATCCAGCCCCCGGCCCGCAAGCCAGGCAGAAAACTGCCGCACGTCCCGCAGATAGGAGCTGGCGGTATTGGCAGAGGCCTTCTTCTCATCCGCAAGGTAATGCTCATACCCGGACAGATAATCCAATTCCACTCATCTCCCTCTACCATAAATTCAAAAAAGAACACACGTCCCGCACCACACCGGGCATCACCGCCCACTGCACCACAGCCGCCGCCAGAAGGGCCGGCAGCCAGGCTGCGGCGCGGGCAAAGCGCCGGGACACCGGGACGCCGCCCTCGCCGCGGGACGGTCTGGCCCGAACGGTACAAAAAAAGGCGCCGCTTCCCGCCGCAAAGAGCGCCGGAAGCGAAAACAGCACCGTCATTCCAAATACGCACAGGGCAGCCAGCAGCCCGCCCCGGCCGAACACCTGCCCGAACGCGCCCACCGCATAGCCCAGAAGCAGCCCGCGGACAAAAAAAGCCGCCGGTATCGCCACCAGGGCAAAGGCGGTAAAGCCCAGCAGGAAAACAAGCAGCGGCCAGCGGCACAATTCCCACGCAGCCGCCCAGAAGGACGGAAGCCTCAATGTACCGGCAGCAAGAGCCGTTATGTATCCGCGCAGATAGTCCCCCAGCGCCCCGCCGCCTGCACCCGCGCCGGCGCACAGCAGCGTCCCGGTCAGCGCACCGGCAGCAAAGCAGGCCGTCAGCACCGCCAAGGGTGCAAGCTCGTCCCACCCTGGCCGGGCGAGGGCCCGCGCGCTTAACCTCTTCGGCATGTCATCACCCCACACTGCAAGGGTATGTACAAGCCGCCCCGGCTATGACCAAAAGCGGAAGCCGCGGCCAGAGCCGCCTCGGGACAGCCATGCGGGAACATTCCTCCGTCAAGCAAATCTAAAGGCGCCCCCGCATACGCAGGGCAGGGTACGAAAAGCCGCATGCCGTCAGGCATTTCCCCAGCAGCAAATCAGCAAAAAGAAAAAGAAAGAAGGTAAAGATTACTATAAATCAGTTTTTGGCCCAGCGCAAGCGAAAAACCGATATTTTTAATTTTTTGTGAATTATGCCACCATCTTATGTATACTTAATTATGTAAACCGCGTGAACCAAGAGAGCAGCCCGCGCCCCAAACGCAGGCCGAAGCACAGGATATAGTGCTTTTTCGCAAAAATGCGCCCATATGTTGAAATCGGGCCGTTTCGGCATTTTTTGCCCCAAAGCATACCTGTCAAGGTCCGGCGGCAGCCTTTTCCCATCCGGCCCGCCGGACCGGCGGCACACCGCAGCAGGCGGGCGGCAAATGGGCACCGTTTTTATGTCCCCGCCGTCAAGCGCATGACAGGCCACCCGCCGGGCGGCAAGGGCAGCGCTCCATCCCGAGCCCTTCTTCCCTGTCCCTTATCGGGATGCGCCCCGGTTCGGCGTCCCCCGCTTTTTCTTTTTTCTCCCGACGCAGAAAAGCCCCGAGAGCGCGCCGCCGCACAGGCAGCCCAGAGCTACCGCCAGCACCTGCGTACCAAGCTCGGGCGGGCCGTAGGCCATCAGGCCGACGGTCAGCAGGATCAGGAAAAAGACGCCCCCGGCTGACAGCCCGGCCAGCAGCGTACGCCGGCCCCAGCGCCGGCAGGTAAACCCGCCGCCGAAAAAGCCGCCCAGCACGCAGGCGGCAATCACCGCCTGGACCCTGAGCTTTTCAGACAGCAGCCCCGCCGAAATGGCCGCCGAGCACCCCAGCAGCAGCGCCAGGGCAGCACACGTCCCCAAAGCGCCCCCCAGCAGGGACGCCGCCGCCATGGCCAGGAAATCAGCCGGGCGTTCCTCTCGCTTCCCCATAAAAAAGCACCTCCTCACACAAGGCTTGCAAAAGCCTATGCGGAGGAGGTGTTTGGTATGACAGATTGGCCGGGGCTTACTGGTCCTTCTTTTCGCCGCTTTCGCCCTTCTTGCGGCCGAAGAGGCCCTTTTTCTCTCCCTGCTTTTCCTCGGTGCCGGTCTGGGCAGAGGAGGCGTCCTGGCTGCTCTGCTTGCCGCGGCTGGACACAGCCCACTTGGCAAACTCGACGCGCACGCGGTCGGCGCCGGTCTCGATGACGATGGTCTCTTCCTTCACGGCGCAGATGGTGCCGACAATGCCGCCGATGGTGGTGATCTCATCACCGGGCTTCAGGGCGGAGCGCATTTCATTGGCAGCCTTTTTCTTCTTGTTTTCCGGGCGGATTACCAGCAGCCAGAACACAGCCAGCATGGCAACCATCGCGATGAGCATCACGGCGCTGCCGCCGCCGCCGGCAGAAGAAGTGCTGCTGGCCAGGACACGAAACATAGTCGGCATAGTAAACGATTCCTCCGTTGTCAAAATTTTATGGGCAAAGGATTCTGAACATATCAGTTATTATAACGGCGCATGGGGCAAAGCACAAGAGCAAAATTTGATTTTTTCCATTATTTTACCCGGCCGGCGAGCTTTTCCGCGTATTCCGCCCGGAAGTCCCCGAAGCGCCCCTCGTCCAGCGCGGCGCGGATGGCGGCGGCCAGGCTGTTATAGAAGTAGAGGTTGTGCATCACCGCAAGACGCATGGCCAGCATCTCCCCCGCCACAAACAGGTGGCGCAGGTACGCCCGGGAGAAGTTCCGGCACACCGGGCAGTCGCACTCCGGGTCGATGGGCCGCTCGTCGAGCTTATATTTCTCATTTTTGATGTTCAGCGCCCCCGACCAGGTGAAGAGCTTGCCGTGGCGGGCGTTGCGGGCGGGCATGACGCAGTCGAAGAAGTCCACCCCCCGGGCCACGCCCTCGATGATGTTGGAGGGCGTGCCTACCCCCATCAAATACCGGGGCTTGTCCTTTGGCATGTAAGGCTCCACCGCCTCGATGATGTCGTACATGACCTCGGTGGGCTCCCCCACCGCAAGGCCGCCGATGGCGTAGCCGTCGCAGTCGATCTTGGCCGTCTCCTGCATGTGCCAGATGCGCAGGTCCCGGTAGGTCGCCCCCTGATTGATGCCGAAGATCATCTGCCGCGGGTTGACACAGTCTGGCAAGGCATTTAACTTGTCATGCTCTGCCTTGCAGCGCATGAGCCACCGCAGGGTGCGCTCGCAGGACGCCTTTGCGTAGTCGTACTGGGCGGGGTTCTCCACACACTCGTCAAAGGCCATGGCGATGTCGCTGCCCAGGTTCGACTGGATTCGCATGGACTCCTCCGGGCCCATGAAGATCCGATGCCCGTCCAGGTGGGAGGAAAAGGTGACCCCCTCCTCCGTAATCTTGCGCAGACCGGACAGGGAAAAGACCTGGAAGCCGCCGGAATCGGTGAGCATGGGCCCGTCCCATCGCATAAAGCGGTGCAGACCGCCCATCCGGCGCACCACGTCGTCTCCGGGGCGCAGATGGAGGTGATAGGTGTTGGAAAGCTCCACCTGGCAGCCGATCTCCTTAAGGTCAAAGGCGGAAAGGCCGCCCTTGATGGCGCCCTGGGTGCCTACATTCATAAAAACCGGGGTCTGGACCGTGCCGTGGGCGCAGGTAAATTCGCCCCGGCGGGCCTTCCCCTCCGTTTTGATCACTTGAAACATAGATTACCTCTCAATTTGGTCTTCTAACAAAGAATATCCGGGCGGCAGCGCACGCAGCAGCAGGACGGCTTTGGGTTCTCCTGTCAGCTGATGAACATCGCATCGCCGATGTGTACGGGAGTCGGGAAAGCGAATAAACTACACATTCTCCTACTCCCTTTCACAGCGAAGTACGGCATCCATGGCCATCGTACTTCCGGTTGAAATCACTTGCCATCAGGCGATGCCTTCCGCCTCTTTCGAATGCTGATCAACGGCGGGCGCGTTTGGAACCTCTCGCTGAATGGTAAACGGGATGCAATTCTCACGGATCGACTGCCGCAGGAAGATGTTGATTGCGGTGGACAAATCAAGGCCGAAGTCTGCAAACAGAGCTTGAGCCTGCGCTTTCACGTCGGCATCAATGGAAATGCTGGTTGATACTTTCGCCATCCGAAATCACTCCTTTCATTTCTTTAGGTATATCATACCACATCGTACAACCAAGTCAATATGTTATACATATTTTATGGCAAGAACAGCAAAGAGGCCGGGGAAACCCCGGTCTCTTCCCTTCTCAGCCTTCAGTTGTCAAGGTGCCGCCTGACGCCGGACTTTGTTTGCGGCATAGATGACATCCGCCACCCGGCAATCTCCCTCCAGCATCACCAGATCATTGGACTGCTGTGTGTACCGGACATCTTCTAGCGTTACATATCACATTGTCATTACCTCCTCTTGATTTCTTCCCGTCTTTTTGCTACCTTTGAGGGGCAAGACGAAGACGGGTTCGTCTCGCCCCTTTTGGGTTTTCGGGCTACTTTTTCTGTTGCGAGTCAGTCGGGGTAGCCCGAATTTTATTTTGCTTTCAGAGCGGCGCTTTTGCTGCGGATGATTTCCGCTGCATCAGCGCCGCTCTCAGCCTTTTTCGGATAATCCGGCGCAGCTTCTCCTTGTCGGTTTCAAAGCGTGTCGGCTTGGTGGGTTTGCCCTCTGCGGCAAGGGCGGCGTTTTCCTGATCCAGCGCAGCCTGTCCCTTTTTCCTTGCCCAATACTCG
>CAKUIM010000016.1 GCA_934660965.1 uncultured Oscillospiraceae bacterium | reverse complement strand
GGGCATGACAAAGCAGTACATCGCCCTGCTGACCGAGCATAAGGTCAAGCTGCTGTGCCTGCGGGAACGGGTGAGCATCGACAGCTCCAACTTTTCACCATTTTCTACATAAAAAAGCAGAGTGTCCATTACAGGATACTCAGATCCTATAAGGACACTCTGCATGGTCCGAGTGGCGGGATTTGAACCCACGGCCTCTTGGTCCCGAACCAAGCGCGCTACCAACTGCGCTACACCCGGAAATGCCGGCGGGGAAACTGCGGAATAAAAAGGAATGAGCAAGCGCCAGGCCTGCTCATTCTCTTTGGAGGCGCCACCCAGATTTGAACTGGGGCATCAGGATTTTGCAGACCCTTGCCTTACCACTTGGCTATGGCGCCATTTGCTTTCCCCAAGAAGGCCCGGCCTTCTTGGGGAATGGAGCGAGTGACGAGGCTCGAACTCGCTACCTCCACCTTGGCAAGGTGGCGCTCTACCAGATGAGCTACACTCGCAAATGGTGCCTCCGGCCGGAATCGAACCAGCGACACGCGGATTTTCAGTCCGCTGCTCTACCAACTGAGCTACAGAGGCATATAAAACGACCGAAAAGAAAATGGCGACGCGGAAGGGACTTGAACCCTCGACCTCCGGCGTGACAGGCCGGCGTTCTAACCAACTGAACTACCGCGCCACATTTTTCACGGCCAAAATGGTGGGAACAACAGGGCTCGAACCTGTGACCCCATGCTTGTAAGGCATGTGCTCTCCCAGCTGAGCTATGCTCCCGTGTGCCCGCCGCCCATCAGACGGCGAAGATTATTATAAGCTACAGCATAGGGGATTGTCAAGTTTATTTTTGCCTTTTCCCGGTTATTTTTCCAATGCGCCGCGCAGCAGCGTCTCCAGCTCTTCCTTGGAGTAGCGGTAAACCTTATCGCAGAACTGGCAGGTGAGCTCCGCGCCCCCCTGCTCCTCAATGAGGCCGCGCAGCTCCGCCTCGCCCATGCTGATCAGGGCCCGGCTCACCCGCTCCCGGGAGCAATAGCACTTATATGCCACCTCCCGGCGCTCGAGAACCTCGATCTCAAATTCCGAGAGCACCTCCCGCACCACATCCAGGATGCCCGTGCCTTTGGACAGCGCCGCGCTGACCGCCCCCACCCGGGCGATGCCCCGCTCCAGGGCGGAGATTACGCCATCGTCCGCACCGGGCAGCAGCTGAATGAGGTAGCCCCCCGCCGTCTGCACCGTCTGGTCGGGCGCAATGAGCACCCCCAGGGCGCAGGCCGTGGGGACCTGCTCGCTCTCCACATAGTAGGCCGCGATGTCCTCGGCAATCTCGCCGCCTACCAGCTGCACAGAGCCCACATAGGGCTCCTTCATGCCCATATCCTTGATGACGGTCAGCTCGCCGGCACTGCCCACCGCGGCGCCCACATCCAGCTTGGCGTGGGCCTTCCGGGGCACGTCCACCGCCGGGTTCTGCACATAGCCGCGCACGTTGCCCCGGCTGTCCGACACCGCGGTGAGGGCGCCCAGCGGCCCGCCGCCCCGCACCCGGAGCGTCAGCGAGCCGTTGTCCTCCTTGAGCATGTCCCCCATCATAGAGGCGGCCATCAAAAGCCGGCCCAGGGCCGCCGTGGCCACCGGCCAGGTATCGTGAATCCGGCGGGCGCGCTCCACAAGGGCCGTGCCCTCAATGGCCATCGCCTTCACCGGGGCGTCCTTTGCAATGACCCGAATCAGCTCATCCATGTTCGTCACCTTTCTTTTCGCGCTGCAAAGAAAATCCGCCGCTCATCCGGGCGGGGCACAGTCTTTTTCTTGTCGCCGTACTGCCGGATTTCGGCAAAGCCCGCCCGGCGCAGATAGCCGGCAAGCTCCTCCGGAGTGTAGGCGTATTCTTCGTGGTACTCCCCGCCCCGCTCCCAGGCGCCGTCCGCCCGGCGGCGGAACAGATCGATGCCGTAGCCACACACGCGCCGGCGCGGGGAATACTCGCCCCGCCACACGCAGAAAAGGTCCTCCGTCTCGTCCAGGTAGACCTGGCCGTCCGCCTCTTCCAGGGCCAGCGGCGTCTTGGCGTCAAAGAGAAACAGCCCGCCGGGCTTGAGATAGCGGTATACCCGGTCGAAGGCGCGCGCAAGGGCGCCCTTTTTCGTCACGTAGTTTACGCTGTCAAGGCAGCAGACCACCGCGTCCGTCGGCTCGGCCAGGGTAAGACGGCTCATGTCCTGGTGGACGAACCGCACCGGCAGGTCCGCGCATTTCTGCTGGGCCACGCACAGCATATCCTCCGACAAATCCACCGCCGTGACCTGATAGCCCCGCTGGGCCAGCAGCCGGGCAAGGCTGCCGGTACCGCAGGCAAGCTCCGCCACCGACTCCACCGCGCCGCCCTGCCTGGCGAAATGCCACTCAATATAGTCCGCCCAGCGCCGGTAGTCTACGTCGGCGGTCAGCTCGTCGTAGGACTGGGCCAGAAATCCGTAGCTCTCCCCCATCACGCCTGCTCCTTCACCCGGGGCAGCACGGTTTTGTAGCCGTCCGCGCCGTATTGCAGCGCCCTGTTCACCCGGCTGATGGTGGCGCTGGACGCCCCGGTGCGCTCGAGAATGTCATTGTAGATGAGCCCGTCGGAGAGCAGCACCGCCACCTCCATGCGCTGCTCCATGGCCCGCAGCTCCGATACGGTGCACAGGTCCTGCAAAAACGCCTGGCACTCTTCCTCCGTTTTCAGCGCCAGGATGGCCCGGCACAGCAATTCGCTCTGGGCCGCCGCGTTCTTGATCATGATTTTCCCCTCCAAAAATCATTTTTCAACTGATTTTAACATGGTATCGTAAGAAAGTAAACCCCTCTTTCCCGCCTGCCGCGGCCAGCCTCCGCCATGTAAAAAAACGGAAAAAGCTATTGCACATACTGAAGCAGTCGGATATAATAAGGTCGCCCGGGCGGCATGGCCGCCCCGGGCATTAAAGCGGGCCGGATAAGGCAAATCCGCGCAGCGGTTGCGAATCCCGGCCGGCGGAGGTAAAAAATGGTCAAGGCAATCGTAGGTGCAAACTGGGGCGACGAGGGCAAGGGCAAGATTACCGACATGCTCGCCGAGAGTTCCGACGTGGTCATCCGCTTCCAGGGCGGCGCCAATGCGGGCCACACCATCATCAATGATTATGGCCGCTTCTCCCTGCATACCCTCCCCTCCGGCATCTTCTATCCCCATGTCACCAACATCATCGGCAACGGCGTTGCGCTGGACATCCGCAAGCTCGCTGCGGAGCTTTCCAGCATCACCGGCCAGGGTGTTCCGGCCCCCAACCTGATCATCTCCGAGCGCGCGCAGATTCTCATGCCCTATCACGTCCTCCAGGACGGCTATGAGGAGGAGCGCCTGGGCGGCCATGCCTTCGGATCCACCAAGAGCGGCATCGCCCCCTTCTATTCCGACAAATACGCCAAGATCGGCATCCAGGTGTGCGACCTCTTCGATGAGGAGCGGCTGCGCCAGCGCCTGAACGCCGCGGTAGAGCTCAAGAACGTGCTCTTCGAGCACCTCTACCACAAGCCCGCGCTGGACGCCGACGCTCTCTTCCGGGAGCTGCTTGAATACCGGGAGATTCTCCGCCCCTATGTGGGCGACGCGGTGGACTACGTCCACCAGGCCCTGCGGGAGGGCAAGTCCATCCTGCTGGAGGGCCAACTGGGCTCCATGAAGGACCCGGACCTGGGCATCGTCCCCATGACCACCTCCTCCCACACCCTGGCGGGCTTCGGCTGCGTGGGCGCGGCCATCCCGCCCACCGCCATCGAGGATGTAATCTGCGTCTCCAAGGCCTATTCCTCCAGCGTCGGCTCCCATGCCGAGCCCTTTGTCAGTGAGCTCACCGGAGACGCCGGCGACGAGCTGCGCCGCCGGGGCGGCGACCGGGGCGAGTTCGGCGCTACCACCGGCCGGCCCCGCCGGGTAGGCTGGTTCGACACCGTGGCCACCCGCTACGGCTGCATGGTGCAGGGCGCCACCCAGGTGGCCCTGACCTGCCTGGACGTGCTGGGCTACCTGGACGAGATCAAGGTCTGCGTGGGCTACGAGATCGACGGCGCCCTCACCGACCGCTTTCCCGTCACCCCGCTGCTCATGCGGGCAAAGCCCGTGTTCGAGACCCTGCCGGGCTGGAAGTGCGACATCCGCGGCCAGCGGGACTTTACCAAGCTCCCCATCGAGGCCCAGAATTATGTTGCCTTCCTGGAGCAGAAGATCGGCGTGCCCATCACCATCGTCTCCACCGGCCCGGAGCGCCACGAGATCGCCCTGCGCCAGTCCAGGCTGTAACCTTCACATCCCATCGAAAGCGGCGCCTTCGGGCGCCGCTTTTTGCCTTCGCGCACCCTTTTCCCGCCCGGTCATACAATGGAGTGGAAAGAAAGAGCGCCGCTCTTCCTTGTCCCATCAAACCATCGGGAGGTACTACCATGGCTGAATTCATTGAGCCGGGCCCCGTTGCCGATACCGCCGGCATCCGGGAGGCCGTGTGCATCCACACCCGAAAGATCTTCGACAGCTGCCGGGATAAGGACTGCGTAGAAGATCTCCGCCTCTACCCCACCCAAAGCTCTCAGGCCGCCCTTGACCGGGCCATCAGCCTCAAGGCCGGCCAGGCCGAGCTGCTGTATGCGTACATTGACGTGGAGCCCGTCAGCTTCCACCGCGGCTTCTACACCGTAGACGTGCGCTACTTCTACCGCATCACCGCCGACGCCTTTGTGGGCACCGCCCGGCCGGTGGCCATCTCCGGCCTTGCGGTGTTCGACAAGCGGGCCATTTTGTTCGGCAGCGAGGGCAACGCAAAGGTCTTTTCCTCCAAAACCGTGCTGGACGGCTACGACCGGCCCGAGACCGTGCGCAGCAGCCTGCCCTCCGCGGTGGTGGAGTGCGTGGATCCGCTGATTCTGGGCATGAAGCTGGTGGACCCCTGCGAGTGCCGCATCTGCGACTGCTGCGACGGCGCCGACATTCCCGAGGCCATCGCCGGCTGCTTCTCCGACGCCCTGTCCTTCTCCGGGGAGGGTAAGCGGGTCTACGTCACCCTGGGGCAGTTTTCCATCATCCGGCTGGAGCGGGACAGCCAGCTGCTCATCCCCGCCTACGACTACTGCATCCCCAGCAAGGAGTGCGCCGGCAGCGGCGAGGAGGACCCCTGCGCCATCTTCCGGCAGGTGCAGTTCCCCGTGGACGAATTTTTCCCGCCCAACACCATTCCCCAGCCCGAGAGCTATCAGGACACCCGCGGCTGCTGCGCCGCCGCCAAGAAAAAATAATCCAAGCAGCGCGCAAAAGGCGCCCCGCCGGCAGAGCCTGCCGCAGCGGGGCGCCTTTTCGTTTCGTTTCAACGCCTGTAATGGTCCTTCCCTTTACAGTAGGGGCGCAAAAAGCCGCAGCAGGCTCCGGACAAACCGCCGCAGCGCCGGCACCCGCCGGCAGTCCCTCGCGGTGACGGGAATACTCTTTTCCTGGGTCTCCAGAAAGTCCCGGCGGATGTCGCCCACCGCGGGTGTGCCGTAGAGCAGCACGCCGTTTTCAAAATGCAGGAACATGCTGCGGTAGTCGAGGTTCACCGTGCCCACCGTGGCAAAATAGTCGTCCACCACAAAGAGCTTGCCATGGATAAAGCCCGGGGCATACTCGTAGATCTTCACGCCGCTGTCCAAAAGTTCGGGATAGTAGGCTTGGGTTACCTCAAAAACGGTCTTTTTGTCCGGGATGTGGGGGGTGATGATGCGCACATCCACCCCGGACTTTGCCGCCAGGGCCAGGGCGGTGGACACCGCCGAGTCGATGACGAGATAGGGCGTTGTGATATAGACATAGCGCTTGGCGCGGTTGATGAGGTTGAGGTACACCATTTGCCCCACCGGCTCGGTGTCCCAGGGGCAGTCGTGGTAGGGCTGCACATAGCCCGGGGCGGCGGGGGCGGTCTGCATAGGGCGGTAGCGCGCCAGGTCCTCGTCCGCGTTGCGGGTAAAGTCCCACATGGACAGGAACGACACCGTCATGGACCACACCGCGTCCCCCTCCAGGCGGATGGCGCAGTCCTTCCAGTGGCCGAAGCGGGGCTTGATGTTGATATACTCGTCGGCCATGTTGATGCCGCCGGTAAAAGCCACCGTGCCGTCCACAATCATATACTTCCTGTGATCCCGGTTGTTCTGCCGCAGGGACAGCACCGGCACCATCCGGTTAAAGACCCGGCACTGGATGCCCGCCTTTTCAAGGGTTGCGGGGTAGCTCGCCGGCAGGGTGAAGATGGAGCCCACGTCGTCGTAAATGACCCGCACCTCCACTCCCTGGGCCGCCTTCTCCTTCAGGATTTTCAGCACGGAGCCCCAGAGCTTGCCCTCCGCAATGATGAAATATTCAATGAAGATATAGCGTCGGGCCCCCCGCAGGGCGCTTAAAATATCCTCATAGCAGTCGTCCCCCAGGGGGTAAAAGCGGGTGGCGGTGTTCCCGTAGACCGGGCAGGAGGCGTTTTTTTCCAGGTAGCGGGCCATACAGCCGGCGTCCTCTCCGGCAAGGGTGCACAGATGCTCCCAGCGGCCGCACTCCGGCCCCAGGTTTGCACGCACCGTGCGCTCCATAGAGCGCAGCCGGCGCTGGTTATACCTGGACAGCCGGTTCCCGCCCAGCAGCAGATAGGCCACCACGCCGAAGGGCAGAAAGAGCAGCACGATGATGATCCAGCCCATCTTGTACCCCGGGTTGCTACGGCTGCTCACGATCCACAGCACCGCAAAGGCGGACAGGGCAAGCAGAACCGTGTTGATGATGTGAAAGTAGGGGGTGTTGCGCAGTTCGGCCAGCACCATCACATAGAAGGCGATCTGCAGGACAATCATGGACGAGATGATTCCCAGGCGGTGGAACATGAGCTTTGCGATCTGCGCCAGGGGCCGGGTCAGCGCCGTCACGATCTTGGCCAGCAGATGCTGCCGCTTTTCACCTTTTGCCATAGTCCGCCTCCCCTCTTGCGTTGTTTCTCATTTAAGCACCACGCAATCCTCGCCCAGCACAGTGCGCAGCTCGGCGAGCAGCGCCTCATGCTGGCTGCACATGGCCCGCAGGCGCTTATTCTGATCCTCCAGATAGAGTACCGCGGCCTGGCGGCCAGGGAACATGCCCAGAAGGCTCTTGACCCAGCGCAGCATGGCCCCGCTGTCCGCCACCTTGATCCAGAGGGTGGCATTGGGCGCGTCTCCCTCCCCCGGGGCCACCTGCCACAGGGGCGTGACCTGGTCCGCCATCAGCTGGGGCTCCTTCTCGTCCCGGGCGGAGAGCCTGCCCTGGACGGACACCGGCACATCGGCGCGCAGATAGGAGCCGCTGGCGGTGAGCACCCGGGAGAAGCACAAAAGCTCCATAGACGCCGTATCGTCCTCCAGGGTGACATAGGCCATCATAGAGTTGCTGCGGGTGGGCTTGGTCTTGACCGCGGTGATGACGCCGGCAATGGTCAGGCGCTGACCGTCGCTGTAGGAGGCAGGCCCTCCCTCTGCCTTGAAGTCCGCCAGGATGGACGCGATGGGCACCGCCCGGCAGCGGGCGATGGCCTCCCGGTACTCGTCCAGGGGGTGGCCGGAGAGATAGAGGCCGGTGGTCTCCTTCTCCATGGCCATCAGCTCCTGCCGGGAGAACTCCGGCAGGTCTGGCAGGGGCACCTCATAGGTGCGCACCTCTCCGCCGCCGAACAGGTCGAACTGACCCTCCAGGTTCTGCCGCCGGTCCCGGGCGATGGAGTCCACCACCTGCTCGTAGACCTTCAGCAGCTGGGAGCGCTTGTAGCGCAGACGGTCAAAGCAGCCCGAGCGGATCAGGCTCTCCAGCACCCGCTTGTTCACATCGCACCCGGCCATGCGGCTGCAAAATTCGGGGAAGGTGGCAAAGGGCCCGCCCTTTCCCCGCTCGGCCAGGATGTCGCTGACCACCCCGCGGCCCACCCCCTTGAGGGCGGCAAGGCCGAAGCGGATGTCCTGCCCGGCCACGGTGAAGGCGGCGCCCGACTCGTTGATGTCAGGGGGCAGCAGGGCGATGCCATTGCTGCGGCACTCGGAGATATATTCCGCCACCTTCTCCTGGGAGTCCAGCACCGAGGTGAGCAGCGCCGCCATATACTCCCGGGTGTGGTGGCACTTGAACCAGGCCGTCTGGTAGGCCACGACGGCGTAGCTCACCGCGTGGGCCTTGTTGAAGGCGTAGTTTGCAAAGTCGTAGATCTCGTCGTAGATGGACTGGGCCACGGCGGCGTCGATGCCGTTTTTCACGCAGCCGGCGATGTTCCGGGCGCTGTCGCCGTTGATGAAGGCCGCCCGCTCCCGCTCGATGTCCTTCACCTTTTTCTTGGACATGGCCCGGCGCACCATATCCGCCTGCCCCAGGGAGTAGCCCGCCAGGCGGCGGAAAATCTCAATGACCTGCTCCTGGTAGACGATGCAGCCGTAGGTGACGGACAAAATGGGCTCCAGGGCCGGGTGCTTGTAGGAAATCTGCTTCGGGTCCTGCTTGCAGGCGATAAACCGGGGGATGGAGTCCATGGGGCCCGGGCGGTAGAGGGCGATGATGGCGGTGATGTCCTCAATATTCTGGGGCTTGAGGCTCACGCACACGCCGGTCATGCCAGCGGACTCCATCTGGAACACGCCGGAGGTGCGCCCGTCGGAGAGCATGCGGAACACCTCCGGGTCGTCCTCTGGGATGTCGGCAAGGCGGAAGCCCGGCTCGTGCTGCTGCACCAGCTTCACCGCGTCGTCCAGGATGGTCAGGTTGCGCAGGCCCAGAAAGTCCATCTTCAAAAGGCCCAGCTCCTCCAGGGTCACCATGGTGTACTGGGTCACGGTCAGGTCGTCGTTTGTGGCCAGGGGGACATACTCATACACCGGCCGGCGGGTGATGACCACGCCGGCGGCGTGAGTGGAGGCGTTGCGGGGCATGCCCTCCAGCCTGCGGGCCAGGTCGTAGAGCTCCTTCACCTGCGGGTTCTCCTCCACCATCCGGGCCAGAGGCTTGGAGAGGGCCAGAGCCTTGGAGAGCGTCATATCCAGGGAAAAGGGCACCTGCTTTGCGATGGCGTCCACCTCGGCGTAGGGCATGCTCAGCACCCGGCCCACATCCCGGATGGCCGCCTTGGCCTTCATGGTGCCGAAGGTGACGATCTGGGCCACATGGTCCTCGCCGTACTTGCGGGAGACATAGTCGATGACCTCCTGCCGGCGGCGGATGCAGAAGTCGATGTCGATATCCGGCATGGTCACCCGCTCGGGGTTCAGAAAGCGCTCGAAGTAGAGGGAGTACTTCATGGGCTCGATGTCGGTGATGTGCAGGCAATAGGACACCATGGACCCCGCCGCCGACCCCCGCCCCGGCCCCACCGGGATGCCCTGGCTTTTGGCGTAGCCGATAAAGTCGGAGACGATGAGGAAGTAGTCCACAAACCCCATCTGCCGGATGACGCCCATCTCCATGCGCAGCCGCTCCCGGTAGTCCTCCCCGGCGCCGGGATAGCGCTCCTCAAAGCCCTTCCAGCACAGCTTTTCAAAGTAGGCGTCGCCGCTTGTCTCCCCCGCCGGCAGCTTGAATTCCGGCAGGTGGTAGACACCAAACTGGAACTCCACATTACACCGCCGGGCGATTTCGGCGGTGTTGTCCGCCGCCTCGGGGTGGTTGGGAAAGAGCGCGCGCATCTCCTCCTCGCTTTTGATGTAGAACTCGTCCGTTTCAAAGCGCATGCGGCTGTCGTCATCCACCGTTTTGCCCATCTGGATGCACATGAGGGTGTCCTGCATCTCCGCGTCCGCCCGGGTGAGATAGTGGGCGTCGTTTGTGACAACAAGGGGGATGCCCGTCTCGTCGTGCAGACGGAGGATGCCGGCGTTCACCACGCGCTGCTCGGGCAGGCGGTGGTCCTGAAGCTCCAGAAAATAGTTGTCCGGCCCGAACAGCTCCCGCATCTCCAGGGCATGGGCCCTGGCCCCGGCATAGTCCCCCGCCCGCAGCCGCCGGGGGATCTCTCCGGCAAGGCAGGCGGACAGGGCGATGAGGCCCTCGCTGTGGGCGCGCAGCAGCTCCATATCCACCCGGGGCCTGGTGTAAAACCCCTCGGTAAAGGCCATGGAGACCATGTAGCACAGGTTGCGGTAGCCCGCCTCATTCTCGCACAGCAGCACCAGATGGCGGGCCTCCGCGTCCAGCTCGTGCACCCGGTCGGTGCGGCCCCGTGGGGCCACATATACCTCACAGCCGATGATGGGCTTGACCCCCGCCGCGCGGCAGGCCTTGTAAAAGTCCACCGCGCCGTACATCACGCCGTGGTCGGTGATGGCCACCGCCTCCTGCCCCAGGGCCTTGACCCGCTCCACAAGCTCTGTGATGCGGCAGGCGCCGTCCAGCAGGGAAAACTCCGTATGCACATGAAGATGGACAAAGGCCATGGTGCTGCCTCCTGTTCGTTGTTGATAAAAAATCGGGCTGTTCCGCCCGCCCACGGGCAGGCAAGGCGGCAGCCAAACGGGGCGATGGGAAGCGCTATGCGCCTTCGCCCTCGCTTGCTGCCAGCTCCACCAGCCGCCGGAGCCGATGGTTCAATGCGGATTTGGTCAGCGGAGGGTCAAAGAGCTCGCACAACTGGCTCAAAGTCAGCTCCGGGTGAGCGGTACGCAGCCGGGCGGTCTCGGCAAGGCCCTCGGGCAGGGTTTGCAGTACGCCCCGCTGCCGCAGCCGCTCGATGGCATCGATCTGATTCTGGGCGGCGGCCACCGTCTTATCCAGGTTCGCGCTGTCGCAGTTGACCCGGCGGTTCACGCTGCCCCGCAGGTCCCGCTCCAGCTTGGCCGTCATCACCGCCATGGCGGACACCGGCGCGCCCACCGCGGTCAGAAAGTCCTCAATATGCTCCGACTGCTTGAAATAGACAATGTAGTTGCCCTTCCGGGTGGTCTCCTTGGCCTCCAGCCCAGCCTCCCGCAGCAGCACCGGCATCTCCCGTCCCACATAGTAGTGGGAGGTGGCAAATTCCAGATGGTAGCCCTTGAGGGGGTCCGTCACCGCGCCGCCGGAGAGGAACGCGCCCCGGAAGAAGGCGGTGCGCTCCTGCTCATCCTCCAGCACGGCAAAATTGATGTGCAGGGACGGGGCTGAGCTCACCTCGTGGCCAAAAAGCTCTAAAATGGCGCGCAGCTTGCCCTTGTCGGTGATGAGGAAGGTGCTCTTCCCGCCCTCTTTATCCAAGATCGTGTCAAAGGAGAAGTGGAAGGCCCGTCGGAAGAGTATGGGAAGCCTTGCCTTCAGGTGGGGGGACTCGGTGATGATCCGGGCCTCCCGGCTGTGGAAGGTGTTGCAGAAGAGCAGGATGCCGTAGGCCTCCGCCCGGGCGCAGCAGCGCCGACCCACCTCGGTTTTGCAAAGCTCCCGCTTTACCTCCGCAGAAAAGGACGCACCCATGCCCGCCCCTCCTTTCGCTCAAAAAATCTTCGTATTGCCCCGCTGGCGGTAGAGCTCCATCACTGCCGCGGCCGCAAGGTCCCCGCTGTGGCGGACAAGCCCGGCGGACAGGTCGGCCAGCGGCCGGCTCACCAGCTCCACCCCCAGCGCCTCGATGTCCGCCCGGTTGACCTCCATGGGCTCGGCGTCCTGGGCGAAATACCGCGCCGCCAGCTCCGGCGGCACGGCGTCGCTGCCGCACAGGCAGATATCCGCGATAGCGCGCCCGCCGTGCTGCTGCAGGGCTGCCACATGGTCAGCGGCGGTCATGCCCTCGGTCTCGCCGTCCTCGGTCATCAGGTTGCAGATATAAATTTTCAGCGCGTCGCTGCGGCACACCGCCTCAGCCACCCCCTCCACCAGCAGGTTGGGGATAATGCTGGTATAGAGGCTGCCCGGCCCCAGCAAAATCACCTCGGCCCGGCCGATGGCCTCCAGCACCGCGGGCAGGGCCGGCGGCTGCTCCGGCAGCAGCCGCACCCGGCTGATGCGGCAGTCCTGCTGCTTTTTGAAGGAGAAGATGCGGGACTCGCCGCACACACTGGCCCCGTTTTCAAAGGTGGCCTCCAGCTGCACATTGCTGTTGGTCACCGGCAGGATGCGCCCCGAGATGGCCAGCACCTCGCTCATGCGGGCCACCGCCTGGTCGAAGGAGTCGGAAATGCCGTTGAGGGCGGCCAGCAGCAGGTTTCCGAAGGCCTGTCCCGTCAGCCGCCCCTCCTCAAACCGGTAGGACAGCAGCCGCTGCATCAGCGACTCCCGGTCGGCCAGCGCCTCCATGCAGTTGCGGATGTCGCCCGGCGGCGGCATGCCCAGGTCCTCCCGCAGTATGCCCGAGCCGCCCCCGTCGTCCGCCACGGTGACCACCGCCGTCAGGTCCCGGGTGCAGCGCTTGAGCCCCCGCAGCACGCTGGACAGGCCGTTGCCCCCGCCGATGGCCACAATGGCGGGGCCCGACGCAAGCTCACGTCTCATCCCCTATGCCCTCGTCATGTCCCGGTGGTTCTCCCCGGCGGCATAGCCCAGGCTGCGGATATACTCCACCAGCGCCCGGGTCACCGCCACCGAGCGGTGCCGCCCGCCGGTGCAGCCCACCGCGATGACAAGGGCGCTCTTCCCCTCCTCCAGAAAGTGGGGCAGCAGGAAGGCGATCATCTCCTTCAGAAGGCGCATGAACTCCCCGGTCTCGCCGTACTGGAAGATGTAGTCCCGCACCGGCGCGTCAAGGCCGGTCTTAGGGCGCAGCTCCTCCACATAAAAGGGGTTGGGCAGAAAGCGCACGTCGAACACCAAATCCGCCTCCACCGGGATGCCGTACTTGAAGCCGAAGGAGGTCACGCAGATGCTCATCTCCGTCTTCCGCTCCCGCTCCGGGGCAAAGATGGCCAGCACCTCGTCCCGCAGCTTCTTGGGCGAGAGGGCCGTCGTTTTGATGATGTAGGCCGCGCGCTGGCGCACCGGCTCCATGGTGCGCCGCTCCCGCTCCACCGCCTCGGTGAGGGAGCCGCCCTCCGTCATCAGCGGATGGGCCCGGCGGGTCTCCTTATAGCGCTTGATGATGGTGTCGGTGTCCGCCTCCACAAAGAGGATCTTATACTCAAAGCGCATGGCGCCAAGGCTGTCCAGCGCCTCAAAAAGGCCGTCGAAATTCTGACCGCCCCGGATATCGCAGGCCATGGCCACCCGCTCATAGGCGCCGCCGCCCACCATGCACAGCTCCGCAAATTTGGGGATCAGCGCCGGCGGCAGGTTGTCCACGCAGAAAAAGCCCGCGTCCTCCAGAATCGACATGACCGTGGACTTCCCCGCCCCGGAAAGGCCGGATACAACAATAAATTCCATCCCGCTCACCTCATTTGAGATACTTCACTTCTGTCTCCAGCTCCACGCCGGTCTCCGCGAACACCCGCTGCCGGATTTGTTCAATCAGCGCCAGCACGTCCGCGCAGGTGGCCCCGCCGGTGTTGACGATGAAGCCCGCGTGCTTTTCCGACACCTGGGCGCCGCCTACCCGCAGCCCCTTCAGGCCGCACCGGTCGATGAGGGCCGCGGCAAAATGGCCCTCCGGCCGCTTGAATACCGAGCCGGCGCTGGGATATTCCAGGGGCTGCTTCTCCCGCCGGCGGCCCATGAGGTCACGCATTTCGGCGCGAATCTCCTCCGGATCTCCCAGGCGCAAATCGAACCGTGCGGAGAGGACAAAGCGCCCCCCGTCGGAAAAGGCGGAGTGCCGGTAGCCGAAGGAGCACGCCGCCCCCGGCGTCTCGTGGACGGCGCCGGCGGGGTCAAGCCACCGCACCAGGGCGGTGACCTGGCTCATCTCGCCGCCGTAGGCCCCCGCGTTCATCACCACCGCCCCGCCCACGCTGCCCGGGATGCCATGGGCAAAGGCAAGGCCGGAAAGGCCCCGGTCCGCCGCAGCGGCGGCCAGTGCCGCCAGGGTAACGCCGCAGCCGGCGCTGATACCCTCCCCCTCCACATGGAGCGAGGAGAGGCCCGGGGCGGTCTTGACGACGAACCGGTCAAGCCCGGCGTCGTCCACCAGCAGGTTGGAGCCGTTGCCGATGATCAGGCACTCCTCCCCAAACCCGGCGGCCAGGCGCACCGCGCCCGCAAGCTCCTCCTCCGTTTTCGGCAGGGCCATCAGCCTTGCCGGCCCGCCGATGCGGAAGGTGGTGTGGCGGCTCATGGGCTCATCTGTGCGCAGTTCCAGCTCCGGCAGGGCCTCGGCCAGTCTTTTTCGCAGGATTTCAAGCTCCTTCAAGGCTCCGATTCCTCCTGGAAAGCATATTTTTGTTTATTGTATTAGTATATCAGAAACCGGCGGAAATGAGAATACCCGCAAGTATTAAAATTGCGCCGCAAAAATGCGGAAAAGGGCCGGGCGCGCAGCGCCCGGCCCTTTTCATGCAAAGCTGTTCTTCCCGAGTCTTCCGTCAGGTGAGGTTTGTGTAGCCCATGAGGAATTCGTCCACCTCCCGGGCCGCCCCCCGCCCCTCGGCGATGCCCCACACCACCAGGGACTGGCCCCGGCGCATGTCGCCGGCGGCAAATACCCGGGGCACACCGGTGGCATAGCCGCCCGCGGCGGTTGCGACATTACCGCGCGCGTCCCGGGACGTCCCAAAGGCCTCGGGCACATAGTCCTCCGGCCCCAGAAAGCCCGCCGCGACGAGCAGCATCTGGCAGGGCAGCTCCCGCTGCGTCCCGGGCACCTCCCGCAGCACGGGGCGGCCATTCTCCATCTGCCGCGCCACCTGCACCGTCTCAATCGCCCGCAGCGCCCCCGTCTCATCGGCAAGGCAGCGGCGCACGGTGGTCTCGTAGAGCCGGGGGTCATGGCCGAAGCGGGCGATGGCCTCCTCTTGGCCGTAGTCGGTCTTGCAGACCCGGGGCCACTGGGGCCAGGGGTTGTCCGCCGCGCGCACCTCCGGCGCCTTGGGCATCATCTCCAGCTGGACGACGCTGCGGCAGCCGTGGCGCAGGGCGGTACCCACGCAGTCGTTTCCGGTGTCGCCGCCGCCCACCACCACCACGTCAAGCCCCGCCGCGTCGAGGTACGTCCCCTTGGCAAGGCCGGTGTCCAGCAGGGCCCGTGTGGTGGAGGCGAGAAAATCCACTGCAAAGTAAATTCCCTTTACGCTCGTTCCCTCCGCTTGGATTTCCCGGGGTTTCTTGGCCCCGCAGCACAGGATAACCGCGTCATATTCATCGAGCAGAGCCTGGGCGGATATATCCCGGCCCACATCGCAGCCGGTGCGGAACTCCACCCCCTCCGCCTCCATCAGACGCACCCGGCGCTCCACGACCTCCTTTTGCAGCTTCATGTTGGGGATGCCGTACATCAAAAGGCCGCCGGGGCGGTCGGCCCGCTCGAACACGGTGACGGCGTGGCCCCGGTGGTTGAGCTGGTCGGCAGCGGCAAGGCCTGCCGGGCCGGAGCCCACCACCGCAACCCGCTTGCCTGTGCGCACCGCCGGCGAGTGGGGGGCGGTTGCGCCGGAGGCATAGCCCGCCTCGGCAATGGCAAGCTCGTTGTCCCGCACCGTCACCGGCCTGCCGTTCAGGCCGCAGGTACACGCCGCCTCGCACAGCGCCGGGCACACCCGGCCGGTGAACTCCGGGAAATTGTTGGTCTTGCGCAGGCGGCTCAATGCCTGGGTGAGGTTGCCGGTGTAGACAAGGTCGTTCCACTCGGGCACCAGATTGTGCAGCGGGCAGCCGGTGAACATGCCGAAGAGCTGTACCCCCGACTGGCAGAAGGGCACGCCGCAGTCCATGCACCGGGCGGCCTGCCTGCGCCGCTCCGCCGCCGGAAGGGGCGGGTGGAACTCATTCCAGTGCCCCAGCCGCTCCAGCGGCCCCTCGGCGGCGTTGGGCTGTCGGCCATATTCCAAAAATCCCGTGGGCTTTCCCATCAGCGCGCACCTCCCGTCACGGTATAAAAGGCCTCCACTTCGGCCTCGTCGTGGCTCATTCCCCGCTCCTCAAACTGGGCGATGGCCCGGACGATCCGGTCATAATCCCGGGGCAGGATCTTCTTGAAGCTGCCCACGGCATGCTCAAAATCGGCCAGAATGGCCCGGCCCCGCTCCGAGCCGGTGGCGGCCACGTGCTCCTCGATCATGCGGCGCAGCTCCTCCTGATCGTGCTTCTCCGTCACAAGCTCGATGGAGACAAGCTCCTTGTTCACCCGCAGATAGAGGTCCCGCCGGGGATCCCACACATAGGCGATGCCGCCGGACATGCCGGCCGCGAAGTTCTTGCCCGTCTCGCCCAGCACCGCCACCCGGCCGCCGGTCATGTACTCGCAGCCGTGGTCGCCCACGCCCTCCACCACGGCATACGCGCCGGAGTTGCGCACGGCGAAGCGCTCCCCGGCTACGCCGGCGATGAATGCCTTGCCCGAGGTGGCCCCGTAGAGGGCCACGTTGCCGATGATGATGTTCTCCCCGGCCTTGTAGGCGGCGTTTTTCGGCGGGAACACCACCAGCCTGCCGCCGGACAGGCCCTTGCCGAAGTAGTCGTTGGAGTCCCCCTCCAGCGTCAGCGTCAGCCCCTTGGGGATGAAGGCACCGAAGGACTGTCCACCCCCGCCGGTGCAGCGGACGGTGAAGGTGTCGTCCGCAAGGCTGCCGCCGTGGAGCCGGGTGATGTCCGAGCCCAGGATGGTACCCACCGTCCGGTCGGTGGAGCTCACGGGGATGAACACCGCGCGCCTCTGACCCTTTTTGAGGGCTCCGCCCAGCTTCGGGAGCAGCACGGACATATCCACCGTTTTCTCAAGGTGGAAGTCGTAGACGTCGGCGGGGTCGAAATGGGTTTTATATTCTCCGCATGCATAGGGGTTATCCAGGATGGCGGAAAGATCCACCGTGGCGGCCCGGCGGTTCACCGCCTGCCGGCGCACCTGCAGAAGGTCGGTGCGGCCCACCAGCTCCTCCACGGTGCGCACCCCCAGGCGGGCCATGTGCTCCCGCAGATCCCGGGCCACAAAGCGCATGAAATTTGCCACATATTCGGGCTTGCCCCGGAAGCGGCGGCGCAGCTCCGGGTTCTGGGTGGCCACCCCCACCGGGCAGGTGTCCAGGCTGCACACCCGCATCATCACGCACCCCATGGTCACCAGCGGCGCGGTGGCAAAGCCGAATTCCTCCGCCCCCAGCATGCAGGCGATAGCCACGTCCCGGCCGCTCATGAGCTTGCCGTCCGTCTCCACCACCACCCGGGAGCGCAGGCCGTTCTGGATGAGGGTCTGGTGGGCCTCGGCAAGGCCCAGCTCCCAGGGAAGGCCGGCGTTGTGGATGGAGGTGCGGGGGGCGGCGCCGGTGCCGCCGTCGTAGCCGGAGATGAGCACCACCTGGGCCCCGGCCTTGGCCACCCCCGCTGCGATAGTGCCCACCCCCGCCTCGCTGACCAGCTTCACCGAGATCCGGGCCTGCCGGTTGGCGTTTTTCAGGTCATAGATGAGCTGGGCCAGGTCCTCAATGGAATAGATGTCGTGGTGGGGCGGCGGTGAGATGAGAGACACGCCGGGGGTAGAGTGGCGGGTGCGGGCGATCCAGGGGTACACCTTCCCGCCGGGCAGATGGCCGCCCTCGCCGGGCTTCGCCCCCTGGGCCATTTTGATCTGAATTTCCTGAGCGCTGACCAGGTACTCGCTGGTGACGCCGAACCGGCCGGAGGCCACCTGCTTGATGGCCGAGCAGCGGTCGGTGCCCAGCCGGTCGCTCTCCTCGCCCCCCTCGCCGGAGTTGGACTTGCCCCCCAGCAGGTTCATGGCCTGGGCCATGCACTCGTGGGCCTCCTTGGAGATGGAGCCGTAGCTCATGGCCCCGGTTTTGAAGCGGCGGACGATGGAGTCCACGCTCTCCACCTCTTCGATGGGGATGGGCTCATCAAGATATTTCATCTCCAGCAGGCCCCGCAGGGTGTGGGGCCTGGCCGGGTCGTCCACCAGGGCGGTGTACTGCTTGAAGAGGTCATAGCTGCCCGTCCAGGCCGCCTGCTGCAGGAGGTGTATAGTCTGGGGACTGTACAGGTGATCCTCCTGGCCGCTGCGGGCCTTGTGGGCGCCCACCGAGTCCAGCGTTGCGTCGCTCTCCAGCCCCAGGGGGTCGAAGGCCCGGCTGTGGTTGCGGTCCACCAGGGCCTCAATCTCCCGCAGACCGATGCCCCCCACCCGGGAGACGGTGTTGGTAAAATACTCGTCGACGACCTCCCTGGAGATGCCGATGGCCTCGAAGATCTGTGCCGACTGGTAGGACTGGATGGTGGAAATGCCCATTTTGGAGGCGATTTTGACGATGCCGTGGAGGATGGCGTTATTGTAGTCGTCCACGGCGGCGGAAAATTCCTTGTCCAGCAGCCCCTCCCGGATGAGGGCGCCGATGGTGTCCTGGGCCAGATAGGGGTTGATGGCCCGGGCGCCGTAGCCCAGCAGGGCGGCGAAATGGTGGACGTCCCGGGGCTCGGCGGATTCCAGAATGACCGACACCGCCGTGCGCTTTTTGGTGCGCACCAGGTGCTGCTCCAGGGCGGACACCGCCAGCAGGGACGGGATGGCCACATGGTTCTCGTCCACCCCCCGGTCGGAGAGGATGATGATATTCGCCCCGTCCCGGTAAGCCCGGTCGGCGGCGATGAGCATGTGCTCCACCGCCCGCTTGAGGGGGGTATTCTTGTAGTAGAGGATGGGTACTGTCTCCACATGGAAGCCCGGGCGGTCCATGGCACGGATTTTCATCAGGTCCACCGAGGTGAGGATGGGGTTGTGCACCTGGAGCACCCGGCAGTTGTCCGCTGTCTCCTCCAGGAGGTTGCCGTCGTCGCCGATATAGACCGTGGTGTCGGTGACGATCTCCTCCCGGATGGCGTCGATGGGCGGGTTGGTCACCTGGGCGAAGAGCTGCTTGAAGTAGCTGAACAGGGGCTGATCGTGGCCAGAGAGCACCGCCAGGGGGATGTCGATGCCCATGGCCGCCGTCCCCTCCGCCCCGGTTTTCGCCATGGTGAGGATGGTGTTCTTCACGTCCTCGTAGGTATAGCCAAAGGCCTTCTGGAGGCGGGTGCGCTGCACGTCGTCATAGCTCTCCACCCGGCGGTTGGGGATGGGCAGCTCCCGCAGGCGCACCAGGTTCCGGTCCAGCCACTCGCCGTAGGGGTTGCGGCGGGCATAGCCCTCCTTGATCTCATCGTCGCCGATGATGCGCCCGGCCACCGTGTCCACCAGCAGCATTTTGCCCGGCTCAAGCCGGGACTTCTTCACGATGCGCGCCGGGTCGATGTCCAGCACGCCCACCTCGGAGGCGAGGATGAGCTGGTCGTCGTCGGTGACATAGTAGCGGGAGGGGCGCAGGCCGTTGCGGTCGAGCACCGCGCCCACCTGGTCACCGTCGGAGAAAAGAATGGAGGCCGGGCCGTCCCACGGCTCCATCATCACCGCATAGTACTGATAGAGGTCCCGCTTTTCCCGGGAAATATTCCGGCCATTCATCCAGGGCTCCGGGATGCAGATCATCACCGCCAGGGGCAGGGGCAGGCCGCTCATCACCAGGAATTCCAGGGTATTGTCCAGCATGGCGGAGTCGGACCCGGCCTCGTTGACCACCGGGAACACCTTGTCGATGTCCCCATCCCACACGGCGCTGTGCATGGTCTCCTCCCGGGCCAGCATCCGGTCCACGTTGCCCCGGATGGTGTTGATTTCGCCGTTGTGGAGGATGAAGCGGTTGGGATGGGCCCGCTCCCAGGAGGGGTTGGTATTGGTGGAAAAGCGGGAGTGGACCAGGGCGATGGCCGACTCGTACCCCTCGTCCTGAAGGTCGGGGTAAAACTGGCGCAGCTGCCCCACCAGGAACATCCCCTTGTAGACCACGGTGCGGCTGGAGAGGGACGCCACATAGGTGTTGTCGTTGGACTGCTCGAACTCCCGGCGGGCAATGTACAGCCGACGGTCGAAATCCAGTCCCCGCGCCACCCCCGCCGGACGGCGGACGAAGGCCTGCTCGATGCAGGGCATCTTGGCCAGGGCCTTGTGGCCCAGCACCTCGGGCCGCACCGGCACCGTGCGCCAGCCGATGAGCTCCATGCCCTCCTTGCCCACGATCAGCTCGAACATTTTCTTGGCCTGGTTGCGGGGCAGGGCCTGCCGGGGGAAGAAGAACATGCCCACACCATAGTCCCGCTCCTCCCCCAGAGAGAAGCCGCACTGGGCCGCGGCGCGGCTGAAAAAGCGGTGGGACACCTGGAGCAGGATGCCCACGCCGTCCCCCGTCTTGCCCTCCGCGTCCTTGCCGGCCCGATGCTCCAGCCGCTCTACAATCTTCAGCGCGTTGTCCACCGTCTGGTGGGAGCGCCGGCCCTTGATGTCCACCACCGCGCCGATGCCGCAGTTGTCATGCTCAAACGCCGGGCTGTACAGGGGGCTTTGTACCCCGCCGTGCCGCTGCTTGTTCATTGCCGCACCCTCCTTTTATCCCACCGCCGCCGGGCGAGCCCGCCCCGGCCGCGCGGCGATATTCTTCCTGCAAATACAAAACGGCCCGGCGCAGGGGGAAAGGCCGCGTGCTCCGCGTACCTTCCACCCTCCGTTGGGCCGTTTTCCTGTTTGACCGGCGGCAAAATGCCCTGCCGGCATTGATTGATATAATATGCTTTTACGCCGGGTCGTCCGGCCAATCCCCTTCAAATACGGTGACAGCGGGGCCGGTCATGAAGATGTGTCCCGTCCCGCTGTCCCACCGGACATCCAGGCTGCCGCCCAGCAGCTCCACCCGGGCAGCCGGGCCGATGCGCCCGGCTGCGCACAGGGCCGCCACGCTGGCGCAGGCGCCGGTGCCACAGGCAAGGGTCTCGCCGCTGCCCCGCTCCCACACGCGCATCTCCACACTGTCCCGGCCCAGCACCCGGACAAACTCCGTATTGGTGCGGTCTGGAAAGTGGGCGTCGTGCTCGAATACCGGGCCAATGTCCGGAAGGTCCAGACCGGCCACGTCCTCCGTCTCCACAACGAAATGGGGGTTGCCCATAGACACGGGAACGCCTGTATAGGCTATTCCCTTTACAGACAATGTGATGACAGCCCCGATTTTCGGCGCACCCATGTCCACGGTGACGCAGCGCACCGCACCGCTCTCAACGACAAGGGAAAGCGTGCGCAGCCCCGCCCGGGTCTCAATGACAAGCTCCCGCTTTGCGGTCAGGCCCTTGTCATAGACGAACTTACCCAGGCACCGGATGCCGTTGCCGCACATAGCCCCTTCGGAGCCGTCGGCATTGAACATGCGCATGCGAAAGTCCGCCCTCTCCGACGGACAGATGCAGATGAGCCCATCCGAGCCGATGCCGAAGTGGCGGTCGGACATCCGCCGGGCAAGCCCGGGCAGGTCTGCCGGGGTCTGCCTCGTGCAGTCGAGGTAGACATAGTCGTTTCCAAGGCCCTGCATTTTGGTAAAGCGCATGGGGCTCCCCCTTTCCCTGCCCGCAGGCAGCGAGGAAAAGGGCGGCAGTCCGGAAGGACTGCCGCCCTTTTCAGACCTCATCGTCTCAATCGTCCGCCAGCACCAGCCGGGCGGTGTCCGTCAGGCGCGCACCGTGGTTCATGCTCTCCCTCTGCAAAAACCGGTGGGCCTGCTCCTCTGTCATGTTGTGGCGATCCATCAGAACCGCCTTGGCCCGGGCAATGAGCGAGCGCTCCTCCTCGGTGCGCTCCGCCCCGCGGCTCCTGGCGTATTTTTGACTCAGCTGGATGAGCATATGCACCGAAGCGAGCAGATCGCCCCGATGGACCGGCGCGCCCAGCTTGAAAATCCCGTCGTCCTCGCACAGCTCCAGCCGCGCCTGGGGGGCCACCATCAGCATGGAACACTCCTCCGGCAGATCCTGATAGAGATCCTCACAGGGGCTGTCGGGCAGCTTGAAGCCGCACACCACAATGGAAAGCCGCTGCTTGTGCACCACCCGCTTGACCTCGGCCGCGCTGCGGCACACAACGCACATTGCCGTGCCGTCTGACTCTAAAATGTCCCGGATTTTGGCGCTGTTAGCTTCGTTTTCAAAGGCTACAACTACTTTCTGCACATTCCGTCACGCTCCCTTCGGTCTCGGCGTCCAAAGGGCGGCAGATCAATAGTTGATCATGTACTTATCCCGCTCCCAGCTGGAAACGCGGGTGCGGTACTCATCCCACTCGGCCTCTTTCCCGGCGATGTACTGGCTGGAGACGTGCTCGCCCAGGGTGGACATGACCAGCTTGTCCTTCTTCATGCACACCAGGGCCTCCTCCAGGGAGCCGGGCAGTGCCTCGATGCCGCGGCGCTTGCGGGTGGCGGGGGTCATGGCAAAGATGTTGTCGGTAATCTCCGCCGGGGGCACCATGCCCTTCTCGATGCCATCAAGGCCGGCGGCCAGGCACACAGCCAGGGACAGATAGGGGTTGCAGGCGGGGTCGGGGCAGCGCAGCTCCACGCGGGTGGACTGGCCCCGGGCGGCGGGGATGCGGATGAGGGCGGAGCGGTTGGAGGCGGACCATGCCATGTAGCAGGGGGCCTCGTAGCCGGGCACCAGGCGCTTATAGGAGTTGACCAGAGGGTTGGTGATGGCGGCCATGCCCTTCATATGGGCCAGGATGCCGGCGATGAAGGAATAGGCCTCCTTGGACAGCTTCTTGTCGCCCTTCTCGTCAAAGAATGCGTTCTTCCCGTTGCGGAAGAGGGACATGTTGGTATGCATGCCGGAGCCGTTGATGCCGAAGATGGGCTTGGGCATGAAGGTGGCGTGCAGGCCGTTCTTCTGGGCCAGGGTCTTGACGGCCAGCTTGAAGGTCATGATCTTGTCGGCGCACTCCAGGGCGGGGGCGTACTTGAAGTCGATCTCGTGCTGGCCCTGGGCCACCTCGTGGTGAGAGGCCTCGATCTCGTAGCCCATCTGCTCCAGGGCAAGGCAGATCTCCCGGCGGGTGGACTCGCCGTGGTCCAGGGGGCCCAGATCGAAGTAGCCGGCCTCGTCGTTGGTCTTGGTGGTGGGCTTGCCCTCCTCATCGGTCTGGAAGAGGAAGAACTCCGCCTCGGGGCCCACGTTGAAGGCGTCGTAGCCCATGGCCACCATCTTCTCCAGCGCCCGCTTGAGCACGCCCCGGGGGTCGCCCACAAAGGAGGTCCCATCGGGATTGTGAATGTCGCAGATCAGGCGGGCCACCTTGCCGTGCTGGGGCCGCCAGGGAAAGACCACAAAGCTGTCCAGATCGGGATAGAGGTACTGGTCGGACTCGTTGATGCGCACAAAGCCCTCGATGGATGAGCCGTCGAGCATAATCTGATTGTTCACGGCCTTCTCGATCTGGGAGGCGGTAATGGCCACGTTCTTGAGCTGGCCGAAGATGTCGGTAAACTGCATGCGGATGAACTTGATGTCGTCCTCTTTTACAATGCGGATGATGTCTTCCTTGGTGTAACCCATAACAAAATCCCCTTTCCATTCATTTCCGCCCGGCGGCGGCGACAGATTGGTCATAACAGGAAGAAAGGCGCTCCGACCCAGCCGGTCCGGAACGCCTTTGTCCTCTCGTTTATGGTGCAAGTATAGCGTTCAAACCGCCTTTTGTCAACACATTTTTGCATCCATGCAGAATTTTATTTCATTTTTCGCGTTTCAACCACGTCGATATGCGGTTTTTGTTGTTTTTGACAAATCAGTCATCCTTCTCTGCGGCGACCTCCAGAGGATAGCGGCCGGTAAAGCAGCCCTCACAGAAGGAGCAGGCGCATTCCGGGGCAATCTTCGCAAGGCTCTCCACCGACAAAAAGCCCAGGCTGTCCGCGCCGATGAGCTGCCGCATCTCCTCCGGGGTATGGTTGCAGGCCATGAGCTCCTTTTTGGAGGGGATGTCGGTGCCGAAATAGCAGGGGGAGAGAAACATGGGCGCGGAGGAGAGCATGTGAACCTCCTTTGCCCCGGCGCCGCGCAGCAGCCGCACCAGCTGATTGGAGGTGGTGCCCCGGACGATGGAGTCGTCGATGACCACCACCCGCCTGCCCTCGATGGTGGAGCGCAGGGGGTTGAGCTTCATGCGCACCGCCCGCTCCCGGTTTTCCTGGCCGGGCTGGATGAAGGTACGGCCGATGTAGCGGTTTTTGATGAGGCCGTCGTTATAGGGGATGCCGGACTCCATGGCATAGCCCTTGGCAGCGTTCAGGCCGGAGTCGGGCACGCCGATGACCACGTCCGCCTCGATGGGGTGCTCCCGGGCCAGCAGCCGGCCGGCCAGGATGCGGGCGTTGTGGACCGGCTGGCCGTCAATGACGCTGTCCGGGCGGGCAAAATAGAGGAACTCGAAGATGCAAAGGCCGGTCTTTTCCCTGCCGCAGCCGTCCCGGATGGATTTGAGCTGCCCGTCGGTGTCCACATAGACCACCTCGCCGGGCTCTACGTCCCGGACAAAGGAGGCGCCAAGGCTGTCCAGGGCGCAGGACTCGGAGGCGAAAATCCACGCGTCTCCCCGCCGGCCGATGCACAGCGGCCGGAAGCCCCAGGGATCCCGGGCGGCGATGAGCTTGCGGCTGCTCATCACCACAAGGGAGAAGGCGCCCCGCAGCTGCCCCACGGCGTTGGCCACCGCCCGCTCGATGGAGGGGCAGCCCAGCCGCTCCTGAGCGATGACGTAGGAGATGATCTCCGAGTCGGACGAGGTATGGAAAATAGCGCCCCGGTACTCGTAGTAGCGGCGCAGGTTCTCCACATTGACAAGATTGCCGTTATGGGCCACGGCAAAAGAGCCCTTGACGTAGGTGAGGGTCAGGGGCTGGGCGTTCTCACGCTGGGCGCCGCCGGTGGTGGCGTAGCGCACATGGCCCACCGCCATAGTGCCGCCCAGACGGTCCAGGATGTCGGCGGAGAACACGTCCCCCACCAGCCCCACATCCTTATGGCAGCGCAGCTCCAGGCCGTTCATAGTGGCAATGCCGCAAGCCTCCTGCCCCCGGTGCTGTAAGGCGTACAGGCCGTAATACGCGCTGCGGGCGCAGTCCCCCGCCCGGTCATAGATTCCGAATACACCGCATTCCTCGTGGATGGCCATGGTCTCATCATCCTTCCGCCGCGGCGGCGCGACCCCCCGCGGCAAAGCTGGCCGGAAACGCCCCCCTTGGCCCCGGCTTTTGTCCCGTTTGATGATATTATAAATGAGCGAAATCAAAAGCGCAATGCACACTCTCTCCAGATGTGCTCTCCCCTGCCCCCAGGCGGCATGGTATTCCCGCAAAAAACGCGCGGGCGCCCTCCGGAAGTCCGAAGGACGCCCGCGCCGCCCGCGTTACATTTTCATGGCCTGGGTGAAGCTCTCTGCCGCTTCCCCCATGGACTTCATGGCCTTGTTGGCCGCCGCCTGGAGCCTGGCCTTTTTCTTGGGCTTCATCATCATGACCCCCACCGCCGCGGCGGCAGCGCCCATCCCCATGGCCGGCAGCACCAGCTTGCTCATTTTCATACGCGTCATCGTCTCCTTCCCGTTGGGCAAAGCTGCCCCAAAGAGAGTATCTCCGGGAAGGCGGGAAACCTTTCACGCCAAATTTTGATCCAGCGTCAGCGACACCGGGCAGTGGTCGCTTCCAAAAATTTCCGGATGGATCTTGGCCTCCCGCACGTGCCCGGCCAGACGGTCGGAGACAATGAAATAGTCGATGCGCCAACCCGCGTTGTTCTCCCGGGCGTGAAAGCGGTAGCTCCACCAGGAATAGGCGCCGGCCTCGTCCGGGTGGCACAGGCGAAAGGTGTCGGTAAAGCCGGAGGAGAGCAGGCGGGTCATCTTGCCCCGCTCCTCATCGGAAAAGCCGGCGTTGCCCCGGTTGGTCCTGGGGTTTTTCAGGTCGATCTCCTCATGGGCCACGTTCAGGTCTCCGCAGTACACCACCGGCTTGACCTTATCAAGGCTTTTGAGATACTCCAGCAGGTCGTCCTCCCACTCCATGCGGTAGGGCAGGCGGGCAAGGCCGTCCTGGGCGTTGGGGGTGTAGCAGTTGACCAGATAAAAATCGCTGTATTCCAGCGTGATGAGCCGCCCCTCACCGTCGTGCCGGGCAAGATCCATCCCATAGGCCGCCGCGATGGGGGGCACCCGGGTAAATACCGCCGTGCCGGAGTAGCCCTTCTTCTCCGCCGAGTTCCAGAACTCCTCGTAGCCGGGCAGCTCCACCTGGGCCTGGCCCCGCTCCATTTTGGTCTCCTGAAGGCAGATCACGTCTGCGTCAAGGCTGCGCACCGACTCCAGAAAGCCCTTTTTCAGGCAGGCGCGCAGACCGTTCACATTCCACGATACCAGCTTCATCCTTCGTTTCTCCTGTCAAGTGGTTTTGCGTTACACTCTTTGAAAATCCTGATAAATTCAACAACGGAAAGGACCAGCGCCGCCAGCATGGCCACCGCCTCCACCGCCATGACGAAGCGGTGGTCCCCCACCGTGAGCACAAGGTTGTATTTCAGCCGCAGGTACACCAGATAGCACGCAAGGGACGACCCCGCCGCCAGCACGCACACCGGAAGGCGGCGCCGCGCCGTGCAGGCCCAGCACAACGTGAGCACGTCCGCAAGGAAAAAGTAGCGCTCGTGCATGTGCGGCAGGAAGAAGGGCACGCCGATGGCCAGCACCACACCAAGCCCCAGCAGCGCGCCGCTGTCCAGCCTGCCCCGCAGGGCAAAGCCCGCCGCCAGCACCGCCAGAGCCAGCGCCATGGCGGCGGCCACCCCAAGGGCGGACAAAAGCGTCTCGTTCACCGCCTCTTTGTAGGGCAGAAACTGGAATACGCTGGGGGCGTTGAGGGTGAGCTTGCCGTACTCCCCCATCTGGTTGAAGTAGACGCCCAGGATGTCCCCCAGGGGCTTGCCCAGCATGAGGGCCGGCAGAATGGTGAGGGCATAGGCCGCCGGGAACACGAACAGCTGCCGGAACCGGACGCGGCCGGCAAGCCACGCCGCCCCCCACAGCGGGATGAGGAAAATAGTCTGGAGCTTGAAGGAAAAGGCCGCTGCCAGCACCGCAAGGGAGGGCACGGGCCGCTCCTCCATCAGCAGGGCCAGGGCATGGAGCGTGAGGGCGGCATAAATGCTGTCGCACTGGCCCCAGTAGGCGCCGTTGAGAATCACCGTGGGCAGCAGCAGCGCGCCGACAAAGGCCGCGGCCCCGGCATAAGGCCGCTCATCCCCCGCCGTCAGAACTGTCACACGCAGGCAGCCCCAGGCCAGCAGCACGTCAAAGAGGATGGAAAAGAGCTTGTAGAGATAGAGATCCGGGGTCCCTAAGTAGGAAATGGCTGCCACAAAGTAGAGATAGGGCGCATTATAGTCCCCGATGTTGGCGGAAATGGCCCGGAAGCCGCCGTTTTCCCGGAAATATGCCGCCCACCGGGAGAGAAAGGTATTGTAGTCCCCGCTTTTGTAGTCAAGGCACAGCGCGCGCAGCAAAATGGCCGCCGCCACCGCGAATACCGCCCAGTGCAGGGGAAGGGCCGGGCAGCTCCGGCGCAGCAGCACCACCGCCAGCGCCCCAAGGGCCAGCAGCACCGAGAGCACCAGAAAGCGGTCCGCCGCCGAGCCCCCCGAAAGGGTCATCACCCGGGCCGCCGTACACAGCAGGCACACTGCGGCGGCCGTATAGGCCGGCAGCGCCTGCCGGCTGTTCGTCTCCTGTCTGTTCATAGGTCAGCCCTCCGTTGGTCTCATTGTCCGTTCCTTCTCTGCCGGGGCGGCGCCCTCCCGCCAGGCACGGCCGCAGCCGGAAGGGCGGTGCCGCCGGCTGCCCTTCCGCAGTTTTTATCAGCATACCATATTCCGCGGCATATTTCCAGTCCTCCGCTCTGGCTGCGCTTCCCTCTTGTCAAACCGTGTGCCTCCGTGCTATGATGACCAAAAGGCGTCCCGGGAAAGGAAGTGTTTTTATGGAACTTGGCAGTGCCGGCAAGGCAATTTTTGACACCATGCGCGAGGGCATCCTGGTGATTGATACCGACGCCAAAATCGTCTACGGCAACGCCGCCTATCTCGCCTTTCTGGGCATGTCCCTGGACGAGATCCTGGGCGTCCCCCTGCGCACCCTGCGCCCCGGCAGCCGCCTGCCCGAGGTGCTCGTCACCGGCCAGCCCATCCTCCACGCCCCCCGGCAGGAGGTGGAGGACATCTATTTTGTCAACATGTACCCCATCTATGAGGACGGCCGGCTGGTGGGCGGCGTGTCGGTGGTCACCTTCCAGCAGGACGCCTTCGATTTCCGCGCCAAGCTGGAGGAATACGCCAAGCGCAACAAGCAGCTCTTCCACCGGGTCAACAAGGCAAATTCCACCCGCTACACCTTCGACTCCATCGTGGCGGTCAGCGGCGGCATGCACCAGGTCAAGGAGCTTGCCCAGAAGGCCGCCCGGACGGACGCCGCCATCATGCTCGCCTCGGAGAGCGGCACCGGAAAAGAGCTGTTCGCCCAGGCCATCCACAACGCCAGCAACCGGAAAAATGAGATTTTTGTTGCCATCAACTGTGCAAACTTCAACGCCAGCACCCTGGAGTCCGAGCTGTTCGGCTATGTGGAGGGCGCCTTCACCGGCGCAAAAAAGGGCGGCAAGGTGGGCCTGTTCGAGGCGGCCAACGGCGGCACCCTCTTTCTCGACGAGGTGTCGGAAATGGACTTCGGCCTTCAGGCAAAGCTGCTGCGCGCCATTCAGGAGGGCCGCATCCGGCCGGTTGGCGGCGTGAAGGAAATTGAGGTGGACGTGCGCCTCATCTCCGCGTCCAACGCCGACCTGACCGCCTACATCGACGACGGCCGCTTCCGCCTGGACCTCTACTACCGCCTTTCCACCTTCCGCATCCGCATCCCGCCCCTGCGGGAGCGCCCGGAGGACATCCCTGCCCTGGCCGCCCTCATCCTCGACGAGCTGTCCCAGAAGCTCAAGCGGCAGATCAGCATCACCCCGGAGGCCCTGGAGTGCCTGGTGGCCCACGACTGGCCGGGAAACGTGCGGGAACTGCGCAACGTGCTGGAGTTTTCGGCCTATCTGTCGGAAAACGGCGCCATCGTCCCCTCCTCCCTGCCCGAGCACCTGCTGCGCCCGCCCGGCAGCGAGGAAGAGGTCCCGCTGTCCGCCCGGGTACGGGCCTTTGAGCAGGGTGAAATCAACCGTCTGCTGCTGAAAAACGGATCCGATTTGGCCGGAAAGAAAAAAACCGCCGCACAGCTCGGCATCTCCTTAGCCACATTATACAACAAGCTGGGTTGAATTTCTAATTTTTCAGAAATTTAATTCTATATTTTTAGAATCCCTACTGCCGTCCGCACAGCAAGCCCCTGTGCGGGCGGCTTTTTCCATTCTTCCTCAACCAGGATTCCAATATTTTAGAATTTTCGCTCCCTACCGCTTCTCTGGCCATTCAAGGAGAAAAGCCAGGCGCCGGAAGGGCTTGCAGGAAATTTTACAAATTTCGCCCGGGTTGGCACGCGCCTTGCAATAGATATCAGCAGCGTGTCATCCGGGCAACTGATAGATTTGATATGAAAGGGGCACACGAAAAAGATGGCATTGAAACTGACACAGTATGAGCAGGAGATGCTCGACGGCAAGCACGGCGAAGCCAAGCAGCTGGCCATGAAGATCATGGTCAAGATTGGCGAGCCGCTGGGTGCGGAGGAGTTTGTGGAGGTCGTCTCCGTTCAGGCGATGGCGCACTTCGGCTCTTTGCACATTGCCGGCCGGGACTACCTGGGCAAGCTTGCCTGCATGGGCGGCAAGTGCTGCGTTCCCACCACCCAGGACCCCGCCTCCATCCCCTTCGACACCTGGGAGGAGATGGGCTACGACAAGGAGTACGCCGAGAACCAGATGAAGCTGTGCGACTCCATCATGAAGCTGGGCGAGTATCACGCCTGGTCCTGCACCCCCTATGTTCAGGGCAGCGTCCCCCGGCTGGGCCAGAACGTGGCGTGGGCTGAGTCCTCTGCGGTAAGCTATGCAAACTCCGTGCTGGGCGCCCGCACCAACCGCACCCCCGCCGGCCTTGCCGTCTGCGCCGCCCTCACCGGCCGCATCCCCAAGTTCGGCCTGTACTTCCCCGAGAACCGCAAGGCCCAGGTCAAGGTGACGGTGGACGCCGGGGAGCTCTCCGACCTTGACTACAACACCATCGGCATCATCATCGGCAAGCGGGTGGGCAACTACATCCCCGCCATCTACGGCATCCCCCAGACTGCCACCAACGACAACCTCAAGTACCTGGGCGCCTGCGCCGCCTCCAGCGGCTCCGTGGCGCTGTGGCATGCGGTGGGCGTCACCCCCGAGGCCCTCGACCGCGATCCCTTCGACGGCGCCGAGCCCATCTCCGAGTTCACCATTACCCGGGAAATGCTCACCGAGACTGAAAAGTCCATGTGCACCAAGAACCCGGGCGAGGTGGACCTCTACGTCACCGGCTGCCCCCACAGCTCCATCGCCGAGATCACCAAGCTCTCCCACCTCATGGAGGGCCGCCGGGTGAAGGAAGGCAAGGACATGTGGATCTTCACCACCGCCGAGGCCGCCAATATGCTCCGCCGTTCCGGCGTCATCCCTAAGATGGAGGCTGCCGGCGTGCGCATGATGGTCCAGACCTGTCTGGTCATCAGCCCCCTGGTCGGCAACGGGAAGTACAAGACCCTCATCACCGACTCGGGCAAGAACGCCAGCTATCTTCCCTCGGAGCACGGCATCGAGCTGATCTACGCCTCCATGGAAGATTGCGTCAACGCTGTCACCGAAGCTGTGTAAGGAGGGAACGAGAATGGCTGAAAAAATCGTTTTGAAGGGCCGCGCCCTTGCCCCCGGCGTTGTGGAGGGCGAAGCGCTGGTCAGTAAGGAATCCCTGGTCTGGTCCCACGGCGTCAATCCCCCCACGGGCCGGATCGTCGACGTGCGCGTGGCCGTGTGCGGCGAGTGCGTGAAGGACAAGGTGCTGGTCTACCCGCTGGGCAAGGGCTCCACCGCCTCCGCCACCTGGATTTTGGAGAATACCCGCTGCGGCAACGCTCCCAAGGCCTTCATCAACCGCGAGACCGAGCTCATCATCCTCTCCGGCGCGGTGCTCTCCACCGAGCTGTACGGCGTGACCATCCCCGTGGTGGATCACCTCGACCAGGACCCCATCGAGGTCATCGAGACCGGCGACTGGGTCAAGGTGGACGGCGACAACGGCATCGTCGAGGTCACCAAGAAGGCGAAGTAAGTACCCCTTCCCTTTTCCGTGCAAATAACCCTACATCAATATAAAGGAGAATTCAACATGAAAAAGGAACACATCAAGGTCAGCCTGAAGGACGTCCCCGTTTACGAGCCCCCCGGACACCACGACACCTATAACCGCCGCCTGGCCGGCCCCTTCAACGGCAGCAATAATATCGAGTTCATCATCGGCGAGATGGGCCGCACCGGCGACGCCGACCCCCACACCCATCACGGCTTTGACCAGCTGATGTTCGTCCTGGAGGGCCAGCTGCGCATCACCTCCCCCGCCACCGGCAAGGAGGAACTCTTTGAGCCGGGCGACCTGGTCATCTTCCCCGACGGCGTGGAGCACAAGGTCGTTGTGGAGAGCGAGAAGTCCCGCTTTGTCGTCCTCTACGGCCCGCCCAAGCAGCATCAGGACGAGCACGGCAACTGGATCACCTGATCTTGTCCGTCTGCGCAAACCCTCACACAAGTCCCGCCGCGGAAGGCTCACCCTTCCGCGGCGGGCGCTGATACCGTTCAAACAAAGGGAAATGAGAAAGGAGCCACTCATCTATGAACTGGGTTGCAATTCTGTCCATCGTCCTTCTGGTGGTCGCCATTGCTCTGGGCTTTGCAAAGGGCATGAATACCGGCGTGGTCGCTATGGCCTTCGCCCTGATCGCCTCCATCGTCTGCAACATCTCCGATAAGAACATCCGCGCCGGCTTCCCCACCAACATGTTCCTTATCCTGTTCGGCACCATGTTCCTCTTCGGCATCGTGCAGAAGACCGACACCATGCATCTGCTGGCCCGCAAGGTCATCGCCGCGGTAGGCAAGCAGTCCTGGGCCCTGCCCTGGGCCGTGTTCTTCCTGGCCATGGTGGTGTCCGCCACCGGCGCCGGCCCCGCCCCCGCCATTGCGATCGTCTCCCTGCCCGCTATGGCCCTTGCCATGGAGCTGGGCGTGTCCCCCTTCCTGTTCGGCGTGATGGTGTGTATGGGCGCTGACGGCGGCGCCGCCTCCCCCATCTCCACCGCCGGCATCGTGGCCCAGGGTCTGGTGGAAGACTTCGGCTGGCGCGCCATTCAGCCCACCTACTTCATCAACTCCATCATCGGCCACGTGATCGTGGGTCTGGCCTGCTACATCCTGCTGCGGGGCTGGAAGCTCAAGCCCACCGGCACCATTGACCGCAACGCCATCCCCAAGTTCAACCGCAACCAGATCATCACCCTCTTCGGCATCCTGGTCTTCATCATCCTGGGTATCTTCCTGGGCCGCAACATCGGCCTGATCGCCCTGCTGGTGGGCCTGGTCCTCATCTTCCTGAAGGTCGGCCCGCAGGATAAGGATGTCATCAAGGACATGAGCTGGAACACCCTGCTGCTCATCTGCGGTGTTAGCCTGCTGATGAACGTGGTCGTGGTCACCGGCGGCATCGACCTGATCGTCAACTTCCTCTCCTCCTTCATGAACCGCTACACCGCCAAGCCCGTCATGGCCCTGAGCGCCGGCATCATGAGCTGGTTCAGCACCACCACCAGCGTGGTTATGCCCACCCTCATCCCCACCATCCCCGGCATTCTTGAGAATATCGGCGATGTGGTCGATCCCGTCACCCTGATGAGCGCCCTGACCAACGGCTCCTTCAGCGCCGCCATCAGCCCCCTGTCCGCCGGCGGCGGCATCGTGCTGGCCACCTACACCCAGCTGACCGGCTGCGATGAGAAGGAGCAGGCCAGCCTCTTCAAGAAGCTCTTCGCCATCGCCGTGTTCTGCGTGCTCATCATGGTCATTGTTGCTGCCACCCCCATCTATCGCTAAGCAAAGGGAATGATATCCGTGAAAACAATCAGAATTGGTTCCGGCGCCGGATACGCCGGCGACCGTCTGGAGCCCTCCCTCGAGCTCATCGAGAAGGGCAATCTGGACTACATCAGCTACGAATGCCTGGCTGAACGCACCATCGCCATCGGCCAGCAGGCGAAGCTGAAGGACCCCAGCAAGGGCTATAACGATCTCCTTGAGCACCGCATGGAGAAGGCCCTGCCCCTGTGCTGGAAGCACAAGGTCAAGCTCATCACCAACATGGGCGCAGCAAACCCCGAGGCTGCCGCCCAGAAGTGTGTGGAGATCGCCCGCACCCATGGGCTTACCGGCATGAAGATCGCCTGCGTCACCGGCGACGATCTGCTGCCCGTCATCGACAAGTACATGGACACCGAGGTCTGGGAGACCGGAGAGCCCCTCTCCAAGCTGCCCGGCAAGATTATCTCCGCCAACGCCTACATGGGCGTGGAGGGCATCCTCAAGGCCCTTGACATGGGCGCCGACGTGGTCATCACCGGCCGCGTGTCCGACCCGGCCATCTTTATGGCCCCCCTCATCCACGAATTCGGCTGGGCCCTGGACGACTGGGACAAGCTGGGCAAGGGCACCATGGTGGGCCATCTGCTGGAGTGCGGCGGCCAGGTCACCGGCGGCTACTACGCCGAGCCCGGCAAGAAGGACGTCCCCGGCCTGGGCCACCTGGGCTTCCCCATCATCGAGGTGTGCGAGGACGGCTCCTTCGTCGTGACCAAGGTCCCCGAGGCGGGCGGCATGGTCACGGTGAACACCTGCGCCGAGCAGATCTGCTACGAGATTCACGACCCCACCCGCTACCTCACCCCCGACGTGGTGGCTGACTTCAAGCAGGTCCGCTTCACCCAGGAGGGCAAGGACGTGGTCCGGGCCGAGGGCGCCACCGGGCACCCCCGGACGGAGACCTTCAAGTGCTCTGTGGGCTACAAGGACTGCTACATCGGCGACGGTGAGATCAGCTACGGCGGCCCCGGCTGCCTTGCGCGCGCAAAGCTGGCCCTGGAAATCCTCCGGGAGCGGCTGGAGCTGGTGGGCGAAGGGCGCTTCGACGAACTCAAGTTCGACCTCATCGGCTGCAACAGCCTCTACTGGAACCCCGACTACAAGTACGACGAGAACCTCTCCGAGGTGCGCGTGCGTGCCGCCGGCCGGGCCAAGGACAAGGCGGTGGCCGACCTGGTGCCCAATGAAGTAGAAGCCCTTTACACCAACGGCCCTGCAGGGGGCTGCGGCGCTACCAAGCGCACCCGGGACATCGTATCCGTGGCGTCCATCCTGGTCAGCCGCTACGATGTGAAGCCGGAAGCCAAGCTCTTCGTGGTTTGAGAAAGGAGATGCGGAAACTATGAAACTCTGGGAAATCGCCCACTCCCGCACGGGGGACAAGGGCAACATCTCCAACATCTCCCTCATCGCCTACGACCCCAAGGATTTTGAGCTGCTGCGGGAAAAGGTCACCCCCGAACGGGTGCAGGAGCACTTCAAGGGCATCGTCAAGGGCGAGGTCGTCCGTTACGAGCTGCCCAACATCTGCGCATTGAACTTCGTGATGTATGCCGCCCTGGGCGGCGGCGTCACCCGCTCTTTGTCCATCGACATGCACGGCAAGGGCCTTTCCAGCTACCTGCTGGATATGGAGATCTGACCGTTCTCCCCGATCCGCCGCACCGGCCGCGCCTGCCTGCGCTGCCCCCGTGCGGCCCCAAATGAAACAAAACGCTTTACACAGCCGGCCGGGAGACGCCTTCTCCCGGCCGGCTGTCCTTTTTCTCCCCCGTGCGCCTGCCCTGCCCAGCTTTTGAGAGAATTGTTTACAATATCCGGTTGAAATATGGGCGCGATTCATATAAAATATATGCTTGTTTAGGTACTCCCCCTCTGGGGCGACTGCGCCCTTTGCGGCTATTCATGACCTGCGAGGTGTTTTTTATGAATCTGCGCGTCGGCATCGACATCGGCTCCACCACCGTGAAGGTGGTGGTGCTGGACGAGAACGATCAGCTTCTCTTCCGCTCCTACGAGCGGCACTACTCCAAGGCCCGGGAGCGGGCGTGCGAGACGCTTCAATCTATCCGCTCCATGCTCACCGGGCAGGATGTACGCCTGGTGATCACCGGCTCGGCGGGGCTGGGCGTTGCCAAGGCCGCCGGCCTTGACTTTGTACAGGAGGTGTATGCCACCGCCGCCGCCGTCAACACCTACATTTCCGGCACCGACGCCGTCATCGAGCTGGGCGGCGAGGACGCCAAGATCATCTTCTTCGGCGGCGCCCTGGAGGAGCGGATGAACGGCTCCTGCGCCGGCGGCACCGGCGCCTTCATCGACCAGATGGCCACCCTTATGAACGTCACCGTGGGTGAGCTGGACGAGCTCTCCCTGCGCCACGAAAAAATCTATCCCATCGCCAGCCGCTGCGGCGTGTTCGCCAAGAGCGACATCCAGCCCATCCTCAACCAGGGCGGGCGCAAGGAGGACGTGGCCGCCTCCATCTTCCAGGCGGTGGTGGACCAGACGGTGGCCGGCCTGACCCAGGGCCGGGAGCTCAAGGGCAAAATCGTCTTTCTGGGCGGCCCCCTCCACTTCCTCATGGGCCTGCGGGAGCGCTTTGTAGACACCCTTCAGCTCGACAGTGATCACGCCATCTTCCCCCAGGACGGCGACTGCTTTGCCGCCATGGGCGCGGCGCTGTGCGCCTCCGACTACCCCGCCCGGCCCTTTGATGAGCTGCTGCGGCTGCTGGAGGAAAGCCGCAGCTCCACCACCGTGGTGGACACCATGCCCCCCCTCTTCCAGAGCCGGGAGGAGTATGACGCCTTCCTTACCCGCCACAACGCCTCCACCCCGCCCCAGGCGGATATTGCCGTCTACACCGGGGACGCCTATCTGGGCATCGATGCCGGCTCCACCACCACCAAGATGGCCCTCATCACGCCGGACGGCGGACTGCTCTACACCTATTATCACTCCAACCAGGGCAATCCCGTGTCCATCGTCCTCGGGCAGCTGCGGGAGATCTACCGCCTGTGCGGCGGCCGCATCACCATTCGGGGCGCCGCCGTCACCGGCTACGGCGAGGACCTCATCAAAAACGCCTTCTCCTGCGATTTGGGGCTGGTGGAGACGGTGGCCCACTACAAGGCCGCCGCCCACTTCAACCCCGACGTGGACTTTATCATCGACATCGGCGGGCAGGACATGAAGTGCTTCAAGATCCGCGGCGGCGCGGTGGACTCCATCATGCTCAACGAGGCCTGCTCCTCCGGCTGCGGCTCCTTCATCGAGACCTTTGCCAAGGCCCTGGGCTACTCCATCGCGGACTTTGCCCGGCTGGGCCTGTTCACCCAGCACCCGGTGAATCTGGGCTCCCGGTGCACGGTGTTTATGAACTCCTCCGTCAAGCAGGCCCAGAAGGACGGCGCCACGGTGGAGGACATCTCCGCCGGCCTTTCCATCTCCATCGTGAAGAATGCTATCTATAAGGTCATCCGGGCCGCCAACGCCGACGCCCTGGGCCGGCACATCGTGGTCCAGGGGGGCACCTTCCTCAATGACGCGGTGCTGCGCGCCTTCGAGCAGGAGTTGGGACGGGACGTGACCCGGCCCACCATCGCGGGCCTGATGGGCGCCTTCGGCGCTGCCCTGGCCGCCCGGGACGCGGGGCTTAGCAAGTCCGCGCTGTTAAGCGAGAACGCCCTACAGTCCTTCTCCCACACCGCAAAGCCCGCCACCTGCAACCTGTGCACCAACCACTGCTCCCTCACCGTCAACACCTTTGACGGCGGGCGGCGGTATATCTCGGGCAATCGCTGCTCCCGCCCTCTGGGCAAGGCCAAGGCGGAGCTTCCCGACCTCTACCTTTATAAATATAAAAAGCTGCGCGCCCTGGAGGGCAAGGGCGCGGGCGACGGCTCCCGGGGGCGCATCGGCATTCCCTTCGGCCTGAATATGTATGAGAACCTGCCCTTCTGGTTCGAGCTCTTTACCCGGCTCAACTTCGAGGTTGTGCTCTCCCCCGAGTCCTCCCGGAAGCTGTACATCAAGGGGCAGCGCACCATCCCGTCCGACACGGTGTGCTACCCGGCAAAGCTGCTCCACGGCCATGTGGAGGCGCTGGTGGAGGCGGGGGTGGACGCCATTTTCTACCCCTGCATGTCCTATAACTTCAATGAAAAGACGTCGGACAACTGCTACAACTGTCCGGTGGTGGCCTACTATCCGGAGCTGCTGGCCGCCAACGTGCCCAGCCTGAAGAAAACCCGCTTCCTCAACCCCTATGTGGGCCTGCACCGGCCCCGGGACTACGAGCGTATCGGCAGCGCCTGGTTCCACGACGCCTTCGGCGTGCCCCGGCAGGAGGCAAAGGCCGCCATCCGCGCCGCCTACGATGCCTACCACGCCTATGTCGCCGACGTGCGCGCCGCGGGCGCAGCCTACATCGAAAAGGCCCGGCAGGAGGGGCGGCCCATCCTGGTTCTCGCCGGCCGGCCCTACCACATCGACCCGGAGATCAACCACGGCATCAACGACCTCATTACCTCCTTCGGCTTCGTAGTAGTCAGCGAGGACGCCGTGGCCTACCACGAGGGCTACGCCCCCCGGCGGGTGCTCAACCAGTGGACCTTCCAGGCCCGGATGTACAACGCCGCCCGGTATGTCTGCACCCAGCCGGATATGGAGCTCATCCAGCTGGTAAGCTTCGGCTGCGGCACCGACGCCATCACCGGCGACGAGATGCGCTCCATCCTGGAGCAGGGCGGCAAGCTCTATACCCAGCTCAAAATCGACGATATCAGCAACCTGGGGGCGGTCAAAATCCGCATCCGCTCCCTGATGGCCGCCATGGAGGAACGCTCCCGGCAGGCGAAAGGAGGCGCGCACAATGGCTCAGCTGCGCTATGACAAATCCGGGCGTCTTCTCTTCACCGAGGAAATGCGCAGGGAATACACCATTCTCATGCCCCAGATGCTGCCCATCCACTTCGGCATGTTCCGCAAAATTCTGGAGCTGGAGGGCTACAACGTGGTCCAGCTCAACAACGGCGGCAAGGCGGTGGTGGACGAGGGGCTCAAATACGTCCATAACGACATCTGCTACCCCGCCCTGCTGGTCATCGGGCAGTTCATCGACGCCATCAAGGCCGGCGGCTACGACCCACACAAGGTGGCCCTCTTCATCACCCAGACCGGCGGCGGCTGCCGGGCCTCCAACTACATTCACCTCATCCGCAAGGCCCTCAAGGCCGCGGGGATGGAGTATATCCCGGTGATCTCCGTCTCCTTCGGGCAGGAGCGCAACCCCGGCTTCCGCCTGACCATTCCCATGATCCGCAAGCTCATCTACGCCATGATGTACGGCGACCTCATCATGAACGTGGCAAACCAGGTGCGGCCCTATGAGATTCACGAGGGTGAGACCAACGCCCTGGCCATGGCCTGGACGGACAAGCTCATCGACCGCTTTACCCGGGGCCAGGGCATGAGCCGCAAGGCCATGCGCGCCATCTTCCGGGAGATCTGCGCCGATTTCAAGGCCATCCCCGTCGCCGGCGAGGAAAAAGTCCGGGTGGGCGTTGTGGGCGAAATTTATGTGAAGTTCTCCGCCCTGGGCAACAACGACCTGGAGAAATTCCTCCTCTCCGAGGGGGCGGAGCCGGTGGTGCCGGGCCTGACCGACTTTATGATTTTCAAGATCTACAACCGCGTGGTGGATGTGGACATCTACGGCGGCAAGCTGCTCAAAAAAGCCGTCTGCGGCTTCTTCCAGCGGTATATCGAAAACTGCCAGCAGGATATGATCGACGCCCTCAACGAGTCCGGCCGGTTCCGCGCGCCGGGCCGCTTTGCCGACATGCACAAGCTGGTTCACGGCTACCTGGGCGACGGCAACAAGATGGGCGAGGGGTGGCTGCTTACCGGCGAGATGCTCGAGCTCATCCACTCCGGGGTGCCCAACATCGTGTGCGCCCAGCCCTTCGGGTGCCTGCCCAACCATATCGTGGGCAAGGGCATGATCCGCCGCCTGAAGGACGACTACCCCAACTCCAACATCGTGGCCATCGACTACGACCCCGGCGCCACCCGCATCAACCAGGAAAACCGCATCAAGCTCATGCTGGCAAACGCCCGCCAGCTCAAGCGCGCCGAGGACGCGCGCGCCGCTGCCCTCTCCGGCAGCAAACCGTCTGCACAATAAAACCCGGCCCTGCACTGTATGGTGCAGGGCCGGGTTTTGATTTTAGGCTTCCCCTCCTGCCATCGCGATGGCAAGGGCGCCGGGGCCGATGTGGCAGGCCACCGACAGGGCCAGGGGCTGGGTGTATACCGGGCCTTCCAGTGAGAAGGCCTGCCGGATCTGCTCCTGCCAGTCGGCCAGCGTCTCCTCCGGCACCTGGGTGTGGGCCGCCATGATGCGCAGCCGCCCCGCCTCCCACAGCGGGCGCAGCCGCCCCTCCAGATCCGCCCGGGTTCGGTCGATCATCACCTGCCGGGCCGCCTTCATCCCCCGCACCTTGTCTACCGGCGTGAGCTTCTCCGCGGCGATCTCCAGCACGGGCTTGATGTTGAGCATGGTGCCCGCCAGGGCCTCCGCTCCGGTGACCCGGCCGCCCCGGCGCAGGTATTTCAGGGTGTCCACGGTGATATAAATGCTGCTCTCCCGGGCGCGCTCCTCCAGGGCTCGGCGGATGGCGGGGGCGTCCATGCCGCGCTCCGCCATGGCAAGAGCCTCCAGCACCGAGCGGTACTGGGTGACGGAGATGCGCCGGTTATCCGCCACCTGCACCCGGCCGCCGTACTCCCCCGCCAGGGTGACAGCAGTCTGGCACGAGCCGCTCAGGCCGCCGGACATGGGGATATACACCAGGGCGTCGTGGGCCTCCAGCACCCGGTCCCAGGTGTCCATCACGTCCCCGGGGGCGGGCTGGGAGGTGGCAACCTCCGCCCCGCCCTTGAGGGCCGCGTAAAACTCCTGCTGGGTGATGTCCCGCCCCTCATAGCGGATCTCCCCATTGATATGAACGGGCATGGGCACCACGGTCACGCCCAGGGCCTGCCCCTCCTCGCAGCTCAAGCCGCTGTTGCTGTCTGTGACAATCGCCACACTGGCCATACTCTGCCGGCTCCTCTCTGTTCACAGTGTTTTTTGATCGGCAGGCGGCAGAAAAATCCGCCGCCGCGTTGACGGTTCCTTATACAAGCGTTATAATTATATTGTATTTTTCTTCCAGCTTGCAAGAACACTATCAAAACATGTGTATATTATTATGACAAAACGAGGATTCTGTATATGAGAGAGGACAAACGCGTCAAACGCACCCGCCGCAGCCTGCGGCTGGCCCTGATGGCCCTGGTGGCCCAGCAGCCCTTCGAGCAGATCACGGTAAAGGCCATCTGCGACCGGGCGGAAATCAGCCGCATCACCTTTTATACCCACTATTCCGACAAATACGACCTGGCGGAGGACATTTTCACCGAGCTTATCACCGACGGCACCGCCGAGTATCAGCAGCTACAGCGCACCAACAACCCGGAGCGTGACCCTATCCTGGGCTACTCCAACATTCTCGACTGTATTTTCAACCTCTATGAGCTCCACCCGGACTTTTTCCAGTCCCTGCGCTCCAATGAAAACCCCTACCTCACCACCGCCTTCTTCAGCCACGCCATGGCCATCATGGAGCAGCACACCAACCACGCAAGCTCTGTCCTCTCGCCCAAATTCCCCCTTCACTCCATCATGGCCTTTCTGTGCTTCGGCCTGGGCGGCTTTATCAGCGAGGGCGGCCTCACCCTGGCCGAGGGGCGGGAGGGCGCCAAGCAGATTCTGCTGGGCATCCTGGCCTCCGACGTGCTCATACAGCGCCTGCCAAGCCCGCCCCTGCCCTGACGCGCCCGGACACAAAGCAGCGGACCCGGCCTTTCCCAGGCCGGGTCCGCGTTTTGTTTGTCTGCGTGGCTGTCAGGCTCTGCCGGCCTGTCTGTCCCGCTCGATGAGGATTTTCAGCGCCTCCACACCGGCGCGCACGGCGGCGTCGGTGTCCTCGTCCCGGGTCTGGTCAAGGCCGGCGGCGTTGCGCTCCTGGTTCCAGATCACATGGAACACCGAGCCGCAGCGCACCCCAAGGGCGTTTGCCACCACGAACAGGGCGGCGGACTCCATCTCAGAGGCCAGCACTCCCAGGCGCTTCCAAGCCTCCCACTTGGCCTCAAGCTCGTAGGCCACCGGCATGCGCGCGGGCGAATGCTGCCCGTAGAAGGAGTCCTTGCACTGCACAACGCCCGCGTGCCAGCGCCGGCCCGAACTCTCCGCCGCCTGGGCAAGGGCGGTGAGCACGCCGAAGTCTGCCACCGCCGGGTACTCGATGGGGGCATACTCCCGGCTGGTGCCCTCCATGCGCACCGCGCCGGTTGCCACCACAAGGTCCCCGCTTTGGACGTCCAGCCGGATGCCGCCGCAGGTGCCCACCCGGATGAAGGTGTCCGCGCCGATTGCGGTGAGCTCCTCCATGGCGATGGATGCGGACGCCCCGCCGATACCGGTGGAGGTCACGCTGACCTTCTCCCCCAGGAGGGTGCCGGTGTAGGTGGTGTACTCCCGGTTGGTCATCACGTGGGCGGCATCGTCAAAATAGGCCGCGATCTTGGCACAGCGGCCGGGGTCGCCCGGCAGGATGCAGTAGCGGCCCACATCCCCCTGCTTGCAGTTGATATGAAATTGCCTCTCCGCTGGGATCATACCGTTCACCTCATCATAATCGTTCCGGTGCTGCCGCGGACGCGCTTCGCTCCGGGCGGACTGCGCCGGCCAATGGCAAAAATCTGTGTCTACCTTATATTACTATATGAAATACAAAATTGCAAGAAAACCCGGTGCCTTCACTCTTGCTTTTTCCCCTCCCTCCGATTACAATATGCATGATATGCTAGACTTACAAATATTCCCAGGCGAGAGCCGTCAAAGGAGATGTGTTTGATTGAATATCATCGTGGCAGGGGCAGGCAAGGTGGGCTCCACCCTGGCCGAGCACCTGGCGGAGGAAGGGCACAGCGTCACCATCATCGACACCCAGGACGATGTGCTCAGCCGCCTTTCTGACCAGCTTGACGTCATGTGCCTCAAGGGCAACTGCGCCACCCAGAGCATCCTGCGGGAGGCGGGGGTGGACAGCGCCGACATCGTCATCGCCGCCACCAACTCCGACGAGATCAACATTCTCTGCTGCCATAACGCCCACCAGTCTGGCGTTGCCTACACGGTGGCCCGGGTGCGCAGCAGCGAGTACACCGCGGACGTGCAGAACCTGAAAAGCGGCCTTGGCATCAACATGATCATCAATCCGGAGCTTGCCACCGCCGAGGAGATTTCCCGGCTGCTGCGCTTTCCCTCCGCCTCCAACATCGACACCTTCTCCCGGGGCCGGGTAGAGATCGTGGGCTTCCGCCTCCAGCCCAGCGACGGCCTTGCCGGCCGGGCCCTGGCCACCCTGTCCTCCCGCATCCGCGGCCTTCCCATCCTGTTCTGCGCGGTGGGGCGGGGGGGCGACGCCTATATCCCCAACGGCTCCTTCGTGTTTGCCCCGGAGGACAAGGTCTATGTGGTGGGCACCCCCGCCGGCATCCATCAGCTCTTCCGGCAGCTGGGGCGGGACCAGCACAAGGTGCGCTCCGTCTTTATCATCGGCGGCGGGCGCATCTCCTTCTATCTGCTGGGCATCCTCGACCGTCTGGGCCTTTCCTGCAAGGTCGTGGAGCGCAAGGAGGACCGCTGCCGGCAGCTGTCCGACGCGTATCCCAGGAGCCTTGTTATCTACGGCGACGGCACGGACCCCGACCTTTTGAGTGAGGAGCGCATGGACGCAAGCGACGCCTTTGTGGCCCTCACTGACCGGGACGAAGACAACCTCATCATCTCCCTCTACGCCCACCAGAGCGGCGTTTCCAAGGTCATCGCCAAGTCAAGCCGCCAGAACTACTCCCGCATTGCCCGATCCGCCGGGCTGGAGTCGGTGGTGTCCCCCAAGCTGACCACCGTATCCCAGATCCTCAAGGCCGTGCGGGGCATCCAGAACTCCAAGGGCAGCGTGATGAACGCCCTTTATAAGATTGCCGAGGGCCACGCCGAGGCCATGGAATTCGTGGTGGGCCCCTCCACCCGGCACTGCAACACCCCCCTGCGGGAGCTGCGGCTGAAGGCCGGCGTGCTGTTGGCCGTCATTGTGCGGGACGGGCGGGTCATCATCCCGGAGGGCTCGTCCTGCCTGCAAAACGGCGATACGGTGATTGTGGTGGCCCGGGACAGCGGCATTACGGACCTCAACGACATCTACGCCGACCCCTTCACCCAGGAGGGCTGACCATGAATTTCAAGCTCATCCTGCGCATCACCGGCGCCACGCTGCTCATCGAGGCGGCCACCATGGCCGTCCCCCTCGGGGTGGCCCTTATTTACCGGGAAGATCCCCTCCCCTTCCTCATGGCCATCGCCGTGCTGCTGTGCCTGGGGCTGCCGCTGCGGTTTCTGCTGAAATCCGGCCGGGCCTTCTTCGCCCGGGAGGGCTTCTGCGCCGTGGCCCTGATCTGGGTGCTTTTAAGCGCGTTCGGTGCCCTGCCCTTCTGGTTCTCCGGCCAGTTCGGGTCCTATGTGGACTGCCTTTTTGAGACCGCCTCCGGCTTTACCACCACCGGCTCCACCATCCTCACCGCCATTGAGGGCCTGCCCTATGGACTGCTGTTCTGGCGCTCCTTCACCCACTGGCTGGGGGGCATGGGGGTTCTCATCCTGGCCGTGGCGCTGCTGCCCTCCCTGGGGGTGAGCTCCACCTTCCTCATCCGGGCGGAGAGCCCCGGCCCCATCGCCTCCAAGCTGGTGCCCAAGGCATCTCACTCCTCCAAAATCCTCTACACCATCTACCTGGCCCTCACCGTTTTGCAGACCGTGCTGCTGCGTCTGGCCGGCCTTCCCTGGTACGACAGCCTCATCCACGCCATGGGCACCGCCGGCACCGGCGGCTTCTCCAACCGCAACGCCTCGGTGGGCGCCTACGGAAACCCGGCGGTGGAAATCATCATCACGGTGTTCATGCTGCTCTTCTCGGTGAATTTTTCGCTTTATTTCCTGCTGCTGTGCCGCAAGTTCAAGCAGGTGCTCAAAAGCGACGAGCTGCGGTTCTTCCTGATCGTGGTGGCGGCGGCCACCGTGCTCATTGCGGTGAACATCGCCCCCATGTACGCGGGCATTGGCGAGACGGTGCGCACCTCCGCCTTCCAGGTGGCGTCCATCATCTCCACCAGCGGCTTTGCCACCGCAGACTTTAACCTCTGGCCGGAGTTTTCCAAGATTGTGCTGCTCATTCTGATGTTCATCGGCGCCTGCGCCGGCTCCACCGGCGGCGGCATGAAGTGCGCCCGCATCCTGGTGCTGATGAAGACCCTGCGCCGGGAGATCCGCACCATCATCCACCCCCGGGCCGTGGCTGTGGTCAAGCTGGACGGTGAGGCTGTGCCCGAGCGCACCCTGGGCTCCATCCACGCCTTCTTTGTGGCATATATGGTATGCCTGTTCATCGCCGCGCTGGTGGTGGGCCTTGATAACTTTACCCTGGGCACCACCCTCACCGCCGTGGTCACATGCCTGAGCAACGTGGGCCCGGGCCTCGAGGCGGTGGGCCCCATGGGCAACTTCGCCGCCTTCTCCCCCTTGAGCAAGCTGATGCTGAGCCTGTGCATGATCGTGGGCCGTCTTGAGATTTTCCCCATGCTGGTGCTTTTCAGTCGGAATGCCTGGAAACGCTCCTGACCGTTTCTCTGTTTTGTATAAAACATCAAAAAGGTTTTTTGAGCGTCAAAAAAGTGCAGGTATTTCTTGCAAAATGCATGAAATGTGTTAAGATAAAAAATGGACATTTTATGAACGAGAGGAATCCCCAATCTGAACAAAGGAGCTGTTAAACGATGGAAAACTTCTTTTGGCTCGGTCTGGTGGGCGCCGTTCTGGCCCTGCTGTTCGCCGTAGTCCAAAGCCGTAAGGTCCTGTCCTTCTCCGAGGGCAACGACACCATGAAAAAGATCGCCGCATCCATCCGGCAGGGCGCCAACGCCTATCTGAAGCACCAGTACGCTACGGTGTTCAAGGTGTTCCTGGTGGTGTTCGTCATCCTGCTGGTGCTGCGCTTCTTCAACCTGCTGGACAACTGGTTCATCCCCTTCGCCTTCCTCACCGGCGGCATTTACTCCGCCCTGGCCGGCTTTGTGGGCATGAAGATCGCCACCGCCGCGAACTCCCGCACCGCTCAGGCCGCTTCCGAGAGCCTGAACAAGGGCCTGAACGTGGCCTTCTCCTCCGGCGCCGTCATGGGCTTCACCGTGGTTGGCCTGGGCCTGCTGGACATCTCTGTCTGGTTCCACATCCTCAAGTACATCGCCCACTATGACGCCGCCAAGATCGCCCAGACCATGGTCATGTTCGGCATGGGCGCTTCCTTCATGGCCCTGTTCGCCCGTGTTGGCGGCGGCATCTTCACCAAGGCCGCCGACGTGGGCGCCGACCTGGTTGGTAAGGTCGAGGCCGGCATCCCCGAGGACGACCCCCGCAACCCCGCCACCATCGCCGACAACGTGGGCGATAACGTGGGCGACGTTGCCGGTATGGGCGCCGACCTGTATGAGTCCTATGTGGGCTCCATCCTGGCCACCTTCGCCCTGGGCGTCGCCGCTTACGCCGACAAGTCCTGGAATGCCATGCTGCTGCCCATCCTGCTGGCTGCCGTGGGCATCGTGTGCTCCATCATCGGCTCCTTCCTGATCCGCACCAAGGAGGGCGCTTCCCAGCGCGAGCTGCTGGGCACCCTGCGCAAGGGCACCTACACCGCCGCCATCGTGGCCGCCATCATCGCCGCCCCCCTGACCTACTTCCTGCTGGGCAACTGGGGCGTGTACATCGCCATCCTGTGCGGCCTCATCGGCGGCTGTGCCATCGGCTACTTCACCGAGTACTACACCTCTGATACCTATAAGCCCACCCAGAACCTGGCTGACGCCACCGAGACCGGCGCCGCCACCACCATCATCGGCGGCCTGTCCCTGGGCATGCTGTCCACCATCGCCCCCATCCTGATTGTGGGCGCTGCCGTGGTCATCTCCTTCCTGGCCGCCGGCGGCTCCATGGCCACCAACTCCGCCGGCTACGCCGTGAGCTTCTCCAAGGGCCTGTACGGCATCGGCATCGCCGCTGTGGGCATGCTCTCCACCCTGGGCATCACCCTGGCCACCGACGCTTACGGCCCCGTGGCCGATAACGCCGGCGGCATCGCCGAGATGTCCGGCCTGGGCGAGGAGGTCCGTGAGCGCACCGACGCCCTGGACTCCCTGGGCAACACCACCGCCGCTACCGGCAAGGGCTTCGCCATCGGCTCCGCCGCCCTCACCGCTCTGGCTCTGCTGGTGTCCTACGTGGACATCGTCAAGGGCAAGATGGACTTCGAGCCCGACCTGCGCCTGACCAACCCCGCCGTTCTGGTGGGCCTGTTCATCGGCGCCATGCTGACCTTCGTGTTCGCCGCCCTGACCATGAGTGCCGTGCAGCGCGCTGCCCAGTCCATCGTGGTCGAGGTTCGCCGTCAGTTCCGCGAGATCACCGGCATTATGGACGGCAAGGCCGATCCTGACTACGCCACCTGCGTGACCCTGTGCACCAAGGGCGCTCTGAAGGAAATGGTCATCCCCTCCCTGCTGGCCATCGTGGTGCCCATCCTCACCGGCCTGGTCCTGTCTGTTGAGGGCGTTGTGGGCCTGCTGGGCGGCGTGTCCGTCACCGGCTTCGCCATGGCCGTGTTCATGTCCAACGCCGGCGGCGCCTGGGATAACGCCAAGAAGTACATCGAGGCCGGCCACCACGGCGGCAAGGGCTCCGACTGCCACAAGGCCGCCGTCATCGGCGACACCGTGGGCGACCCCTTCAAGGATACTTCCGGCCCCTCTCTGAACATCCTCATCAAGCTGGTGTCCACCGTCTCCATCGTGTTCTCCGGCCTGATCGTGAACTTCCACCTGCTGTAAGCAAAAAGCCCCGGGCGGCCGCTGGCCGCCCGGGGGTGCTTGTTTCTCCCGCTGCACAAAAACTACTCCCCCGGACCATATGGTCCGGGGGAGCTTTCGTCTCTGTCCGCGCCGGGGCTGCGCGACCGCTGCGTCAGGGCATCCAGCCCTGGCGCTCGGCCTCGCCCAGCTCGCCCAGGTCGCTCATCTCGATGCAGCCGGTGTAGTTGATGCCCATCTCCATGCGCAGCATGGGCAGCTTCTTGAGGAAGTTGATGACGTAGTAGGCGCTGGGGCAGTCCTCCCAGGTGACGTCGTTGAATTTCACAACGCTCTTGCCCACCTGGTAGGTATCATAGCTGTTGTAGGCGGGCAGCGGGCCGCCGTCCAGAAGCCAGGTGCCCTTGAAGCCCGTCTTGCGGATGCGCAGCAAATCCTTCTCCGGGATGTCCTGGAGGTCCTGCACCTCAATCTCGATCATCTTGGTGCCGTACTCCGCCACGGAGCAGTAGAGGCCCCGGCCCGGGGTGCGCAGCTCCACGGGGTCGTTGATCTGGCCGTAGAGCTTAGGGAAGGTGATGGTGCTGTCCCGGCCGGCCACGATGGAGATGGGGTCGGTCATCCAGCACACGGGCAGATACCAGCCGGGGGTCTTGGTGCCGTCCTTGGCGGTAAAGACGGCGTCCAGGCCGATGCCGAAATAGTTGTAGGCCCGGCCGGCGTTGTGAGAGTATTTCTTATAGGTGTTCTGATAGACGTGGACCAGGTCGGTGGCCAGCTCGATATTCTCGGGCATAATCTCCATGAGGGCGGCGTGGTCGGTGGTGAACACCGCCTCGGTGTGGATTACGTTGCCCCAGCGGGTCAGCTTGGGCACCCCCGTGGGCCCGAAGGCCTTGGGCATGCGCATCACATCTGCAACTTCATAATACATGGCGTTTTCCCCCCTTAAAGCTCGCCGCCGGCGCCGATTTCCATGGCGCCCGTCCAGCGCACGGCGCCCAGCGTTTTCTTCACCGGCAGCGTTTTCATAAAGTTTGTAATGCCGCACAGGGCCGGCGCGTCAAACCACTCCGCGTGGGTAAAGACGGCGCTGCCCTCGCCCTTTTCGGCCTCGTCCACCCGGGTGACGATGTCCGCCCGGTGCTCATCGGTGAGCCAGACGGTATTGTGCCGCGCCGCCCGGAAGGCGTCCAGCTCCTCCCCCGCCATGGGCGCGAAGCCGGAGGCGTAGAGCTCCATCACCTTATACTCGTACTCCGTGGCGTAGCAGTAGTAGCCGCCGCTGCGCAGCACCGGGTCGGGGATGTCGGCGTACAGATCTGGGAAGCCATAGTCGCCGTAGCGCCCGTCGATCATGGTGAACATATCGCTGGTCAGGCGCACGGGGATGTAGAGACCGTCCTCGCCGGCGCGGCGGCCGTCCAGGGCGATGAGGAAGCTGTTGTAGCCCCGGCCCGCCAGCAGGCTGCACCCGTTATACTTGTGGTAGAGAATCCGCACCGCATTGCTTGTCAGCTCCAGCCCCTCGGGCAGGTGCAGGCGGCTTAAAAGGTCCCCATCAGTCTCATAGGCCACCTCAATGGCCTCCACCTTTGCCATCTGGGGCACCTCGGGCACCTTTACAGGCCCGAAGCCCAGGGGCAGGCGATGCACTTCTTTCATTTTCATGGCAATTTCCCCTTTCTTATGCTTCCGCGGCGTCGTCATCGTGGCGGACGCCGTCGTGCTTCATAAAGTTTCCGAACCAGCCCATCAGGTCCACCCGGATCTCGTTGCGGGCGATGGCAATGCGTTTTTCAAAGAGGCCGCCGTCCACCCGGCCGGGCAGAGCGTAGAGCCGGTCGTCCTCAATGGCCTTGAAGAACACGTCCACCACCTCTTCCGGCTCAAGGCCGGTGGAGATGTCGTTGTCGGTGGCCTGCTGGCCGGACTGGTAGACAAGGCCCGTGTAGTAGGGGTTGTTCCAGTCGATGGCGAATTTCTCCGGCCGGCGGGTGTCGCACTTGTTGAGGCTCGTCTTGACCATGCCCGGACAGAGAATGGTCATGCCGATGGGGTCGCCCCAGGTGAGGAAGTCGAAATACACCGGCTCGCACAGGCCCGCCACCGCGTGCTTGGCCGCATAATAGGCCGGCATGCCCGGCGCGGTGCCGATGCTGGCGGCAGAGGCGGTGATGCCGATATGGGCCGGCTTTCGCTGGGCGCGGAGGATGGGCACAAAGGTCTTGAGAGCGTAGAATGTGCCGTAGAGGTTGGTCTGCATGCAGAAATCAAAGTCGATCTCCGGAATGTTGACGATGTCCCCCAGGGCGGTGACACCGGCGTTGCTGAACAGCAGCTCCACCGTGCCGAAGGTGTCGATGCTCGCCTTGGCCAGGGCCTGCCAGTCGTCCAGCTCCGTCACGTCGCAGCGCACCGCAAGGGTCCGGGCGCCCAGGGCGCGGACCTCCTCCTCTGCCTGGGCGAGATTGCCCATGTCGATGTCCGCCATCACCACGTTCATGCCCCGGCGGGCGCACTCCTTGGCCAGGGCACGGCCGATGCCGTTGGCCGCCCCGGTGATGACCGCCGTGCCGCCCTTAAACTCCTTCATCGCCGCTCCCCTCCCTCTCTTTTCCGTCGTGCTTCATGAAGTCCATAAACATGCCGATGTTGTAGCGCTCCTGCCCGCGCATCACCTTCAGGCGGTAGTCCGCCCAGTCCAGCAGCTGGGGCCGGGTGTGGCAGTAGAGCCGGTCGTCCTCAATGGCCTTGAAGAGCATCTCCACCACCTCTTCCGGGCTCTGGCCGATGGAGGTGTCGTTCACCGAGGCCTGCCGTCCGCTCTGGTAGACAAGGCCGCTGTAGTAGGGGTCGTTCCAGTCGATCTTGAACTGCTCCGGCCGGCGGTCGTCGCAGGAGCTGATGTCCGTTTTCACCATGCCCGGGCACAGAATGGTCATGCCGATGGGGTCGCCCCAGGTGAGAAAATCGTAGTATACCGGCTCGCACAGGCCCAGTACGCCCTGCTTGGCCGCGTGGTAGATGGGCATGCCCGGCGTGCAGGAGAAGCTGGCGGCGGAGGCCGTCACCTCGATATGGCAGGGCTTGCGCTGGGAGCGCATGATGGGCACAAAGGTGCGCAGGAAGTAAAAGACGCTGTACAGGTCGGTGCGGATGCAGAACTCAAAGTCCCGCAGCGGTGTGTTGACCACATCGCCCAGGGCGGTGACGCCGGCGTTGCAGAAGAGCATCTCCACCGTGCCGAACCGGTCCAGCGCCCGGCCGGCCAGCTCCTGAACGCTCTCCAGCCGCGTCACGTCGCAGTAGGCCGCCATGGCCCCGGGGGCGCCCAGGGCGCGCAGCTCATCCTCGGCCCCGGCAAGGGCCTCCATGTCGATATCCGCCATCACCACGTTCATGCCCCGGCGGGCACACTCCCGGCAGATGGCCCGGCCGATCCCCCGGGCAGCCCCGGTGACCAGCGCGGTATTTCCCTTAAATTCCTTCACAGTTCCACTCCCTCAGCGGTAAAAATTGCCGGCCTTATAGCTGGCGTGGTATTTCCCGAAGAGCACCGTGTCCCACCGGGCAAAGAGGTGGGGGTAGACACTCTTTCGCTGCTCCTCGCTCTCGTAGGCGATGAGCTGGCGGCAGCCGAACATGTCCGTCTCATAGTGGTCGTACTCGGCGCCCAGGATGGCCTCGGGCGTCAGCTCCGCCCAGGGGTCGTCCTCGGAAACGCCCAGCTCCGCCTTTTCCCGATGAAGGCGTTACACATCCCCCAGCTTTTCAAACTCCCGCTCCACCGCGGCCACCTCTTCCTTGCGCAGCTTGCCGGGGGCAAACTGGTCGATGTAGTCGATGCTCAAATGCCGCACGGTGGGGAAGAAAAAGCCGGTGGACGCGCCGGGGATGGCCCGGTCCAGGGCCGCCGCCGCGGTGGGGTTATCCAGGATATCTCCGATGAGGGTCTGTTTGGTAAAGATCATGGCATTTCTCTCCTTTGCTCGTCAGCCTTCCCTGACGCCTTTGATGACAACGGTCTTGCTCTGGCTCATTTCTTCCAGAGAGCACTCCAGGCATTCCTTGCCCCAGCCGCTCATTTTATAGCCGCCGAAGGGGGCCTCGTTTGTGCGCCACTGGCTGACGCTGTTGGTTACAACGGTGCCCGCCTGCAGCCGCTTGGCCACCCGCACCGCCCGGTTCATGTCCCTGGTGACGACGCCGGCGTTGAGCCCGTAGCGTGAGGAGTTGGCGATGGTCAGGGCCTCCTCCTCGGTGTCGAAGCCGATGACGGTGAAGATGGGGGCGAAGCACTCCTCATCCCGGGCCACGTCCATTTCGGCGGTGACGTCGTCGAGAATGGCGGGGGTAAGGAAGGCACCGCTGCGCTCCCCGCCGCACACCAGCCGGGCCCCCTGGGCGACGGCGGCGTCGATCTGCCCCCGGGCGTGGATGGC
>CAKUIM010000015.1 GCA_934660965.1 uncultured Oscillospiraceae bacterium | reverse complement strand
CCCCGCTCGGTGTGGACGGCGGAAATGAGCATGCCGCAGCTCTCCAGGCCCATCATCTTCCGGGGGGGCAGGTTCACGATGGCCACCAGCGTCTTGCCGATGAGCTGCTCCGGCTCGTAGAACTTGCGGATGCCGGAGAGGATTTGCCGGTCGGTGCCGGTGCCGTCGTCCAGGGTGAAGCGCAGCAGCTTCTCGCTCTTTTTCACCGCCTGGCAGTCTTTGACCTTGACTACCCGGAAATCGGACTTGCAGAAGGTCTCAAAGTCCACGTTGGCGTCGGCAAAGGGCTCAATCTCCAGCGCGGGCAGGGCTGCCCGGCGGGCGGCCTCGGCGGCCTCGTCCAGCTCCTTGAGGGCGGCGTCCATGTCCACCCGGGGGAAGAGGTTCTCCCCCTTGGTGACGGCGGCGTTTTCGGGAAGGCCTCCCCAAACGCCGGCGCTCTCCCAGGTCCGGGTAGCCTCGGACGCGCCGATCTGGGCGAAGAGCCTGTCCATGCTCTCGGGCATGAAGGGGGTAAGGAGCACGCCGCAGATGCGGGCGCACTCCAGCAGGTTGTACATCACGTGGGCCAGGCGCGCGCCGTTGGCGTCCATGTCCTTGGCAAGGGCCCAGGGCATGGTCTCGTCGATATACTTGTTGGCCCGGGCAATGACCTTGAACACCTCGTCCAGCGCCTTATGGGGGGCAAAGGCATCCATCTGCGCGGCGTAGCGCTCCCGCACGCCGGCGGCCATGTCAAGAAGCTCGGCATCAAAGCTCTCGGGGCTGGCCCACTCCCGGCATGCGCCGGGCAGCGCGCCGCCGAAGTACTTGCCCACCATGGCGGTGGTGCGGCTGACCAGGTTGCCCAGGTCGTTGGCAAGGTCGGTGTTGATGGTCTTGATGAGCAGCTCGTTGGAGAAGTTGCCGTCGGAGCCGAAGGGGAAGGTGCGCAGCAGGAAGAAGCGCAGGGCGTCCACCCCGAATTTCTCCGCCAGGATATAGGGGTCCACCACGTTGCCCTTGGACTTGCTCATCTTGCCGCCGTCCAGCAGCAGCCAGCCGTGGCCGAACACCTTTCGGGGCAGGGGCAGGTCCAGGCTCATGAGCATGGCCGGCCAGATGATGGAGTGGAAGCGGACGATCTCCTTGCCCACGATGTGGGCGTCGGCGGGCCAAAACCTGTCAAGGTCGTTGTAGCGGTCGTTTTCAAAGCCCAGGGCAGTCATATAGTTGAAGAGGGCGTCGATCCACACATACACCACATGGCCCGGGTCAAAGTCCACGGGGATGCCCCAGGAGAAGGACGTGCGGGACACGCACAGATCCTCAAGGCCGGGCTTGATGAAGTTGTTGACCATCTCGTTGACCCGGCTGCGGGGCTCCAGGAAGTCGGTGTTCTCCAGCAGATCCTGCACCCGGCCGGCGTACTTGGACAGGCGGAAGAAATAGGCCTCCTCCTCCGCGTCCTGCACCTCGCGGCCGCAGTCGGGGCACTTGCCGTCCACCAGCTGGCTCTCCGTCCAGAAGGACTCGCAGGGCTTGCAGTACTTGCCCTTGTAGACGCCCTTATAGATGTCGCCCTTTTCATACATCTTCTTGAAGATGCGCTGGATGGCCGCCACATGATAGTCATCGGTGGTGCGGATAAAGCGGTCATTGGAGATGTTCATCAGCTTCCACAGGTCCTTCACCCCCCGGGGGCCGTCCACGATGGCGTCCACGAACTCCTTGGGGGAGACGCCGGCCTCCTTCGCCTTGTCCTCAATCTTCTGGCCGTGCTCGTCGGTACCGGTGAGGAACATCACGTCATAGCCGCAAAGGCGCTTGTAGCGGGCGATGGCGTCGGTGGCCACCGTGCAGTAGGTGTGCCCGATGTGCAGCTTGTCCGACGGATAATAGATGGGGGTTGTGATATAAAATTTCTTCTGTTCAGTCATGTTCCTCTTCCTCCTGTACCGCTCTGTCTGCTTCGCTCTCCTGCTCCTGGCCGGTCTGCTCCGGCGCTTCTTCGGGGGTCTCCCGGCCCTGGCGCAGCTGGGCCCGCAGGCCGAACCGGTCCGCCCCGGGCGGGCAGAGCAGGTTCCCCGGCACCACCCACAGCGCAGCCAGGGCCGCAGCCGCCTGGCCGCCCAGCAGCAGCTTGCCGCCGGTGCCTGCGGCACTGCCCACCATGGCCACGCCGCCCATCACAATGGCCGCCGCCCCAAGCCACAAAAGCCGCCGGGGCTTCCCATCGGCAAAGGAGAGCGCCGCGCACTCCATATGAAATAACGTGAAAAGCCCGATGGCCAGCAGCAGCGGCACATAGCTCCACAGCGCCGGGTCGGGGGCGTTGGAGCGATAGCTCTTGAGCAGCCACAGGCAGCACAGTAGCACCGGCAGCAGCAGCGCCGCGTTCTCCCGGCCCCGGCCCCGCATGCGGTAATTGTTTTGGGCCGCCGAGAGCATAGCAGCGCAGGCCGCCGCAGCGCACACCGCCAGCAAAATCTCCAGAATGCCGCTGGAGGCAAGGGCGCCCACGCTGTCACTTGCCGCGCGCGCCGCGCGCGCCTCCATGGCCTCCCCAAGCAGCAGGGGGGCCGCGCCCAGGGTCAGCAGGGCACCGAACACCGCAAGGCCCAGGTACACCGCATTGCCGCCGGCGGCGAAAAGCACCTCCCACCGGCACAGCCGCCCGCTCTGCCGCCGCCCCTCTCTCGTGCGCGCCGCCAGCAGCGCCAGCAGTGCCAGCGCGGCCGCGAGATAGGCGCCCAGCGCAAGGCTTGCCGGGGCAAAGGGGGCAAAAAGCCCCGACTCGGCGTCCAGCGCGGTATGGAGCTGCCAGCGCCGCAAAAGCGCGCCCAGCGCGCCCAGCGCCAGCGCCCCAGCGGGCCATTTCAATCGCTCAAACATGGTCAGAATCCTCTCTTGATCTTTGTTCGTCCTGCCGGGGCGCCCCTCAAAGGGCCCCGAAGTCGGAGAAGGGGAAGAGCACCAGCGTGGCCTTCCCGATGACGCAGCGCACGTCCACAACGCCGATATCCGGGTAGCGGCTGTCGGAGGAGTGGTTGCGGTTATCCCCCATGACGAAGATGCACCCCTCGGGTACGGTCAGGTGGTTCACGGTGTCCCCATAGCCGGGCACCCGCATGGGCTCCGGGAGGTAGGGCTCGGAGAGCTCCTCGCCGTCCACCGTCACGGTGTTGGCGGCATAGTCGATGTCCACTCGCTGCCCCTCGGTGGCGATCACCCGCTTGATGATGGAGTCGGAGCGGAAGGACTCCTTGGTGAGCACCACCACATCCCCCTGACGGGGGGTATAGCCCAGCCGCCGGGTGAGGACGATGTCCCCGTGCTGAAGGGTGTCCTTCATGGACGGGCCGTCCACCACCGTCAGGCGCACGATGAAGGTGAATACAAAGATCACCGCCAGAATGATCCACACCAGGGAACGCAGGGTCTGGTAGATCTCCTGGCCGAGGGTGGAGGTGCCGCCGGAGGCGTTCTTCTCTCCGCTGCCGGCGGCAGCGTCTTTCTCTTCGGGATTCTGGGACATGTGCTTCAGCTCCGTTCTGATAAGTCTTCCGTCAGCCGCTCCGGATCGGTATACACCAGGGCGAACTGCTCGGCGGTCATGGTCTCGTTGCGCAGCAGGTAGCGGGCCACCAGCTCCAGCTTGTCCCGGTCCCGGGTCAGGATGGCCCGGCTCCTCTCAAAGGCACGGTCCACCAGGGCCTTCACCTCGGCGTCGATCACCGCGGCGGTCTGCTCGGAATAGGGCTTTGCCTGGGCCATGGACCGGCCCAGGAATACCTCATCGTGGCCGGTGGAGAAGGTGACGTTGCCCAGGCGGTCACTCATGCCGTACTTGGTGACCATGTCCCGGGCAATCTCGGTGCTGCGCTGCAGGTCGCTCACCGCGCCGGTGCACACAAAGCCCAGGGCCAGCTCCTCCGCCGCCCGGCCGCCCAGCAGGGTGGAGAGGGTTTCCTCCAGCCGCTGGCGGGTCACATGGCTGCGGTCCTCCTGGGGGCGGTTGATGGTCATGCCCGCCGCCTGGCCCCGGGGGATGATGGTGATCTGATGGACAGGGTCCTGGGTGGGCAGGGCGTGGCTGACCACCGCGTGGCCCGCCTCGTGATAGGCGGTGATGCGCCGATCCTCCTCGATCTGGGCCCGGCTGCGCTTCTCCGGCCCGGCCAGCACCTTGATGACCGACTCCTGAATGTCGGCAAGGCCGATCATCCGCTTGCCCTGCCGGGCGGCGGCGAGGGCCGCCTCGTTCATTAGGTTTTCCAGATCTGCCCCGGTAAATCCGGTGGTTTCCCGGGCAATTTCCCGCAGGTCCACATCCTCTGCCAGGGGCTTTTTCCGGCTGTGCACCCGCAGGATCTCCTCCCGGCCCTTCATGTCCGGCCGGCCCACGTACACCTGCCGGTCAAACCGGCCGGGGCGCAGCAGGGCGGGGTCGAGAATGTCCTGCCGGTTGGTGGCCGCCAGCACGATGACCCCTTCGTTGGCGGCAAAGCCGTCCATCTCCACCAGCAGCTGGTTGAGGGTCTGCTCCCGCTCGTCATGGCCGCCGCCAAGGCCCGCGCCCCGCTGGCGGCCCACGGCGTCGATCTCGTCAATGAATACAATGGCCGGCGCCTCTTTCTTGGCCTGGTCGAAGAGGTCCCGCACCCGGCTGGCGCCCACGCCCACATACAGCTCCACAAAGTCGGAGCCGGAGATGGACAGGAACTTCACCCCGGCCTCGCCGGCCACCGCCCGGGCCAGCAGGGTCTTGCCCGTGCCCGGAGGGCCCACCAGCAGCACGCCCTTGGGGATGCGGGCGCCCAGGTCGATGTACTTCTGGGGGGAGCGGAGGAAGTCCACCAGCTCCTGAAGCTCGGCCTTTTCCTCGTCCGCGCCGGCCACGTCGGCAAAGGTGACCTTTTTCTCGCTGCCCGCGGCGTCATTCGCCCGGGCCTTGCCGAACTGGTTGAGCCCCCCCTGGCCGCCCTGGGCGTTCTGCTGGCGCATGGCCATCACGCCGGAGATGACCATCATGGCCACCACGCACAGCACCACCGGCAGGGCGATCTGAAGCCACAGGGGCATCATGAACTTCTGCTGATAGTCAAAGTCCGTGAGGATGCCCGCCTGGCGCTGGGCCAGGATCAGCTCCCCAAGGTCGCCGTGAAATACGCCCAGGTCCGCCAGGGCGTGGCTTTTCACCGTTCCGTCCCGGAGCTTTACGGTGAGGATGTTGTTCTTATCCACCGCGAAGGCCGTGACCTGCTCCGTCTCGAAATAGGAGACGATGTCGGAATACTCCACCGTTCCGGTGTTCTGCCGGAAGAGCAGCGTGGCGGCGGTCCACAGCACCACCAGGATGAGCAGCATGGCCAGGATATTGTCCTTAAAGTTCAATTTTCGCTTCAATGGGATGACAGCTCCTTTGTGGGGGCGATGTTGGGGGATTGCGGCGCGGCGGGCTATGGCTCACCCGCCGTACACCGACGGCTTCAATACCCCGATATACGGCAGGTTGCGGTACTTTTCATTATAGTCTAAGCCATAGCCCACCACGAAGGCATCGGGAATGGTGAAGCCGCAGTAGTCGGCCTGGATGGGCTTGGCCCGGCGCTCGGGCTTATCAAGCAGGGTGCAGATGCGGATGGAGGCGGGCCGGCGCACCCGCAGGATGTCCATGAGGTAGTAGAGGGTGTTGCCGGAGTCCAGAATATCCTCCACGATGATAAGATCCCGCCCCTCGATGGAGTCGGACAGATCCTTCTTGATCTCCACCTGGCCGGAGCTGGTGGTGCCCGCACCGTAGGAGGACACCGCCATGAAGTCAACGCTCAACGGCAGGTTAATCTGCCGGGTGAGGTCGGCCATAAAGATATAGGAGCCCCGCAGGATGGAGGCCAGCACCGGGGCCTTCCCGGCGTAATCCTTGGTAATCTGCGCACCCAGCTCAGCTACCCGCTGCCGCAGCTGCTCCTCGGTAAAGAGGATGCGCTCCACATCGTCAATCATGTTTCTCTCTCCTTGGTAAGAATAATATGAAGGCATTCCCGCCCGGTTTCCGCCAAAAAGCCGGCGTCCGGCCCAAAGCCGCCCAGCGCCGCCGCCCGGCCCTCGCCCTCCAGCACCGGCACAAGGCCGCGCTCCCCCGGGGACACCTGCCCCTCGGAGAGCAGCCGCTTCACCGTCTTTTCCGGGCGGCTTCCCAGCCGGAGCCGGTCGCCCTCCCGGCGTGTGCGCACGGTGTATTCCCCCGGCCGGAGATAAAATTCATAGGGGGAGACATAGGCTTTGCCCGGGCATACCGCCGGCGCGCACACTGCCCGCCACGCTCCCCAGCGCAGCGTCCCCTCGATTAGCGTCATCGGGGCGGGAGATCCCCCGCCGGGGGTATCGGCGGGCACGAAGCGCAGGGTACCCTGCTCCCGCGCCACGCGGCCGCCGGGCACGTCCAGCGCTCCGGCGCCCTGCGCCCGGGACGCCAGGGCCAGGGCGGCCTCGATGTGCCCAGACTCCGGGGCCATTCCGGCGCGCTCCATCAGCGCCCGGCAGGCCCGCGCCGCCAGGGGGCGGGGGGCCTGGGCCAGGACGCACGCCGGGACGTCCCACACCGTCCCGTCCCGCCGGGCCCGGGCGAGCAGCCCTTCAGCCTGGCGGGCGAGCTCCCCTTCGTCCTCCGCTGCCCGCCGGGCCAGGGCGCATAGGTGCTCCGCGGCGCGGGGGTTGAGGCTCTCCAGCGCGGGCAGCACCTGATGGCGGATGCGGTTGCGGGCATAGGACAGGTCGGCGTTGGTCTCGTCCTCCACATGGGCCTGCCCGCGGGCGGCCAGATAGGCGTTGATCTCCCCCCGGGTGACGGCAAGCATGGGGCGCACCAGGCGGCCCCGGCGCTCCGGGATGCCCCCCAGCCCCCCAAGGCCGCAGCCCCGGATGAGGTTGAGCAGCACGGTCTCCGCCTGGTCTCCGGCGTGGTGGCCGGTGGCGATGGCGGCGCAGCCCAGCGCGTCGGCGGTCTCTTCCAAAAAGGCGTAGCGCATGCGCCGGGCACAGTCCTCAATGCCAAGGCCCAGCCGGGCCGCCTGGGCGGCCACGTCGCCCCCGCCCACGGCAAGGCTCACGCCCCGCTCCCGGCACAGGTCGCGGACAAAGTCCTCGTCCCGCTCGGCGCTCTGGCGCAGGTGGTGGTTATAGTGGGCGCAGGCTACGGCATAGCCTCGCTCCTGCGCGCCCTCCAGCAGGCGGCAGAGCAGATATACCGAGTCCGCGCCGCCGGAGAGGGCGCACAGCACCCGGCTGCCCGGGGCAATCAGGTCGTAGCGAAAGGCGCCGGGCATCAATACTCGTCCTCTTCGTAGCCCTGGGCCAGGTTGCGGAAGGTGGTGAACTCCGGCCGCCACTCCAGCATGACGGTTCCGGTGGCGCCGTGGCGGTTTTTGGCCACGATACACTCGGCGATATTGGGATTCTCCGCGTCGTCGTCGTAATAGCTCTCCCGGTAGATGAACATGACGATGTCGGCGTCCTGCTCGATAGAGCCCGACTCCCGCAGGTCGCTGAGCATGGGCCGGCGCTGGCCGGTGGATCGGCTTTCGTTGGCGCGGGAGAGCTGGGACAGGCACATCACCGGCACGTTGAGCTCCTTGGCCATGATTTTCAGCGCCCGGGAGATGTCGGACACCACCTGCTGGCGGTTCTCGTTGTTCCGGGCCGCGCCCCCGGCAGACTGCATGAGCTGCATATAATCAATGATGACAAGGCCCAAATCCTTGATGCGGCGGCACTTGGCGTTCATATCCGCCACCGACAGGGATGAGTCGTCGTCAATATAAATTTTGGCCTGGCTCAGGGCGGCCACCGCCATGGCGGCCCGGGACCATTCGTCCTCGCCGCCCAGGCGGCCGGTGATGAGCTTTTTGTTGTCGATGAGGCTCTCGGTGGACAGCAGGCGCATGCCCAGCTGTTCCCGGCTCATTTCCAGGGAGAAGATGGCCACGTTTTTCCCCGAATGCTTGCCCGCCTCCAGGCCGATGTTCAGCGCCAGAGACGTCTTGCCCATGCCCGGCCGGGCGGCCAGGATGAGCAGGTCGGAGTTGTTCAGGCCGGAGATGCGCCGGTCAAGGTCAATCAGGCCGGTGGAGAGGCCGGGGAACTCATCCCCCCGGGCCTGGCGCTCCTTGATGGTCTCCCACACGGCGGCCATGACGTCGGAGATATGCTCCATGCCGTTGGCCGAGCGGCCCTGGCGGATGGCGTAGATGCGCTGCTCGGCGGCCTCGAGAATCTGATTTGCGGTGCCCGCCTCGCTGCGCACCATCTCGGTGAGCTCCCCGGCAGTCTCGCCCACCCGGCGCAGCAGCGCCTTGTCCCGGACGATGCCCACGTACTCCAGGACGTTGGCCGCCGTGGGGGTGATCTCCATGAGCTGGCGCAGGTAGGCCACCGAGTTATTTTCGTCGTAGACGCCGGCCTGCTTCATCCGGTCGAGCACCGTCACCGGGTCGATGGTCTCGAAGCGGCTGAACATGGCGTAGAGCACCTCGTAGATCTCCCGGTTCTGGCGCATATAGAAGTCATCGGGGCGCAGCCGCTCCGCCACATCGGGCACGCAGCGCGCGTCGATGAGCATGGAGCCAAGCACCGCCTGCTCCGCCTCCACCGAGTGGGGCAGCTGACGGGACAGCAGCTCATCCACAGGCGATACACCTCTCCTTCGTTGATGGATTGTTAGGACGTTCCGGGTACGGCCTTTCAAGGCTCCCTCTGACGAGGGAGGTGGCCCAGCAATAGCTGGGTCGGAGGGAGAGAAAAAGACGGCAGTGTCGGTTAAGGGCTCTCTCCCTGAAGTCAGCCTGACGGCTGACAGCTCCCTCATCAGAGGGAGCCAAGGGAACGGGCCGCTCCGCGCGTCTTTCTGTCACGCTGCGGGCTGGACACGCGGCCGGGTCGCTTTCGCTGCGCCTCGGGCAAAATACGGCTTTGCTTTGCAAACTCTGGTTTTTTGCCCTCGCTTCGTTCCAAGCTCCCCTGCGTGTCTGCCCTCCGCGCTTCGTTTAACCCTCTACCACCAGCACATAAATGGTACCGGTGACCTCGTAGCCCAACTTGCACTTGACCTCGTAGGAGCCGAAGGCCTTGATGGGCTCCGCCTGGACGATCTTGCTCTTGTTCACATCCAGGCCGTACTGGGCCTTGAGCTCCTCGGAGATCTCCTTGCTGGTGATGGCCCCGAACAGCCGCCCGCCCTGGCCGGCCTTGGCGGCGATCTTCACCTGGCAGCCCTTGAGCTGCTCGGCGGCGGTCAGGGCGGCGGCGCGCTCCTCCGCCTCGCGGGCGCGCTTGGCCTTGTCCTGCATCTTCATGGTGTTGACGTTCTCTGCGGTGGCCTCCACGGCCAGCTTCCGGGGAAGCAGGAAATTGCGGGCGTAGCCGTCGGACACGTCTACCATCTGGCCCTTCTTGCCCTGGCCCTTCACGTCCTGCTGTAAAATCACTTTCATATCAAACTCCTCCTTGCGGGTGTCAAAATAGATAAAATTATGGAATTTCTGCCCTCCGGGCGGCGGGGATTATTCCTCCCCGGCGTCCTCCCGGCCCTCAAAATACTGGTCGATGGCCGCGAGCAGCATGCGGTAGGCCTCTTCCACCGTCCGGCCCGGCAGCTGGGCGCCGGCCGCGTTGCCGTTGCCGCCGCCCCCCAGCGCCTCGGCGATGGCCTGGACGTTGGTCTCGTTCTGGCTGCGGGCGGAGAGCACCGCCTGGCCGTCCTCGGGGAAGATCACGAAGGATGCGTTGATCCCCGCGATGTTGAGCAGCTCGTCCGCCGCCTGGGCCGCCGTCACCCGGCCCACCGGGTGGTTCACCGGGGCGATGGCGATGTCCGCGCGGTACATGCGGGCGTTCTGGATGATGTCGTACTTGGCGATGGTGTCCGAGAGGTTGTTCTGGAAGATCTTCTTCACCTCGCCGGTATCGCCGCCGGCCTGGCGCAGGAAGGCCGCCGCCTCAAAGGTGCGCGCGCCGGTGCGCATGGTGAAGTTCTTGGTATCCAGCATGATGCCGGCCATAAGGGCCTCCGCCTCGCCCCGGAGCAGGTCCGCCGGATCCATGAGGTAGCTGATGAGCTCAGTGACCAGCTCGCTTGCGGAGGAGGCATAGGGCTCGTGGAAGTTGAAGGCCGCCCCCTCGATATAGGTGGCCGCCCGGCGGTGATGGTCGATGACCGCCACCTTGTTGCAGGAGGCCAGCAGCTCCCGGCTCTGCACCTGCTCGGGGCGGTTGGTGTCCACCACCACCAGAAGCGAGCGGGAGTCCGCCCGCAGCAGGGCCTCCTGGGTGTCGAGGAAGCGCCCGTCATACTCCGGCATCAGTGCGATGCGCTTATAAAGGTCGTCGGCAGGGGTGTCCCCCTCCTCCCGGATGAGGTAGGCGGGTACGCCCTTCTTCCGGGCGATGGCGCACACGCCCACCGCCGCGCCCACCGCGTCCATGTCGGGCAGGGTGTGGCCCATGACGAACAGGCAGGAGGCGTCGGCCACCAGCTCCCCAAGGGCGGAGGCCATGACCCGGCTCTTCACCTTGGTGCGCTTTTCCGTCTCCTTGGCCCGGCCGCCGCAGAACTCGAAGCTGAACTTGTTTTTCAGCACCACCTGATCGCCGCCCCGGCTCAGGGCCATCTCCACTGAGAGATTGGCGTACTGATAGAGGTCGGCAAAGGTGTCCCCCTCCAGACCGATGCCGATGGACAGCGTCACCGGGATGTGGTGGGGCGTCTCGATGGCGCGCACCTCGTCGAGCAGGGAGAATTTATCCGCCTTGAACTGCTCGAGATACTGCTCTTCAAAAATAAAGAGATACCGGTCCCGCTCCAGGCGGCAGAACACGCCGCGGGCCTCCTCGCTCCAGCGGGCAAAGCGCCGGCTGACCTCGCCGAGCACCTGGGAGCGGGCGGATTCCTCCAGGCTCTTCACCGCGTCCTCATAGTTATCCAGCAGCAGCACCGCCACCACCGGGCGGGTGGCCTCCAGCACGTCCCGGGCGGAGGAGAGCTCCGTCACATCCACCCAGTAGAGGGTGGCCATCACGCCGCTCTCCCCGGTCATGCGGGCGAGCTGCCCGAACACCTGATAGCTGCGCTCCCCCAGGCGGACCTCGCCGGGGCAGGCGGTCTTGCCCTCCATGAGCCAGCGGCTGTCAAAGTCCGGCACGGTGGCGGACAGCCTCAGGTCGAACACCCGGTCCCGGTCGCCGGCGATCTTGAGAAAGCGCTTGTTGCTCCAGATGACCTCGTCGGTATCCGGGCGGAACACCACCACCGGCAGGGGGCAGTCCACAATGCCCGAGCGGGTGGCCTGGCTCACGTCCCCCTCGAGCTTCTCGAGATACTTCGCCACGTCCTTCTGCCGCCGGGCGTTCTCCCGGCAGAACACGGCATAGAGCACCACCGCCACCGCAAGCTCCGCCGCGGCCACGGCATAGTGCCTCAGCAGCGCCGTCACCCCGGCAAAGACCACCAGGCACAGGAAAAAGAGCTGAAATTTCGGCAGTGCGAGCACCGCGGATTTTTTACTCATACAGCCACCTCATCCGGCTGGGCATACCGCCCCATCTTCACTCTATCAATAGGTATTATATTATAGCAAACAAATTCCGTAAAAACAAGTAAAAATCACCATTGAACCGGGGTGCGCCCCGTGCTAAAATAAAGCCACGATTTAACGCTTTAAGCCCAAAAAGGAGAGATATCGTATGGCTGATTTCAAGATTACCCTCACCGACCGCCGCAAACCCCTTCCCGACCCGGACACCCTGGTGTTCGGCAAGACCTTTACCGACCACATGTTCCTGATGAATTACGACGCCGGCCAGGGCTGGCACGACGGGCGCATCGTCCCCTACGGCCCCTTCTCCCTGGAGCCGTCCTGCATGGTATTCCACTACGGCCAGGAGCTCTTCGAGGGCATGAAGGCCTATCGCACCCCCCAGGGGCAGGTGCAGCTCTTCCGTCCCATCGAGAACGCCCGGCGCTTCAACTCCTCCTGCGAGCGCATGTGCGTCCCTCAGATCGACGAGGCGCTTTTTGTTGACGCAGTCAAGGCCCTGGTGTCCGTCGATGAGATGTGGGTGCCCGGCAAGATCGGCGCGTCCCTCTATATCCGGCCCTTCGTGTTCGCCACCGACTGCTCCCTGGGCGTCCACGCCTCTCACAGCTACCTCTTCGCCATCATCTGCTGCCCGGTGGGCTCCTACTACGCCGAGGGCATCAACCCTGTGCGCATCTATGTGGAGAGCGAGGACGTGCGCGCCGTGCGGGGCGGCACCGGCTATACCAAGTGCGGCGGCAACTACGCCGCCTCCATCCGCGCCGGCGAGCGGGCGGAGGAGCAGGGCTACTCCCAGGTGCTGTGGCTGGACGGCGTGGAGCGCAAGTATGTGGAAGAGGTGGGCGCGATGAATGTGATCTTCAAAATCAACGGCACCGTCGTCACCCCCGCCCTCACCGGCTCCATCCTGCCGGGCATCACCCGCAAGAGCTGCCTGGAGCTCATGCGCAGCTGGGGCCTGCCGGTGGAGGAGCGGCGCATCAGCGCCCAGGAGCTCTTCGACGCCGCCAAGGACGGCACCCTGGAGGAGGCCTGGGGCACCGGCACCGCCGCGGTGGTATCCCCCATTGGCGAGCTGACCATGGGCGATGAGCACACCGTGGTCAACGGCGGCAAAATCGGCCCCGTCACCCAGCGGCTCTACGACACCCTCACCGGTATCCAGTGGGGCACCCGGCCCGACCCCTACGGCTGGACCGTCCCCGTGAAATAAATTTCCCCACGCAATGCAAAACCCGCCAGGGCGGCTGCTTCCAGTCGTCCTGACGGGCTTTTTACGCGCGCAAGAACCGTTTTTGGCTTTTGCGCAAAATCAGAATCGGTTCAAAAACCGGATAAGACTTACCCCAAGGCGGCTTTTACTCGCCTTCGCAGGCAGCAAGGGCGGCAAGCACCTCCCCCTCGGGCACGATGCTGTCGATGCCGCCGTGGCGCTGGGTGGAGAGGCTGGCGGCGGCGCAGGCAAAACGAGCGACGGCGGCAAGCTCGCCCCGGGTCAGGCCCGCAAGGGGGCCGCCCTCCCGGCGCAGCAGGCGGCTGACGGCGGCGCCGAAGAAGATATCCCCCGCGCCTGTGGTGTCGATGGGGCGCACCGCGGGGGCGCTCACCCACCCTGCGGCCCCGGGGGCGGCAAAATAGCAGCCCCGGCCGCCGCAGGTGACGAACACCAGCCCCGCGCCGTACTCGCGGAGGATGCGCGACGCGCCCTCCTCCTCGCCGCAGTCCCAAAGGAAGCGCACCTCCTCGTCGCTGATCTTCACGATGTCCGCCCTGCCAAGACCCCAGAAGATGGCCGAACGGGCGGCATCGGCGCTCTCCCACAGGGGAAGGCGCAGGTTGGGGTCGTAGGAGATGAGCTTACCTGCCGCCCTCGCCCCTTCCAGCACATGGGCGGTGGCGGCGCGCACCGGGTCGCAGCACAGCGACAGTGAGCCGAAGTGGACAAGGCGCGCATCCCGCAGAACGGCGTCGCTGCACTCCTCCGGCCGCAGCAGGGTGTCCGCCCCGGGCTTGCGGGCAAAGCTGAAGCGGCGCTCGCCGTCGCCGTCCAGTGTGACAAAGGCAAGGGTGGTGAAGGCGCCGCTCTCCCGCACCACGCCGGCGGTATCCACCCCGCAGCGGGTAAAGGCGCGCAAGAGAAGGTCGCCGAAGGCGTCCTCCCCCACCTTGGCAATGATGGCGCTGGGTACGCCGTAGGCGCGCACCGCGGCGGCAAAGTTGCCGGGTGCGCCGCCGGGCATGGCCTGGAAGCGGGGGGCGTCCTCCCCGCCGCCCTGGGGGATGAAGTCGATGAGCAGCTCGCCGATGGCTGTTACCTGCGCCATAGTAGGTCTCTCCTTTGCTGCCCGGCCCAATCAGGGCGCGGGGGGATATTCGCCGCACAGCAGGCGGTAGGGGGGCTCGTCCTCCTCGATGGCGGGGAAGCGCCCCACCGGGGGCAGAAAGCGGTTGTCCCGGTTGTCGTCGTTGCACTGGCTGACCTCGCCCAGCAGCACGTCGCCGGTGCCCGGCTCCACGGTGAAGTCGTGATAGAGCCGCCGGGTGATGGTGATGGACTGTCCGGGCGTCAGGCGCAGCTGTGTCCCGGCGGGGACGGTGACGGCCCGGCCGTCCATGTGGACGGTGACGGGGCTCACTTCATCCAGCGACTCGTCCGGGCGGCTGTTATACACCCGGATGAGGACGTTTCCGCCGCCGCGGTTGATGATGTCCTCCATCTTGTACCAGTGGAAGTGGTTGGGGCTGTACTGCCCCTCCTGCAAAAAGAGAAGCTTTTCCGCGTAGGGCTTGGGGCAGCCCATGGCCGGGTCTGGGTGGCCGTTGCGGATGGTGATGAGGGAAAAGCCCACCTCGTCAAACCGGCCCAGGCCGTAGTCGGTGATGTCCCAGCCCAGCATGCAGCGGCGCACCTCGTCGTACTCGTGGCCCAGGGTCTGCCACTGCTCCGGGGTGAAGGCGCAGAAGGGGGGCAGGGCAAAGCGGTAGGCGCGGCACATATCCTCCATGCGCCGGAGGGCGGCGTTGATCCGGCTTCGCTTCATGGGTTCAGTCCTCCTCCCAGATGATGTGTACCGGCGCGGCGCAGGCCACGGCGTTGACGCAGGCGGCGGTGAGCTGGGCGCGCAGCCCGGCCTCGCCCTCCGCGCCGGTCAAATCCCGTTCGTCTATGGAGACAGTATAGCGCTCCCCGGGGGCCAGGTCAAAGAAATTATCAGAGAACAGGGCATCCCCCTCCGAGAGGTCGAGGCACAGCGCCTTCACAAAGCAGTCCGCCGCAAGGCTCACATAATAGGCGCTCCCCTCCCGCCACAGGCGGGCGCGCAGCGCCGGCGCTTCAAAGGCGAAGTCCTTCTGCTCCGCAAACAGCAGGCTCCCCCGGGAGAGGATGGCACCCCGGGTATCCCGGAACGTGTAAGAGAGGTTCAGGCCCTTCCGGCTGCGCCCGGCGCTGTCCACCCGGGCATACACCCCCGTGCTCGCCGGGGGAAGGGTCACGCCCAGGCTGCCGGAGGCGGCAAGGGACCGGCCGTCATAGAGGGCCCAGCTCAAGACCCCCGGCACCGGCGCGGTGCGGTCGTTGACAAGGACGATCTCGGCCGCGCCCCCCTCCTCCCGGGCGCTTGCAAGCACCGGGGCGAAAAAGCGCTTGGTGTAGTACTGCTGGCCCTTCCAGCGGCCCCGGTAGTCCACCCCGGCCCAGCTCACCACCGGCCAGCAGTCGTTGAGCTGCCAGAGCAGCACACCCCGGCTGTAGTCCCGGTCCCGGCGCATGTGCTCCACGGTGTAGCGCAGAATCTCCCCGGCCATCATCTGGGACATGTAGACGTAGTCCGCAAAGTCCCCGGGGACAAAAAAGTCCCGGGAGAGGTAGAGCTCGATGGTCTCGTTGCCCCGGACGCTCTTCTGGTGGGTGAGCATGTCCGGAGAGTAGGGGGTGAGTGCCTCTTCGGGAAGATACTCCCGCAAGGTCTTGAGGGAGGGGTAGCTCTGGAAGCCGAACTCGGACAGAAAGCGGATGCGGTAGCGGCCCAGCTTGCGGTAGGGCGCGTCGCTGTTGGCGTGGTGGTAGTAGTGGGAGTCGCCCTTGTCGAAATAGTCCAGCATATCCGCCGCCCCCAGCTCGTCGCCGGCGGAGGGGGAGGAATGGATATAGCCCACGTCGGGGGAGAGGCGCGCTGCGATCTCCGGGATGACCTCCTGGAAGGTGGTGCGGTAGAGCGCGCGCACCCTCCGGGCGGTGTCCTCGTCGTAGGGCTCCTTCCCGAACTGCTTGAGGAAGGCCACGGTCTCCTCCTCCCGGGAGGTAAAGACGGTGTAGAAAAAGTCCGCCTCGTTGTTGCCGCACCACAGGCACAGGCAGGGGTGATTGCGCAGGCGCACCACCGTCTGGGCGATTTCCTCCCGGATGTTGGAGAGAAATTCGCTGCCCGGCCAATAGAAGCGGCAGGCGAACATGAAGTCCTGGTAGACCAGCACCCCCCGGCGGTCGCACAGCTCATAGAACTCGTCCGGCGGGTAGTAGGCCCCGCCCCACACCCGCAGGGCGTTGCAGTTGGCGCGCACCGCGTTGTCCACCATCCGCGCCCACCGCGCCGGGGTGGTGCGGGGGATGACGGCGTCCTCAATGACGATGTTGCAGCCCTTGACATAGATGGGCACGCCGTTGACGCTGAAGCGGTAGTCCCCCACGTTCCCCTCGCCCCGGTAGAGCTCCACCGTGCGCAGGCCGACGGAGAAGCTGCGCGCGTCAAGCTCCGCGCCGCCCTGGGTGAGCCGGGCGCAGACGCGGTAGAGGGGCTGCTCCCCATAGCCCGCCGGCCACCACAGCCGGGGCTCCGGGATGGTCACAGCCTGCTCCGTCCGGGCCTGGGCGGGAACAGTCTCTTCCAAGACGCACGCCCCATCCGGGCCTGTTACCGTCAGGGTCAGCTCCGTCTCGCCGGGGGCGAAGCGCTCCATCTCTGTCGTCACGGCAAGGCGCACCCGGCCGTTCTCGTGCTCCTGGTGAACCAGCACGTCCCGCAGCCGGGCGGTGGAGGCAAATTCCAGGCTGATGGGCCGCCAGATGCCGCTGTCGGGCAGGCGGATGCCCCAGTCCCAGCCGTACATGCAATGGGCCTTGCGCAGGGAGGCGAAGGCCTTGCCCATGGGGGAGTCCAGCTCCTGCCAGCAGCGCACCGGCGAGGCAAAAACGGCGCGCAGCTCGTTCTCCCCCTCCCGCAGGGCGTCGCTCACGTCAAAGCGATACTGCCGGTGCATATTGTCCGTCCGGGCAAGCTCCGCACCGTTGAGAAAGAGGGTACACACGGTATCCAGGCCGTCGCAGCGCAGGAAGGCCCGGTCCCAGCCGGAGAGCTGGGCGCGCGCCAGGGTGAAGGTGCGGGAGAAGGTATAGTCGTGGTCAAAAATGGGCTGCACCGCCGCCTCGTTGCTGCCCAGGTATGGCTCCGGGATCTTGCCCGCTGCCAGCAGGGCGGACACCACGGTGCCCGGCACCGCCGCGTCCACATCCCACCCGCCGCCGGTCATGCGCCAGATACCGCCCAAGTCGATGGTTTTCATGTCATTCCTCCTGTCGGCGGCGCCTTGGCTGGCTCCGCCCTTTGGTTTAGATGATGCAAGTTTTGTGCCAGGCGCGTCCGTCCCAAGGGGGGGCCCAAGGCGTCCCGGAGCAGATTTTTTGAATTTGAAAAAATCTTCTTGACAAACAGGCAAAGTGTTGGTAGAATCCTTTTTGTTCCTGCGAGTGTAGCTCATCTGGTAGAGCGCCACCTTGCCAAGGTGGAGGTAGCGAGTTCGAGCCTCGTCACTCGCTCCAAAAAGAAAAGCATCTGCTTTTAGCAGATGCTTTTCTTTTTGGAATCCTGTCCATTTAACGGCGGAAATAAATTCCGCCTATGGCAATTCTCCGCTTGCGCTGCGAATTGGCGCGCCACCCGGCGCGATTATTTTCCGCATTTTATGGCGTTTTTGTTTCTGAAATAGATCTGTACAGGGCTCGGACTCGCTGCCTCCACCGGCGCACAGCGCCTAAAATTTGGAGGGGCCCAGGGCTTCCCGCGGAGCGCCTCCCAACACAGGCGGTTCGCGGGAACCTGGGAGCGAGTTCGAGCCTCGTCTTTTTGCTGCCTCCGCCGGCCCTGTCCCTTGGCTCCCTCTGACGAGGGGACCGTTGGTGCGCAGAAATAAAAGCCTCCCTCTGACGAGGGAGGTGGCAAAACCGAAGGTTTTGACGGAGGGAGAGACAATACAGCACTGACGTCTAAGGGCTCTCTCCCTCAGTCAGCCTTGCGGCTGACAGCTCCCTCGTCAGAGGGAGCCAAAGGAGCCGCGGCAACAGCCCTTTCCTCCCGCGCCGCCGCTTCGCTGCCCTCGTCAGAGGGAGCCTAAAGGCGCGTCCTCCCAACGCTCCCCATCAGAGGGGGGCTTTTGCGCAGCAGCAGCAAACGGCCGCCGCTTTGGAAAGCGGCGGCCGTTTTGTCCTTTTACGCCTTACGCCTCCCGGCGCGGCCGGGCCCCCTCACCCTTCACGGGCAGGATGACCTGCATGCAGAACAGCCCGTCCGACCCCTGGAACACGCACAGTCCGCCGTGGCTGCGGGCAATGGCGCTGATGCTGCGGCAGCCGAAGCCGTGGCCCTCCCGGCCGGACACCGGCACGCCGTCGCGCAGCGTCACCGTTCCGGCATAGGGGTTTTTGATTTCGATGAGCAGCTTATTGAGCTTGACGCCGCAGTACAGCTCTGCCCAGGGCTCTGCCACCCCGGAGGCAGCGGCGGCACGCACGGCGTTTTCAAGGCCGTTGGAGAGGATGGAGCACAGCTCGGTGTCGGAAACGGGCAGCTCCCGGGGAAGCCGGGCGTCCACCGTGAGCTCCACGCCGCTGCGCTGGGCTTTGTCAAGGAAGGCGGAGCACAGCAGGTTCACAAGCTCGTTCTCGCAGAAGCGGCGGGGGGTGATGGCGGCAATGTCGCTCTGCACCCGGGCCACATACTCCGCCGCCTGGCGGCTCTCCCCGGCATTGAGCAGCCCCTCAATCATATTCATATGGTGGCGCATATCGTGCTGATAGACCGCCGTCTGGCTCTCGGTGCGGTGCAGGGCGTCGATCTCCAGCTGGGACTGCCTGAGCTCCGACTCCAGCATGGAGCGCTGCATCTCCGCCTGGGTGCGGTTCTGGGTCTGGACATGGTAGGCGGTGAGGAAGGCCACATAGAATACAATCAGGGCAGTGGGCAGAAACTCCGCCAGGGCGTAGGCCCCGGTATAGAGGATGTCGGAGTAGATGGTGGTGGCATAGTCGAAGAGATAATAGGCCACCGGCAGGCTCCCGAAGAGCACCAGGGCCGAGGGCGAGCAGGTCATGGCGTCGTGGGCGGCGCCCACGAAGTACCGCCGCAGCAGCAGGTAGATGGGTACGATGACAATGGTGTAGCCGATCTCTCCCAGCAGCGTTGAGCCGGACACCCCGGCAAGAAAAATATTCACCCACCGGGGCAGCTGGCAGCACAGGTAGGCGGTGCAGGTACACACGATGGCCTCACCCACCGGCTTTTTCAGCACCAGGATAAGCATCAGCGTCAGGGGCAGGTGGACGATGAGGGGGTAGATCTGCCGGGCGACGGCCACCCCGAAGAGCAGCCAGCACACGCTCTGGACCAGCAAAAATACCGGCCCCACTGCCGCCACAATGCGCTTTTGCCGCCGGGTCTGGCAGCCGCCGGCAATGCCCACCGACAGGAAAAGGCCGTAAACGAGCACCAGGCCGTAGTTGAAAATTCCCAAGACCTTCCACGCCGTCATGGCTCTACTCCTCCCGCTGCGCGAAGAGCAGCTTCATATATTCCTGCTGCAGCTGGGGGTACAAAAGCCGGGACACCGGCAGCAGCTTCCCCGAGAAGGTGCGCACCCCGGCAGGGGAGAGCTCTTCGATCTGGAGCATGTTGACAATGTAGGAGCGGTGGATGCGCACAAATTCCTCCCGGGAAAGCAGCGCCGCCTCATAGTCCTTGAGGGCCCCGGCGATCTCCCGCACCTGGCCGTCCGAAAGGTTGAAGTAGAGGTGCTTGCCGTTGACCTCCACATAGGAAAGGCTTGCAAAGGGCACGCGCACCAGCGTAGGGCCCGCCTTGATGGTCAGGCCGTCCTGGGGCCGCTGCTCCCGCAGGTAGAGCCGGTCCAGCACCGGGTAGAGCAGCTTTGCCCCCACGGGCTTGAGCAGATACTCCAGCGCCCGGACGCTGTAGCTTTCGTAGGCAAAGCTGGGGGACGAGGTGAGAAAGACGATGTCGGCCGCGTCGTCAAAGCACCGGATTTCCCGGGCGGCGGCCATGCCGTTGAGGCCGGGCATCATCACGTCGAGCAGATATAAGGTAAAGCGCTCGTGCCGCGCCGCGTCCAGCAGCTCGCCTGCGCTGCCGAAGGCCCGGAAATGCACCGACGCCCGGCGGTCCTCCTGCCAGTCCTCCAGCAGGGCCACAAGGGCCTCCCTCTCCGGCGTCTGGTCCTCGCACACTGCAATGTACACGCTGCCTCACCTCCCGCTCCGGGCGCCGCGGCCCGGTTTTCCTGATTTTAACATACCCGGCCCGTGCTTTCCAGTGCAAAGGTGCATTTCGGGGCGAAATTTTATACATTTCATGCCCCTGCGCCGCCGCAGCAGAGAAAAGCTGTTATATTGGCCCCGGGATGCAAAATATTTTGTGGAAGGGGGCGCCCGGAAAACCGATGAATGCATGGATTCCCTGGCTGGTCGCCGCCGGGAGCACGGCGGCCGCTCTTTTCCTCTGGTTCCGAGAGGCCCGCCGCGTCCTGGACGGGCTGAAGAGTACGGTCACCTGCGCTGCGGCGCAGCTGGCCGCCTGCCGCAGGAAGCTGGCCGACGGAGAACGGGGGGAGGATGCCGCGGCGGTACTCCGGCGCAGCGAGAGCATCTATACCCAGGCCGTCACCCACTATAACGCAGCGCTCCACAAACCGTGGCTCTACCTGCCCGGGCAGCTGCTGGGCTTCCAGCCGGTCAAGCTCTGACGGCTTTCCCGCACCGCCTGACACCGTATTCATATCAATTTTGAGGGAGGATCCTGATATGGGACTTTTCAGCAACCAAAAAAAGCCCTGCCCCATCTGTGGCGGCGCAACGCCCCGCCTGCTGGCCACCAAGATCGAAGACATGCCCATCTGCAAGGAGTGCGACCGCAAGATCGACCTGCCCGACGGCGCCGTCAACGCCATGTCGCTGGAGGAATTCCGCCGCTACATTGAATTTTACGACGCAAACGAGCCCCTGCGCGCCGCCTTCCAGGAGACCGACCGCTTCAACTGGAGCTTTTTGCCCAAGGACATCTTCCTGGACATCCAGCACGGCCTGTTCCGCTTCGCCCCCCGGGACGAGGCCCTGGCGTTCGATCGCACCTGCCTGAAAAGCTTTCTCATTACCGAGGACAACGCCCCCCTCTTTGAGGGCACGGCGGAGGCCCTGCGCTGCTACGATACCGACGTGGCCGACCGGGCCGCCCAGTTCCAGCCCCACATCGACCGCTTCCTGCTCGACCGGCAGGAGTACGAGCACATGGAGCGCATGGAGCGTATGGAGGAGGAGCGCGCCCGCCGGATGGACGAGCGCCGCGGCGGTGGCCGCAACGATCCCCCGCCCCCTCCGCCCCGGCGCTACATCCCCGAACCACACTTCGACATGCAGCCCCCGGTGCGCCGCTTCGCCCTTGAGATCCAGCTGGACCACCCCTACTGGCACACCTTCGCCGAAGAGATCAGCGGCCCGGAGTTCGACCGCGACCGCCCCAGCGTCCAGGACTACCTCGCCCGCTACCAGGAGCGCACTGACGCCCTCTATTCCATCGCCTGCGGCCTGATGACGCTTCTCAACCCCAGCGCCCCGGCCATCCGCGCCGGCGCGGGGGCTGCCGCCCCCGGCCAGGGTGTCCAGGCTGCCCAGGCCACCACCGGCGACGACGCCATCGCCCAGATCCAGAAATACAAGGCCCTGCTGGATGCCGGCGTGATCTCCGAAGAGGAGTTCACCGCCAAGAAGCGCCAGCTTATGGGCATTTGATTTGAGAAGGGATGGAGAAGAAATGAAACGAAAGCTTACCGCCGCGCTTGCCGCCGCGGCCCTGCTGCTCTCCCTTGCCGCCTGCGGCGGCGGCACCGGGGAGTCGAAGGCCCCCGCGCCCACCCTGTCCGCACCGGCGCAGAGCACCGCCCCTGCCGAAACCGGCGAGGGGAGCTGGGCCATTTACTGGTACCTGTGCGGCAGCGATCTGGAGAGCAACGGCGGCTTTGCCACCGGGGACCTCTCCGAGCTCATGGAGGTGCAGCTGCCTGAAAACGTGAACGTGGTCATCCAGACCGGCGGCGCCAACGAGTGGCACAACGAGGTAATAGACGCCGAAAAGCTCCAGCGCTGGGTCTATAACAGCGAAGGCCTCTTCCTCCTCGACGAGCAGCCCTCCGCCAGCATGGGCGACGCCCAAACCCTGGCCGACTTCCTCGCCTTCGCCCGGGACGCCTGTCCCGCCGAAAAGACCGCGGTGGTGTTCTGGAACCACGGCGGCGGCTCGGTGTCCGGCGCGGCCTTTGACGAACGCTACGGCCTTGACTCGCTGACTCTGGACGAGATGTACGCCGCCTTCACCAGCGTCTGGCCGTCCGACATCGACGAGCCCCCCCTGGAGCTCATCGGCTTTGACACCTGCCTGATGGCCACGGTGGATGTGGCCTACACCTTCTGCGACCTGGCCCGCTACCTGGTGGCCTCCGAAGAGGTGGAGCCCGCCAACGGCTGGTATTACTCCCAGTGGGTGGGCGCGCTGGCCCAGGATCCCTCCATGGACGGCGCGGCCCTCGGCCGGGTGATCTGCGACGCCTACTACGCCGGCTGCGAGGCGGTGGGCACCCAGGACAACACCACCCTCTCCCTCACCGACCTGACCCTGGCCCGCCCCCTCTTCGAGGCCTATGAGGCCTTCGGCGCCCAGGCCCTGGCCGCCGCCTGCACCGACCCGGGCTTCTTCTCCCAGCTCGGCCGGGCCGCCGCCGGGAGCGAAAACTACGGCGGCAACACCCGGGAGCAGGGCTACACCAATATGGTAGACCTGGGCCATCTGGCCCGGCAGTGCGCCGGCTCCCTCTCCGCCGCGCAGAATGTTCTCTCCGCCCTGGATGAGTGCGTGCTCTACCAGGTGCAGGGCAAGTACCGCACCCAGGCCACCGGCCTTTCCTGCTACTACTCCTACAACGGCGATGTGGACGACTTCCTGGGCTATGCCGGGGTGGGCGCCGGCGCCGCCTTCAAGTACCTCTACGCCTATGAGCTCACCGGCACCCTGGACGATTCCGGCATGGAGTACCTCGCCCAGCTGGATCTGGATATCGACGAGCTGCCCGAGGTGGTGTCCCTTTCCTCCACAGGCTGGGACGGCGCCCCCGTTGACGTCACCGAGGACGGCGTGTCCGTCCTCACCCTGGGCCCCGACGCCGCCAATGTACTCTCCGGCATCGGCTTCTCCCTCTACTATATCGACGAGGAAAGCGACGTGATGATGCTCCTGGGCACCGACAACGACCTGATTGCCGACTGGGACAACGGCATCTTCTGCGACAACTTCCGGGGCGTGTGGGGCAGCATCGATGGCAATCTTGTGTACATGGAGCTGAGCTTCGAGGGTGAGGACTACAACCTCTACTCCGTCCCCGTGCTGCTCAATGGGGAGGAATATAACCTCCAGGTGGTCTACGACTTCACCGACGAGGCCTGGTCCATCCTGGGCGCCCGGCAGGGCATCGATGAGAGCGGCATGGCCGACAAGGAGCTGCGGCTGCTGGAGGAGGGCGACGAGCTGACCACGATCTGGTACATGGCCTCCCCCTCGGAGGACGACGACTTCGACCCCTACGCCGCCCAGACCCTCACCGTCACCGCCGGCACCGCCTTCTATGAGCAACCCCTGCCCGACGGGACGTACGCCATGGTTTACGAGATGCAGGACGCCATGGGCGGCTACGCCTACTCCGATCTTGTCTTCTTCACCTGCGCCGACGGCGAGATCATCACCAGCGTTTTTGCCGGCTGACCCCATGGCCGCAATAATTATGTTAATCATTTTTAGGAGGAGTCAATTATGAAAACCAAGCGTATCCTTGCCGGCGGCCTTGCCGCCCTGATGGCCCTGTCCCTTGCCGCCTGCGGCGGCGATTCCGGCGGCAGCAGCTCCCCGGCCCCCAGCCAGCAGCAGACCGAGGCCCCCAGCCAGGCCCAGCAGCAGACCGAAGCTCCCACCGGCGAGAGCATCCTGGACCTGCTGGACTTCACCCCTGTCCCCGAGGATCTGCCCGGCTCCGGCTGGACCTTCATCGGCGGCTACGTCAAGGGCGTGCAGCTGGATGAGGCGGGCTTCAACGTGGCCCTTGAAAAGTACGACGGTACTCTTGAGGTGGTGTTCAGCGACGAGGACGACTCCGTCACCATGATCCAGGGCAAGGGCAATCTGGAAGGCACCTATGAGGTGGTGGACGAGGGCTCCGTCACCCTGGAGTTCCCCGACGCCAACATCACCTACACCGGGCTCTTCACCGAGAAGGACGATACCACCATCCTGCTCCTGCTGCCCGATTCCACCGGCCTGAACGCCGTCTATTTCCAGCCCATCATTGCGGGCTGATCCCAGATTTTCAGCGCAGAAAAGAGCGCCGCGGCATGTGCCGCGGCGCTCTCTTTTCTCTTTTACCGTCCGCCGGTCTTTTCCAGGAAGTCCACGATGGCCTTCATAAACTCCAACGGCTTCTCGCCGCTTGCCAGGTGGGTACAGCCGTCAAAAAAATAGATGTGGGCATCGGGAATGCGCCCGGCCATCCACTCCGCCGTGCGGGGGTCGTAGAGGGAGCCGGGCCGGGCGAAGAAAAGGCCGGTTGGCACGTCAATTTTCTCCAAAACAGGCCGGAAATCCCGGCTGTCGCAGGACTCCCAGTAAATGCGGTTGACCCGGCGGCGCGCCTGATCCGGCACGTCCACAAAGTATTCCAGCAGTTCGCTTTTACCCGCCCGGCTGCGGACCTGTTCCAGCATTTCCGGGCCTTCGGCAAAGGTGCGCACCTCATCGGGCGTGTGGGGGAAAATGGTCTGCTCCGCAAAGAAGGCGGCAAAGGCCGGATAGTTATGCTCCATATTGTAGAGGTCCCGCTCCATCTGCTCCGGGGTATACCAGCCCTGATAGATGCCCAGGCGCCAATTCTCATCATTGAGGGGCTTGGGCGACATGTCTCCCACAATAAACCGGGACACATGGGCCGAGCCGAACTGCTCCACATAGGAAAAGAGCACCGCCGCGCCCATGGAGTAGCCCAGCATCACCACGTCATCGATGCCCAAATGCTCCAGAAGCTCCTTCGTGTCCCGGGCGGAGCGGGGAATGCCAAGATCCTGCACCGATTTCGACTCCCCGCAGCCCCGCTGGTCAAAGCACAGGCCGCGGAAGCCGAAGCGGCTCAGCGCACTCAGAAAGTCCTGCTGCCGGGCGGCGTCCCCGCCCCAGCCGTGAATCCAGAGAAGGGGCGTGCCCTCCCCGATGTCAAGATACGAAATCTCCGCCCCGTCCGAGGCGATAAAGCTGCGCCGCAGCCCTTTTTCCGCTGCTGTTTCCATAACCGTCTCCTATCTGCTTTCGGCAATGTTTATCCGGCCTGCTCTTCCGGGGTCCTGTACTCATTTACGGCGTCCCGCAGCTCGTCCCAGATGAGCGCGGCGCCCTGGGCGTCCCGGCTGGAGCGGCCGAACGCACCGTAGTCCAAATTTCCGCCGGGCCAGGTGTGGCCGCCCCCCTCCACCACATACCGCACCACCCGTTCCTCTCCGCTGCCGTCCCGATAGGCATAGCGGGTGATGGATGTGCCGTCACCCGGGTCGGCGTCCGGCAGGGCCGTAACCTCCGGCGCATTCTCCACACCATACCGGTCAAGGAACCATGCGGCGCTCTCCTCCTGAGAGACGGCCCAGGTGTACTCATATTCTCCGTCCCTGTCAAAGTCGTAAACCATGCCGGTAATCGGAACCACCGCGTCCTCGGTGCCGTTGATGAGCACCACCTTCGGCCCGTCCTCCGGCAGCGCCTTCTGCAAATACTCCGCACACAAAAGGGCGGACACCGCCCCCACTCCGGCAAGCTTTTCCGGGATTTCCAGCGCCATGCGCAGGCACAGAAAGCCGCCGTGGGACATGCCGCTTGCATACACCCGGGCACTGTCCGCCCAGCCGCCGTCCACAAAGGCGTCGATGAGGTCGGAGATATACTGCACATCGTCCACCCGGTAGCCGGCCACAGGGTCGGTGGAGGCGGCGTTCCAGCGCAGATAGCTGTAGTCGCTCTGCTTTGTCTCCAGATAGCTCTTCCCCTCGCTGGACAGCTTCCCGTCCTTGTGGATATACACGGACTCAGGGAACACCACAATAAAGCGCTCTTCCTCGGCATAGCGCACATAATCCGTTTCCAGGCGGTTGAGGGTAGCGCTGGAGCCGCTGCCGTGGAGGGAGACCATCAGGGGCAGGCGCTCGCCGCTTTGATAGTCAGAGGGGATATAGTAGTAGTACAGGCGGGACACGTCCTGCCCCAGGTATCGGTATGTCCTGCGGGCAAAGCACAGCTGCCCGGGCCGGGCGCTCTCCGCCAGGGTGATCTCGGCCGGCACCGCAGGGGATGAGGACGGCACCTCGGCAGGGGCCGCAGAGAGGGCGGGCGCCTCTGAGCGAACCGGCGGCAGGGCGCTCCCTGACGGCACGGCGTTCCCGGACGGCGCGCAGGCACACAGCCCACAGCCCACAGACAGGGCCAGCGCAAGGGTCAGGCAGGTAAAACGGGCAGATTTTTTCATGGTAAAATGACCTCGTTTATCCCAAAATAGGCATTCAGGGCAGAAAAGCCGGGCACACAGGCATAGACGGCCTATGTGCCCGGCGCTTTTCTTCTGAAACCTCATGCCGGACGGGTGGGGCGGCTGCCCCGCCGGTCACTTCAGGCTGAGGGTTTCAATGCACTTTATCTCTTTGTTGGCCCCGGCCTGGAGCAGGTAGCATTCCCAGCGGCCCAGACCGGCCTCGTCATAGTAGAAGGTGCCGGTCAGGCCCACATAGCCCTGCATCTCATTGCGCAGGTAGCTCTTGATGGCCTCGCCGTCATTGCCCGCGCCGGCAGCCGCTTCAAAGAGCAGCATGGCGCAGTCATAATAGACCAGGGTGGTGATGTCGGCGGGATAGCCGGTGGCCTCCTCATACTTGGCGATGTACTCCTTCACCGCGGGGTCGTCGATGATGTAGGGCGGCAGAATAGAGGCCTGGCCGTACATGCCCTCCAGCTCCTCCGGCTCCATCAGGTCCACAAAGCTCTGCACGCCCAGGGCGGCGCCGGTGTTCAGGGGCTTATCCACCCCCAGCTGCTTGAGCTGGCGCAGAATCTGGGACATGGTGGTGGCAGCCGACAGGCAATAGTAGGCGTCGGGGTTCTTGCTGCGGGCGGAGGTGATGTTGGCGGTAAAGTCGGTGTCGGCGGGGTTGATCCACTCGGGGTAGATCTCAATGCCCTGCTTGGCCCCCTCTTCCGTAAAGTAGTCCATCAGCGCCCGGCTGTCGTCATCGGTGCCCAGCAGGCACGCAACGCTCTTGGCCCCCACGCTCTTGGCCCAGGCCAGCATGCCCGCGTTCTCCTGCAGGCGGGTGACGTAGGAGGAGAAGAGCCAGTCGTAGCCGCGGGTAAAAATCTCGTCCGGGGCCACGGTGGTCATCAGGGGGATATTGCCCACCTCGTCCAGCTCCTGGAGCATGCCGGCGTACTGGGTGGAGCCCAGGATGCCGATGATGCAGGACACATCGTCGTCGATGAGGCGGACGGTGGCGTCAATGGCGGATTCGAGCGTGCTGCCGGCGTCCTCCACCACCAGATCCACCGTGACGCCGGTGCGGGCCTCAAAGTCCTCCTTGGCCACGTTGACGCAGAAGTCGATCAGGGGGCCGATGGCGGCCAAGGCTCCGCTCTGGAGAGAGGTATAGCCCACCCGGATCTTGTCGGTGACGTAGGTGCGCTCTCCGGCGGGCGCCGTGCTCTCCGGTGCGGCCGGCTGGGAGGCAGAGGGGGCGGCAGGGGCAGAGGGTGCGGGTTCTTTTCCGCTGCTGCACCCCACGACGGGCAGCAGCAGGGCGGCTGCCAGAAGCGCCGCGAGGGTACGCTTGGGTTTCCAGTTGAATTTCATCAGTTCTCCTCCTTATCATATATCCTATCCTCACACCCCGCGGGTGTGTATGGGGTCAGACGGCGCCGAGATATTTGTCCTGCATGTCCCGGTCGCAGGCCACCTCCTCGGAGGGGCCGTGCAGGATGACCTCACCCATGCGCATCACATAGGCATAGTCGGACATCTCAATGGCCAGCACCGCGTTCTGCTCGATGAGCAGAATACCTGTGCCCTGTGCCTTGATGCTCTGGATGACCTCGAAGATGGACTCCACCACCGTGGGGGCAAGACCCAGGGACGGCTCGTCCAGCAGCAGGAGCCTGGGCTGGGCGGCCATGGCCCGGCCAATCGCCAGCATCTGCTGCTCGCCGCCGGAGAGCGACCAGCCCAGCTGCCGCCGGCGCTCCTTCAGGCGGGGAAAGGTGGCGTAGATCTGTTCCTCCGTCTCCGCAAGCCGCTTCCCGGCCCCCTTGGCAGCCACCAGAAGATTGTCCTCCACGGAGAGGTTGGTGAAGATGCCCCGGCCCTCCGGCACGCTCACAAGACCCATGCCGGGCAGCTTCTCGGTGGGCACCTTGTTGATGCACTGCCCGTTGAAGTACACGTCGCCGCTTCTCCCGGAAACAGAGTTGGTGATGGCCTTGAGAACCGACGACTTGCCCGCGCCGTTGGTACCGATGAGAGCCGCCATCTGGCCGCTGTCCACCGTGAGGCTGAGCTTGTTCACCGCGGTAATAGGTCCGTAGTGGACAGACAGATCCCTGACCTCAAGCATTGTCGGCCACCCCCTTCGTTCTCTTGATGCCGGAGCCCAGGTATGCCTCAATCACCTGGGGATTGGCCCGGACGGCCTCCGGCGTATCGGACGCCAGCACCCTGCCGTAGTTAAGCACGGTGACATGGTCGGCGATGTCCATGACGAACTTCATATTGTGATCAATAATCAGTACGGCGATGCCGCTCTCCCTGATCTTCCGGATCAGCTTCACCAGGACGGCCACCTCCGGGGCGGTCAGGCCGGCGGCCGGCTCGTCCAGGAGCAGCACCTTGGGATTTGCCATCAGCGCCCGGCCGATCTCCAGCATCTTCTGGTGGCCGTAAGGCAGGGTGCCGATGTAGGCGCTGCGCAGGTCCCACACACCCAGATCCACCATCAGGCGCTTGGCGGCGGCAAGGGCCTGGGCCTCCTCCCGCCGCGCCTTCGGGGTGCGGAAGATGGTCGCCCAGAAGCCAGCCTTTTCCATGCCGTCCCGGGCCACCAGAAGGTTGTCGATGGAGGTAAGACCCACCCACACAGCCAGGTTCTGGAACGTGCGGGACACTCCCATCCGGGAGATCACGTGGGGCTTTTTCCCCACAAGGCTGACCCCCTCCAGCGAGACGGTGCCGCTGCCCGGCTTATAGGCACCGGTAATACAGTTGACAAGGGTGGACTTGCCCGCGCCGTTGGGCCCGATAAGGGCATGAATCTGGCCGGGGTAGAGCTCCATGGACACATCGTCCAGGGCGGCAAGGCCGCCGAAGCGGATGCCCACATGCTCCATTTTCAGCACCGGCTCATTGGGGTCGGCGTCCGTGCGGCTGGCCCAGGCGGCGGGGATGTCCTCGATCGCGCTCTCATCCCGCTTTTTCATGAAAACAGTGTAAATCTTCCACACAAAGGGTATGCGCAGCAGCAGGCTCACAAGGCCGCCGGGCAGCACCATGATGCACACGGCCACCAAAATGCCGTAAACTGCGGTATTCCAGAACTTCATCGGCTCAAGCACCTTGGGCAGGAACACCATCACCACCGACCCGATGCCCACGCCCAGCACCGTTCCCGCGCCGCCCAGGATCAGGATGAGGATAAAGGTCAGGCCCGCGCCGTAGATGAACTGAGCGGGGGTGACAACGCCGATGGTGTAGCCCACCAGCGCGCCGCTCAGGCCCGCAAGGCCGCTGCTCAGCCCCATGGCCAGCACCTTGCGCCGGACCACATCCACCCCAAGCAGCTCGGCGGCCACCTCATTGAACTTGATGGCAATCATGGACTTGCCGTATTTGGAGTTGGCAACGCTGGTATAAAACCAGGTGGCCAGGGCGCAGAACGCCAGCAGCATGTAGTAAAGCCCTCGGCGGCTGGTAACGGAAAAGAGAAAGAAATCGGGCTTCGGGATGCTCTTCAGGCCTGTTCCGCCGCCGGTGACGCTGGGCCAGTTCTGGAGCACCAGGCTGAAAAAGAGGGCAAAGCCAATGGTCAGAATGGCAAAGTAAATGCCCTTGATGCGGGTGGAGAGAAGGCCCATAAGCATCCCCAGCAGGGCCGAGACCACCGTGCCGATCACGATGGCGATGAGAAAGGGGATCGAAAAGCGCAGGGTCATGATGGCCGCGGTGTAGGCCCCCACCCCCCAGAAGGCCGCCTGGCACATGTTGGACATGCCGGTCAGCCCAAGGGAGACGTTCAGGCCCAGGGCCACGATGTAGAGCAGCAGCACGTTGTTCACAAGGCCCTGGTCCGCCCGCTTTGTAATGGCCAGAGGCAGGAGCAGCAGGGGGACGAGCAGCACGGCATAGCCGATGAGCAGATTGCGTCTTTCTTTTTTCATATCCATGCCCTCCGCTTATACCCGCTGGGACGTCGTCTCGCCCAGGATGCCCTGGGGCCGGACGAGCAGAATCAGTACCACCACAAGGAAGGCAAAGCCGTCCTTGAACATGGGGGAGACATAAGCCGCCAGCATGGTCTCCACCACGCCCAGCACAAGACCGCCCACCACTGCGCCTTCGATCTTGCCGAAGCCGCCCAGGATGATGGCGTAAAAGCCCTTGCTGATGGCGACGCTGCCCATGGTGTAGTAGACAAAGTAAATGGGGCCCATGAGGATGCCGGTCAGCCCCGCGATGAGGCAGCTGACCACCACCGTCACCGCCGTGAGCCGCCGGGTGGGGGCGCCCAGCAGCCGGGCCACCCCGGGATTGAGGGACATGGCCCGCAGCTGCTTGCCGGTAACGGTGCGGTTATAGAAGATAGAAAGGGCGATGAGCACCGCAGCAAGCGCCCCGATGAGCAGCAGATACTGGTAGCGGATGACCACGCCGCCGATGTTCAAAACCCCGTTGCCCACCGGGCTTTTCAGCTCCATGGCATAGTTGCCCCAGACATTCATGGCCACACACTGAAGGGTCATGCTAAGGCCCAGGGTGGCGATCATGACGGTGAAGATGGGCTTGTTCATCATGGGCCGGAACACGGCCAGATTCAGGATATAGCCGAACAGCGCCGTACACGCCAGGGCCAGGACATAGCCCAGCACCAGCGGCAGGTTGAGCACAGAGGTAAACGTGACGGCCAGAAAGCCGCCCAGCATCAATATCTCGCCATGGGCCATGTTGACGATGCCGATGCCGTTTACCGTAAAGATAAAGCCCAGGCCGATGAGCGCATAGATGCTGCCGATGGAGACACCCGCAATCAGGTTTTGCAGAAAATTGACCAAGGAAAGCTCCTCCTTCTTTCTGTGATAAGCCCGGGGCGGCCCCGGGAGGGCTCCCGGCCTACATCCCGGGAAAGGGCTTGAGGGTATTGCGGATATCGGAGGCCATGGCGTCCGCCGGCGGCTGGTACATCTCCGGCAGGTCGTCGCCGAAGCGGAGGAAGCGGGTGGCCGTATCCGTCATGGGCTCCCACTCGGCAAGGCCCTGGGCCGCAGGGACGCCGGTCTTGATAAAGGCGGCAAAATAGTCGATCATATTCTCCGAAATGCGGTAATCCGCCGGCTCAAAGGGGCGCCAGTTGGCGTCCAGAGTGCCAAAGGCATACCACAAATCCACGCCGTGGTAGGCCCCTACGTTGTCCCCGCCGGGAATCTGCCGGTCCAGATAGTAGCCGTACACCGGCTGCCGGCCGTTCTTCGCGTGGTAGGATGCCCACTCCACCGCACAGCTGTAGAGGTAAAAGGGAAACATATCCTGGCTGGACATGCCGATGATGCACGGAATATCTTCAATGGCGTTCCCGGCCGCCAGCTCCGCAAAGGTGCCGGGCACCCACTCGCCGTCCAGGATGGGCTTGGCGCAGTGGTTGGCAAGGTTCATGTCCGTCAGGCCCGCCGCAAGCCAGGCGTCGTAGACCGCCTTGGCGGGCAGGGCCTTGAGATCCTCCAGGGAGGCCGCGCCCAGCTTTTGCATCACAATCTTCCACACCGCTTCGCTCACTTCCGGCCGGGCGGGGGTGCCAAGCCGTTCGAAGCTGCCGCCGCCGCTCATGAGCACCGCGCCCTTCAGGAGGCCGCGGGCCATGGGGCAGTATAAAAGCAGCTGGAGCGAGAGCGCGCCGGCGCTCTCTCCCATGGCCACGATGCGCTCCGGGTTGCCGCCGAAGGCGGCAATGTTCCGCCTGACCCACTCCAGGGCCGCCACCTGGTCCTGAAGGGCGTAGTTGCCCCTGTGGGTGGTGTCATACCCGGTGGCAAAAGCGTTGAGCCGGTAGTTGATGGTAACCAGAACAATACCCCGGCGGCAGTATTCCGGCCCGCCGCAGATATTGGGGCTGCTGTTCCCGCCGCTGACAAAGGAGCCGCCGTGGATAAACACCGCCACCGGCAGGTTCTCGCCCCCCTCCGGCGCCCAGATATTCAGGTTCAGGCCGTCCTCTTCGCTGTACTCGTAAATACGCTTTTCCGCATTCTGTTCGTAGTAGAAGCGGCTGTAGCCCTCGGGGATATCCTGATAGAACTGGGCGTGCTGGCAGCACAGCGGGCCCTGGCGGGTAGCGTCGTACTCGCCGTCCCAACGCTCTACCACCACCGGGGCCTCCCAGCGGCCGGCATCGGCAAATTTGACGCCCTGAAAGAGCAGATGGTCCTCCCGCCGCAGACCCTTGATCGGCCCGCAGGGCGTTTCAAGGCGAACATAGCTGTTTGGCTTGCTTTTGTATTGGGTCAAGGCCCATTCCTCCCGTCTGCTTTGGCCGGCCGTGCCATTCCGCAAGCGGCATGTGTCACGCGCATTTTTCATTCCGGCTGTCATATCCACCTTCATTCTACCACAGGCCCTATTCCTGTCAAATATCCAGTTTTCCCCATTTGCTATACCAGTCTCCACGGTCATTCTTGCAGGATTTTTGTTTATACCCTCCAACAAGAGTCCCCTTCTTTTGCCCACAATGTCCAAACCTCGGCATTTTAATCATAAAATTTATAATGGATTGTAATTTTTATATTTATATCAAGTCATGCCAGAAGCGAGGCAGTGTCGGAGCAAAAGCGGAAGGGCCGGGCACTCCGATGGAGTGCCCGGCCCTTTGAAGCCGAGAGTGCCTGTTCCGGTTTTACACGATGCCGATCATGGCAAGGCCGGCGGCCAGGAATGCCATGAGCAGGGGCAGCGCCACGGACACCACGAAGATGTACTTGTAGCACTTCTTGTGGTTGAGCCCGCCCATCACGCCGTAAAGGATGGCGATGGTAGAGCAGTGGGGCAGGGTATCAAGGCCGCCGGCGGCGATGACCAGGATGCGGTGCATAGCCTCGGGGTTGATGTCCATGGAGAGGTAGGTGGGCAGCATGGTGTTGCTGAAGATGCGGATGCCGGGGATGGCGGCGCCGCAGATGCCGGACATGATATTGATGGACAAAATGCCGGAGATGTAGGGGTTGAAGGCTTCGCTCAGCCACACGGCAAGATTGAGGAAGGTGGTGAAGCCGGCGGACGCCTGCACCACGCTGCCGAAGCCGACGATGGCCGCGGTGGTGAGCAGGGGGGAGAAGCTGGAGGTGATGCCCTTGACCATGGAGGGCATGGCGTAGGTCTTAAACACCTTGAGGTTGAGCAGCATGGTCATGGCCACGCCGGAGGCAAGGCCGGTGTTGATGGAGTCAAAGGAAGCCAGCACGCCCTTGGTCAGGAACACCACCACGATGACGGTGACGATGGGCAGCAGGGCGCAGAAGAAGTTGGGGTCGGCCTCGTCCGCCGCCTCGGTGACGGTGTCGCCGGCAACGGCAGGGGGCTCCTCATAGCCGATGCCCTGGGCCTTGAGGTGCTTGGCGGACCGGGTGAGGAACACATAGCCGATGACAAAGGCCACGGCCATGCAGATCAGGCCCATGGCGGTGCCGGCATAGGCGGTGGTGCCCAGCACGGTGGTGGGGGTCAGGTTGGTGCCAGTGGGGGAGCCGGGGGCGGGCAGCATCATGGTCACGCCGGCGAAGAGCATCAGGGCGGGCAGGATGTTCCGGCTGATGTTGGCGGCCTTGAGCATGGGCTTTGCCAGAGGGTAGAGCACGAACACGATGACGAAGATGTTGATGCCGGCATAGCTCAGGAGCATGGTGACCAGCACCAGGGCCAGGATGGTAAATTTCTCGCCCAGGGCCTTGAAAATCACTTCTGCAATCTTTTTGGACGAGCCGCTGCGGGCCATGACCTCACCGAAGAGGGCGCCCAGGATAAAGAGCAGAAAATACTGCTGCACAAAGCCGGCGGCGCCGGACATGAAGGAGTTATTGAAGGTGTCCCAGAAGTTCATCCAGTTGAACACGATGACCACCAGGGCCGCCGCGATGGCGGAGACAACGGTATGTACGCCCTTCCAGCCCAGGAAAATGAGCACAGCGATGCCGAGAAACAGGCCGATGGCGCCGAGAGCAGACGACATAATTTTTCCTCCTCAAAAATTAAGTTTATTTTCTGTATGGGTACAGCGGGGAAAAGGGACGGCAGGATACGCCCGCAGGCGGAACAGCCCCGGTCAGGCGGTGGTAAAGGTGCGCTCCATGTCGCGGTAGAGCACCTTGCCGGATTTGACGGTCAGCTGGGGCACGAACAGGGTTCTGCCCTGGAAGCTGTTGCCGTAGAGGTCACGGAAGATGTAGCCCTCGTCCTTCTCCTGGAGCTTGAACACCGCGATGTCGGCGTCCGTCCCGGGGATGAGGGTGCCCAGGTTGTCCTCCATGTGCAGCACCTTCGCGCCGGTGTAGGTGGCCGCCCGGATCAGGTCGTGAAGGCCCATGCCCTTGTTGTAGAGAGAGGACATGACGTAGGGCATGCTGAAGAGCTTGGCGGAGTAAGCCGCCGGGATAATCATATCCGCCCCCACAAGGTCGGGGTAAAAGCCGTCGGCAAAGGCCCGCTCGATGATATGATAGGCGTAGTTCATCCGGCCGTAGGCGGCGTCGAACAGCACGCCCCGCTCCTGGGCGGCGCGCACTGCCGGCCGCACGCGGCCTGCCTCGTCCAGGATGGTGTTGCCGGTGGGCTGGAAGCAGTGGCACAGGATGTCACCGGGGCGCAGGATGCTGACAATGTCGTCAAAGAGCATGGGCGGGTCTGTGACATGGACGGCCACGGGCAGGTGGTATTTTTCGCCCAGCTCCACCGTCTTTTCCAGGGGCGAGAGGCCCAGGCCGCCGCTCCAGGCGTTGGAGATGAACACCTTGAAGCCGATGAGCTCCCGGGGGAAGTAGTGGACGGCGTACTCGATGGCGCCCAGGTCGTAAAACTGCGGGTCCATATTGGGGTGGATGACGATGGACACCTCGCCGCCGGAGGACACGTTCATGTAGCCCCGGATGGTCAGGGGGCTCTGGGGCACGGTGTAGCGGGCAAAGCCCTCGAAGCTGGCCGAGCCGCAGGTGCCCATGTCAATGCAGGAGGTAACGCCGTTGGGCAGGCAGCACGCCTCGTGCTGGATGCCGATCATGGAGTTCCACTTAGCCACGTGGGCGTGGGAGTCCACAAGGCCGGGGATGACGATGCAGCCGGAGGCGTCGATTTCCTCGTCCGGCTTGACGCCGGCAAAGTCCTGCGCCGAGGCGATGACGCCGTTTTTCACATAGAGGTTCTCAATCCGGTCGCTGCCGGTGGCCGGGTCGATAACGCGGCCGTTCTTGATGACAAAATTGGTCATATCGCTTCTTCTGCCTCCCTTACAGCTCCGGGATGGTGAAATACTTCAGGTTGTCGAAATCAAGGCCAAGCTCGCCCCGCTCGATTTTCTTGACGATGTCCGTGACGGTGTCGTTGAAGGGGGTGGGGCAGCCCACCTCTTTGCCCTTCTGGGAGACAAAGCCGTTGAGCTGGTCAATCTCGCAGGGCTTGCCCTTCATCAGGTCCTGGAGCATGCTGGCCCGGGAGTTGGTGAAGGTCTTGTAGTGCTCCCGGAACTCGTGCTTGGCCCGCTCCCGCTCCTCGGCGGTCTCAAAGCTGCCCATGAGGACGGGGTCGATGCCGTAGCCCACAAGCCCGGTGACGCCGCATCGGGCCGCCACCCGCACCACCTCCTGGGCGATGTATACGCTGCAGGTGAGGGCCTTGTCGTTGAACACCGCATCGGTGAATACGCAGCCCAAAGCGGTGGACAGGCCGCTCATGGCGCAGTTGTGCATGAGCTTGATCCACCGGGAGGCGGCCAGGTTTGTGGAGATCTCCGTCTCGCCCAGGGAGGACAAGACCTCCGCCACCGCCTGAATGCGGGGGGTGATGGAGCCGTCCATTTCGCCGATGTCGAAGGCCTGGGCCACCTCGGAGATCCGGTTGGTCAGCCGGGCCCGGCCCGGGCCCACGTTGGTGGAGCCCCAGCGCAGGGTTCCGCCGATGGTGCGCTCCCGGCCCACGATCTCCGCCACCTGGTACTCCGGGTAGCCGTTCTGGAGGGTACACACCGTGCTCTCCGGCGTCAGGTAGGGCAGCAGGGAGGTCAGCGCCTCCCGGTTATAAATGGACTTGACCAGCAGGAACACCAGGTCGAAAGACCCGGAGAGCTCCGCCGGCGTGCTGGCCTTGACCGGCACCGTTTTTTCCATCACTCCGGTGATCACCGCGCCGTCCCGGTTGAGGGCGTCGACCACGGCAGGGGAGCTGTCAATCATGGTAACGTCGTACCCCGCCTCGGTGAGCAGTGCGCCCAGCACAGTGCCCATGGCGCCTGTGCCCATCACTGCAATTCGCATCGCGTTCACTCCTTTTGATTTTGCTGAAAGCTGTCTGTTGATTTTGCTCGGGTTGGGGACCCCGACCATGTATCATGCAAACGCTGTGCCAGTTTTTTCTCCGGTCCAAAGCCGCCCCGTCCCCGGCATTCTGCGTTCTTCCCCGGGAAATGGCCGTCGTATTTTTACGTCATGTTCTATTTTTGCATCACTTTCGTAGCGCAGATGCAACACATTTTGCGCCGTTCGGCTTGACACGCCCCCATCCATCCCCCATAATGAAAAAAACTCCGGCAAAATCTGTGCCCATGAGGTGACGCCATGAAATCCTTGGAGGAGCTGCGCCGCGACGACCCCGCGGCCTATTCTGAGCTCATGCACGAGCTGGTCCAATCCTATTTCGGCAACATCATCATTTTCGACGGGCAGGACGACACCACCCTTTTTATGAGCGACTCGGTGGCCCGGGACATGGGGTGCTCCCGGAGGAAATGGTGGGCAAGAGCAAGTACCGCTTTCAGTCCGAGGCCTATACCGAGCGCTTTGTCTCCGACGAGGTCAAGTCCACCGGCAGCGAGCAGTTCTGGTCGGTCCGGGCGCTGAAAACCGGGAACATCCAATATGTCAGCAGCACCCCGGTGTACGACGGCAACGGGCAGCTGCTCTTTGTCGTCAACCGCAGCATGTCCGAGCGGTATCTCAACAACTTCGTGCAGATGATTCACAACGAGCGGAAAAATTATGAGCACCGCTATGACAACATCCTCAGATTTGTCCAGCAGCAGAGCAGCGTCCCCATCATCGCCAGCAGCCCAGCCATGCAGGAGGTGCTGCGCATGGCCCAGGACGTGGCCCGGTCCGACGCCTCCGTACTGCTCACCGGCGAGCCGGGGGTGGGCAAGGAGGTGGTGGCCCGGTTCATCTGCCAGAACAGCGCCCGCGCCAGCGCCCCCTTCATCCCGGTCAACTGCTCTGCCATCCCCAAGGAGCTGGTGGAGTCGGAGTTCTTCGGCTATGAAAACGGTGCATTTACCGGGGCCCAGAAGGGGGGCCGGGCGGGGCTTTTCGAGCTGGCCGACTCCGGAACGCTCTTTCTCGACGAGCTGGGCGAGATGCCCCTGACCATCCAGCCCAAGCTGCTGCGGGCCCTGGATTCCAGCGAAATTCAGCGGGTGGGCGGCAGCCGCACCATCCGCACGGACGTGCGGGTCATCTCCGCCACCAACCGGAATCTGGAGGCGCTGGTGGCGGAAAAGCTCTTCCGGGAGGACCTCTATTACCGCCTGAACGTCATCCCCATCAAGATTCCGCCCCTGCGGGAGCGCCGGGAGGACATCCCCGCCCTGGCCACCCTCTTTCTCGATAACCACAACAAAAAATACGGCACGTCCAAGAGCTTTTCCATCGAGCTGCTCGACCGCATTGTGGACAATCCCTGGCCGGGCAACGTGCGGGAGCTACGCAATTTCGTCAGCCGCATCGCCATCATCAGCAAGGGCAGCGTCCTCTCCGCCGACCTGCTTCAGGAGCCGGGGCAGGGGATCGCCCCGGCGGGCTCGGCGGCCCCGGGCATGCCCGCGCCGGACGGCTCGGTTCCCCTCAAGGAGGCGGTGGCGGAGTACGAGCGGCAGTATATCCACGCCGTCTTGAGCGCCTGCGGCGGAAATGTGAGCCTGGCGGCCAAAAAACTGGGGCTGCACCGCACCGCCATCTACCGGAAGCTCAAGGACGAATTCTAAGCTGGCACGCTTTTTGCATTTCACATCAGCGGGGACCCAAAGTAATCGCGAGGTGATTTTCTCATGAGTTTTGAATTTATCGACGGAAGAATGTATATGATGCCGGTGCAGTTCGGCCCGGTGTGCGGGCCCCGGGCAAACCCGGAGGGCAAGCGCTTCATCTACGACGAGCCCCAGGAGAGCACCCAGCACATCCTGGTCTACGAGACCGACGGCGAAAAGCTCGCCCAATACCTGCCCCATGGCTTCGAGCTGGAGGCGCCCTATGTCATCATCACCCACAAGATGCACCGCAACCTCCCCTGGCTTGCCGGCCACGGCTACAACGTATGCACCTTCGACGTGCCCGTCATCTACCACGGCGAGAAGGAGACGGTCAAGGGCCTTTTCCTTCTCAACATCTGGGAGAACCATGCCGACCCTATCCTCTGCGGCCGGGAGCAGCTGGGCTATTCCAAGATTTTCGCGGACATCTCCGATTTGGAGGGCTACCACGGCCGCACCCGCTCGGTGCTCACCTCCTGGGACTTCCAGTTCCTGGAGCTGAATTTTGACTTCTCCGCCCCCGACGAAGGCACCGACGAGCTGCGCCATATCATCGGCGACCCGTCGCGCCAGGGCAAGCTCCACTACAAGTACTTCCCCCGCACCGGCGGCGGCTTCAGCCAGGCGGACGTGGCCTACGTCACCCTCTCCCCGTCGCCCACCGTGTTCCCGCCGGACGTGCAGAAGATGCCCCCCGCCGAGGTGGCCTACGGCACCGGGAGCCTGAAATGGAACGTGCCCGAGTGGGCGGACATGCCCACCCAGTACCACATCGTGCAGGCTCTCGCGTCGCTGGAGGTCAAGCGGATTGTGGGTGCCTACCGCAAACATGTATTCCATCTGGCCGACGTCTACGACCAGCGCATCGTGGAGTGAGGGGCTGCGCGCAGCGCATTTGGCTCCCTCTGATGAGGGATGCTTGATTGAATTCCAAAAAGGGCCCTATCTGCCGAAGGCAGATAGGGCCCTTTTTGGAGCTAATGATGTGACTCGAACACACGACCTGCTGATTACGAATCAGCTGCTCTACCGACTGAGCTACATTAGCATGTTCAATTTTCCATAAGTAGTTGTAGTTTAGCATAGTTTCCGCCTGTTTTCAAGTAGAATTTCATGCTCCTGGAAAAATCCCACTCCGGCGGAAAAGGGGGCGGCAGGCGCCCCCCTTTCTATCGGTCGCTCACATAGCGAAGCTCATCCTGAAAGATGAGGTCGTCAACATCCGGGGCCGTCTGGGCGGCCGCTGTCTTTCTCTTCCTGCTCATATGATCCCTCTTTTCCTGCGCACGCGCACATATCAGGATATGCCCCGCGGGGGCGGAAGATGCGCCGCCGGGCAAAAATTTTTACCATGGGAGACTTTCCCTTTTCGCCGCTTCATGCTATACTTAAGGTGCAGCCCGGGCGCGCACCGCCGCCGGGTGCTGCCCATCCGATCAGGCGCTTTTCGCCGCCCCTCACGCCGCTTACCGGGGCACAGGGCGCGCCTGCCCGGCCAAGCCCAAGCGGCAGAAGGGAGCTTTTTTATGAACAAGCAGATTATTACCGTCAGCCGGGAATTCGGCAGCGGCGGCCGCACCGTGGGCAAGCGGGTCGCGGAGCTTCTGGGCTTTCCCTATTATGATAAGGAGCTGGTGAAAAAGGTCGCCCTGGAAACCGGCTTTGACGAGCGCTACGTGGAGCAGCAGGGGGAGTCCACCTCCCCCTGGCGCAGCCTCTTTGCCTACGCCTTTTCCGGCATGGGCGGCCGGAGCGCCGCCGGCACCCTCACCACCGAGGATTTCCTCTGGGCCATGCAGTGCAAGGTAATTCTGGGCCTTGCCGAGCAGGGCCCCTGCGTCATCGTAGGCCGCTGCGCCGACTATATCCTGCGGGAGCGCAAGGACCGACTGAGCGTCCTCATCCACGCCCCCGCCGACTTCCGGGCCGACCGCATCGTGCGCCTTTACGGCGAGAGCGAAGTGGCCCCCCTCAAGCGTCTGGAAGAGAAGGACAAGGGGCGCAAGGCCTACTACAAGCACTACACCGGAAACGAGTGGGGCCAGTACGCAAACTACGGCCTGTCGCTGGACACCAGCGTTGTGGGCATCGAGCGCGCCGCCCAGTATATCGCCCAGGTGGCCCGGGAGGCCGACCCCACCCCCGAGGCCTGAGCCCTCCGCGCCGGAAGGCCCGCTTCATACCCTCCGGCCCGACTCGCCCGTTCCCCATAGAGGGCCGGGGTGTCTCTCCGCCACCCATCTGAAAATTCCCGCCGCCGGAATGAGGTTTCCCCCTCATCCCGGCGGCTTTTTCTGCCCAAAAGGGCGTCAGCCAAGGCCCAGCATCCGACCCACACCGGCTACCACAAAGCACAGCGCAAGGCCCAGGGCCGTAGGCAGGGCGAAGGCGGCCGCCGCGGCCCGCAGGCTGCCCGTCTCCCGGTAGACGGTGATACAGGTGGTGGAGCAGGGAAAGTGGAAGAGGGTGAACAAAAGCGTACACACCGCCGTCACCCCCGTCCAGCCCTGGCTTACCAGCACGGTGCGCAGCGCGGCAAGGTCTCCCAGCTCGGTGAGGGTCCCGGCGGAGAGATAGGCCATGAGCATCACCGGCACCACGATCTCGTTGGCGGGCCAGCCCAGCGCAAAGGCCGTGAGAATCACGCCGTCCAGCCCGAAGAGCCGGGCAAAGGGGTCGAGGAACGCGGTGCAGTGACCAAGGAGGGACGCGTCCCCCGCCCGGACGTTGCCGAGCACCCAGATGAGCGCCCCGGCGGGGGCGGCCACCGCAGCGGCCCGGCCCAGGACGAACAGCGTCCGGTCCAGCAGGGAGCGCACCAGAATCTGCCCCACCCGAGGCCGGCGGTAGGGGGGCAGCTCCAGGGCGAAGGCGGAGGGAATCCCCCGCAGGGCCGTGCCGGACAGCAGCCGGGAGCAGCCCAGGGTGGCCGCCACCCCCAGGCACAGCACCGCCAGCAGCATCCCCGCCCCCGCCCAGGACGCCCACAGTCCCCCGGCGCCCCCCAGGCAGAACATGGTCACCAGGGCGATGAGGGTGGGGAACTTGCCGTTGCAGGGCACCAGGGAGGCGGTGAGGATGGCGATAAGCCGCTCCCGGGGGCTGTCGATGATGCGGCAGCCGGTAACGCCGCAGGCATTGCAGCCAAGGCTCATGCACATGGTCAGCGCCTGCTTGCCGCAGGTGCGGCAGCGCTGAAAGGCATGGTCAAGGACAAAGGCCACCCGGGGCAGGTAGCCCAAATCCTCCAGCAGGGTGAAGAGGGGGAAGAAGATGGCCATGGGGGGCAGCATCACCGCCACCACCCACGTCAGTACCCGGTACACCCCGTCAAGCAGGACGCCCCGCAGCCACCACGGCGCGCCGGCAAGCCACCCGGCGAGCACCCCGCCCAGCCGGTCAAAGAGGGCGGAGAGGGCCCGGGACGGAAGGTTGGCCCCCGCCACCGTCAGCCACAGCACCAGCCCCAGCAGCGCGAGCATCAGCGGCAGGCCCGTGCGCCGGGCGGTGAGCACCCGGTCCAGCCGCCGCTGCCGGTGCAGATACCCCGTGCGCCGGCTGCGCACCACCTGGGCGGCGTAGCGCTCCGCCAGCGTCACCCGCCCCTCCGCCGCCGCCGGCCGGGCCTCTGCCTGGGCGGGCAGGGCCTCGGCCATGGCGCACATCGCCTCCCCAAGGGCGGAAAGGCCCTCCCCCGTGCCGGCGCTCACCCCCACCACCGGCACCCCCAGCCGCCGGGCAAGGCCGGGCAGATCCACCTCGATGCCGTGGCGGCGGGCCTCGTCCATGAGGTTGACACACACCACCGCCCGGCCGGTCAGCTCCAGCACCTGCAGGGCCAGGATGAGGTTGCGCTCCAGGCAGGTGGCGTCGCACACCACCACCACGCCGTCCGCCTGGCCGCTCTCCAGATAGTCCCGGGTCACCGCCTCCTCGGCGGAGCGGGGCTCCAGGGAGTAAGTACCCGGCAGGTCCACCAGCAGCAGCTCCCGCCCCCGGAAGCGGCACACCCCCCGGGCAGAGGCCACCGTTTTCCCCGTCCAGTTCCCGGTATGCTGCCGCAGGCCGGTCAGGGCGTTGAAGAGGGTGGACTTGCCCACGTTGGGATTGCCCACCAGGGCGATGGTCGCCCCGGCGGTCATAGGCGCGCCCCCTTTTCCGGCGGGCGCCGGGACAGGGCAATGCCTGAGGCGTCCCGCCGGCGCAGGGCAATGAGCGCCCCCCGGATGAGATAGGCCCGCGGGTCCCCCGCCGGGCTTGCCAGCAGGCAGGTCACCCGGGTGCCCGGGACCAGGCCCAGGTCGGCAAGCCGTGCCGACATGGCCGGCGGGGCGTCTATTTCCGTCACATAACCGCTCTCCCCCTCCGGGAGGGCAGATAATTTCAGCTCCTCACACATGATCGTTCGCTCCTTCCGCGGCTCCAACCCGCACAGTCGGCCCGCACTGTATCCTACGGAGCGGCGGCCCATTTGGTGAAGGGGCAAAAAAGGGGCGCAGGCCCGGGTGGGGCCTGCGCCGCTGCTTGTTCTCTTTATCTGCCGCGATAGGGGGTGTAGCCCTTGGCGGCATCCTTGCCTCCCCGGCGGGGCCGCCGGACGATGCGCCGGATGATGAGCACCACCACCGCGATGAGCACGATCACCACCGCAAGGGCGATGAGGGTGAACTTGTTGGGGCTTTTGAGCATCTCCACCGGATTGAGGCTTGCGTACACCTGCTTGCGCCCGTCGGGGGCGGCATAGTATTCGTCCATCTCGCCGCCCATGGCCTGGAGGTAGGAGGCGATGGCGTGCCACTCCTTGATCTCGCTGCCGGCACGGTCGTGGATGATATAGTCCTCCAGCCGGTCCATGTCGATGGGGGTGCCGTCGGCGTTGCGGGCGGTGACGGACAAAAGCCCGAAGGACGAGCTCTCCACCGCGCCCAGCATCTGCCCGCAGTAGAGCCCCGTCACCACACGGTAGAGCCTGTCGTCCTCAATGGCCTGGGTGCTGCCGTCGGCGTTTACAAGGGCGCTGCCGGTAACTTTATTGAAGATCATGCGGCTTGTATTGTAGCTGTAGCGCACCCCCGAGCAGTACAGCCGGGCGGCGCCCATGAGGTCCGAGACGGAGGCGTCAATCTCCATGACGGTTTTGATGTCCTTGCCGGTGAGGTACACCGCCACCAGGGGGTAGCCCGGTACTCCGTCCGCCCCGATGCCCAGGGAGGCGGCGTTAAAGACGTCGGACACCGTCACCGCGCCCTGGGGGATGGACTCCCGGATGACGCCGGAGGCGGTGAGGGCCATGTCCACCCGCTCTCCGTCGGCCGCCTGGGCCGCCCAGCGGTAGGCGTCGGAGAAGAGGTTCCCGAGGGTGGACTCATGATGGGTGGCGTAGACCTCGTCCACAGTATCGAAATCGTAGGGATTCTCTGTGAGCACCTGGTCGAAGCCCAGGCCAAAGCGAGAGAGATAGCTCTCCTCCACCTCGCCCTTGGCGCTCTCGATCCACCGCGAGAGGGCGGCGTCGCCGGTGATGGTCTCGTCAATGGGGATGAGGGAGTAGTCCGCAAGCTCCACCTTGCCGTCTGCCCGGCGGATAAGGTTCAGCACCCCCAGATTCTTGGAGTACTCCCCGCAGGAGACGATATAGGTGCCGCCCACCACGATGGGCTCGGCAAGGGTGGTGTGGGTGTGGCCGGAGACGATGACGTCGATGCCCTTCACCTTCCGGGCAAGCTCATAGTCCTCCCCCTTGCCCTTGGCGTTGGTGCCCGCATGGGACAGGCACACCACCACCGGCTCTTGGCCGTTTTGGGCAACGCAGGCGGCCACCGCCTCGTCCACCACCCGCTGGGTGGTTTTCACGCGGTCGTGGAGGATCATACCGGACATGGGCGCGCACTCGTCCGAGTCCAGCCCCATGACGCCCAGGATGGCGTACCACACGCCGCCCCGCTCCAGCAGGATGTAGTCGGCAACGCCGTACTCCGAAAAGGCGTCCCACACGGCCTGGGCCGTTTCGTCATAGCCCTCCTCACCCTGGGCAGGAGGAAGGTAGTTTGCCTCCACAATGGCGGGCACGCGCTCGCCGCTGGCCGCCGCGGCGCGGAGCATGGAGGCAAGGCCGCCGGCGCGGTAGTCGTACTCGTGGTTGCCGAAGGTGGTGGCGTCGTAGCCCATCTGGCCCATGACCCGCAGCTCCAGGGCGGAGTCGGCATAGGCCGTTTGGAAGAGGGAGCCCATGGAGAAGTCGCCGCCGTCCAGGAGCAGCGCGTTGGGGTGGAGGGCGCGCTGGGCGTCGATGACGGCCTTGAGCCGGGCGTAGCCGCCGCTGTAGCCGCTGCCCTCGCCGTCGGCGGCGGGCAGCAGGTGGGAGTGCATATCGTGGGTAAAGAGGATGGTAATGGGCGTTTCGCTCCCGCTTCCGGCGGCAAAGGCCGGCACAGCGGCAAGCGCCAGCAGCACCGCGCACAGCACCGCCGCGGAGATTCTGCGCAGGAGTTTCATGGCAGCTGCCTCCTTTTGTTTCTTCTGTTGCCTTCCGCATTCCCGGCGGCGGGCCCGCCGGAGGTTTCCTTCTTCTATTGTGCCACACACCGCCGGAAATAGCAAGGAAAAGACACAGCGCCGGGCCCCAAAAAGGGCCCGGCGCGCAGCATGTTCTCCGATTTTATTCCACAGTCTTGAGGCTCTCCACCATGTCCACCTTTTTCAGCCGGAAATGGGCCGCAATGTTCACCGCTGCGGAGAACACCAGCGTCAGGACCGCCGCCGTCACATAGGCATAGGGCGGGGCCGTGCGGCCGAACATCACAAGGTCCACCTCCACGGTGAGCACCATCCAGGCGTGGAGCCACCGGCCCAGGAAGAGGCCCAGGGCGATGCCGAAGATGGTGAGGAACACGTTCTCCCGGTAGACGTAGGCCGTCACCTCGCCATCATAGAAGCCCAGAACCTTGAGGGTGGCAAGCTCCCGCATGCGCTCGGTGATATTGATGTTGGTCAGGTTGTAGAGCACCACGAAGGCCAGGGCTGCGGCGGCGATGATGATGATCATCACCGCGTAGTTGATGGCGTTCATGCTGTTGGTGAAGGTGTCCCGCAGGGTGCCGATGTAGGAGTAGGAGCCCACGCCGTCCATGGCCATGAGCGTTTCCGACACCCGGTCGGACTGCTCGGCCCCGACACCGTCGGCATAGGCCACCAGCAGCACGTTATGGTCGGGCTCCGCGCCGAAGGTCTGGCGGTAAAACGCCTCTGTCATATAGACGTAGTGGGAGACATAGCTCTCCACAATGTCGCTCACCCTCACCTCCACCCGGCGCTCGCCGTCCAGGGTGATGGTGTCCCCCACCGAGACACCCAGCAGCTCCGAGAGCTTTTCCGTGATGACGACGCCGTCCTCGTTCAGCGCCACGCCGGCGCTGTCCTTGCGGTGGCGCAGGGTAATGAACTGCCCGAATTCTCCCTCGTCGCCCACGGTGTAGATGTAGCACGTCCGGCCAGCGCCGCCATTGGAGCTCTCCACCGACTCGAAGTGGCAGGCCATGTACCGCGCCACCGCCTCCTCGCCGTCCAGGTAGGTCTCGATGGCGGCGCGCTGCCCGTCGGTGATCTTGTCCTCCAGGCCAACGGTGGCGTCGTAAAGGGAGATCTCGTCAAACTGCTTGTCGAGAATGTCGAAAATGGAGTCGTGCAGGCCGAAGCCGGTGACAATCAGGGCAGTGCAGCCGCCGATGCCGATTACCGTCATCCAGAACCGCCGCTGATAGCGGAAGAGGTTGCGCACCGTCACCTTCCAGGTGAAGGACAGGTGGGACCAGATGGGCTTGACGTGCTCCAGCAGTACCCGCTTGCCCGCCTTGGGGCTCTTGGGCCGCATGAGGTTGGCCGGGCTGTCCACCAGGGTGGAAAGGCAGGCCCACAGCGCCGCGCCGGTGGTGCACGCCACCGCCGCGGCCACCGCCAGGATGCACACCTCCGGCTGGATGAGAAATTCAAGCCGCGGGATATTGTACATGATATTGAAGGCGTTGGCCACCACCAGGGGGATGACGGTGCACCCCACGGCAAGGCCGATCAAACCGCCCAGGAAGCTTGCCCAAAAGGCGTAGCCCAGGTATTTTTTCGAGATGGCAAGCCGGGAGAAGCCCAGGGCCTTGAGCGCGCCGATCTGGGTGCGCTCATCCTCCACCATGCGGGTCATGGTGGTCAGGCAGGCAAGGCCCGCCACCAGGAAGAAGATCACCGGGAAGATGTTGGCAAGGTTGCCCACCCGCTCGGCGTCCTGGGAGTAGCTTGCAAAGCCGTTGTTGGTGTCCCGGCCCAGCACATACCACTCGCAGGGATCGATGTCGTCCACCTGGGCCTGGGCGTCGGCGAGCTTCTGCTCGGCATCGGCGATTTTTTCGTCCGCCTCCGCCTTGCCGTCCTCATACTCGGCAAGGCCGTCGGCATAATCCGCCTCGCCGTCGTTGAGCTTTTGAAGGGCATCATCAAGCTCCTGCCGGCCGGAGTCCTTTTCCCGCTCCAGCTCCCGCTGCCCCGCGCGGTAGTCCTGCCAGCCCGCGGAGAGCTCTGCCCGGGCCTCTTCGAGCTGCCCTGCGCTCTCAGTAAGGGCCGCCTTCCCGGCGGCAAGCTGCTCCCCGGCGGCGGCAAGCTGGGCGCTGGATTCATCCAGCTGCTGCTGGGCGGCCTCCAGCTTTGCCTTGTCGGCCTGGGCGGCAGCCAGGGCCGCGGCGTAGTAGGGGGTACCCACATAGGGGGCCAGGGCATCCTCATAGGCCTTCCACCCGGCGTCAAGCTCCGCCTGGGCGGCGTCCAGCTTTTCCTTGTTCTCCTCATACTCGGCAAGGCCCGCCTGGTATTCCGCCAGGGCGCTCTCGTACTGCGCCTGCCCCCGGGCGAGCTCATCCTCCCCGTCCTGGAGCTGGGCGCGGGCGTCGGCGAGCTTTGCCTGGGCGTTCTTGATCTCCCGGTCGTAGGTCCTTTGCCCGTCCTCATAGTCCGCCCAGCCGTCGTCAAGCTCCTGCCGGGCGTCGGTGAGCTTCTGCCAGGCGTCGGCAAGCTCCGCATCCGCATCGGCGCGGGCGTCATTGAGCTCCTGCCGGGCGGCGTCGATCTCGTCCTGGGCGTCCCCTACGAGGGTATCGTAGCGCAGCTGCGCCCGCTCGTCGGCCAGGGCGTCAAGGCCGTCCAGATAGGCGTCCAGCCGGTCGGAGTAGGCATCGGAGTAGCTGTCCATCCCGATCAGGCCGTCGAAGGTGAGGTAGGCCACGGAGTAGTAGTCCATAAGGAAGTTTTCCTCCGGGATGTACACAAAGCCGTTCACCCTGCCGGTGCCCAGGGACGAGCTGCCCCGGTCGGGGCCTGCATAGAGGGGGCTTGTGGCCACGCCTACGATGGTGTAGCGCACCCGGGCAAGGTCGTCGGCGCTGCTCTCGGGGAGGGCAAGCTCGATGGTGTCCCCCAGGCTCACCCCCATCTCCGTCATAAGAAGGGATTCGCTCACGCACTCGTCGGGGGCCTCGGGCAGGCGGCCCTCGGTGAGCTCCAGCAAATTGAGCTCCCGGGGCAGATCCCGCACCACCACGGTGGCCTCGCCGGCAATGGCGTCCACCGTCCGGCCCCCCTCCGCGGCGGCCACGCCCGGGGCGGCGGCAAGGGCGGCCAGGTCGCCGTCCGTCAGGCCCAGGGTGGAGAGGACGTAGCCGTCCATCATGTGGGTGCGGTCGTAGTATTTGTCCGCAGTGTACTCCATGTCCGGCGCGGTGGTGCGCAGCCCGGCCAGGAAGGCCACCGCCAGGGCGGAGAGGATCAAAATGGACAAAAAGCGGCTGAAGGTGGCGCGCACCTCCCGCACTGCGTCGGTGGTCAGCCGGTTTTTCCGGCGGCCCCGGCGCCTGGTTTCACTCGCGCGCTGCATCATTACCACTCAATCTCCTCCACCGGGGTGGGGGCAGCGTTGAGCTCCATCTTCTCCACCCGGCCGTTTTTGATGTGGATGACCCGGTCGGCCATGGGGGTGAGGGCGGTGTTGTGGGTGATGACCACCACCGTCATCCCCTCCCGGCGGCAGGTGTCCTGCAGGAGCTTCAAAATGGCCTTGCCGGTGACATAGTCAAGGGCCCCGGTGGGCTCGTCGCACAGCAGCAGCTTGGGGTTTTTGGCCAGGGCCCGGGCGATGGCCACCCGCTGCTGCTCGCCGCCGGAGAGCTGGGCAGGAAAGTTGCCCAGCCGGTGGCCCAGACCCACCCGCTCCAGCACCTGGGCGGCGGGGAGGGGGTCGTCGCAGATCTGGGCGGCCAGCTCCACATTCTCAAGGGCGGTGAGGTTCTGCACCAGGTTATAAAACTGGAACACGAAGCCGATGTCGTGCCGGCGGTAGGAGGTGAGCTGCTTCTGGCTGTCGCCGCTCACCCGTTCCCCATCCACCAGGATGGTGCCCGAGGTACAGCTGTCCATGCCGCCGAGCATGTTGAGCACCGTGGTCTTGCCCGCCCCGGAGGGGCCCACGATGACGCAAAACTCCCCCTTTTCAATGGAGAAGTCCACCCCATCCACCGCGTCGATGAGCACCTCGCCCATCTTGTACTGCTTTTTGACGTCTTCAAACTGGATATAGCTCACCCAGGCTCACCGTCCTATTTATATATTGATTACACCTAATTTAATACTCCCTCCCGGGCGGCGCAAGCACTTTGCGCCAAAATTCAAGGAAAATTCACGATTCTCCGCCCGGCGCCGGGAAAGGGGCCCCGTTTTCGCCGAAGTCCGCACGTTAGCATTGACTAACCATTCCGCTCCGCCGTAAGATGGTGCTGCGATAAGGGAGTAATCGGCGGCGTACCTCGCCGCAGCCCGGTCAACATACTGGCACGCGCTGCCTGGCCTGGCTTTTCATGATGAGACTTATCCGCCATGCAGGCGGGTATGGTCTCTTTTTTTCTGCCCGCGCATACTGTTGACTGCCGCCCCGCCGCCCGGCCGGGGCACCCCCGCCCGGCGGCGGCAGAGAAAGGGAATGACAACATGGGACTTTGGGAACTCTTTATCCTGGCCGTGGGCCTTTCCATGGACGCCTTCGCCGTGGCCATCTGCAAGGGGCTTGCCATCCGCAGGCTCCAGCTGCGCCAGGCCCTGGTGGTGGGGCTGTGGTTCGGGGCGTTTCAGGCGCTGATGCCCGCCGTCGGCTACCTGCTGGGCTCGGCCTTTGCGGAGCTTGTGACCTCGGTGGATCACTGGATCGCCTTCGTGCTGCTTGCCATCATCGGCGCCAACATGATCCGGGAGGGCGTCCGGGGCGACGAGGAGAGCTGTGACCCGTCGCTGTCCTTCAATGTGATGCTCATGCTGGCCATCGCCACCTCCATCGACGCCCTGGCCGTGGGCGTGACCTTCGCCTTTCTCCAGGTGAACATCGTGGCCGCCGTGCTGTTCATCGGCTGCGTCACCTTTGTCATCTCCGCCGCAGGCGTGAAGATCGGCAACGTGTTCGGCGCGCGCTATAAGGCCAAGGCGGAGGTGTTCGGCGGGGCGGTGCTTCTCCTCATCGGGCTGAAAATCCTGCTGGAGCATCTGGGCGTGCTGCCGTTCTGAGCGGTTTTGCTTGCGGAAGGCCGGTACATATGGTATGATATCTCCACAAATCAACAAAGGAGATGAAGCCCCATGCTGAACGCACTGGCCGACTTCTGGAGCAGCTACAGCATCCTGATTGTGGCGGCGCTGCCGGTGATTGCGCTGTTCTCCCTGCAATACTGCCTCTGCGCCAGAACGGGGCGGTGGCTCCCGCGGGCCATCCCATTCCTGCTGCCGCTGGTGTGCGTCGTTCTGGCGGTGTACTGCTGGCTCGACCGCTCCGGAAGCGGCGGATTCATTGACCTGAGCGATGCGGTCGCGCTTCTGCTGGCGGTGTACGCCGCCGTCTGCGCGGCGTCGGTGCTGCTGGCCCGGCTGGCGTTCTGGCTGCGGCACAGGGCGCGCTGAGCGGTTACAGAAAAAAGGTTCCTCTCTGCGAAAATTTTCTGAAACAAGAAATCCCCATCGCCCGGGCCGCAAACCCGGGCGTTTCCTTTTTTGCGGGGCATTCTGTCATTTTTACAGCGCCCCGCCGGTCAGAACGCCGGGTTTCCTGCATATTCCCCCGGAATTTTGCGTCAAAACAGATTTTTTGCAATTTTTCAAATTCCCTCTTGCAAAACGAGGGCCGCCGTTGTAAAATTACTGCATCATATTAAAGTAAAACCTTTCAAGGAAGAAAAGGAGCGACAACGATGTCTATCAAAAACGCATATCTCCAGTCTGTGATGGAGGGCCTGAAGGCCCGCAACGCCCACGAGCCGGAGTATCTTCAGGCCGTGGAGGAGGTGCTGGAATCCCTGGAGCCGGTCATCGAGGCCGACCCCCGCTACGAGCAGCAGAACATCATCGGCCGCATTGTGGAGCCGGAGCGGGTCATTCTGTTCCGGGTGCCCTGGGTGGACGATGCGGGCAAGGTGCAGGTCAACCGGGGCTACCGGGTGCAGTACAACTCCGCCATCGGCCCCTACAAGGGCGGCCTGCGGTTCCACCCGTCTGTGAACCTGTCCATCATCAAGTTCCTGGGCTTTGAGCAGACCTTCAAGAACTCTCTGACCACCCTGCCCATGGGCGGCGGCAAGGGCGGCTCCGACTTTGACCCCAAGGGCAGGAGCGACGGCGAGGTCATGCGTTTCTGCCAGTCCTTCATGAACGAGCTCTACCGCCACATCGGCCCCGACACCGACGTGCCCGCCGGCGACATCGGCGTGGGCGGCCGGGAGATCGGCTTCCTGTTCGGCCAGTACAAGAAGATCCGGGACGAGTGGTGCGGCGTGCTCACCGGCAAGGGCCTGTCCTACGGCGGGTCCCTGGCCCGCACCGAGGCCACCGGCTTCGGCCTTTGCTACTTTGCCGCCGCCCAGCTCCGCGACAACGGCCAGTCCTTTGCCGGCAAGCAGGTGGTGATCTCCGGCTCGGGCAACGTGGCCATCTACGCAAACCAGAAGGCCACCGAGCTGGGCGGCAAGGTGGTCGCCATGAGCGACTCCAACGGCTACATCGTGGACGAGAACGGCATCGACTACAAGGTCATCCAGGTCATCAAGGAGCAGAAGCGCGCGCGCATCAAGACCTATCTCGACTACGTCCCCTCCGCCAGGTATGTGGAGGGCTGCTCCGGCATCTGGACGGTGAAGTGCGACATCGCCCTGCCCTGCGCCACCCAGAACGAGGTCAATGAGGACTCCGCCAAGGCCCTCATCGCCAACGGCTGCATCGGCGTGTTCGAGGGCGCCAACATGCCCTGCACCCCCGAGGCCATCGCCGCCATCAAGGGCGCCGGGCTGATGTTCTCCCCGGCCAAGGCCTCCAACGCAGGCGGCGTTGCCACCTCCGGCCTGGAGATGAGCCAGAACTCCGAGCGTCTGAGCTGGACCTTCGAGGAGGTGGACGGCAAGCTCAAGGGCATCATGGAGGGCATTTACAAGGCCTGCGCCGACGCCGCCGAG
>CAKUIM010000014.1 GCA_934660965.1 uncultured Oscillospiraceae bacterium | reverse complement strand
CCATCAATTTGAATCAGGTGGAAAAAGAGCTGAACATCAAATAACGGGAACGCCCCGCCGCTCACGCCCATCGCGCCAAGTGGCGCGTACAAGCAAATTTTTTCTATTGCGAGGGAACAACATGGGATTTTTCAGCAAGATCAAAAAAATCGGCATCTTTAACGGCTTCTCCCAGCTGGACGACGACTTCTACGACGAGCTGGAGGAGGCGCTTGTGATGGCGGACATGGGGGCCGACACCACCATGGAGGCGGTGGACGAGCTGCGCCGCCGCTGCAGGGAGCGCAAGATCAAAGACACCGACGGCGCCCGCGCCTGCATGCGGGAGATTCTGGCGGAGTACCTCTCCGAGCCCGGCTCGGGTGAGATCGACTTCTCCGCCGCCCCCACGGTCATCCTCTTCATCGGGGTGAACGGCGTGGGCAAGACCACCTCCATCGGCAAGCTGGCCGCCCGCTTCAAGGGCGAGGGCAAGCGGGTGCTGCTGTGCGCCGGGGACACCTTCCGGGCCGCCGCCGCCGACCAACTGACCATCTGGGCGGAGCGCGCCGGGGTGGACATCATCAAGCAGCACGAAGGGGCCGATCCTGCCGCTGTGGTGTACGACGCCATGAACGCCGCCAAGGCCCGCCGGGCGGACGTGGTGCTGGTGGACACCGCCGGGCGGCTGCACAACAAGCAGAACCTGATGAATGAGCTGGGCAAAATCACCCGGGTCATTGACCGGGAATGCCCCGGCTCCAGCCGGGAGGCCCTTCTGGTGCTGGACGCCACCACCGGGCAGAACGGCCTCATTCAGGCCAAGCAGTTCGGAGAAACTGCCGGCATCACCGGCATTATCCTCACAAAGCTGGACGGCACCGCCAAGGGCGGCATTGTCATCGCCATTGCCAAGGAGCTTGGCGTGCCGGTCAAATTTATCGGCGTGGGCGAGGGTGTGGACGATCTCCAGCCCTTTGATCCCCGCGCATTTACGGAGGCGCTTTTATAATGAAACCGGGAATGATTCAGATTATCATCAGCGTGTTGATTATCGTGTACGGCATCTACTACGTGTTCAACTGCGCCAGCATCCTCAAGCGCAAGTATGAAAAAGAGGACGCCGAGGTGCCCGAGGGCTCGGAGCGCATCGCCCGCATTGTGGGCGTCGTGTTCATCGTCATCGGCGCGGTGCTGCTCATCTGGAACCTCGTGCGCTACTACCTGCTCTGATGGAAGGAGGGCCAATCCATGGTAAGAATTGACGGCCGTGCGCCGGACGAGCTGCGCCCTGTCACCATTCAGACCGATTTTGTCAGCTTCCCCGAGGGGAGCGTGCTCATCTCCTGCGGGAACACCAAGGTGCTGTGCTGCGCAAGCGTGGAGCACTTTGCCCCCAAGCATGTGCCCGAGGGAACGGGCTGGGTGACGGCGGAGTACTCCATGCTCCCCCGGGCCAACCGGGAGCGCTCCCGGCGGGACATCTCCAAGCTCAAGCTCTCCCCCCGCTCGGCGGAGATCCAGCGGCTCATCGGCCGCTCCCTGCGCGCGGCGGTGGACCTGACCATGCTGCCGGACATCACCATCACCATCGACTGCGACGTGCTCCAGGGTGACGGCGGCACCCGCACCGCCTCCGTGACCGGCGGCTTTGTGGCCCTGGCCATCGCCTGCCGGAAGCTTGTGGCCGAGGGCGTGCTCCCCGCAAATCCCATCCAGAACCATGTGGCGGCGGTGTCCGCCGGCATCGTGGGCAACGCTCCCCTGCTGGATCTGTGCTATGAGGAGGATTCCTCTGCCATGGTGGACCTCAACTGCGTGATGAACGACGCGGGCGAGCTCATCGAGATTCAGGGCACCGGCGAGGGCCGCGCCTTCACTGTTGCCGAGCAGCAGGAGCTGGTACGGCTGTGCTCCGGCGGCATTGAGCGTCTCATCGCCATGCAGAAGCGCGCATTGGAGGGCCTGGCATGAAACTGGTACTGGCAAGCAAGAACGAGAAAAAGCTTATTGAAATGCAGGAGATTCTCTCCCGGCTTGGCGTAGAGGTGTGCCTGGAATCCGATGTCGGCGTGAACGTCGAGGTGGAGGAGACCGGCACCACCTTTGAGGAAAACTCCCTGCTCAAGGCCCGGGCGGTGATGGAGGCCTCCGGCATGGCCGCCATTGCAGACGACTCCGGACTGTGCGTGGACGCCCTGGGCGGCGCCCCCGGCGTCTACTCTGCCCGCTACGGCGGCGAGGGGCTGGACGACACCGGCCGCTACCGCCTGCTTCTCGAGAACATGCGGGGCCTTCCCCGCTCCGCCCGGTTCGTATCCGTCATCACCTGCTGCTTCCCCAACGGCGACGTGCTCACCGCACGGGGGGAGTGCCCCGGCACCATCGCCTACGCCCCCATGGGGGAGGGCGGCTTTGGCTACGACCCGGTGTTTTTCGTCCCCCAGCTCAAGAAAACCTTCGCCCAGCTCACCCACGAGGAAAAAAACGCCATCTCCCACCGGGGGCTGGCCCTTTCCGCCTTCCGGGACGAGCTGGAGCGTTACCTCGGAAAGGAGCAGGCCAATGGATCTGACCAGTAAACAGCGGGCCCAGCTTCGGGGCCTTGCAAACCAGATCGACACCATCCTCCAGGTGGGCAAGGACGGCATCGGCGAGAATGTCGTCCGTCAGGCGGACGACGCCCTGGAGGCCCGGGAGCTCATCAAGGGCCGGGTGCTGGAAAACTCCCTGCTCTCCGCCCGGGAGTGCGCCGAGGAGCTTGCCCGGGCCACCCGCAGCCAGGTGGTGCAGGTCATCGGCACCAAATTCATCCTCTACCGGGAGACCCACAGCAAGGAGAAGGACAAGCGCATCCGCCTTGTAAAATAACGCTTTCCCCCCCTTAACCTGACTGCGGAAGGTAGGTGTGTCCACCATGAAAGTCGGTATCTACGGCGGCACCTTCGACCCGCCCCACCTGGGGCACATAGCCGCCGCCCGGTGCGCCGCCGGCGCCCTGGGCCTTGATAAGCTGGTGTTTGTCCCCGCGGGCATCCCTCCCCACAAGGCGCTGCCCGCCGATGTTCCTGCCCCCGGGCAGCGCCTTGCCATGACGGCCATCGCCGCCGACCAGCTGCTCATGCCCGGCGTCACCGAGGTTTGGGATGAGGAGCTGCGCCGCACGGGCAAAAGCTACACCGCCGACACCCTGCGCCGGGCCCGGGAGCGCTGGAGCGGGGCCGAACTGTGGCTCCTGATGGGCTCCGACATGTTCCTCTCCCTCCAGACCTGGCACCAGCCCGCTGAGGTCATGTCCATGGCCGGCATCTGCGCCTTCGGTCGCACCGCTGCGGACAGTGAGGCTGCCCTTGCCCCCCAGCGGGAGCTTCTCACCAAAACCTACGGTGCACGGGTAGTCACCCTCACCGTGCCCGACCTTGTGAATATCTCCTCCACCCGGCTGCGCGCCCTGCTGCCCGGGGGCGAGGGTGCGGAATATCTCTCTCAGGCGGTATACGGCTACATTCTGCGTGAAAAACTCTATGGAACCTGCGCCGACCTATTTCGTCTAACGGATGAAGAACTGCGGTGCGTGTCCTACTCCATGATGCGCGCAAAGCGCATCGCCCATGTGCGGGGGACGGAGGCCGAGGCCGTCCGCCTTGCCCTGCGCTGGGGCGCGGACGCGGAAAAGGCCCGCCGGGCTGCCATCCTCCACGACTGCACCAAATATTACTCTCTTGAGGAGCATCTCGCCCTGTGCCGCCGCTACGGCCTGCCTTTGGACAGCCTGGAGCGCACGGCGGAGAAGCTGCTCCACGCCAAGACCGGCGCGCTCCTGGCCCGGCACATGTTCGGCCAGGACGACGAGATTTATTGCGCCATCTTTTACCACACCACCGGCCGGGCGGGGATGAGCCTTTTAGAGAAAGTTCTCTACATGGCCGACTACATCGAGCCCAACCGGGACTTCCCGGAAGTGGAGGCGCTGCGCGGCCTTGCCTACACCGACCTTGACCGGGCGGTGGCCATGGGCGCGCTGCTGTCCATCCGGGAAATGGAGGAAATGGGCCGCAGCGTACATCGCAACACCCGGGACGCATATGACTATTACCAGAAAGGAACCACGCCATGAGCCAGCAGCCTAACCGCGCCGGGCATTCCGGAGCGCGGCAAGTCAAAGGAAAAAAGCCCGGCGCAGACAAGCGGAGGAAAGAGATCCGGCTGATGGTGGTGATGATCGTCATCGCCGTCATCATGGTCATCGCCGCCGTACTCGTCTCGCTGTACGCCCGGTGGGTGCGAAAGCCGGTGCTGCCCCCCTCCCCCGGCCAGTCCGGCAGCGTCGCGGAGAGCCAAAACCCCGGCGCCGCCTCCCCCGACCCGGCGGTGAGCGACGACATCCCCGATGAGCCCGACTACGACCCGGTGCAGCCCAAGGTGGGCGGCGAGCGCAAGAGTGAGGACTTCTACACCATCCTGGTGTTCGGCTCCGACGAGGCCTCTGGCCTGACCGACACCATTATGGTGGTCTCCTACGACGTCACAAACCAGAAGGCCACCGCCATGTCTATCCCCAGGGATACCCTGGTCAACGCCAAGTTCAGCGGCATCGACCCGAAAAAGGTCAACGCCGTCTATAAATTCAACGGCTGCGGCCAGCGGGGCATCAAGGCGCTGAAAAACGAGGTATCGGAGCTGGTGGGCTTCACCCCCGACTACTACGTGATGATCAACTGGGAGCTGGTGGGCCAGATGGTGGAGGCCATCGGCGGCGTGTGGTTCGATGTGCCCTGGGACATGTGGTACCGGGACCCCTACCAGGACCTGTATATCGACCTGAAGGAGGGTTATCAGCTCCTCAACGGCGACCAGGCCATGCAGCTGGTGCGCTGGCGCAAGAACATGGATCCGGTCACCTACAAGATCCTCAACGACCACAGCGTGGGCGACGTGGGGCGACTGGACATCCAGCACGACTTCCTCAAGGCGGTGCTCAAGCAGGCCCTTCAGCTGAAAAACGCCACCAAAATCAGCCAGCTTGCCAAGCTCTTCGGGGAGAATGTCACCAGCGACCTGACGGTGGAGAACCTCTTCTGGTTCGCCTCCCAGGCCATCTTCGGCGGGCTGAATGTGGACGACGTGAACTTCGTCACCATGCCCTTTGCCTACGGCTTCTATCCCGTCAACGGCAAGGAGCGCAGCTTCGTCTACCCCTCTCAGCGCAGCCTGCTGACCCTCATCAACGACTCCCTCAACCCCTTTGTGCAGAACGTCACCATCAAGCAGCTGGACCTGATGAGCGTGGCGTCCGACGGCTCGCTGCGCTCCAGCACCGGCGTTCTGGCCGATCCGTCGGTGGGTGTTGCGCCGGTGAAGGAGAGCGAATCTCCCCAGCCCGGCGAGAGCGACGACCCCGGCGGCTCTGACGCGCCCCCGGAAGAGAGCGGCGACCCGGAGGGAACCCCCTCCCCGCTGCCTACGCCGCCCCCCGGCTTTATCGACTCCTCCGGCACCCAGCCCTCGGCTGACCCGGAGCCCACCCCCTCTGATTCCACGGGCCTTGTCCCATCCATCCCCGATTCTACCGGCTCCTCCGGCCAGTCCGGCTGGGAGTGAGCCACGAAAGGAGCCAATCACCCAATATGACCGAACAGGAAATGCTCATCACCGCCGTCCGCGCCCTGGACAGCAAGAAGGCCCGGGACATCCGGGCGCTGTATACCGCCGACCAGACCACCCTGGCCGACTATTTCGTCATCTGCAACGGCACCTCCAACACCCAGGTCAAGGCCCTGGCCGACGCCGTGGAGGAGGCCATGTCCCGGGGCGGCGAGGAGCCCCACCACGTGGAGGGCCACCGGGGCGGTCAGTGGACGCTGATGGACTACTCCAGCGTGGTGGTCCATATCTTTACCGACGAGGCACGGGAGTTCTACTCCCTGGAGCGGCTGTGGTCCGACGCCGCGCCGGTGGATATCTCCCAGTACCTCACCCGGGACTGATCCTTGAATTTCTGAAATAAGGAGGGGTTTTTATGACCGACCGCGAGCTTGTGGACCTTGCCTTCACCATGCTGGAGCACTCTTACTCCCCCTATTCCCATTTCCCCGTGGGCGCGGCACTGCTGTGTGCCGACGGCAGCGTATTCACCGGCTGCAACATTGAGAATTCCGCCTTCGGCTCCACCATCTGCGCCGAGCGCACCGCTGCGGTAAAGGCCATCAGCGAGGGCCACCGCACCGACTGGGTGCGCCTGGCCGTTGTGGGCAACAGCGAGGACTACTGCTGGCCCTGCGGCGCCTGCCGGCAGTTCCTTTACGAATTCGCCCCGGACCTGCCGGTCCTCATCGCCCGCGCCGACCGGCAGTTTGTCAAGCTCCCCCTCAAGGAGCTCATGCCCTACGGCTTCGGCCCCGACTCGCTGACCGGTAATTAACGCCAGCCTGCCCCGGCCCCGTATAGGATGGGCGGCGCGTTCATAAACTACCTTTGCGCACAAAGGAGGTTTATGAATATGGTTCTCGACAAGATCGCCCTGACCCTTGCCATTATCGGCGGCGTCAACTGGGGCTGTATCGGCCTTTTCAATCTGGATTTGGTGGCCCTGATTTCCGGCGGCTCCGGCACCTGGCTGGCCCGCACCATCTATGTGGTGGTGGCGGTGGCCGCGCTGTGGTGCCTGACCCTGCTCTTCCGCCCCGGCTGCGGCGACAACCGCCGCCAGCACACCTGACGCGCACCCTTTATCCCCGCTCCCATCCGGAGCGGGGATCTTTTTTCATGTTTCCCCCTTGACAATCTCCCACTAGTGTTGTAGGATAACACTACACCCCAGGGGGGTATTGAAGGGAGGGCTATCTATGATGGCAGACCAGGCGCACATCCTGCGCTTGCTGAAAACCGCCCGCGGGCAGCTGGACGGCATCATCCGCATGGTGGAGGAGGACCGGTACTGTATGGACATCTCCCAGCAGGTGTCGGCGGCGGACGCCATGCTCCGCCGTGCCAACCGGGAGATTCTCTCCGCCCATCTCAAGCACTGCGTGGAGCATGCCAGGGACGATGCCGAGCGCTCTGCCAAGGTGGACGAGCTTGTAAAGGCTCTGGACAAGCTGCTGTAAAGGTTATTCATTTTACGGGAAAACGCAGCCGTTTCCCCTGCCCCGCCGCCGGAAGGGCGGCAAAAAGGCACAAACCGAATTTGCCCTTCGGGAAATTCTCCGCTTCGCTCCGAATTTTACGCCGCACCCGCGGCGCGCATGGGCGGAGCACCCCTTATCGAAAGTCTGGTGGTTTTAATATGAAGCAAAAGTTTACCGTCACCGGCATGACCTGCTCCGCGTGCTCCGCCCATGTGGACAAGACCGTGCGGAAGGTGCCAGGGGTGCAGGACGTGAATGTGAACCTGCTGGGCGGCTCCATGACGGTGGAGGGCGACGATTCCGTCACGCCCGAGGCCGTCATCGCCGCGGTGGAAAAGGCGGGCTACGGCGCGTCCCTCCCCGCCGCACCGGGGCAGAGCGCCGCCCCCGTCCCCGCGCCCAGCACCATGGAGGACGAGCTCAAGAGCATGAAAGCCCGACTCATCGCCTCCTTCGTATTCCTCATCCCCCTCTTTTATCTCTCCATGGGCCACATGATGGGCTGGCCCATCCCCCGCTTCTTCCACGGCATGGAAAACGCCATGACCTACACCCTGACGCTGTTCCTGCTCACCGTGCCCATCATGGTCATCAACCAGAAGTACTACCGGGTGGGCTTCAAGACTCTCTTCCGCCTCTCCCCCAACATGGACTCCCTCATCGCCGTAGGCTCCGCCGCCGCCGTGATCTACGGCGTCTTTGCCCTGTACCGCATCGGCTGGGGCCTTGGGCACATGGACATGGCGGTGGTGGAGAAATACTCCATGGACCTCTACTTCGAGTCCGCCGGCATGATCCTCACCCTCATCACTCTGGGCAAGTATCTGGAGACCCGCTCCAAGGGCAAGACGGGCCAGGCCATCGCCCGGCTCATCGACCTGGCCCCCAAGATGGCCACCGTCCTCCGGGACGGCCGGGAGGTTGAGGTGCCGGTGGAGCAGGTGCAGCTGGGCGACCTCGTCCTGGTGCGGCCCGGCGGCTCTATCCCGGTGGACGGCGTTGTGACCGAGGGTGCGTCCTCGGTGGACGAATCCGCCCTCACCGGCGAGTCCATCCCGGTGGACAAGGCGCCGGGAGACACGGTGATTTCCGCCTCCATCAACCGCTCCGGCGTCCTCACCGTCCGGGCCACCCGGGTGGGACAGGACACCACCCTGGCCCAGATGATCCGCCTGGTGGACGAGGCCGCCTCCTCCAAGGCCCCCATCGCAAAGCTTGCCGACCGGGTGGCGGGCGTGTTCGTCCCGGTGGTGATGGGCATCGCCCTGGTCACCGCCGCGGTGTGGCTCATCGTCACCGGGTCGGCGGAGATGGCCCTGACCTCCGGTGTTGCGGTACTGGTCATCTCCTGCCCCTGCGCCCTGGGCCTTGCCACCCCGGTGGCCATCATGGTGGGCACGGGCAAGGGCGCGGAGCACGGCATTCTGGTGAAATCCGCCGAAGGGCTGGAAACTCTGCGCTCCGTCACCACCGTGGTGCTGGACAAGACCGGCACCATCACCGAGGGCAATCCCCGGGTCACTGACCTCTACCCCCTGGGCTCCACCACCGCGGAGGAGCTTTTGTGCGTGGCCGCAAGCCTGGAAAAGCCGTCGGAGCACCCTCTGGCCGCCGCCGTGGTGGACGAGGCCGAGCGCCGCCATATCCCCCTGTGCCCTGTCACCGGCTTTGAGGCCGTCCACGGCAAGGGCGTCCGGGGCGAGGTGCAGGGCGCGCAGTACCTTGCGGGCAACGCCGCCATGCTTGCCGACGCGGGGGTCTCCCTGGGTCAGGACCAGATGATTGCCGACCAGCTTGCCCAGCAGGGCAAGACGCCCCTCTTCTTCGTGCAGGACGGCAGGCCCATCGGCATCATCGCCGTGGCCGACACCGTCAAGCCCGGCAGCCGCGCCGCCATCGAGGGCTTCCGGAGGCTGGGGCTGAAGGTCGCCATGCTCACCGGCGACAACCGCCGCACCGCCGAGGCCATCGGGAAGGAGCTGGGCCTGACCCGGGTCATCTCCGAGGTTCTGCCCACCGATAAGGAGCGGCAGGTGGCCGCCCTGCAGGAGCAGGGCGAGAAGGTGGCCATGGTGGGCGACGGCATCAATGACGCGCCCGCTCTTGTCCGGGCGGACGTGGGCCTTGCCATCGGCGCGGGCACCGACGTTGCCATCGAGTCCGCCGACATTGTGCTGATGAAGAGCGACCTTGCCGACGCCGTCACCGCGGTGGAGCTCTCCCGGGCCACCATCCGCAACGTCAAGCAGAACCTGTTCTGGGCCTTCTTCTACAACATCATCTGCATCCCCCTGGCCGCCGGCATGTTCTACCCCATCTTTCATTTGCAGCTCTCCCCCATGTTCGCCGCCGCCGCCATGAGCCTGTCCTCCGTGTGCGTGGTGACCAACGCCCTGCGCCTGCGGTTTTTCAAGCCCAGTATTCAGAAGGCGGCCCCCGCCGCCAAATCCGGCCCCGTCAACACTGAGAGCGGCTCCGCCGTTCCGGAACTGAAAGGAGATACAAAGCCCATGGAAAAGAAAGTTACGATCGAAGGCATGATGTGCCAGCACTGCGCGGCTCACGTCACAAAAGCCCTCAATGCCCTGCCCGGCGTCACCGCCGTGGTGGATCTGGACAGCAAGTCCGCCGTCGTCACCGGCGACGTCAGCGATGACGCTATCCGCGCCGCCGTGGAGGACGCCGGCTACCAGGTCACCGGTATCCGGTAAGCCCCGCCTCAAACGAAAAGCCTCCGTATGGCCAAGCGCCATACGGAGGCTTTTTGTATGGGGAAATTGCCGTATGCTTCTGGCTGCGCCGGGCAGCCTTACGCCAGCCTTGCGCAGTGGAATACCTTCTTGCCCTTGCGGATGATGACGCCGTCGCCGGCAAAGGTGTCGCGGGTAAACTGGGCGGCGGGGTCGGTCATCTTATCCTCGCCCAACACAACGCCGCCCTGCTGGATGAGCCGCCGGGCCTCGCCGTTGGAGGCGGCCAGGCCGCACTTGACAAGCAGAGACAGCGCGCCGATCTTTCCGTCGGCAAAGTCGCCCTCGGCAAGGGCGGTGGTGGGCATGGAGCTCTTGTCGCCGCCGGTTGAAAAGAGCGCCCTTGCGGCGGACTGAGCCTTCTCGGCTTCCTCCTCGCCGTGGACCATGCGGGTGAGCTCGTAGGCCAGGATCTCCTTGGCTCGGTTGAGGTCACTGCCCTCCCAGCGGTCCATCTCATCGATCTGCTCCAGGGGCAGGAAGGTGAGCATGCGGATGCACTTCATCACGTCCGCGTCGCCCACGTTGCGCCAGTACTGGTAGAACTCGTAGGGGGATGTCTTGTTGGGGTCGAGCCACACGGCGTTTCCGGCGGTCTTGCCCATCTTCTTGCCCTGGGAGTCGGTAAGCAGGGTGATGGTCATGGCGTAGGCGTCCTTGCCCAGCTTGCGGCGGATGAGCTCCGTGCCGCCGAGCATGTTGCTCCACTGGTCGTCGCCGCCGAACTGCATGTTGCAGCCCACGGTCTGGAACATGTGGTAGAAGTCGTAGCTCTGCATGATCATGTAGTTGAATTCCAGGAAGCTCAGGCCCTTCTCCATGCGCTGCTCGTAACACTTGGCCCGGAGCATGTTGTTCACGGAGAAGCACGCGCCCACCTCCCGCAGCAGCTCCACATAGTTGAGCTTCAAAAGCCAGTCGGCGTTGTTGAGCATCATGGCCTTGCCCTCGCCAAACTCGATAAAGCGCTCCATCTGGCGCTTGAAGCACTCGGCGTTGTGGTCGATGTCCTCTTTGGTGAGCATTTTGCGCATGTCGGTGCGGCCGGAGGGGTCGCCGATCATGGTGGTGCCGCCGCCGATGAGGGCGATGGGCCGGTTGCCCGCCATCTGCAGGCGCTTCATCAGCGTCAGGGCCATGAAATGCCCGGCGGTGAGGGAGTCGGCGGTGCAGTCAAAGCCGATATAGAATACCGCCTTGCCGTTGTTGATGACACTGCGGATCTCTTCCTCATTGGTGACCTGGGCGATGAGGCCCCGGGCCTGCAGTTCTTCGTAGATTCCCATTTTTGCGTTCCTCACTTTTTCTAATTTTACGGGGCCGGCGGCATAAAAAAGCCCCCTGTCCCGCAGGACAGAGGGCGTTGAAACGCGGTACCACCTCTGTTCGCCGCGCCCTCGCGGGCACAGCCTCAGAGAGTCTTGCGACTCATGCGCTTTACCGGGCGCACCCGTCCTGCCCTACTTGGTCTCCCGTTGGGGCGGCTGCTCCGAGGGGTATTCTCCGCGGCCGCCTCTCCCCCTTCCACCGGCCGGGGGCTCTCTGGGCAGGCTGCGCCGGGATACTCTTCCTCTTCACCGCATTGGCCTGATGATAACACAAGGCAATTTTCTTGTCAACCCTTTTTGCCGGAGGCGGCCTTTGCCTTGTAGGCGGCCGCGTCGGCAAGGCTCTCCCGGGCGCTGTCGAGGGCGGCGGGGGTGATATGCTCGCCGCTGGTGAGCCGGGCAAGCTCCTGCTCCCGGCCGGCGTCGTCAAGGCGCTCCACCGCCGTATAGGTGCGGCCGCCCCGCTCCCCCTTCTCCACCACGAAGTGGACGTCGCCCATGGCGGCGATCTGGGGCAGATGGGTCACGCACAGCACCTGCCTGGCGCAGGCCACGGCGAAGAGCTTTTCCGCCACCTTCCGGGCCGCCCGGCCGGACACGCCGGTGTCCACCTCGTCAAAGACCATGGTGGTGACGGTGTCGTTCTCCGCCAGCACGTTTTTCAGCGCCAGCATGATGCGGGCAAGCTCGCCGCCGGAGGCGATCTTCTGGATGGGCCGCAGCTCCTCCCCGGCGTTGGCGGACATGAGAAAGCGCACGTCGTCCATGCCGGTCTCGTCCATGCCGTCCTCACACGTCTTAGGGGTGATCTCTGCCTGGAAGCGCACCTTTGGCATGTCGAGCTGGGCAAGCTCCGTCTGGATGCGCCCGGCCAGGGCCAAGGCGGCGGCGGCGCGCGCCTTGGAGAGGGCCTGGGCCTTGGCTCGGGCCTCCTCCCGGGCCTTGGCAAGCTGCCCGGCAAACTGGGCGCGGCGCTCATCGGAGAGCTCGATGGTTTCAAGCTCCCCGCGGCAGCGTTCCAGATAGGCAAGCATCTCCCCCTCGCTGCCGCCGTACTTTTTCTTCAGGCGGTAGAGGGCGTCCAGCCGCTCTTCAATCTCGTCAAGCTCCCCGGGGTAAAAGTCCAGGCCGCCGCGCTCGTCCCGCACCCGCTCGGCCAGGTCCTCCAGGGCATAGCCCAGCTCCCCGGCCTTGTCGGCAAGCTCCGAGAGGGCGGCGCTGTAGCGCCCGCCGGAGGCAAGGCTCTGGGCCGCCTGGGACAGCAGGGACACCGCGCCCTCTCCCTCGTCCCCGCCGGTGAGGGCCTGGAGGGCGCTCTCCACGGCGTCGGTCAGGCGCTCGGCATTGCGCAGCACCTCCCGGCGCTCGGTGAGCTCCGCCTCCTCCCCCTCCCGCAGCTCGGCCCGCTCCAGCTCGCCGATCTGGTATTGCAGGGTGTCAATCCGCCGCGCCTTCTCCCCCTCGTCCATCTCCAGCGCGGCAAGCTGGGCGCGCAGCGCGCCCAGACGCCCGTAGGCGGCCTGATAAGTGCCAAGCGCATCGCCGGTGGCGCCGAAGCTGTCCAGGTAGGTCAGGTGGCAGCTCTCGTCGAGCAGCTGCTGGCCGTCGTGCTGGCCGTGGATGTTCAGCAGCTGCCGGCCAAGGCTGCGCAGCTGGGTCACAAGAACCGGCCGGCCGTTGACCCGGCAGATGTTCTTCCCGTCCGCCTGGATGGTGCGCTCGATCAAAAGCTCGCCGTTCTCGTCGGGGCCGAGCCCCTGCTCCTCAAACCAGGGCAGGGCGGGCAGGGCGCAGAACACCGCCGACACCCGGGCCGCCGGCGCGCCGGTGCGGATGAGCTCCCGGCTGGTGCGCTCGCCAATGATTGCGCCGATGGCGTCGATGACGATAGACTTGCCCGCGCCCGTCTCGCCGGTGAGGACATTGAGCCCGCCGTCAAAGGCGATGTCCGCCTGGGAGATCACCGCGATATTCTCAATGTGAAGCAGCGACAACATCCTCTGTCACCCCTTATTTGAGCATCTCCTGGATCTCATGGAGGAACCCCTCCGCGTCGGCGCCGGTGCGCATAATGAGCAGCACCGTGTCGTCCCCGGCAAGGGAGCCCACATAGCCGCCGATCTCCATCCCGTCCAGGGCCGCACCGGCGGCGCTTGCAAGGCCGGACATGGTCTTGATCACCACGATGTTCTGGGCGGCGTCATAGGAGAGCACGCCCTCCTTGAATATATTGCGCAGCTTGCCGGCGTGGCTGCGGTGCCCCGCCTTGCCGCCGGCTACGGTGTACCGGTAGGCACCGTTGCCCGCCGGCTCCTTCACCAGGTGCAGCTCCTTGATGTCCCGGGAGACCGTGGCCTGGGTCACCCGGATGCCCTTGAGCTCCAGCAGCGCCAAAAGCTGCTCCTGGGTCTCTACATTCTGCTCGGAAATCAGCCGCACGATCTCCGCCTGCCGCCGTTCCTTCATGTTTGCCACCCTCTTCCTAATTTTTGATGGACCAGTTCATAAAAGCTGCGGCCCGTCAGCTTTGCAAGTCTTGTCACCTGGCGGGACATACGTACCTCCACCCGGTCTCCGGAGAGTATTTTGAACGCCCTGCCCCCATCCACCGACAGGTAGGCGCTGCGCCGGCTGCCCGGAGCCAGCCGCACCCAGACCACCCGCCGCTGGTCGAGCACCATGGGCGTTACCCGCAGGGAGTGAGCACAGATGGGCGTTACCACCAGGTTGCGGGCGGTGGGCTCCACCACGGGCCCCCCCGCCGCCATGGAATAGGCGGTGGAGCCGGTGGGGCTGGCGATGATGACTCCGTCCCCGGCGTAGGTGGTCAGCGGCACCCGATCACCCAGCACCTCCAGATTCAGCACCCGGGCCACCGCGCCTTTGGTGACCACCGCGTCGTTGAGGGCGGTATCGGTAAAGACGATCTTGCCCTCCCGCCGGACACACACGTCCAGCATGATGCGCTCTTCAATGGTATATTTTCCCTCGTTGAGGCGGCTTAAAAGGTTGAGCTCTCCGCTCTCCAGCTCCGCCATAAAGCCCACGCTGCCCATATTGACGCCCAGGATGGGCACCTGATAGCGGTTGGCGTCCTTGGCGGCGTGGAGGATGGTGCCGTCCCCGCCGAAGCAGATGAGCATGTCCGCCTGCCGCAGCGCCTCATCCAGCGGCGTCAGGGGCAGCTGGGGCGGCAAATCCAGCTTGCCGCCGTCGTCCGGGGTAAAGGGCAGGCACACCATGGTCTCCACCCCGGCCTGCTCCAGAATGCGCTTTGCCGCCTGGGCCGCGCGGAGCTTAACGTCCCGGTAGGGGTTGGGGCTTAGTATCACCTTCATCGGTCAGCCCTCCAGTGTCTCGTGGGAGCGGCACACCAGTCCGGCAAGGTCGCCGGTGTACCCCTCCCCGTCCTCCGCGGTCAGAAAACCCAGGTACTCGATGTTCCCTTCCGGCCCGCGAATGGGTGAAAAGTCAATTCCCTTTACAGTAAATCCTGCCTGGGACGCATGAGCGAGGAAGTGCTCGAGCACCTCAAGGTGGACGGCGGCGTCCCGGACGACGCCCTTTTTCCCTACCTTTTCCCGGCCGGCCTCGAACTGGGGCTTAATGAGGGACACCACCTGCCCCCCCTTCCGCATCAGCGGCCGCAGGGCCGGGAAAATCAGCCCCAGGGAGATGAAGGACACGTCAATGGAGGCAAAGCCCAGCTCGTCTGGGATCTGCTCGCGGGTGAGGTAGCGGGCATTGGTGCGCTCCAGGCACACAACCCGGGGGTCATTGCGGATCTTCCAGGCAAGCTGGCCGTAGCCCACATCCACCGCGTATACCCGCGCCGCACCGTTTTGCAGCATACAGTCGGTAAAGCCGCCGGTGGACGCGCCGATGTCCGCCGCGACCTCCCCCTCCAGATGGACCGGAAAGACGCGCATGGCCTTCTCAAGCTTGAGCCCGCCCCGGCTGACATAGCGCAGGGGCTGGCCCCGCACCTCCAGCACCGTATCCTCGGGAAGGGTAAGGCCGGCCTTGTCGCAGCGCTGGCTGCCGGCGTACACCTGGCCCGCCATAACGAGGGCCTGGGCCTTCTGGCGGCTTTCGGCAAGTCCCTGCTCGAGCATCAGGATATCAAGGCGTTTTTTACTCATGGTGCATCACCTCCAAGGCGCAGCGGCAGATGGACTGCCCGTCTATCCCGCAGAGCCTGCGCAGCTGGGGCACAGTCCCCTGGGGCACAAAGCGGTCGCCCAGGTTCACAAGGGCGAAGGCGGCCGGCGCGCTGCCCCGCTCCAAAAGGGCCGCGGCGATGCGCTCGCCCACGCAGCCGGAGGCGGTGCATTCCTCCGCCACCAGGATGCGCCCGGTCTCGGCGGCGGCCCCCAAAATGGGCCCCATATCCAGGGGCCGGATGCTATTGAGCTTGAGTACCCGGGCGGACACGCCCTGTTCCTCCAGAAGCTCCGCCGCTGCAAGCACCTCGTTGACCATCGTGCCGTAGGCAATGAGGGTGAGGTCGCTGCCGCCGCGCAGCACCGCCGTCCCCTCCACGCCGGACATGGCCCGGTAGTCCCCCTCCCCGCCCCGGGGGTAACGCACGGCGACACTGCCGCGCACGGTGAGTACTGCGTGGCGCAGCATCTCCCGCAGCTCCGCAAAGCTCGCCGGGCACAGCACCGTCATGCCCGGCACGGTGGAAAGATAGCCTACGTCAAATATCCCCTGATGGGTCTCCCCATCCTCCCCCACAAGGCCGGCGCGGTCCACCGCCAGCACCACATGGAGGTTCTGAAGGGCTATATCATGGATGAGCATATCATAGGCGCGCTGCAAAAAGGTGGAATAAACCGCGAACACGGGGATCATCCGCTGCTTTGCAAGGCCGCCGGCCATGGCAGCGGCGTGTCCTTCGGCAATGCCCACGTCAAAAAAGCGCTCGGGATAGGCCGCGGCAAAGCCGTCAAGCCCCGTGCCGGACTGCATGGCCGCCGTGATGGCGCACACGCGCTTGTCCTCCCCGGCGATCTGGCAGAGGGTCTCGCCAAACACCTGGGAAAAATTTGCCCCGGACGGGCGCAAGGGCTTTCCGGTGGCCACATCGAAGGGACCCACGCCGTGAAACTGGTCGGGCTCCAGCTCCGCCGGGCGGTAGCCCTTGCCCTTCACCGTTTTCACATGGACCAGCACCGGGCAGGCAAGCTCCTTTGCGTAGCGCAGCACCTGGGTCAGCTGGGCCACATCGTGGCCGTCCACCGGGCCCACATAGGCAAAGCCCATCTCCTCAAACATGCTGCACGGCAGCACAGCCCCCTTGATGGCCTGCTTGATGACATGGGTCACCCGGTAGATTCCCCGGCCCAGGGCCCCGTGGCTTGTGAGGCTCCGGTAGGCCTTCTTGAACCGGAGATACTGAGGCTTGAGCCGCTGATGGGCCAGATACCCCGCCATGCCGCCCACGTTGGGCATGATGGACATGCCGTTGTCGTTGAGGATAACCACCAGGGGCTCCTTGCTGGCCCCGGCGTCTGCCAGGCCCTCGTAGGCAAGGCCGCCGGTGAGAGCGCCGTCCCCCAGAAGGGCAAGGACAGAGTAGTCCTCGCCGGAGAGGGTCCTGGCCCGGGCCATGCCCAGGGCGACGGACACCGCGTTGGACGCATGGCCCGCGATGAAGGCGTCGGCGCGGCTCTCCCCGGGCTTAGGGAAGCCGGAAATGCCGCCGAAGGTGCGCAGGGTGTCCATGGCGGCATCCCGCCCGGTGAGGATTTTATGGCAGTAGCACTGGTGTCCCACGTCGAACACCAGGCGGTCCCGGTCGGTCGAAAATACCCGGTGAATGGCCACGGTGAGCTCCACCACGCCCAGGTTGGAGGCCAGGTGCCCGCCTGTATGGGAGACACAGTCCACCAGGCGCGCCCGCATTTGCTGACACAGCTGCTGGGCCTGGGCGTCTGTGACCTGGCTTAATTCATTGAGCACGAGCCTTCGCGCCCCCTTTTCCCGTTGTATTCCGCCGCTTGTTAGGGCAGCCGCCCCGGCGGCGGTGTAAGCGCTGCATTACAGCGCGATGCAGCAGCCCAGCACGCCGATGAGGATACCCAGCAGCGCCCCCATTGCCACCTGGAGCCAGGTGTGGCCGATGAGTTCCTTGAGCTCCTCGGCGAAGAGGTCGGGCTTGCCCGATTCCCAGTTTTCCATCATATAATTGAGAATCTTGGCCTGCTCCCCCGTCTCCTTGCGCACGTTGGCCGCGTCGTACATCACCACCAGGGCCACCACCACCGCGATGGCAAAGGCCACCGAATCGGTGCCGGCCCTGTAGCCCACGGCGGTGGCGCAGGCGCACACGAAGGACGAGTGGGAGCTGGGCATGCCGCCGCCGGTGAAGAGATATTTCACGTCAAAGCGGCGGTTTATAATGGCGTCGATGATAAATTTCAGCACCTGGGCCGCCGCCCAGGCAATCACGGCCAAAAGCAGGATGGGATTGAGCTTCATTGTGTCATCTCCTCAAAATGAGCGCCCCGCGCCGTCAGTGGTCCCGCCGGGCGAGGGCATCGGCAAGGGCGGGCAGGAAGCGCTCCTCCGGCAGCACCGCCGCGAGCGCCGCCTTGGCAAGGCCGGTGTGCTTCTCCACCAGGCGCTCGCATTCCTCCACCCCCAGCAGCGAGGCAAAGGTATGCTTGCCGTTGGCCGCGTCCGACCCTGCGGGCTTTCCAAGGGCCTGTGTGGTGGCCGTCTCGTCCAGAATATCGTCCCGGATCTGGAAGGCAAGGCCCAGGTGCCGGGCGTACTCCGCCGCCGCAGCAAGCAGCACCTCGGTGTTCTCCCCCGCCGGCGCGCACAGCACCCCCATCTGGCAGGCCGCCTGCAAGAGGTCCGCCGTTTTATGGGTGTGGATGGCGGTAAGCTCCGGCGGGGTGGGCTGCGTCCCCTCCGCCTTCATATCCAAATACTGCCCATAGCACATACCGGCGCTGCCCGCAGCCCGGGCAAGAACAAGGCCCATCCGGGCCCGGGCCTCCCCCGGGACATGAGCGCTGCCCAGCACTGCCTCAAAGGCCGCCGCCTGAAGGGCATCCCCGGCCAGGGTGGCGATGCACTCGCCGTAGACCCTGTGGCAGGTGGGCCGGCCCCGACGCAGATCGTCGTTGTCCATGCAGGGCAGGTCGTCGTGAATGAGGGAATAGGTGTGAAGCATTTCTACTCCACAGGCCGCATCCAGGGCCGCTTCCGGCTGCCCTCCGGCAGCCTCACAGAACTTGACGGTCAGGATGGGGCGGATGCGCTTTCCCCCCGCCAGAAGACTGTAGCGCATGGCCTCTTCAAGGCCCGGCGCGGTAAATTTTTCGCCCAGGCGCGCCTCGATCAGCGCCCGGCACGCCTCCAGCTCCCGATGCATGTCCATGTCAGATCTCCCCCTCAAAGGGAATTTCCGTCTCGCCGTCGCCGGCAAGCTGCGTCACCTTCTGCTCCGCCTTGTCCAGCATGCCGGAGCACTGCGCCGCCAGGCGGCTGCCCTCCTCAAAAAGGGCCATGGACTCGTCCAGCGTCCCCTCGCCGCTCTCCAGGGTGCGGACGATCTCTTCCAGGCGGTCCATCGCCTGCTCAAAGCTCAGTTTTTTTCCGGCCATCTGCCTGCGCCTCCTTTTCCGTCACCGTACAGTTCAGAATACCGTCCGAAAGGCGGACGGCGATGTCCGCGCCCGGCTCCACCAGGGACACGCTGCCGATCCCCCTCCCCCGGCTGTCCAGAGCGATGGCATAGCCCCGGGCGAGCACCCGCAGGGGGCTCATGGCGTCCAGTGCGGTGCACAGCCGGGCAAGCTCCCCCCGGAGCGCCGCCGTTTTCCCCTCCATGGCGGCGGCCATGCGGCGGCGGGTGTCCTCCAGCAGCATCCGCCGGTCCTGGATGGGGGCGGCCATGCTGCGCAGCACCCGGCTCTGCGTCAGCCGGGTAAGCCGCGAGCGCTCCCCAAAAAGCCGGGCAGCTTCCGCCCGGGCCATGCGGCGGCGCAGTGCGGCAAGCTGCCCGCTCACCTCCCGGCAGTCCGGGACGGCAAGCTCCGCGCCGTTGGAGGGGGTGGCGGCCCGCAGATCCGCCGCGTAGTCCGCGATGGTCACATCGGGCTCGTGCCCCACGGCGGAAATCACCGGGATGTTGGACACATAGATGGCCCGGGCCACAGCCTCTTCGTTGAAGGCCCACAGATCCTCCAGCGAGCCGCCGCCCCGGCCGGCGATAATCAGGTCGATATCCGAACGGTTATTGAGGGCGTGGATAGCCCCGGCGATCTCGTCGGCGGCCCCCTCCCCCTGGACCCGCACCGGCGCCAGGAGCACCGCCGCCATGGGCCAGCGGGCCTTGAGAATGCGCAGCATATCCCGCACCGCCGCCCCCGCCGGGGAGGTAACCAGGGCGATCTTCTTGGGATAGCGGGGCAGCGGCCGCTTGGCGCTCTCGTCAAAAAGTCCCTCCAGGCGCAGCTTCTCCTTGAGGCGCTCATAGGCCTCGTTGAGGGCGCCCAGGCCGCTGGGAAAAAGCTCGGTGCAGTAGAGCTGATACTGCCCGTCCCGGGGAAAGACGGTAATGCGGCCGAAGGCCACCACCTCCATGCCGTTGGCGGGCTGGAAGCGCAGGCGCAGGGCGTCCCCCCGGAACAGGACGCAGCGCAGGGAGCCCTGGGCGTCTTTCAGGGAAAAATAGTGGTGGCCGGAGGGGTAGCGCTTGTAGTTGGAGATCTCTCCCCGGATGAGAAGGCCGGAGAGCAGCTCGTCGGAATCCAGCCGGCCCTTAATATATTGGTTGACCTGGGTCACCCCGTACACGGGAAATCCAGAGAGCTCCATCATGCCTCCCCCTGTTCCAGGGCGCGGCGGGTCAGGATCGCCACACCCAGGGCGTTGTCGGTGGAGTAGCGCGGCGGCGCGAATACCGCGCCCAAAGGCGCCAGGCGCCGGCGCAGCAGCCGGCTGGAGGCAACGCCGCCGGAGCACAGCACCGGAATGTCGCCGTACTGGGCCCGGGCCTGCTCGGTGGCCCGGATGAGTACCCAGGCGATGGTCTCAAAGGCGAAGCGGGCAGCCTCGCCGCTCGAACAGCCCCGCTCCAGCATCCCCTTGATCTTATTTTCCATACCAGAGAGGGAAAAGCGCCCGTCGTGCAGCTCCACCCGATAGCGGCCGTTTTCGGCACTCTCGGCGGCGCAGGCAAGCTCGTCCAGGGCACGGCCCGCCGGGAATTGCAGCCCCAGGGCCACCCCAATCCGATCCACCAGCTGCCCGGCGGAGATGTCAGACGTGCCGCCGATCACCCGGGCGCGCACCGAGCAGCCCTCCGGCCGGACGTACAAAAGCTCAGTGGTGCCGCCGGACAGGTGCCAGGCAAGGTGTGGGGTATCCAGAAGGTCGGAGCGCCCGGCGCTCCACGCGGCGGCGGCAATGTGCCCCTGCTGGTGGGAGCAGGGGAAAAAAGGCACCCCCAGCGCTGCGGCCAGGGTGCGGCCCTGCCCCTCGCCCACCAGGAAGCAGGGCATATAGGAGTCCTCCGTCTCCCGGGGCTTGGTGGACGCGCCCACCGCCGCAAGGCTGCCCAGAAGGCCATCCTGCCGCAGCTGCTCCACCATCAAGTGCAGCCGACGCACATGCTGGAACACCGCGTCGCTCTGGCGCAGGCCCAGCGCCCCCTCGGGCACGGTGAGAAGCCGGCCCCGGTTCTCCCCCATCTCGCCGTCGAACACGGCGGCGGAGGTCGTGTAGTTGCTGGTATCAAAGCCCAGGCAAAGCCCGCCCATGGCGAAGCCTCCTTTCCTGTGGAATATAGGCGGCTTCAGCCGTTCTCCTCGGGGAATTCCGCCCGGACGAAGGAGCCCAGGATGCCGTTGATGAATTTGACCACCTCGTCGTCCAGGTAGCTCTTGGCGATCTCCACCGCCTCGTTGATGGCCACACGGTTGGGCACCTCGGGCATGTAGAGGATCTCATACATGGCAAGGCGCATGATGGCCGCGGCCACCCGGTCGATCCGGGCAAAGCGCCAGCCCTTGGCGTACTGGGCGATGTAGCCGTCCAGCTCCGCGCCGTGGGCGTACACCCCCCGGACAAGGCCGGTGATGTAGGCCGCCTGTTCCTCATCGGGGAACTGGGCGTAAAGGGGCTCCTCCGGGGCGAACTGGGCAAACGTCTCCGGCGTCAAATCCCGCGCCAGCAGGGTGTCGGCATCCAGGTCGGTAAAGCCAAGCTCGAATATAAAATGTACCGCGATCTCCCGCGCTGCGCTTCTGGTCATGGCCATCTATCCTTTCCTTGCCCCTTTTGAAGAGGCACGCCGGCCTTGTCCGCCCCAAGGGGCACGGGCCAGCCCATTATTCATGATGGTGAATATTATACACACTCTGCATAAAAAAAGAAACCCCTGAAACGTACATTTCTGCCCGCATCCATGGAATTTTTTCCGCAAAAATGCCGGGCAGTCTCCTGCCCGGCATCAGAGCCGATCAACGCTTGAAGGTCACACCGGTGACAGACACGTTCACCCCGGCCACGGGAAGGCCGCAGGTGTTCTCCACGGCGCTTGCCACCGCGTCCTGCACGGCACGGGCCACCTCCTGGATGGGGTAGCCGTAGCTGACCATCAGCGCGATGTCCACCGCGACCTGATCCTCGCTGACATTCAGCCGCACCGCCCTGGTGATGCCCTTCTTCAGCGGCACGCTCTCCCCGGTGCCGGCGCCCAGTCCGCTCACGCCCTCCACCTCGGTGGCGGCGGCAGCGGCAATCATCGCCAGAACCTCTTCGGAAATGCGGATCTCGCCGCTCTCGTCCGGACGGGAGATATATTCTCTGCCCTCGGCCATACGCCTCACGCTCCTTATATATGATACAAAGCTTGCTCCGGGCGCGCAGACACAATACGCCCTGCAATCTATTGTACCATCAAAGAAGAGAAATTACAACCGCAAGTTTTACGGCTGGGCCTCGATGATTTTGATCTGGGCGATGGCAAGCCCCGTCTCCTTCTTCACAATTTCAGCGATGCGGGCCACATCCGCCTCTCCAAGGCCGTCCGCTGTGGCGGACACTACCACGCTCGCCCCATTGGAGTCAATGAAGCACACACAGTCCCCGTAGCCCTTGGCCACCACCAGATTCTCCACCTGGGCCTCCGACATGGTGTAGGCCGCCATGGTCTGGATGGAGGCGTTGGCCTCGTCGATCATGGCCTGGTCTGCCCCCTCATCCGCCGCCGCCCTCTGCAAAAGCTCCAGGGCGCTGGAGCGGGCCTGCTGCCGGTTGAGCCGGGCGGAGGCGAAGTAGCCGGAGGTCTGGGTCCCCGCCTGGGTATCATCCTCCACGCCGGTGAGCAGGGCGTCGCCGTCCTCCTGTCCGCTGACCAGCGCCGCCTGGCCCAAGATCTTGGACGATTCCTGGGCCCCGGCCGTTCCCGCCGCCTCCGCCTTATGGTTGTAGGACCAGTTGAGGTACACAGCCGCCCCCACAAACAGCACGATGGCCACGATGACCGCATTTCTTTTCCACACACTCATCTTTGATACGCCTCCGTTGATTTAGTGGGGGCTATCCCCCTTTGCACACCGTAATCCGCGCCGCGCCCAACCCCGTCAGAGCGGATACCGCCTGGGTCAGCAAAAGCCTTACCTGCGGGTCGTCCCCGCCGGGGCACACCACAAGGGCCCCCTGAAAGACCGGGCTGCGGCTTGCAAGCTCCACCGTCTCCTGCCGACCGCTGCCGGCGGAGACGATTACCGTCTCGGTCTGCTCGCGCTGCCCGTCGTAATCGCTGTCCTGTGCCAGGATACGCTGCGCCCCCTGGCGCACGGTGAGGATAAGGGATACCTCCCCCGCCCCATCGATCTTACCAAGGGCCTGCTCCAGCCGCCGCTCCAGCTCTTCTACGGAAAACTCCGATGCGTCTGCGCTCTCCCCTGTCTCCCGGGCCGCGCTGTCCTTTTTGCCCGGCAGCAGCAGAAGCACCGCCCCCAGGGCCAGCACCCAGAGCACATACCGGTATTTTCCAAGACTTCCAAGGCACTTTCTGCACCAGGCCGCCGCCTGGGCGGCCTTTTCTGACTTCACGGCGCCTGCCCCCCTTCGTACACCTGATTTTCCCGGGCGATGCCCAGCTCCTCCTCGATCAGGCGGGCAAGCTCCTCCTGCCGCCCCTGCCCCTCATAGAGGGTGATATGCGCCGCCGTCAGTCCGGCCGCCCCGTTGGAGTCCATGACGCAGGAGACCTCCGGGCGGCAGCGGATGCCCAGGGCCTCCGCCTTGTCCTGAATATATGCCGCCGCGCGCTCCTCTATGAGTTGTTTTTTGATCTCCCGGGCCCAGTCCTCCCCCGCCTGGGCGGAGCTGTCCGCGCCGGCCGCTGCAAAGGCCGGCAGATCCGCAAGGGCGCTCTCGTCCCAGCGGAGAAAGGGCTGCACCGCCGCCAAAAGCAGCAGCAAAGCCCCCGCCAGCTGCCCCACCCGCCGCACCGCGCCCCGGGGCAGCAGGATCTCGATGACCGCCGCCGCCATCGCCGCGCAGGTGATGGACAGCACCCAGCTTCTCATCCAGTGTGTCATACCGTCACCACCATCAGAGAGGACACCAGCGACACCAACAGCAGCAGCGCGCAGGCGCCGGTCATCCCCAATATCATGCCGAAGGCGCTCCCCAGCTGCTCCACCAGGGCGGGGATGCGCCCGCCGCCTACGGCCGCGGACAGGGCCGCCGCCGCTTTATAAAAGAGGTAGTGGACCGCCAGGTGCAGAAAGGGCGCAAGGCAGATGCCCAGCACGATGAGCATACCGAACACCCCCACCGTTCCCCGCAGGATGCCCGCCGCGGCCAGCACGCTCTCGGAGGCGTCAGCCAGAATGCCGCCCACCACGGGTACCGCGCCGGAAATGGCCGCCTTGGCCGCCTTGACAGCCAAGGCGTCTGCCGGCCGGGCCACCACGCCGCTGACGGTGAGGTAGCCAACATAGGCGAGCATCACCACCGTGAGCATGGTCACTGCTGCCCACTTCAAAAGAGCAGCGACCCGCCGCAGCCCGTCGTTTCCCACGGCGGCCCAGGCGGCGGTGAGGGCCATGTAGCCGTACAGAAGCGGGATGAGCACCCCGCGGATGAGGTTCATCAGCAGCCCGGAGAAGAGGGCCGCGGCCATCTGCCGGGCCGCCGCGCCGGTGACGGCCCCGGTGGCCGCCGTCACTGCCGCCACTGTGGGCAGCAGGACGTTGGAGAAGGACGCCATGGCGTCAATGGCGCTTGTGCCAAGGCCCATGAGGGAGCGCACGTCCCCTACCGCCACCGCCAGTACCCCGAGGGTACCGGCAAGGGACACCGCCGGGACCCGTCCCGTCTCGCCCAGCGCCCCCTCCCCCACCGCGCACAGCAGCACCACCAGCACCAGCAGCACCGCCGAGCCCATGGCCCGGCGCACCACGCCCCCCAGCTCCCGCGTCCCGGTGTCCAGCAGCTTTTCAAGGCCGCCGTCCAAACCGTCGTCCAGCGTCAGGTCAAGGCCGTCCAGATAGCTGCGGCCCTCCCGCTCCAGCCCTGCGGTGTCAAGGGCCTCCTCCTGCCGCTCCAGCGCGCTGTCCGTCCGGGCCGCCCGGGCAGGCAGCACCAGAAGGGGCAGGAGCAGCGCCAGAAGCAGTAACCGACGCATCCCCCCGCCCCCCTACAGCAGCTCGCCCAGGGCCTGAAGCACCGCCGTCATCAGCGGCAGCGCGGCCCCGAGGGCAAGCAGGGTTCCCGCCGTCTCCACCGCGCCGGCAAGGCCGGTCTCCTTGGCGTCGGTGCAGATGTCTGCCGCCGCCCGGGTGACAAGGCCGATGCCCGCCACCTTGCCCACCGGCCGGAGCAGGCCTGCGGAGAGGCCCCCGGCCTGGGCAAGCTCGCCGCAGAACTCCAGCACCGCCGCCAGGGGGGCGGCGCAGCCAAAGAGCAGCACCACGCCGGCGCACAGTGCCAGGGCCAGGGCGATCTCCGGCGCCTGACGGCGCACCACCACCGCGCACAGCGCCGCCGCCACCGCCACCACCGCGAATTTCCCGATGTCACTCATAGGCCGAAGAGGTTTTTTACCAGGGAGAACAGGTCACTGATCTCCTGCACCACCATCATCAGCACCACCACAAGACCTGCAAGGGTGGTCATGGTGGCCTGCTCGTCCCGACCGGAGCGGGAGAGCACCTGGTTGAGCACCGACACCAGGATGCCCACCGCCGCAATCTTGAAGATCAAATCCACATTCATCTCGTCCGTCTGCCCCCTACCAGAGAAGGATCGCAAGGAACACCCCCGCGCACACGCCCACCGCCCGGTAGACCCGGCCCAGCCGCCCCTGCCGCTCCCGGGCCTGCTCCAAACAGGCGGAGAGCTCCTGGGCGGCCGCGCTCAGCGCCGCGCTCTGCCCCGCGGCGTCATACCGGCCCAGCACGCCCCCCAGGCGGCGCAGCACCCCGCGCTCCCCGCCCTCAAGCTCCAGGGGCGAGGCCGCAAGCTCCGCCTCCCAAAGGCCGGAAAAGCTCTGGCCGGAGAGCCCCGCAAGGCCGTCGGCGCAGCGGGCAAAAAACACCTCTCCCCGGCCGCCGGCTGCCCGGGCCGCCTGGCGCAGCAGCTCCTCCAGGGGGAGAAGGCCGCTGCGCAGCCCCCGCTCTATGGCAAGCACGCCGGCGCGCATGGCCTCAAGGTCTGTCACACGGCGGCCCAATCGGGCGGCCAGGGCAAAGCCCGGGGCAGCCGCGCCGATGCACAGCAACGCCGCCCCCACAAGGCGCCTCACAGCAGCTCCTCCACCCGGACGCAGCGCACGCCCCGCCGGTTTTCAAGAAACACCACATACCGGAACACCCCAAGGGCCATCAGGTCCCGGTAAAGGGGCCGGCGCTGCAAATCCTCCCGGCTGCGGCCGTGGGCGGTGGCCAGAAGGGCCACGCCGCAGCCCGCAGCGGCCGCCACGGCCTCGATGTCCTCCGGCGCCGTGATCTCATCGGCGGCCAGCACCTCCGGATTCATCCCCCGCAGCAAAATGGCAAGCCCCGCCGCCTTGGGGCAGCCGGTCATCACATCGGTGCGGGCTCCCACGTCCAGCTGGGCCCGGCCCTCCCACACCGCAGCCACCTCGCCCCGCTCGTCCGCAAGGCCCACCCGCAGCGGCCGCGCGCCCTCGCCGTCGGAGATGCGCCGCACCAGCTCCCGCAGAAGGGTGGTCTTGCCCGCACCGGGGGGCGCCACAATGAGGGTGCTGCACAGCCTGTCCCGCCCGCCCACGGCGTCGAGCACCTCCTGGGCCGGGCCGCACACCGGCTTTGCCACCCGGATGGCCAGGGAGGACAGCCGCCGCAGGGAGCAGATCTTGCCGTCCTGCACCGCGGCCTCGCCGCACAGCCCGATCCGGTGTCCGCCCCGGATGGTGACAAACCCGGCGCGCACCTGGTCGAGCACCGTGTGGGCGGAAAAGCGGCTGGCCTGCTCCAATACGCTGCGCAGGTCGCTCTCCGTCACCGCCTCGCCGGGCACCTCCCGCTCGCCCTGGGCGGTCACCGCCGCCATGGGCCGGCCCAGCCGCAGCCGGAATTCCTCCACCCGCACCCGGTCCGCCCCGTCAAGCTCCATCGCCGCCCGGCGCAGTGCCTCTGGCAGGACGCCCGCCGCCTGACGGCAGCCTTCTTCCATATGTTCCATTGCGCTCACCTCTTCCGTGATGAGACAGTATATGGGGGCCCGTCCGCCTTTATGACTGGGACAGGCAAAAGGCCCGTCCCAAACTATCTCGCCCCGCTGCCGGTGCGCCCGTGCGCGCAAACAGGGGGCGATCACCTTTTTCCACTTGAGAAAGGCGGCGAACTGTGGTATATTTATAACATCAGCGCCGAAATCCTGCGGCATCAGCAGCCGCGCGCCCCTTGCGCGGGAGGGAGGCACCCATGGCAAACTACACCAAAAAAGCCATTTTGCAGACCTTTGAGGCCATGCTCACCAAGCAGCCCTTTGAAAAGATCACCGTGTCCGCCCTGGTGGCCGCCTGCGGCATCAGCTCCAACACCTTTTACTATCACTTCCGCGACATTTACGACCTGCTGGATGCCTGGCTGCGGGCAAAGGAGGCGGAAATCCTCTCCTCCCTCCCCAAGGATGCCCCGTGGGACACCGTGCTGCGCACCGCCCTGCATCGGATGCAGGACAATCCCCAGCTGGTATACCATGTCATCAACTCCATCTCCCGGGAGCGGCTGGAGCGCTACGTCTTTACCTCTGTGGAGGAATTCTTCATCCGGATGGTGCGGCTGCACACCAAGGACCTGGGCATTCCCGAGGACAGGCTCGATATGCTCGGCAGTTTTTTCTGCTATGCCCTGCTGGGCTTTCTGCTCAAATTCACCTGGAACCAGATGCGGGACGATGTGGACGAGGCGGCGGACCGGCTGGCTGTGCTCTTCCGCGGCACGGCAGAGTATTTCATCCAGCAGGCCCTCTCCGGCGGGCACTGACCCGCCCAGCAGGCAGCGGACGCCCCGGCGGCGTGCCCTTTCGGCCGTATTTTAGGATAAAAACGCGAATTTCCTTAAATTTTGTATAAATCCGGCGATCTCTCCTATTTTAGGAGGGATCGCTTTTTTTCTCAATTTCCTTGCCGCGGAAGGGGCGATATAATCGCGTCATCAAGAAGAATCAATTTCCGCGCCGTTCCCCGCCCTTATGCGTGTGGGGCCGGGGACGCAAAAAACAAAAAAGGAGCCGACAGACATGAATGTGTCAACCACGATCAAGAAAATGGGACTGGAGCAGGCCTTCCGTTACCTCTACAAGGACCCGGAGAAGAATCTGCGCTCTCTGATGGACTGGGCCGACAAGTTCAGCAAGGGCGATTTTGAGTCCCAGCGCGCCGCCGTCCGCCGGGCCATCGAGGACCCCAACGACACCTACTATCCCTACATCCGTCACATGATCAATGATGTGGATCACGATGTGCTCACCGCCGTGGCCGTCAACTTCTTTATCAACGTCAACCTGGTGGGCTGGCCCATTCAGGAGGAGTACCGCAAAAAATACGGCTGCAACATCCCCTGGGCCATCCTCCTGGACCCTACCTCCGCCTGCAACCTGCACTGCACCGGCTGCTGGGCGGCGGAGTACGGCAACAAGCTCAACCTGTCCTACGATGAGATCGACGACATCATCCGCCAGGGCAAGGAAATGGGCATTTACATGTACATCTACACCGGCGGCGAGCCCATGGTGCGCAAGGCCGACATCATCCGCCTGTGTGAGAAGCACTCCGACTGCGTGTTCCTGTGCTTCACCAACGGCACCCTCATTGACGAGGCCTTTGCCGACGAGATGCTGCGGGTGAAGAACTTCATCCCTGCCATCTCCTTGGAGGGCTTTGAGGAGGCCACCGACGACCGCCGGGGCGCCGGCGTATACGGCAAGGTCATCCACGCCATGGAGCTGCTCCACCAGCGCAAGCTGCTCTATGGCATCTCCGCATGCTACACCCGGGCCAATTTCGAGTCCATCACCTCTGAGGAATTCTATGACGAGCTCATCCGCCGGGGCGCTTACTTCATCTGGTACTTCCACTACATGCCCGTAGGCAACGATGCCACGCCTGAGCTGCTGCCCACCCCGGAGCAGCGCACCGAGATGTACGCGCGCATCCGCCGCTACCGCAGCACCAAGCCACTGTTCGCCATGGACTTCCAGAATGACGCCGAGTTTGTGGGCGGCTGCATCGCCGGCGGCCGGCGTTACCTCCACATCAACGCCAACGGCGACGTGGATCCGTGCGTGTTCATCCACTACTCCGACTCCAACATCCGGGAGAAGTCCCTGCTGGACACCCTGCGCTCCCCTCTCTTCATGGCCTATCACGACGGCCAGCCCTTCAACCACAACATGCTCCAGCCCTGCCCCATGCTGGAAAACCCCGAGAAGCTGCGCGCCATGGTGGCCGCCTCCGGCGCCCACTCCACCGATTTGCAGTCCCCGGAGACGGCGGAGCACCTGTGTGCCAAGTGCGACTCCTACGCCGCCTGCTGGGCCCCCGCCGCGGAAAAGCTCTGGAGCGAGCACGAGAAGGCTGCCGCCGGGAAAGAGGCCGCCAAGGTCTGACACCCGTTTTTGCGCCGCCGAGACACCCCGGCGGCGCGCCCCTCACAGGAAGCAGAGGTGAACCAATATGAAAAATTACGCTTTTACATCTGAATCCGTCACCTGCGGGCACCCAGACAAGGTGTGCGACCAGATCGCCGACCGCATTCTCGACGAAATTCTCGCCCAGGACCCCACCGCCCGGGTGGCCTGCGAGGTGACGTGCTGCACCGACCAGATTCACATCTTCGGGGAGGTCACTACCACCGCCCATGTGGATTACGAGGCGGTGGCCCGCCGCACGGTGGGCGAGATCGGCTACACCCTGCCCGGCTGCGGCTTTGACGCCCAGAGCTGCCGGGTGACGGTGGACCTCCACTGTCAGTCCCCCGACATTGCCCGGGGCATCAGCCGGCGCACCCCGGCGGAGGAGCTGGACAGCGGCGCCGGCGACCAGGGCATGATGTTCGGCTACGCCTGCCGGGAGACCCCCAGCCTGATGCCCATGCCCATCGAGCTTGCCCACTCTCTGGTCAAGCGCCTGGAGCAGGTTCGCCGCAGCGAGGAGCTGACCTACCTGCGCCCCGACGGCAAGGCCCAGGTGACGGCGGAGTACGAAAACGGCGCACCCCGGCGCATCGCCACTGTCATCCTCTCCGCCCAGCACCGGGAGGACGCGGAAACCGCCGCCCTGCGGGAGGACCTGCTCACTCACGTCATCCTGCCCACCCTGCCCAAGGAGCTCACCGACCGGGACACCCAGTTCTACATCAACCCCACCGGCCGCTTCGTCATCGGCGGCCCGGCGGGCGACTCGGGCCTGACCGGCCGGAAGATCATCGCGGACACCTACGGCGGCTATGCCCGCCACGGCGGCGGCGCCTTCTCCGGGAAGGACGCCACCAAGGTGGACCGGAGCGGGGCCTACATGGCCCGGTACATGGCCAAAAACATCGTGGCCGCCGGCCTTGCCGACCGCTGCGAGGTGCAGCTGGGCTACTCCATCGGCCTTGCCGAGCCGGTGGGCATTCTCATCGACACCTTCGGTACGGAAAAGGCAGACCCAGCCGCCATCCGCGCCGCCCTGCTGCGGCTGGTGGATCTGCGCCCGGCGGCCATCATCCGGCGCTTCTCCCTCACCGAACCGGTCTTTTCCCGGGTGTCCTGCTACGGCCACTTCGGCAGCAACGCCGCCGCCATGCCTTGGGAGCGCACCGACATCGCCCAGGCCCTCTCCGATGCCTGCACCCGGGGCATTGCGTAGGCAGAGAGTCCCAGGGCGGCCCGCCCCGCCGCCCTTTTCGGGCCGGGCAAAATAGGGCTTGCAATTTGGAAAGCAGCGCGTTATCATGGCGCTGAACGTTGATTAAAGGAGCGATCACAATGGAAAAAACATGGAAAAGCTTTCGGATCTGGGCCATTGTACTCAGCTGCTGCGTGATGGCGCTGGGCCTTGTGATGATCATCTGGCCGGAGATTTCCGCCCTGGCCGTGTGCTACATCATGGGCGTTTTGTGCGTCGCGGTGGGTATCGGCCTGCTCATCCGGTACTTCAACATCGGCCTTGCGGGCATCTTCTTCCGCTTTGACCTCATCCTGGGCATTTGCAGCATCCTGCTGGGCATTCTGCTGTTCGTGCAGCCCGCCGGCGCCCTGGTGTTCCTGCCTGTCGCCCTGGGCGTCTACATCATCACCAGCAGCATCTTCTGCATTCAGCTCTCCACCGAGTTCCGCCGCGTCGGCGGGAGCTGGGCGCTGTCCCTGGTGTACGGCATCGCCGGCATCATCCTGGGCGTGCTGCTCATCCTGGACCCCTTCGCCGGCGCCACGGCGCTGATGATCTATGCCGGCATCAGCCTTGTGGTCATCAGCATCCAGAGCATCTACCTCATCGTGTGCATCTCCCGTGCCATCAAGGCCGGCAAAAACGGCGACGTCATCGACGTGCGCTGGCGCCCGGTGGACTGATCCCCCTTCCCTTACCCATGCAGAAGCCCCGCGCAAGGCAGTGCCTTGCGCGGGGCTTATTTGCTTTCTCACTCCCGGTAACGGTCCATGAGGGTGCGGAAGAGCTCCTGGGTGGAGGGCGGCGTATAGGTGATGGCGTTGGCTCCCGCCTCGATGGTGCGGCGGATGGCGTCGCCCTGGTTGCCGCCGGAGGCGATGATGGGGATATCAGGAAAGCCCTTTCGTATCTTCTCCACGATCCGGGGGGTGTTCACCCCGCCGGCCACGTTGAGGATGGACGCCCCCGCCTCCAGCCGGGCCTCGACGTCGGTGTCCTCATGGGTGACGGTGATGATCACCGGGATGTCCACGCACCTGGCCACCCCCGCCAGGTTCAGGTCGGAGATGGGCGCGTTGAGCACCACCCCCATGGCGCCCTGGCTCTCCGCGTCCTTGGCAAGGGACAGCGTGCGCAGCCCCTTGGTGGTGCCGCCGCCGATGCCGCAGAACACCGGGATGTAGGACGCCTTGATGATAGCGTCGCTGATGGCCTGCTGGGGGGTAAAGGGATAGACGGCAAACACCGCGTCGGCGTTGCAGTTGCGGATGATGGCAAGGTCAGTGGAAAAGACCAGGGACTTGATCCGCCGGCCGTAGATGACAATGCCGCTGGCCTGATAGGTCTCCTCCGGCATTTCCAGAATGTTGTGCCGAAGGGCGCTTTCAATCCGGGGCAGGAAATTCTTCTGCTCGCCCATGCTTCCTTCTCCTTTCGCCTTGATCGGGCAAGGCCGGGCGGACGCCTGCATAAGGCCCCCCGGTCCTGCTCCTGTCACGCCGCGCCTTTTATGGGCCCGGCCTTACTTATTTTTAAACACGTATTGGTAGAAATTCTTCTCCACAATCAGCTCTGTGCAGGAGAGCTTGTTGCTCACCTGCTTTTTCATCGCGGAGACATAGTCCTCCTGCTCCTGGGCGGTCATGGAAATGCCGTCGGCAGGGGTAAACTCCTGGGTGTAGCGGTTATAATAGCCCTTGTCCGTTTTCCAGCTGCGGGAGTGGAAGATGACCATGCCCTCGCAGTCGGAGAGGATGTCGGTGCCGGTGAGCATCCGGGAGTCGTAGGCAAGGCCCAGGAGGTTGGAGACGGTGGGCAGGATGTCCACCTGGCCGCACACCTTGCTGACGTGAACGGGCTTTTCCATGCTGGCCGACCACATGATGAGGGTATTGCGGTAGACGTCGATGTTGATGCTGCCCTCCTTGAGCATCTCAAGGTCGGCGGAGCTTCCGAAGGCCTCGCCGGAGAGCTCCTCCAGGGTATCCACGTTGAAATAGGGCACATGGTCGGCGGAGGCGACGATGAGGGTCTTGTCGAGCTTGCCCGCCTGCTCGAGCTTTGCAAGCAGCTCCTCCAGGGCCCGGTCCACCTCAATGCAGGTGGCAAGGTAGTTACGGGTGGTCTCGCTGTAGGGCAGGGCGTCCACAATGTCCCGGTACTGGTTTGCCACGCGGTTGCTGCTGTAGGGCATGTGGCCGCTGATGGTCAGGTAGTAGACGTGGAAGGGTTCATCCCCGTAGATATAGTCGTCCACGCTTGCGTCAATGACATACTTGTCCCGCTGGGGCCAGAGGTACTTGCTTCCCGAGGAGTTCATCTCCAACTCCAACCCCGACTGGTACTGCTTCCAGGTGTAGCCCAGATTGGTGTGGGAGGCAAGGCGGCCGTACATGTCGGCGTTGCCATGGTAGCCGAGGGTCTTGTAGCCCAGACGGGAGAGCTGCTGGGCCAGGGAAAAGTAAAGATTGGTCTTGAGCTCGCCGGTGCGCTTCATGGTGGAGGGGTTGCCGTCCTTGGGATAGAGCCCCAGCAGGTTCTGGCACTCCCCGCCGGAGGTGCTGGTATAGTGCAGGGGCGTATAGTAATTATCAAAGACGAAGCCTTCGTTGGCAAGCTTATAGAGGGTGGGAGTGAGCTCCGGGTCGATGGCGTAGCCGGAGAAGCCCTCCAGCGTGAAAAAGATCACGTTGTATCCCTCGAACATGCCGGTATACTCGTTTTTGTTGGTGGGGGTCTTGCTGCCAAAATACTTGGCAAGCCAGGCAATGTCCTTGTTGGAGGCGCTCTCTGCGATGGAGGCAAGATCCACGTCCAGCACATTGGGGGAGGTGTCGATTGCCGGCGCGTCGCTCACCTCCGGCGGCTCACTGCCCGCAGGGTCGGAGGCGGAGGGGGCGGCGGAGGGGCTCTCCGACGGCGGCGGGGTGATCTCGCCGAAATCGTCGTCGCGCAGGCTGCCCGCCGGCACAAAGATATGCTTGATGTCCAGCCGGAGCATGGTGAGAAGGCCCAGCTGCTCCACCTGGTCGTCGATATTGGTGTCCACCTTGTAGAGCTGGGCGGGGGTCAGGTCGCCGCCGTAGGGCAGGTGCACCGCCCCAAGGCCCAGCAGGTGCAGCGCCACCATGGCCGCCGCCATCAGCCCGGCAAAGCGGATATCCGTCCGGGGGAAGAGCAGCACGCGGCTGCCGAAGGCGATGAGCAGGATGGCGGGCAGCAGCAGCGCCAAAATGACGGGGATGGAGCGCACCACCATGGACACGATGGCGTCCAGGTAGTCGGTCAGGCGGTTTTCCGCAGCAAGGCCCAGGGTGCTGAAGGGGTAGTAGGACTGCAAAATCTTTTTTGCGATGATCTCAATGACATACACAAGGGAGATGAGCGCGGATAGCACCTTGGCCAGCACCCGGTTGACCGCGCGCCTGAAGGGCATAGTCAGGGCGGTGCACAAAAAGCCCGCCGCCAGGGCAAAGGGCAGCACCACCGGGAAATATTTCATGCTCATTTTCATATAAAGCCGGAGCACCAGCTCCAGGTAGACAAAGAGCAGTGGGAAAAAGAGAATCCGCCCCAGGGTGCGCGCCCAAAGGGAGTTCTCCCCGCCGCCAGTGCGCTGCCGGCCGGTATAGGCGGCGCGCTTTCCGCCCCGCCGCCGATGATATTGCTGCATAAACGCCTCCGTTTTCTTTCTCTGTAGGCTTGGGGTGCCGCCGTGGCAGCACCCATTCGGAACGCCCCTATTGTACTACACGTCTGCGCGCCGGGCAAGCCCCATTGACGCTTAGAAGAAGGAGAGCTGGCTGCTGTCCGGCATATCGCCGAAGGCGCCCGCGTCCTTCATCTGCTCCAGATGGGTGCTGGACACCTTGGTGCAGGCCAGGGAGAATTCCTCGATGGAGATGAAGGTCTTGCCCTCCCGCTTGTCCATGATGTCCCAGCCCACCGTCTCGCCCAGGCCCGCGATGGAGGTAAAGGGCGGGATAAGGGCGCCGCGCTCCTCGTCCGGGAGGAAATTCACCGCGTGGGAGCGCATCACGTCCATCCGAGTGAAGGTGAAGCCCCGCAGGTAGAACTCGTAGCACACCTCAAGGGTGACCAGCATGTCCTCCTCCACGGCGGTGGGCCGGTCGGCCTTGTCCTTGGCGTTGGCCTTGGCCTCGATCTCCCGGATCTTCTGCTTGACCACCTCCATGCCCCGGCACATATAGCGCTCGTCAAAGGCCTTGGCCCGGATGGAGAAATAGGCCGCGTAGAAGGCCAGCGGCCGGTGGACCTTAAACCAGGCGATGCGGTAGGCCATCATGACGTAGGCCACCGCGTGGGCCTTGGGGAAGAGGTAGGCGATCTTGGCAAGGGAGCCGATGTACCACTCGGGCACGCCCAGCTCCTGCATTTTTTCCAGCCAGCCGTCCTGGAAGCCGCCCTTTTTCACCTTGCCCTTGCGCACCGCCTCCATGATCTTGAAGGCCATCTTCGGGTCCATCCCTTTGGAAATGAGAAAGAGCATGATGTCATCGCGGCAGCCCACGCACTCGTTGACGGTGGCGGTGCCGGACATGATGAGGTCCCGGGCGTTTCCAAGCCACACGTCGGTGCCGTGGGAGAAGCCGGACAGCCGCAGCAGGGTGTCAAACTGCACCGGCTCGGTCTCCACCAGCATGCCCCGGGTGAAGCGGGTATTGAACTCCGGGATGGCCACGGCGCCGGTGGGACCCAGCAGCGGGTCGTCCACAAAGCCCAACTTCTCCGATGAGGTAAAGAGGCTCATGGTGTCCTGGTCATCCAGGGGAATCTTCTGGGGGTCCACCCCGGTGAGATCCTGAAGCATGCGGATCATGGTGGGGTCATCGTGGCCGAGCATGTCGAGCTTCAGAAGGTTGGACTCCATCTTGTGGTAGTCGAAGTGGGTGGTGATGATGTCCGAATCCTTGTTGTCCGCCGGGTGCTGCACCGGGCAGAAGTCGTAAATTTCCTTGTCCTGGGGGATGACCACCATGCCGCCGGGGTGCTGGCCGGTGGTGCGCTTGACGTCGATGCAGCCCCGGGCAAGGCGCAGCACCTCGGCAAAGGGCACCCCCACCCGGCCCACGCTCTCAAGATACTTGCGCACGTAACCGATGGCGGTCTTTTCCGCCACGGTGCCGATGGTGCCCGCCCGGAACACGTGCTCCTGGCCGAAGAGCTCGAAGGTATAGCGGTGGGCCCGGGACTGATACTCGCCGGAGAAGTTCAGGTCGATATCCGGCACCTTGTCGCCGCCGAAGCCCAGGAAGGTCTCGAAGGGGATGTTGAAGCCGTCTTTCTCATAGGGCGTGCCGCACACCGGGCAGTTCCTGTCCGGCATATCGGCGCCGCAGCCGAAGCCGTGGGCCGGGCCGTACTCAAAGTCGCTGCGGCGGCAGCTGGGGCAGCGGTAGTGGGGCGGCAGGGCGTTGACCTCGGTGATGCCCGACATGAAGGCCACCAGGGACGAGCCCACCGACCCCCGGGAGCCCACCAGATAGCCGTGCTCCAGGGAGTTCTGCACCAGCTTCTGGGCGGACATGTAAATGACGTCATAGTGGCAGCCGATGATGTCCTTGAGCTCTGCATTGATACGGTCCGTCACGATCTGGGGCGGCTCTTCGCCGTAAAGGCGTTTTGCTTTACTCCACACCAGGTCGCGCAGCTGGCCCTCGGAATTTTCGATTTTCGGCGTAAAGAGGCCCTGGGGCAGGGGGCGCACCTGGTCCACCCAGGAGGCGATCTCCCGGGGGGCGTCCACCACCACATAATGGGCCTTTTCCTCGCCCAGATAGGAGAACTCCTCGAGCATCTCGTCGGTGGTGCGGAAGTAGAGGGGGTTGGGGGCGTCGGCGTCCTCAAACTCCTTGGCGGCCAGAAGCACATGGCGGTAGATCTCGTGCTCCGGCTCCAGGAAATGCACGTCGCCGGTGGCGCACACCGGCTTATGGAGCCGCTCGCCCAGGGCCACAATGCGGCGGTTGAAGTCCCGCAAATCCTCCTGGCTGCGGGCGATGGCCCGGCCCTCCTTGTCCGGCCGGAGCATGTAGGCGTTGTTGGACAGGGGCTGGATCTCCAGATAGTCGTACCAGGCGGCAATGCGGGCAAGCTCCTCGTCGTCCTTGCCGTCCATCACCGCCCGGAACAGCTCGCCCGCCTCGCAGGCGGAGCCGATGAGCAGCCCCTCCCGGTTTTCGTTGATGAGGGACTTGGGCATGATGGGATAGCGGGCAAAGTGCTCCAGATGGCTTTTGGACACCAGCTTATAGAGGTTTCGAAGGCCGGTCTGGTTGCGGGCAATGAGAATGAGGTGGTTTGCGCTGCGCCGGACCCGCCCCCCCCGCTTCATATGGGAGAAGGCGGCATTGACCTGGCTGATGCGCCCCACCCCCGCACCCCGGAGCCTGGGGATGAGGGCCCAGAAGATCTGGCCGCAGGTGTCGGCGTCGTCATAGGCCCGGTGGTGCTGGAAGGGGGGCAGCTCCAGGGCGTCGGCCACGGTGTCCAGCTTGTGGTTGGAGAGCGTGGGGCACAGGTACTGGGCCAGGATGAGGGTGTCGATCCACAGCGGCGCAAAGGGCCGGCCGGAGCGCGCGCAGTACTCCCGCAGAAAGCCCACGTCAAACTCCGCGTTGTGGGCCACAAGGGGCCTGTCCCCCGCCCAATCAAGGAAGGCATCCACCGCCTGGGCGGGGCTGGGCGCGCCGAGCAGCATCTCGTCGGTGATGTGGGTAAGGGAGACGGTCTTGGGGCTTAAGGGATGGCCGGGCTGGGCAAAGGTGGAAAAGCGGTCGGCCACACGGCCATCGCGCACCAGCACCGCGCCGATCTCAATGATCTGGTCGGCGCGCTTATCAAGGCCGGTGGTCTCCAGGTCGAAAGCGATGTACTCCTCCCCCAGCTCCAGCTCGCCGGGGCCGTGGACGGCCACGCGCTCGTCCACATCATTCTGATAATAGGCCTCCACGCCGTAAAGCACCTTGATCTTGCTGCCCTCGCCGGAGGCGCTGTAGGCGTCCGGAAAGGACTGGAGCACGCCGTGGTCGGTGATGGCGATGGCCGGGTGCCCCCAGGAGATGGCCCGCTTGATGACCTCCTTGGTGTCGGTCAGGGCGTCCATCATGGACATTTTGGTGTGCAGATGGAGCTCGATGCGCTTGTCGCCGGGGGCGGTGTCCTGCCGGGGCTCCCGCTTGGGGAGCTCGTTGATGCCGTAGGGCTCAAGCACCATGTCCTGCTCAAAGCGGCTGACGGTGAGGCGGCCCTGAATCTGCAGGCGCTGCCCCTCCTTGATTTGGGTAACGATGGGCTTTGCCACGTCCCCATCCAGAAACTGATTGACGCGGATGGAGCCGGTATAGTCCGTCACGTCGAAACACACCACCCAGGCCTTCCGGCGGGTGAGCTCCCGGTGCTCGATGTTGAACACCTCGCCCTCGATGAGGACGTTGCCCATATCCAGCACCAGGTCCCCGATGGGGGTTGGCTTCTTGCGGGAGCTGATCTTGCCGTAGATCTGCCGGACACGGCCCTTTCTGGGCGTGCCGCCGGGGGCAGCTGCCGCCGGGGCGGTCCCCCGGCTGCCGGCCACCGCCCGGCGCATCTCCTCCATCCGGGCAAAGAGGTCACCGGGAGCACTCGAGCTCTCCCCCGCCGCACCCTTCTGCGCCGCCGGGGATACGGGGGCGGCCGTTTTCTGCGCGCTCTGCTCCGCGGCCTTCCGCACCGGGGCCTCCGGCAGCTTCTCAGCCGACTTTTCGGCGCTCTTCTGCGCGCGCTGCGCAGGCTGAACCTGGGGCGCAGGCGCCGCCTGGGCCTCTGCCGTCAGCCGGATGTGGACGCCGGACAAGCCGTAGCGCGCGGCGATGGCCTGCTCTGCCCGGCGCAGCAGCTCCTCGGGTGCGGCCGCGGGAGCTGTTCCGACAATCTCCATGGTGCGCTCCGTCCGGCTCACCCGCACGGCCACGGGGCACTGCCCCAGCGCGGGCAGCACGTCCGCCGGAAAGGGACAGCCGGCAAAGGTTTTTTCAAATGTAGCTTTTTTCGCTTCTGCCATGGGGCGGGATTCTCCTTGTCATAGTTTCTCGATGAGGGCCATCAGCTCGTCCACCAGCCGGTCTTCCGGCACCTTGGCCACGATCTCGCCCTTTTGGAACAGCAGCCCCTCGCCGCAGCCGCCGGCAATGCCCACGTCCGCGTGACGGGCCTCGCCGGGGCCGTTGACGGCGCAGCCCATCACCGCCACGGTAATGGGCTTGTCTACCGCTTTCAGCCGCTCCTCCACCTGCCGGGCCATGGAGATGAGGTCGATCCGGGTGCGGCCGCAGGTGGGGCAGGCGATGAGCTCTGGCCCGTCCCGGCGCGCTCCGATGGCCCGGAGGATCTGCTTGGCCGCATAGACCTCCTCCACCGGGTCGGCGGTGAGGGTGACGCGGATGGTGTCGCCCACCCCCATGGCCAGCAGCCCGCCGATACCGGCGGCGGCCTTGAGGATGCCCAGCTCCGGCGTGCCGGCCTCGGTCACGCCCAGGTGGAGGGGATAGTCGTGCTCCGCCGCCATGAGCTGGTAAGCCTGGACGGTGGTGGGGACGTTGGACGCCTTCAGGGAGATGCAGATGTCCTCAAAGCCGAACTTTTCCAGCAGCCGCACATGGCCCAGGGCGCTCTCCACCAGGGCCCGGGGGGTGACGCCGCCGTATTTCTCGAGAAGGTCCCGCTCCAGCGAGCCGCCGTTGACCCCCACCCGGATGGGGATGCCCCGCTCCCGGCAGGCACGGGCCACCGCCTCCACCTTGTCCCGGGAGCCGATGTTGCCCGGGTTGATGCGGATCTTGTCGATGCCCTGCTCGACAGCCTCCAGAGCCAGGCGGTAGTCAAAGTGAATGTCCGCCACCAGCGGGACGGGGCTCTGGGCGCGGATGGCCCCGATGGCCCGGGCCGCCGCCATGTCGGGCACGGCCAGGCGCACAATGTCGCAGCCCGCCGCCGCCAGGGCCCGGACCTGGGCCGCGGTGGCCTCCACGTCATGGGTGGGGGTGTTGGTCATGGACTGGATGGACACCGCAGCGCCGCCGCCGATGGCCACGTTCCCCACATGAATCTGTCTGCTCATGGTGTTTTTTGCCCTCCTTATGAGGCTACGATCTTCCAAACGTCCTGGAAGGCGATGACGGCCATCAGCGCCAGCAGCAGCACAAAGCCCGCGGTGTGGACGTAGCCCTCGTACTTGGCAGGGATGCGCCGGCGGCTGACAAGATACACCAGGGCGTTGACCAGGATGAAGAAAATCCGCCCGCCGTCCAGCGCGGGGACGGGCAGCAGGTTCATCACCGCAAGGTTTACCGAGATGAAGGCCACAAAGTAAAATACGCTCATCAGGCCGTCCGCCACCGTCTGGGAGGCAGCACCCACGCTGCCCACCGCGTCCACGATGCCGATGACGCCCGACATATCGCGCAGCCTGGCCCGGCCGCCCAGAAGGTCACCCAGGCTCACCCACACCAGGCGGACGAAGTCCACCGCCTGGGCCGCGCCCTGCCGCAGACGCCCGAAAAAGCCAAGCTCCTCCGCCTGGCCGAAGATAAGGCCGAACATGGTCACCGTCTCGCCCTCGTAGACATACTCCCGGGGCACCAGGGGCAGATCGCGCAGGCGCACCTTTTCCCCATCACGCAGCACGGTGATGTCCATGCCGCTGCCGTCGTTGCGGGCAAGGAAGGTCTGGACATCGCTGTACATCAGAATGCGGTGGCCGTCGATGGCGAGGATGCGGTCGCCCACCATCAGCCCCTGCTCCCCCTCCAAGGGGAAGCCGTCCATAAACTCGGTGATCACCGGCTGCCGGGCCATGGACACGCCGGAGTAGAGCAGCACCACGATCACAAGCCCCAGCAGGAAATTCATGGCCGCTCCGGCGCACAAAATGATGACCCGCTTCCACCAGGGCTGGACGGAGAAGGCATGGGGGTCGCCGGTGTCCTCGTCCTCCCCCTCCATGGCGCAGTAGCCGCCGATGGGCAGGGCCCGGAGGGAGTATTTGGTCTCCCCCTTTTCCTTGGACCACAGCGCGGGGCCCATGCCGACGGAAAATTCATTCACCCGCACCTTCAGCAGCTTGGCGGTGAAGAAATGGCCGAACTCGTGGATGGCCACCATGACGCCGAAGCACAGGATGGCCAGCAGGATATAAAGCACTCTTGCCAAGGGTCGATTCACCTCAAATTCTGAAATACGGCCTGCCGGGCGGCGCGGTCCGCCGCCAGGATGTCGGAGAGGCCGGGATTGGCCTGCCAGGGCACCGCGTCAAGGGCGGCCTCCACCAGCTCCGCAATCTGAAGAAAGCCGATTCTGTTCTCCAGGAACAGCCCAACCGCCGCCTCGTTTGCGCCGTTGAGCACGGCGGTGGCGTTTCCCCCCCGCCGGGCGCACGTCAGCGCCAGCTTCAGGCAGCGGAAGGTGTCCTCATCCGGCGCATGAAAGGTCAGGGGCGGGCAGGCGAGCAAATCCAGGCGCTGGGCCGGGCCGGGCGTCCGCTCCGGGTAGGAAAGGGCGTACTGGATGGGCAGGCGCATATCCGCTGCACCCAGCTGGGCCAGCACCGCGCCGTCCTCAAACTCCACCAGAGAGTGGATGACACTCTCCCGGTGAACGACGATGGAGATGCGCTCGGGCGGCATAGCGTAAAGGCGCATGGCCTCGATAAACTCAAGGCCCTTGTTCATCAGCGTGGCCGAGTCGATGGTGATTTTGGCCCCCATGGACCAGTTGGGGTGGCGCAGGGCATCCGCGCGGGTGACGTGGGCAAGCTCCGCCCGGCTCTTCCCGAAGAAGGGCCCGCCCGAGGCGGTGATGATGAGCCGGCGCACCTCGCCCCGGTCCCGGCAGCCCTGGAGACACTGGAAAATGGCGCAGTGCTCCGAGTCCACCGGCACGATCTCCGCGCCCCGCTCCCGGGCCCGGGCCATCACAAGCTCGCCGGCGCACACCAGGGTCTCCTTGTTGGCAAGGGCAATGCGCTTGCCCGCGTCGATGGCGGCAAGGGTAGGGCGCAGCCCGGCGATGCCCACCATGGCGGTGACAACGGTATCCGCCCGGGCAAGGCTTGCCGCCTCCAGCACGCCCTGCGCGCCGGAAAGCACCCGCACCGGCGTGTCGGCAAGGCGGGTGCGAAGCTCTGCGGCGGCGCCCTCATCCGCCATGGCGCACACCTCCGGCAAAAACTCCCGGGCCTGCTGCTCTACCAGCGCGGCGCTGCGGTTGGCCGCCAGGGCCGCAACGCGGTGGCCGCAGGCGCGGGCCACCTCCAGCGTCTGGGTGCCGATAGAGCCGGTAGACCCCAGTACTGACAGATTACGTTTCATACTCTCTCCTTAGAACGCGGGAAGGTAGGTGACGATAAAGAGCACCACGGGGGCGCAGAAGATCATGCTGTCAAACCGGTCAAGCATGCCGCCATGACCGGGGAGCAGATGACCGTAGTCCTTCACGCCGAACTGCCGCTTCACAAGGGAAAAGGCCAGGTCGCCAAGCTCGGTGGCCAGCGCCCCTGCAAGGCCGCACAGGGCAAGGCTCAGGAAATTGGCCCGCAGCCCTGCGGCGGCCCTAACGATGGCTCCGTAAAGGAGCGCGGCGAGAACGCCGGTGGCAAAGCCGCCCAGGTAGCCCTCCAGGCTTTTGTTGGGGCTCACGCGGGTGATGCCCCGGTGCCGGCCCAGGAACACCCCGGCAAAGTAGGCGCCGCCGTCGGTAATGAAGGCGAGCATCACTGCCAGCAGCACCAGGTATTTCCCGTCCTCCATCCCCTTCAGGCGCACCAGGGCGGCCAGCCCCGCCGGAATGGCCGCGCCGCCGAAGAGGGTGAGCAGGATGTGGTAAAAGCCGATGGGGGTGTCCTGTTCCGTCTCGTCATAGGCGCGGATGGCGCACCAGAAGGACACCGCCATAATCACAAAGGCGCACACGCTGATGGTGACGGCGGCGGCATTGCGCCACACCCCCAGGGGGATGGCGGCGGCGGATAGTACCGACACTGCCTTCATCGGCGCGGTCACTTTTCCCTCCCCTGCCGCACGCAGCAGCTCGTAGCATGCCAGGGCCGCGATGAAGGCCACCACCGCCGCAAGCACCACGGTGGGCAGGAAAAACATAATCACAAACAGGATGGGGACAAAGATGACCGCCACCAGGATACGCTTTGTCATGACCGAATCCCTCCGTAGCGGCGATCCCGCCGCTGATAGTCTGCCAGGGCCCGGAGCAGCTCCTCCTTGGAGAAGTCGGGCCAGAGCACGTCGGTAAAGTAAAATTCCGCATAGGCCGACTGCCACAGCAGGAAGTTGGAGATGCGCTTCTCCCCGCTGGGCCGGATGACCAGATCCGGGTCGGGGATGCCGGCGGAGTAGAGATAGCCGCCGAAGTCCTCCGCCGTGAGGTGGTTTGCGTCCGCCTCTCCGGCAAGGCAGTCCGCCGCGTAGGCCCGGGCCGCCCGGAGAAGCTCGTCCCGCCCGCCGTAATTGAGGCAGATGTTCACCTGGCAGCCGTCATACCCCCGGGAGATGTCCTGGGTGCGGCGGCACAGCTCCCGAAGGCGGGGGCTCAGGGGGGAAAGGTCCCCCAGAAAGGCCATCTTGACCTTATCCCGGGCCATGGTGTCAATGGCCTCCAGCAGGTATTTCTCCAGAAGGCGCATGATGGCGTCCACCTCGTCCCGGGGGCGCTTCCAGTTCTCGGTGGAGAAGGCGTACACCGTCAGATAGGAAAGGCCCAGCTCCTTGGCGAAGGTGGCGATGGTGCGGAAGGTCTCCGCCCCGGCGGCGTGGCCCGCCGTGCGGGGCAGCCCCCGCTTCTGTGCCCAGCGGCCGTTGCCGTCCATGATAATGGCCACATGCCGGGGCAGAGCCGATAAATCCACCTGGGCGGCGGCGCGCTTTTGGCGGAAGAGCTTCATATCCAATCAACTCCGTTTGCGGGAAATCCCCTTGCCCTGCAAGGGCAGTATCGTCAAAATACGGGCATTCCAGTCTTAGAATACACAAACGGGGCGCATCGCGCCCCGCAGTGTCCTTTGCCTTATGCCGGCCTCAGACCGCCATAAGCTCCTTTTCCTTCTCGACGGTCAGGGCGTCGATCTCCTTGCAGCGCTTATCGGTCATGTCCTGGAGCTCCTTTTCCAGCTCCTTCTGCTCGTCTTCGGTGATCTCAGCCTTCTTCTTTTTGTCCTTCAGGGCGTCCATGGCCTCGCGGCGGACGTTGCGGATGGCGACTTTGCCGTTCTCGGCGTACTTGCGCACCTGCTTTGTCAGCTCCATGCGGCGCTCCTCGGTGAGCTGAGGGAAAGCCAGGCGGATCACGCGGCCGTCATTCTGGGGGTTGATGCCCAGGTCAGAGGTCTGGATGGCCTTTTCGATTGCGCGCAGAAGGCTGATATCCCAGGGCTGGATGGCCAGGGTGCGGGGGTCGGGGGTGGAGATGCTGGCCACCTGCTGGATGGGGGTGGGGGTGCCGTAATACTCCACCTGGATGCGGTCGAGCACAGCGGCATTGGCGCGGCCGGCGCGCACAGACGAAAAGTCGCTTTTTACCACCTCGATGGTGCGTTGCATTTTCGCGTCATAGGGCTTGCAGATCTCGTTCATGTTCGCTCCTCCTCTAAAGGCGGCGGGAATGGCCCGCGCCGGTTTTGACGGGGCACTCGCCCCCAGCGGTCAGATTCCGTCAGTCCTTGACGATGGTTCCGATCTTCTCGCCGTGGACCACGCGGAGGATGTTCTCCGGGTCAGCCAGGGCGAAGAGGATGACGGGGATGTTGTTGTCCATAGAAAGGGATGTGGCCGTGGAGTCCATCACCTGCAGGTGCTGGGCCAGCACGTCGTCGTAGCTGATGCTGTCGTACTTGGTGGCGCCGGGATCCTTCTTGGGGTCCGCGCTGTACACGCCGTCGATATTCTTGGCCAGCAGAATGATGTCCGCGTCAATCTCCGCCGCCCGCAGCACCGCCGCGGTGTCGGTGGAGAAGAAGGGGTTGCCCGTGCCGCAGCCGAAGATCACCACGCGGCCCTTTTCCAGGTGCCGGATGGCCCGGGAGCGGATGTAGGGCTCGGCGATGGAGCGCATCTCGATGGCCGTCTGCACCCGGACGTTTACGCCCTTCTGCTCCAGAATATCCGCCAGGGCAAGGCAGTTGATGGCCGTGGCCAGCATGCCCATATGGTCGGCCCGGGTGCGCTCGTGCATGCCCACGCCGTCCTTCAGGCCGCGCCAGAAGTTGCCGCCGCCGACCACCACGCCCACCTGGACGCCCTCCTGATTGCACCGGGCAATGACATCACACACCCGGTCGATGACCTCAAAATTAAGGCCCCGGCCCGCATCGCCGGCCAGCGCCTCGCCGCTGATCTTCAGCAGGACGCGCTTATATTTCAGCTCCGCCATGATTCGCTACCTCCCGCGGTATTTGTCCCATCCATTCTAATATAAAAAGTCATTCTTGCATAGGGGGAAAATCAAATTTCTGCGAAGATTTTTCCTCCCTCGTTGCAAAACGCAGAGAATTGTACTATACTGTAAAAAAGGCGGCCCGTCCCCCAAAGAATGGGGCGTCCGCTGTATTTTGTGAGATCGCGCGGCCCAGCCCCGGGCTGCGCGCGGAGGTTTTCATGGCCCAATCATATCGTCGCCCCAGCACCCCCCAACGGCGCCGCCGCCGGCACCACAGGCGCTCCCCCCTGCCGCTGATTCTGCTGCTCCTTGCCGTCGCGGCGCTCATCTGGTTTATGGCGTCCCGGCTGAGCAGCCACGCCGACCCGGGCACACAGGCATTCTCCCCGTCGGAGGCCCCGTCTCAGGCGCAGACCTCTCCCGCGCCGTCCGACGCGCCCGCCGTCTCCCCCTCCGCCGCGCCGGAGCCCACCCTGCCCCCCATTGAGGACGCGCCGTGGCAGCTGCGCCTTGCAAACCAGTCCCACCCCCTGCCGGAGGACTGGTCGGTGGAGACCTCCACCCTTTCAAACGGCCTGAAGGTGGACGCGCGCATTTACGACGACTTAACGCAGATGCTTGCCGACTGCGCCAAGGCCGGCTACTCCGCTCTGGTGTGCTCCGCCTACCGCACCATAAAAAAGCAGACCGAGCTTTTCGAACGCAAAATCAAGAGCTTCATGTCTGACGGCCTGAGCCATGACGAGGCCTATACCGCCGCCTCGGCCATTGTGGCCATTCCGGGCACCAGCGAGCACAACCTGGGCCTTGCGGTGGACATCTGCGCCTCGGAATATCAGCTGCTCAACGAGGCCCAGGCCGACACTCCCGCCCAGAAGTGGCTCATGGAGCACTGTTGGGAGTACGGCTTCATCCTGCGCTACCCCAAGGGCAAGCAGGACATCACCGGCATCATCTGGGAGCCGTGGCACTACCGCTATGTGGGCCGTGACCTGGCCCAGGAGATTACCGAATCCGGGCTGTGCCTGGAGGAATACCTGGCTTTGTCCTACACCGGCGTATAAAGCCGAAGCAATCACAAAAAACACCGCCGAAGCGCTGCTTCGGCGGTGTTTTTTGCGTTATGAAGCTCAAAGCGCGCTCTTCCGGCGCCGCTTCTCCCCCGTCGCAGCATCCATGCCGTGCCCTCCCCCGCACAGCCTGTGCCGGGCGCCGCAGGGGGCGGTTCAGCCCTGGCGGGCGCGGAAATAGTCCCGGGTCTGGGCGGCGTTTTCCAGAATGGCGGCGCGCAGGGCGTCCAGGGAGGCGAACTGCCGCTCCCCCCGCAGCTGCCGGAACAGCTCCAGGCGGATGGTGCGGCCGTAGAGGTCGCCGTCGAAGTCCAGAATCCAGGGCTCCACCGTCACCCCCCGGCCGTCGCCCACGGTGGGGCGCACGCCGATGTTTGTTACCGCCAGATAGTCCCGGCCATTCACCCAGACCTTGGAGGCGTACACCCCGAAGGCGGGCACCAGCACCCCGTCGGGTACCGTGAGGTTGGCGGTAGGGATACCAATGGTGTGGCCAAGGCCCCGGCCCCGCACTACTGTCCCCGTCAGGGTGTGGCCGTGGCCGAGAAAGCGCACGGCACCCTCCATATCCCCCCCGGCGATGAGGGTGCGGATATGGGTAGAGGAGACGACCACGCCGTCCAGCTCCACCTCGCCGATGATATCGCAGCCCAGCCCCAGCTCGCCGCACAGCGCGCGCAGGCGGTCTGAATTGCCCTCCCCCCGGCGGCCGAAGCGGTTGTCGTGCCCGGCCACCAGATGGACCGCGCCGTACCGCCCCACCAGCAGCTCGGTGACATAGTCCCGCCAGTACATGTCCCGCATGTGGGCGTCAAAGGGCAGCACGATCACGTCCTCAATGCCGTAAAGCCGTTGCATAAGCCCCGCCCGGTCCTCCGGCGTATTGAGAAGGGGCACGTGCTCCGCCCCGGGGATGACGTCCTTGGGATGGCGCTCGAAGGTGACGGCGGCGGGGACATAGCCCCCGGCCTGCGCCGCCTCCCGCACCCGGCGCAGCAGCGCGCCGTGGCCCAGGTGCACCCCGTCAAAAAAGCCCAGGGCGATGACACGTTTTGTCTCTTTCATATGGCAGATATCCTCTCAATCCTGCGCGGCGCCCTCGCCGCGCGGTGCATGGAAATACTCGTAGACCGCCCGGGCCGCGGCCTTGGGCACCGCCTGCTCCAGCTCCTCGATCTCGGCGGCGCGCACCGCCTTCACGCTTTTGAACTGCTTGAGCAGCGCCGCGCGGCGGGCCGGGCCCACCCCGGGGATGCGGTCCAGCTCCGAGCCCTTTAGGTGCCCGGACTGCTGCTGGCGGTGGAACTCGATGGCAAAGCGGTGGGTCTCCTCCTGGATGCGGCCCACCAGGGAGAAAACGGCCTGATTCTGCCGGATGCCGATCTCCCGACCGGCGCTGTCCACCAGGGCGCGGGTGCGGTGGCGGTCGTCCTTGACCATGCCGAAGGCTGGCACCGCAAGGCCCACCGCCGCCAGGGCGCTCTCCGCCGCCGCCGTCTGGCCCGCGCCGCCGTCGATGAGCAGCAGGTCAGGCAGGGCGGAGAATTTCTCGTCCCCGTCCAGATAGCGCCGGAAGCGCCGCTCCACTACCTGCTCCATGGAGGCATAGTCGTCGGCATGAGCAAGGCCCCGGAGCTTGAAGCGGCGGTAGTCCCGCTTGAGGGGCCTGCCGTCGATGTGGACGGTCATGGACGCCACGATGTCCGACGAGCCGGTGTTGGAGATGTCGAAGGCCTCGATGCGGTGGGGAGGCTGAGGCAGGCCCAGCATGGCCCCCAGGGCCTCCATCAGGCGGGAGCGGCGCTCCTCCGCCGTGGTCACCCGGATGGCCTCCTCGGCGGCGTTCTCATTGGCCATGCGCACCATGTCAAGCTTGGCGCCCCGCTGGGGCACGGCAAGCTCCACCCGACGTGAAGCCTGCTGGCTCAAAAGCCGCTCCAGGTCCGGCTGCTGCTCCACCTCGCCGGGCAGCAGGATGCGCCGGGGCAGCTGCCCCCGGCCCACGTAAAACTGCGCCACCAGGGCGGAGAGGGTGGCCTCCCGGTCCTCCTCCATGGGGGTGTCCAGCACCCGGAAGTCTTTGGCCGCCAGCTCGCCCCCCACATAGTGGAGCACGGTGAAGCAGCTTTTTACCTCTCCCCGGTACCAGCCCACCACGTCGGTGTCCGCAAGGGCCCCGGCCACCGCCTTCTGCCGCTTGGCCAGAAGCTCGATGGCCCGCAGCTGGTCGCGCAGCTGGGCCGCCCGCTCGAAGCGCAGCTCCTGCGCGGCAAGCTCCATCTCGGCGGTCAGCTCCCCGGTCACCTCCTCCAGCCGCCCCTCCAGAATGCGCACCGCCCGGGACAGCTCCTCCCGGTAGCGCCGCTCGGGGACATCCGGCCGGCAGTAGCCGTCGCACCGGCCCATGTGATAGTTCAGGCACGGCCGCTCCCTGCCGATGTCCCGGGGAAATTTCCGCCGGCAGGTGGGCAGGCGCAGGGCGGCGAGCAGGGCGTCGAGCATGTCCTGGGTGGCCCCCCGGCTGCCGAAGGGGCCGAAATACCGGGCCCCGTCCTCGGCGGCGCGGTTTGCAAGGGAAAAGCGGGGGTAGCGCTCCCCCACGTTCAGCCGGACGTAGGGGTAGCCCTTATCATCCTTCAAAAGGATGTTGTAATGGGGCTGATGGCGCTTGATGAGGGCGCATTCCAGCACCAGGGCCTCGAACTCCGACTGCACCACGATAACGTCGAAATGGTCGATCTGGCTGACCATGGCCCGGGTCTTTTCGTTATGGCGGGACTGGTCCTGGAAATACTGGCTGACCCGGTTTTTGAGGGCCTTGGCCTTGCCCACATAGATGATCTCGCTCTGGGCGTTCTGCATGAGATACACCCCGGGCTTCAGGGGCAGGGAGTGGGCCTTGTCCCGCAGCTCTTCAAATGTCACGGCGCACCGCCTCCCCTTCCTTTTGCTGTCTTTTAAACCTCAAAAAAGCTCTTTATAACGCGCAGCGTCTCCCCGTCCGCCTCGCACAGGGCCAGAAATTCCCCGCCCGCCCCGTAAGCGCGCAGCAGCCCCGGCGCGCCCGGCCAGGTGAAGGCCGCGCCGCAGCGCACCCGCTTTTCCTGGGCGGCGGTGAGCACTGCCGCCGGGAGATCTGCAAAGCAGCCGTCCACCGGCCGCAGCAGCGTCTCGGGCCGGGGGTGGGCACAGACGTCGTCCAGCGTCAGGGCGTTTTCCAGGGTGAAGCCCGCCACCCGGGTGCGGCGCAGCGCCGCCATAGCGCCGCCGCAGCCCAGGGCCGCCCCGATGTCGTGGCAGAGGGTGCGCACATAGGTGCCCTTGGAGCACACCACCCGCAGGGCAAAGTCCGTCTGGCTGCGCTGCCCCAGAAGCTCCAGGGCATAGATGGTCACCGGCCGGGGCTGCCGCTCCACCTCGCGGCCCTTCCGGGCAAGCTCGTAGAGCTTTTTCCCGTTCACCTTGATGGCGGAGTACATGGGGGGCACCTGCATGATCTCCCCCCGGAACCGCCCAAGGGCGGCCTCCAGCTCCGCCGCTGTCACCTCCGCGCCCCTCTGGCGCAGCACGGTGCCGGTGACGTCCTGGGTGTCGGTGACAAGGCCCAGGCGGAGGACGGCCTCGTACTCCTTGTCCCCGTCGGCGGCATACTCCACCGCCCGGGTGGCCCGGCCCACGAAGACCGGCAGCAGCCCGGTGGCCATGGGGTCCAGCGTCCCGCCGTGGCCCACCCGGCGCTCATGGAGCACGCCGCGCAGCTTGGCGCACACGTCCATGCTCGTCCAGCCCTGGGGCTTATCTATAATCAATACGCCGCCTGCCATGGCGCGCCCCTCCCTTCTCCTTGGTCTGTCAGCCGTCTTTCTTTGCCGCGGCGTCCTCGTCCATCTGGGCCTCAATGGCGGCGAGGATTTTCGTCTCGGCCTCCTCCATGGTGCCGTACACCGTGCAGCCCGCCGCCCCCATATGGCCGCCGCCGCCCAGCCGGACGCAGACGTCGGAGGCGTTGAGCAGCAAGGGCGCGGTGCGCAGGGAAATCTTGCACTCGCCGGGGCGCAGCTCCCGCACGGTGGCGGAGATGTGGATTCCCTCGATCTGGCCGATGAAGGCGGCGATATCCTCGGTGTCGTCATTGGTGGCGCAGGCCTCGTCCAGCATGGCAAGGGACAGCGGCACAATGGCCACAACGCCCCCCCGGTAGCGGCGCATGCCCTGGATCATCAGGCTCTCCAGCCGCATGCGGGCCATGCTCTTGGTGCGGAAATGCTTTTTATTGAGCATCTGGAAGGGGATGTCATGCTCCATCAAATCCGCAGCCACCCGGTGGGTGTGGGGTGTGACGTTGCTGTAGACAAAGCAGCCCGTATCGGTGGACACCGCCACATACAGCAGCAGCGCGATCTCCCGGTTCATAACGCCCAGCTCCCCGGCGATCTCCCAGAGCACCTCGCCGCAGGCGGCCTTGTCCCCCTCCACGCAGGTCTCCCGGGCGAAGGGGGTGTGGGAGGCGTGGTGGTCGATGGCAAGGTCCACCCGGCCGAGATAGGCCGCGGCGTTGTCGGGCAGCAAGCCGGCGCTTGCCACGTCCACGCTCACCACCGTATCGGGGGCAAAGCCCTCCGGTGCGATGCGCCCGGCAAGGTAGTCCCGGAAAATCGCGGTCACGTCAAGGCTTTCCAGGATATGGGCCGTCTTGCCCATGTCCCGCAGCAGCTCGCACAGGGCGGCGGCGCAGCCGATGGTGTCGCCGTCCGGCCGCTTGTGGGTCAAAATGAGATAGTTGTCACGCGCCTTCAGAAAGGCGGCAGCCTCCTGGTATGTCACGCTCAGCCCTCCCCGTCCCGCTCTTCATCCAGCACGATGTGGGCGTTGGCTGGGTTTGCCGGCTTGACCACATCGGGGTTGCGCAGCAGCTCCAGAATGTGGGCGCCGTGCTCGATGGAGTCGTCCTCCTCAAAAATGAGCTCGGGCGTATAGCGCAGGCGCAGGCGCTGCCCCACCTCCCGGCGCAGGTAGCCGGCGGCGGATTTCAGGCCCTTGACCACCTCACGGGCGCTGCTCTTATCAAGCATCGATACATACACCTTCGCGTAGCGCAGGTCGGGGGTGGTCTGCACCGCCGTCACCGAAATCATTCCCGTCACCCGGGGGTCCTTCACGTTGGGGATCAGGCCCGCCAGCTCCCGCTGGATCTCCTCGTTGATCCGACCGATCCGATTGCTCGCCATATGCGTCTCCTTTCCGGGCCATGGCCACATGGCCGCCCTTAAAGCAAAGGCAGGACGGGCGAAAGGGCCCGCCCTGTCTTTTTCGTCAATGAATGAATATTTCCGCTTATCGCGCCGGGCCCGCCGCGCGGGCCTCAAAGAGGGCGGCTCCGGTATCTGCCTTCCTCGGATATCAGGTGTTTATACCTCGATCTGCTCCATCTGGAAGGCCTCAATCACGTCGCCCGCCCCACAAAAGCGCCGCTTTTGCGGGGACCCCGTATTTCATCCGAACCGCCGGAAGTGAATTCCGCCGGTTCCAAGGTTTTGCTTCGCAAAACGCTTGTGCGGCGCTTATCGCGCCGGGCCCGCCGCGCGGGCCTCAAAGAGGGCGGCTCCGGTATCTGCCCTCCTCGGATATCAGGTGATTATACCTCGATCTGCTCCATCTGGAAGGCCTCAATCACGTCGCCCTCTTTGATGTCGCTGTACTTCTCGATGGTGATGCCGCACTCGTAGCCGCGGGCGACCTCCTTCACGCTGTCCTTGAAGCGCTGGAGGGAGCTCATCACGCCCTCGTGGATGACGATGCCGTCCCGCACCAGGCGGATCTGGGCGTTGCGCACCATGCGGCCCTCGGTGACGTAGCAACCGGCCACAATGCCCACGTTGGTGATCTTGTAGACCTGGCGCACCTCGGCCTCGCCCAGGGCGACCTCCTTGAACTTGGGGGAGAGCATGCCCTTCATGGCGGCCTCAATCTCGTTGATGGCGTCGTAAATGACCCGGTACATGCGCATATCCACCTTGGTGCGGGCGGCGGACTCGGCGGCGTTCTTGTCCGGGCGGACGTTGAAGCCCACGATGATGGCGTTGGAGGTGGCGGCCAGCATCACGTCGGACTCGTTGATGGCGCCCACGGCGCAGTGGATGACCCGCACCCGCACCTCGTCGTTGGAGATCTTCTCCAGGCTTGCCTTCACCGCCTCGGCGGAGCCCTGGACGTCGGCCTTGACGATGATGTTCAAATCCTTCATCTCGCCGGCCTGGATCTGGCTGAAGAGCTCCTCCAGGGAGACCTTCTGCTTGGCCGCGCCGGTGGTGGCGTTCTTCATCTCTTCCTTGCGCTGCTCCACCAGCTCCCGGGCCATGCGCTCGTCGGCCACGGCGTGGAAGTCGTCGCCGGCGCCGGGCACCTCGCCCATGCCGATGATCTCCACGGGGACGGAGGGGCCGGCCTCGGTGACCTTGTTGCCCTTATAGTCGGTCATGGCGCGCACGCGGCCCACCGCCATGCCGGCGATGATAACGTCGCCCTGACGCAGGGTGCCGTTCTGCACCAGCAGGGTGGCCACGGGGCCGCGGCCTTTGTCAAGCCGCGCCTCGATGACGGTGCCGTGGGCGGAGCGGTTGGGATTGGCCTTGAGCTCCCGCATTTCGGCGGTAAGGGTGACCATTTCAAGCAAATTCTCGATGCCCATGCCCGTCTTGGCGGAGATGGGGCAGATGATGGTCTCGCCGCCCCACTCCTCGGGCACCAGCTCATACTCGGTGAGCTGCTGCTTGATGCGGTCAGGGTTGGCCTCGGGCTTATCCATCTTGTTGATGGCCACGATGATGGGGATGCCGGCGGCCTTGGCGTGGTTGATGG
>CAKUIM010000013.1 GCA_934660965.1 uncultured Oscillospiraceae bacterium | reverse complement strand
GAAAGCGCCCGGTTGGCGGCCCTTTCATATTCCTGGTAAATGCGCTTCATCTCCAGCGCGTCTGCCGCCTGGGTGCCGGCACTTTCGCAGATGAAGGTGGGGCTCCAGCCCCGGCGGACCAACGCGGCGGCAAGAGGCGCCCAGTCTGGGCCGTAGCCGCCGTCGTCCGCGAAGGTGCGGTGGCATCGCTCGCCGCCCTTGGGGGTGAACTCGATGTGGGAGAAGTGGCTGTGGAAGCAGGAGGCCCGCGCCGCGCCAAGCTCGGCCTCCATGCGGCCGAGCATGCGCTCCATGGCCTCCTCCCCGTCGTCCGCGCCAAGGCTGCGGGCGTAGAGATGCCCGAAGTCCACGCAGGGCACCAGGCGCTCATCCAGGGCACACAGCTCCAGCACCTCGTCAAGGTCACCCAGCTGATTGATCTTGCCCATGGTCTCCGGGCAGAGGGTCAAAGCCCCGAAGCCGGCGTCGTCGCAGGCGCGCAGCACCTCCCGGAGGGAGCGCAGCGCAATGTCCAGCGCCTGGCGCCGGGTGCGGCCCATCAGCGCCCCGGAGTGGACGATCACCCGGCCCGCCCCCATACGGCTTGCGGTCAGGCAGGCGTCGGTGATGTAGCCGATGGTCTTTTGCAGGGCCGCGGGGTCTGGGTTTGCAAGGTTGATGAAGTAGGGCGCGTGAAGGGACAGGGTAATGCCGTGCTCCCGGGCGGCCGCGCCGATCCTCCGGGCGGTGTCCTCCCCCACATGGACGCCCTTGCCGCACTGGTATTCGTAGCAGTCAAGGCCCAGCTCCCGCAGCCAGCCGGGCGCCTGCGCCGAGGTCTTATAGGGAAAGTCCGCGGCGTTGCCCGCAGGGCCGAACCGGGCGCTCACAGCCCGCCTCTCCCATGGGACAGCAGCCGGAAGGGCGCCTCCGCGGCGTAGCGCAGGTACCGCCCCGGGTTGCCCGCAAGGCGGATGGGCCGCACCAGAATGGTGGTCACCCCGGCCCGGTTGCCCCCCAGCACATCGGTAAAAATCTGGTCGCCCACAATGGCGGTCTCATCGGGGCGGACGCCCTGCTCCTCCATGGCGGCCAGAAAGCTGCGGCGCTTGGGCTTGCCCGCGTGGCCGATATAGGGCACGGCCAGGGCCTCGGCAAAGGTGCGCGGCCGGCCCTCGTGACGGTTGTTGGAGAGGATAAACAGCTGCACGCCGTGGGCGGCAAGGTCGTCCCGGAAGGAGCGCACCCGCTCATCGGGCAGGGGCACGCCGTATGGGACAAGGGTGTTGTCAAGGTCTGCCAGCAGCAGCCGGATACCCCGCCGGGCAAGGAGCTCGCCCGAAAGGTCGCCGATACTGCCTATCGAAAAATCCGCCCGAAAAAGCGCCACAGCCTGCACCTTCTATTCTCTCGTAAAATCGCATATGCTCTCCTGCCGGGGCAGCACACAGGGCAGATGCTCCGGCAATGATATAGAATATCATATTTTTTTCGATCTCACAAGGGGGAGTGGTCAAATGAAGGCACTTCTGTACGCTCTGCCCGGCGGTATGGCAAGCCGCTGCCGGGACTTCGGCCTGACACCCGCCCACATGTGCTACCGCATTGCGCCGGGGCCCAAGCTCATGGGGGCGGGCCTTACCGGCAGCATGCGCGGCGGGGCTATGCTGGTCTCCTGTACCGGCGTGCCGGAGGGGGGCAGCGTGCAGCCCTGCTGCCGGCAGATTCTCGCCGAGTGCCGCCGCCGGGGCTTCGACCGGGTGATCTGCGACTTTGAGGGCGCGCCCGAGGGCACAGCCGCCCGGCTTGCCGCCGCCCTGGGGGAGGGGTGCGCCGGCGCGGGGCTCCCGCTCTGCCTTCCGGAGGCCTTCGCCCACCTGGCGTCGGGGTGCCGGGTGCTGGTATCGTCCCGGGTTCTCTCGGGCACCTTGAGCCGCACCCTCTCCGCCGCCGCGCAGCGCTATGGACGGGAGCGGGTGGTGCTGGCTATCGACGCCGGGGCGGAGGACTTTCCCCTGCCCGCCGCCGGGCCGGGGACGCCCCTGGAGCCCGATGCCCTCCGGCAGCTGATGGCGCGCCTGGAGCCCGCCGTCTTCTTCGACCGGGGGCTGTGCGCCCACTACTTTACCTATATGACCCGGCCCGGCGGCGCCCACTTTGTCCTCTTCGACACCCCCCGCTCCGTCCGCGCCAAGCTGGACGCAGCCCAGAGTGCCGGCATCGGCGCGGCGCTGCTGGCCGCCCCCCAGGCGGAGGGGTGGCTCGATGAACTCTTCGGCGGCGATCCGTCTTAGCCCGCCGCGGGCCCGTCCCGGGTGTGTCCCGTACCGTCCCAGGGGTGTCCCACGCCGCTCTTTCGTCCCGGGCGCGTCCCGGCGGCAGGGGCGGGAAACTTTTTCTTGCGTCGGGCTGATACTTGATGCATAATAGAGGGTAGACTTTCAGGGGGGCGCACAACCCTGCGCCCCTTCCCATACCAAAGAGAAAGAGGGTGCCCTTATCGTGGAAGAGGTCTGCCGCTCCTCCTGCTATCTGGAGATTTCCCGGGCCGACCTGCGCGCCAACGCCGCCGCAGTGGCGGAATATGTGGGCGTGCCGGTGATCGGCGTTGTCAAGTGCGATGGCTACGGCGTATCCGGCCCGGAGGCCGCCGCGGCCTGGGTCAGCGCCGGGGTGACCACCCTGGCGGTGTCCGACCCGGCGGAGGCCTTTTCCCTGCGCCGTGCCGGCTTTGCCGATGAGGACATCCTGCTCCTGGCCCCGGTGGGCGACGGCGCGCTGTGCGACGCGCTCATCGCAGAAGGCGTCATCCTCACCGTCTCCGGCCCCGACTGCGCCCGGTTCTACGCCGCCCGCGCCAAGGAGGACAGCGTACGGGTCCACGTGGCGGTGGACACCGGCATGGGCCGCTTCGGCTGCCGCTGGACGGACATTGACGGCCTGCTGGAGATTTACAGGACGCCCGGCCTTGCCTTTGAGGGCATCTTCTCCCACTTTGCCGCGTCCTTTGAAGCGGGCAATACCCGCACCGCCCAGCAGCTCCGGCGCTTTACCCAGGTGACGGACGCCCTTGCGGCCCAGGGCATTGCCGTGGGCACGCGGCACATCGCCAACTCCTGCGCGGCCCTGCGCTTTCCCGAGACGCGGCTGGATGCGGTGCGGGTGGGCTCTGCCCTTGTGGGGCGGCTGCCGGTGCCCGTGCCGGTGGAGCTTGTCAAGGTCGGGGTTTTCAAGGCCGGGGTAGTGGACCGGCGCACCCTCCGGAAGGGGGACACCACCGGCTACGCCAGCATCTGCCGTCTGAAGCGGGACACCGACGCGGCCATTGTGGCCATCGGCCGGCACAACGGCTTCGGCCTTGTCAAGCGGCCGGAGCGGCTGCGGCCCCTGGACCTGCTGCGCGCCGTCAAGCAGGCCGTCGACCTCTGCCGCCATCCCCCCGTGGTCTATTACGGCGGAAAAGCCCTGCCGGTGGTGGGGCGCATCGGCACCCAGTATACCCTGGTGGACGCCGCAGGCACCGACCTGCGCCCCGGCTCCACCGTCACGGCCCAGGTGGACATGCTCTTCCCCAACCCCCACCGCAAATACATCTGATTTCGAGGTAATCGCCCATGTATCAAGTGATTGACCAACGCAGCACCCAGGCCCTGTCCGAGATGGAGGCCTTCGTCTCCGGCCACCCCAAGGGGCATTTTCTCCAGTCCACCCTCTGGCCGGCGGTGAAGCCCCAGTGGGACTGGCGGGGCGTTCTCTCCCGGGGGGAGGACGGCGCCGTGCGCGGCGCGCTGTCCATCCTCATCCGGCGCATGCCCGGCGGCTTCTCCCTGCTCTACGCCCCCCGCGGCCCGGTGTGCGACGTCCACGACAAGGCCGTGATGGGAGAGCTCTTTGACGGCGCCCGGCAGGCGGCCAAGCAGTGCCGGGGCTACCTTTTGCAGATTGACCCGGACATTTTGAGCAGCGACACGGAGTTTGAAGCCGACATGGCCGCCCTGGGCTTTGAGCGCGAGGCGGACAGCCTGAACTTCGAGGGCATCCAGCCCCGGTTCGTCTTCCGCCTGAACGTGGAGGGCAAGACGGAAGAAGAGGTCATGGCCGGCTTTGAGCAGAAGACCCGCTACAATGTCCGCCTGGCGGTGAAAAAGGGCGTGACCACCCGGTTCTGGGCCGGGGACGAGGACATTCCCGACGAGGCCCTCACCGCCTTTGCCGACATCATGCAGACCACCGGCAAGCGGGACAAGTTCCTGGTGCGCAGCCGGGACTATTTCGCCAACATGCTCCGCTCCCTGGGGCCCCACGCCCGGCTTTACCTGGCCTATCTGGACGATGTGCCCATTTCGGGCACCCTGGCCACCCAGTACAGGGACAAGACGTGGTATATGTACGGCGCGTCCTCCAACGAGCACCGCAACGTCATGCCCAACTACCTGCTCCAGTGGGAGATGATCCGCTGGGCCCTGGAGGGGGGCAGCCGCATCTACGACTTCCGGGGCGTGTCCGGCGACCTCTCCCCGGAGAATCCCCTTTACGGTCTGTACCGCTTCAAGAAGGGCTTCAACGGCGACTTCTGCGAGTTCTGCGGCCAGTTCACCATGGTCTACCGCCCGGCGGTGGCCCGGGGGATGGACTTCGCCCTCAAGTGCCACAAAAAGCTGCGCCGGGTAATGGCCAACGCCCGCTCCCGCAAGGGCTGAGCCCCGCCCCCTTCCCGCGCAAAGCACAGCTCCCCTGCCCATGGGCAGGGGAGCTGTTTGTGTATATTCCGGTCAGCCCCGGCCCTCCGGAGCCTGGCCGGGGGGATTCTTCTTTTCTCCCACATACCGGCGGATGGTACGCAGCAGCAGGCGTCTGTCCAGCGGCTTTGCCAGGTGGGCGTTCATGCCGGCCTCCCGGCAGCGGGCCACGTCCTCTGCAAAGGCATTGGCCGTCATGGCGAAGATGAGCACCGCCGCGGCATCCGGCCGGTCCATCTGCCGGATGGCCCGGGCGGCGTCCAGGCCGCCCATCACCGGCATCATCACGTCCATCAGGATGATATCGTACTCCCCGGGCCGGGAGGCGGCAAAGCGCTCCACCGCCTCGCGCCCGTTCCACGCCTCGTCCACCCGGGCGCCCTGCTGCTCGAGCAGGAAGCGGGCGATCTCCATATTCAGGTCGTTATCCTCCACCAGCAGCACCCGCACCCCCGCAAGGGAGACGCTCTCCCCGGCCTGCGCCCCGCCGGAGTCCGTTCTGTTTTCGTCCAGGCGCAAGGGCAGGGTGATGGTGAAGGTGGTGCCCTCGCCCGCGCGGCTGACAAAGGAGATGGTGCCGCCCATCTGCTCCACCAGCTCCTTGGTGATGGCAAGGCCCAGGCCGGTGCCGGAATAGCTTGTGTGGGCGCCGGTGTCCTCCTGGGCGAAGGGCTCGAAGGCGCGCTTCTGGAAGTCCTCGCTCATGCCGATGCCCGTATCCGCGCACACGAATTCGTAGACGGCCTGGTGCCCGTCGCAGGAGAGCTCCCGGCAGGAAAACTCCACGCTGCCGCCCTCCCGGTTGTACTTGACGGCGTTGCCCAGGATATTCTGCAAAATCTGGCGCAGGTACAGGGGGCTGCCCACCAGGGCATAGTGGCTGCACTCCGGCGGTGCGGCGCGGAAGGCAAGGCCGCGCTCCCGGGCCTGCACGCTGATGAGGGTCTCGGTATCCTCCAGGGTCTCCTTCAGGTCGAAGGGCTTTTCCTCCGGGTGCAGCTCGCCGCTCTCCAGCTTGTTCATGTCCAGCACGCTGTTGACCAGCTCCAGCAGGAAGCCGGAAGCCGCCATGATCTTCTTCCGGCACTCCTCCTGCTTTTCCTCGTCGCCGGCGTAGTGGCGGCTGATCTCCACCATGCCGCGGATGCCGTTGATGGGGGTGCGCACGTCGTGGCTCATCCGGCGCAGGAAATCCGTTTTGGCCATACTGGCCCGCTCGGCCTCGTCCGCCGCCTCGATAAGCCGCTGCTGATAATGCTGCTCCCGCAGCTTTTCCAGCGTGACGTCCCGCGAGAGGATGAGGACCTCCCGCAGCCGCCCGTCACTGCCGTACTCCTGGGGCAGGATCTCGGCCTTGATATAGCTGCCGTAGATATCCTGGTAGGTAAGGGTGAGGTAGGGCGCCGCCCGCAGCCGCGCCTCCAGGGTGGAAAGGTCGGTAAAGGCCCGGTGCTCTTCCCGGTAGGCCGGGGTGACATAGCGCTGGGCCAGGGTATCCATGACCTCCCGCAGGGGCAGGGTGCCTCGAAACTCATCGGCGATGGAGGCGGGTATCATGATCGCCTCTGCCCGTCCGCTGCCCATGTGGACAAGAAAGCCCGACTGATAGAGCTTGCCGATGGAGGCGATGATGCGGTACTGCTTGGCAAGCTGCCGGAGGCTGCGCCGCTCGCTGCCCTGGCGCCAGGAGGCAAAAACCATCCACAGCAGGATGTACACCGCCGCGCTGTAGCCCAGCACCGTGGTGCGGCTGCGGAACACCGCACTCTCCGGCGAAAGGGCGTAAAGATTGAAGCCCCGGTAACGGCTGCGGCTGCCGTACCAGCGCTCTCCCGTGCGGGTGCTTTTGAACTCACAGAGGCCCGATTCATCGGAGCAGGCGACGAAAAAGTCCCGGCACTCCTCCACGCTGCGCCCCTCCAGCTCCGGCAGGTTGGTGGCCAGCACGTTCTCGCTGTCCGTCACCGCCACGGCGCTGCTCAGGTCAAAGCTGTCCCCGGTAAACATGGTGTACAGAAGCTGGTCATAGGCCCCCACGACAGCCTCGCCCCTGACCACGTAGGCAGCCACGATCCCCTCTCCGCCGGCAGCGGAAACGGCAGCGAAATCGTAATAACGCCCCTCCCGCTCCAGCCCTGCCATATAGGACTTTTTCGGGTACCGGAGGATGTCGCGCACGCTGCCGCTCCCCAGGATGTCCCCGAGGAAGTCGACGCTGTCCCCATCCGCGCCGGTCTGAGCCACGCAGTTCATATCGCTGTCAAACACCAGGATGCCGGTCAGGCGCTGGTCGTAGGCGTACTGGTCGAGGAAGGCTCGGACGTCCTTGTGTTCCTCCTCCCCCAGACAGCGGCGCAGCTCGGTGAGCTTGTCCAGCAGCCGGATGAGGCTTTTGGCCCTGTCGTCGGCGGTATAGCTGTCATGGCGGGCCACCCGGGCCTCGATGACCTCCAGGATCTGCCCGGTCACCGTCTGGGCGGCGCGCTTGTTCTGCACGGTGAGCAGGCTGAAAATCCCGCCCAGAAGGATCACGCCGAGCAGGACCGGAACCAGCAGCTGCTCCTGCCAGGCAATGGGGCTGTATTTTCGTTTCTTCCGGTCGTTTTTCATCTCACCAGTCCAGAGCTTTCTCGACATTCAAGCCGTATTTTTCCGCAATGGCGCGAATGGTGCCGTCTGCCCGCATCTCCTCAAAAGCCTCGGTAAGCTGCCGGGCGAGCTCCTCGTGGGTGTCCTTCCGGAAGGCTACCCCCAGCTGAGAGGTATAGAGCTCCTCGTCGAGCATGACATAGCGCTCCTCATCGGACCTGCGCAGCACGTCCAGGCTGCTCTCATGGCCGGCGATGGCATCGGCATAGCCCTTGCGCAGGCAGGAGTAGACCTCCGACATGCCGGAGAAGCTGTATACCGCCCCCACCTCCGGCACGCCCTCGCCGCCCTGGAGCAGGGTCTGCTCCGCCTTCCCGGAGGCCTGCACCGCCACGCGCAGTCCGGCAAGGTCTGCAAGGCGGCCGATGCCGCTGTCCGCGCGCACCAAAACGGTCTGGCGGCTGACAAGATAGGGCCCGGCCCACTGGTAGTCCTGCTCCCGCCCGGTCATGGTAAAGCAGCCCCACAGGCAATCCGCCAGGCCCTTTTCCAGATAGCTGTCCTTGTCCTCCCAGGCGATGTCCAGAAACACCGGGCGGTACCCCAGGCGGCTGCACGCCTCCCGGGCCAGCTCCACATCTATGCCGGCGTGGTCTCCATTGGCTTCAATGTAATGATAGGGCTCGTAACTATCGCTTGCGATGACAAGCTCGGGCAGCTCGTCCTCCCCGCCGGGCTGCCCATCCGCGCCGCACCCGGCGGCAGCGGCGAGCAGGCACACCACCACAAAAAACAAAAAGGCCCTGCGCGGGCCGAATGCGTTCTTTTTCACCGGAACCTCCCGATTCAAAGGGGGAATCCCCAAAAAATGAATTCAGCTATAATTTACCACCGCAAAATGCCCTTGTCAACGCAGAAATTATCACCGGTTTGTAGGATTTTACCTATCTTTTCCCGTTTGAATGTGCTATAATGCGGCCTGTGCCTTTTTCGCCTGTCCCAAGGGCCCGTCCCGGCCGCAGCGCCGGGGGCAGGGCTTGTCCCAGCGCAATCTTGTCAGCCAAGAGAGGTGCCTGCCATGATGATCAAAAGCTATTACAGCGAGGGCTTGTTTCTCGAGCCCGACATGAAAGAGCAGCTTCCCGACCTGGGCGATTCCATCCGCGCCCTGCTGGGCGAAAACCACGGCGTGGGCATTCTCGGCGGCTACTACGCGCCGGGGCTGCCCATCTGCATCGCAAGCGAGCTGGCGGTGCAGATGCTGCGCTACCCCTCTGCCCGGGAATTTGAGGCTGCCACTGGCGGCTTCTTCACCCGCCTGGTGGCGGGCAGCGCCTTCTCCGAGGCGAATTTTGCCGCCCTCTCCGGCGACACCTCCCTGCACCTGTGCGCCAGGAGCGGCACGGTGCGGGTGCACCTGGTCAAGCGGGATGTGACGCTGCCCGGGAAGCGGCGGCTGTGGCTTTTGTCCGTGTGCGACATGAACGCGCTCTACCAGAAGGAGCTGCGCATCACCCAGATCATGTCTGAGCGGCGCCGCGAAGAGCTGGAGCAGCAAAAGGCCTTCCAGGCCGCCTACGAGGCGGAGCGGGAGGCCCTCCAGCGGGCCATGGCCGCCGGGGAGCGGACCGAGGCACTGCTCATCGAGCTTGAGAATGCCAACCACGCCCTGGAGCAGCAGAAGGCGGAGCTGGAGCGGGCCTACACCGACGCGCGCCTTGCAAACGCGGCCAAGTCGGACTTTCTCGCCCGGATGAGCCACGACATCCGCACCCCCATCAACGGCATGCTGGGCCTTCTCGACATGTCGGAGCACTATAGCGACGACGTGGTCAAGCTCCGGGAGCTGCGGGAGAAAAGCCGCACGGTGGCCCGGCACCTGCTCGCCCTGGTCAACGACGTGCTGGATATGAGCAAGCTGGAGAGCGGCAGCATCGAGCTTGCCTGCGAGCCTTTTGACCTAAACAACGCCCTGGCGCAGTGCCAGGAGTTTATCGCGTCCCAGGCGCAGAAGCTCAACGTCGCAATCCATATCGAAAGCTCCCGGCCCCTTGCCCACCCTTATGTCATCGGAAGCCCCGTCCACGTCCGGCAGATTATCACCAACATCCTCTCCAACGCCGTGAAATATAACCGGGAGGGCGGCAGCGTCTTTGCCACAGTGGAGGAGGTCTCGTCCACGGCGGATACCGTGGTGTACCGCTTCACCATCTCCGACACCGGCCGGGGCATGAGCGAGGCCTTCCAGCAAAAGCTCTTCGAGCCCTTCTCCCGGGAAGAGGACCCTGCCGACACCTTCTATCCCGGCACCGGCCTTGGCATGTCCATTGTAAAAAAGCTGGTGGACAAAATGGGCGGCACCATCGCTGTGCAAAGCCGGAAGGGGCATGGCTCCACCTTCATCGTCACCCTCCCCTTCCGCTGGGTCCCCGCCTGCGGGGCGCAGAAGCACGCGCCGGAGCAGCGCAGCGCGGACCTGCACGGCGTGCGCATCCTCCTGGCGGAGGACAACGCCCTCAACCTGGAGATCGCAGACTTCTTCCTCCGGGAGGCCGGCGCCCAGGTGACAAACGCCCTCAACGGCAAGGAGGCGGTGGACGCCTTTGCCCGCAGCGCGCCCTTCCACTATGACGTCATCCTCATGGACATCATGATGCCGGTGATGGACGGCTACGCCGCCGCCCGGCGCATCCGCAGCCTCTCCCGGCCGGACGCCGCAGCGGTGCCCATCATCGCCATGACGGCCAACACCTTTGCCGAGGACGTGGCCCGGTGCCGGCAGGCCGGCATGAACGCCCACCTGGCAAAGCCGATGGATACGACCAGAATGCTCGCCCTCATCGCAGAGCACGCCGCCGGGTACCGCCGCAGCCGGGCGGACGAACAGCCCTGATCCATCAAAATCCCCGAAGCGGAGAACCGCTTCGGGGATTTTTCCGTTTCAGACGCTTTGGCCGATCAGGCGTCAAGCTGCCCCATGGCAGCGCTCACCCGCTCGTACTCCCGGGAGACAGCCTCGTAGAGCGCGCCGTCCTCCGGCAGCCTGTCGCTGTCCCGCAGGGCCTCGGTCATGGCGGAGCAGGCGCTGGCCAGGGCGCCCAGCCCAAGATTCAGGGAAACGCCCTTGAGGGTATGAACCGCGCGGAAGGCGGCCCGGGCGTCCCCTGCCTGCACGGCGGCCGTGAGGCTGCTCATACTGTCGTCCGCAGACAGCATATGCAGGAAGCGGCGGATGCGGTCGTCACTCTGGAAGCGGGCGCGCATTTCGCCGCAGTCCCCGCCCAGCCCCTGATAAAATTCATCCAGACTCATGTGATCTTCTCATTTCCTGTATAAATTGCCACGCAGTCCTTTGTTTTCTTTGCCTGGTACATCGCAATATCTGCAAGGCGGATGCTCTGGGATACCTTGCCCGCCGTGTGGACACCGCCGATGCTGCCGGTGATGCGCAGGCCGGGATACTCCGCAAACTGCACCTTTTCCATGGCCGCAAGGATATCCTGGAGCTTTTTCTCCAGAATATCCCGGGGCAGGTCGTGGAAGAGAAGGAAAAACTCGTCGCCGCCGTAGCGCACCAGCTCGTCGTTGCTGCGGATGGCGGATTTGATGGCCTGGGCCGCCCGGTACAGGGCCGCGTCGCCGGCCATGTGGCCGTACTGGTCGTTGATCTGCTTGAAGTTATCCAGGTCGATCATGGCAACGGCGAACTCGCCGTCCAGGTTGCGCAGCTGGTCGTCGTAATAGCGGCGGTTGTAGACCTTGGTCACCGAGTCCATATAGACCTGCCGGTTGCGGATGAGCAGCTGGCTCAGGACGCTGCCCGTGTCGGCGGGGCCGGCCATGTCGTCGCTGCGGATCTGATTGACAAGCTCCAGCACATAGGGCACGCCGTCCACCTCCAGGCGGGAGGCCAGGACGTAAAACACCTCGTTGTTGGCCGTCTCGATCTTGCTCTGGGGCTTGCCGGTGGCCAGCACATCCTGGGAGATGCAGCGCTCGCACCGCTTCATCCGGTCCCACACCGCGTAGCAGTGGGGGTCCTTGTCGGTGGTGACGCGCTCCCCCTTCAGGTTCAGCTGCATGCAGGTGACGGGGTCTACCAGGCGGACGATCTCAAACATGCGCCGGTAGCCCCGCAGCACGCCGCCGAGCTCTTCCCCGGTCACGCGCACCACGTCCTCGCCCTCGGCCAGCATGGGGGTAAGGGTGGCCCCATGGCTCTCCCGCACCGCCTGGGCGTATGTCTCCAGCATCCGGTGGCGCCCGTCGATGTCGATGACCTTGCCCAGGAAGGAGGCGTACTGCCCGGGCTCGTCCGGCGAATAGGTGACCAGGATGGCCAGCTGGCACCACCGGGACGCGCCGCCGATCATCAGCGGCATCTCCAGCTCCAGGTAGGCCTCGTCCTCGCTCAGGGCGTCCACCCGCCGGACAATGTCCCGCAGGGCCTCTCTCTCCGCCACACCCAGCACGGCCTTGTCCTCCAGCGGGGCCACCACCACGCCGGGCAGGCCTGTCATCCGGACGGCGCTGTCGGAGAGCACCAGAGCCGCCGGATGCCGGGTGTACTCAAACCAGAGCTCGTTGGTGAGCTCGCTGAAGAAGCGGCGCTTGGTCTGCTCCTCCTCCAGCTGCATGGCCACCCGGGAAGCAGAGATGCTCGGGCTGCTGTAAAGCTCCTCCACCACCCGCCGGGCCGCCCGCCAGCTCTGGCTGACGGTGCGGTGCCCGCCGGTTTCCTTCTCGATGCGCCCGGCAAGGTCGTCCAGGCACTCGAGCAGCAGCGGATTGAAGGTGCCGCACTGACCGGAGTGGATCATATGCATGGCCTGCTGATGGGGCACGGCGCGCTTGTAGCAGCGCTCGCTCGTCAGGGCGTCGTACACATCGGCCACCGCCACCACCTGGGCGGAAATGGGGATCTCTTCCCCCCGGAGGCCATCGGGATAGCCCTCGCCCTCCCAGCGCTCGTGGTGCCAGCGGCAGATCTCGATGGCGTATTTGATAAGCCGCTCGTTCTGATAGATGGGCAGCTCTGTGAAGAGCTTGGCGCCGATGACAGTGTGCTGCTTGACGACCTCGTACTCCTCCGGCAGGAGGGGGCCGGGCTTGCGCAGCAGCTCCCCCGGGATCATCAGCTTGCCGATGTCGTGCAGGCCGGAGGACATGCGGATGGCGTCTATATCCGAGCGATCCAGGTTATAGCGGCCGGTCTTGCTCACAAGGCGCTGGAGCAGAAGGCCGGTGATGAACTCCACATGGGGCATATGTGAGCCGCCCTCGCCGCTGCGGACCTCCACCACATGGCCCAGGATGGCCCCCATCATCTCGTTGTTTTTCTCTTCCTGGTAGAAGCGGCTGGCGACATAGTCCAGCAGCTGCTGTTTTTTGGTGTGCAGGAGGACGGCGTTGAGCACCCGGCGGCTGATGACGCTGGGCACAAAGGGGCGGCTGACGTAGTCGGCGGCGCCCAGCTTGAAGGCCCGGTCAATATAGGCGCCGCTGGTCTCGGCGGAGATCATGATGACCGGGATGTCCTCCACCAGCCCCTTTATGTTCATGTACTCGAGCACCGCAAAGCCGTCGGCCTCGGGCATCACAACGTCCAGCAGCACCACGCCGATCTCGCCGCTATGGGCCTGGAGGGCCTCGATGGCCTCCCGGCCGTTGGCGGCCTCAATGATAGGGTAGTCCTGCCCCAGCACGTCCATCAGGATCGCCCGGTTGAGCTCGGAATCATCCGCAAGCAGTATTTTTTCCCGATTCATCAGTTTCCTCGTCCTCTCTGCCCGCCCGGGCAGGCTGTGCATGTACAGAAATATGCCCATGCCCCCCGCATAGCCCCTGGAAATGGGGAGGGCTCAATGGTTGATGCGCTCTACCTCAAAGGAGGCGTCGGCCAGCGTGCGGTCCTTGCCGTCCGTCACACGGAAGGAAACGGCAAACACGCCGCTGCCCTCGCTGTAGGTCATGTGGAAATCTGCAAGGCGCAGCCCCTGGGGATAGGACTTGGCCCCCAGCAGCTTGTTCTCGCCCAGGTAGAGCTGGCCGTCCGTCAGGGTGAAGATGCCGCCCTCCTCGCTGCCGTCCACCTTTCCGATGTCCTGGATGAAGATCTGGCTGCCGTCCTCGCTGAAGCTGACGCTGCCGCAGTAGCGCAGCTTATCGCTCACCGCGGCGGTGACGGTGGACTCCAGCACCTGGGCCTGAGCGGACGCCATGCCGCTGCGGTAGGTGCGGGCGGAGGCGCCGGCCCCCACGGCCACCAGAGAGCTGAACAACAGCACAATGACCACCGAGCAGAGCATTTCCGTCAGGGTCATGCCCCGGCGGCTGCGCAGCTTTTTCATGGGGCGGCACCCCCAGTATAGTAGAGATAGTCGTTTTCCTCATAGAGGGTGATGCCGCCCTCGGCGGTGATGCTCTGCCCCTCCAGGCGGATGCGGACGCTTTGGCCCGTGCCGCCATAGCGGAAGGAGGTGTCGGCCGCGGCGGTCACAGCGTTGAGCTTGGCCGCGGTGGCGGCGGAGGCAGCGAGCACGCCAAAGGCGGTCACCGCGATGAGCAGCGATACCAGGGCCTCGATGAGCGCCTCGCCCCGGCTGTTTTTGAGCTTTTTCAGTCCTTTCATGCTCCCTCGCCCCCCTTATCCGTCCTCAGCCGCGCCCTTGGTGATCCTGGCGCTGCTCCAGGAGATCACCGTTGTGACGGTGTTCACCTTTTTTCCGCTGTCACCGTCGGCAGAGGTGGTGCGCTCCTCACGGGTCTGAACGGCGGTGATGGTGAGGGTCATGCGGCAGCCGTCCGCCCCGGCGCCCTCCCGGGAGAGCCTGACGGTGATGTTGCACGCCGTATCCATGGTAAGCTTCGCCGTCACCGCACCCAGGGCCTCGTTCCCCTCCTGGGGGGACACGCTCACGCGGATGGTGTCGGCGCAGCCGGCGACCACGCCGTCGTCATCGGGAATGCCGATGCCGGCGGACAGCCAGTCCTTCATAAGGCCGGTGGGCTGCACCACGGTCTCCTTCCGGTCGGTCTCCACCTCGTTGCCGGCGGCGTCGGGCTCCAGATAGCGGATGACCTCCCGGGAGTATTGGTCGGAGAGGATGCTGTCCCGGATGAACTCCGCCGCCGAGCTCACCGCCAGGTAGTCCTGCTGGCTCTGCCGGTCCCGGCGCACCGTCCGGGCGGCGCTTGCCGCGGCGGTGAGGATCACCGCCCCCACCACCATGGCCAGCATCATCAGCACAAGGGCCAACAGGATGGTCTTTCCGCTTTTGTCTCGCAGCCGTCTCATGCCAGGGCCCTCCTTTTCCTCATGTTTACCACTCCGGCGCCGGGAACTGGTCGCTGCCGATGGTGACGTTGTAGTAGTAATAGTAGCCCGCCCGCCCGGTATAGGTAAGGGTGAAGGCCGCGTCCCTGCCGTCGATGCGCACCGCCACCTCGTCATCATAGACGTAGAACGTGTAGGAGATGGGCAGGACCACCTCGTCGGCATCATAGTCCAGATAATTGCCCCACTGGGCGATGGTGGCCTCGCCCCAGGCAACGTCCAGCACCGTGATGTTCACGCCCCGGCGCCACACCGCCCGGAACTCCACGTCGTCCTCGGGCACATACACCGCGCCGGTGTGATAGCGGGTCTGGTTGTTGTCCGCCGTCCAGCCCAGGAAGCGGTATCCCGCCCGGGTGGGCTGTGCCGGCCAGGGCACGTTCTCGCCGGGGTCGATGGCGGCCTGGGTGGTGGTGATGCCGATGCCGCTGAAGGTGACGGTGATACTGTCGCGCACGGCGATGGGGGCAAACACCCCGTCGGCGTACAGCGGCGCGGTCACATCGGGGGACCAGCCCTCCGGCGTGTCAAGGCCGCGGAAGTGATAGCCCGTCTCCGGCGGCTCAATGGCGGCGATGGTCTCGGCCGAGGGAAGGCCGGGGGCCGTGCCGAAGGGGATGCCGGTGCGCGTCTCTGCCACACGGCCGGCAAGGTCGGTGTAGACGGCGGTGACGACAGTGTCGGCGTCGGTGAGGGTATAGGAAACGGACAGGGTGTAGCTGCCCGCCGGGTTCTGGGTGTCCCGCAGGGTGATGTGCAGGGTGACGGTCTCCCCCGCCCGGGCGCCGCGCACCGTGATGGCGCGGTAGCTCTCCGCCGCGCTGCCCTTGGCTGCCCCCACCTCCACGCTGTAACGCCCGGACTGCTCCAGAACGTTGACGGCGATACCGGCGGAGTCGATGACGGTGACGGCCTCTACGGCGAATTTGCCCAGGCTTGCGTTGGCGCCCTTCCCGTAGAGAAAGAGGGTGCTGCCATGGAGCACGGGGGCCTTGCCGGGCTCGTACTGCGCCGCGGCGGGCTCCTCGTCCCAGCCGTCCAGCGCCCGGGACATGGTGCCCTCCCGGTAGTCTGGATTTTCGGCGTTGCTGACGTTGGCGATGCCCAGCACGCCCTGGGCCCGCACCGTCACCGGCAGGGTGACGACCGTTTCATAGCTGCGCCCGCTGCCCAGGGTGCAGGCGGCGGCCACCCGGGGGGCAATCTCGCCCTCGCCCACGCCCTTGACGGTGGTGGTATAGCGCTCCGCCCCGGCGGCCTTGTCCGGCGCGGTGAGGGTGGCCACGTCGGGCTCGGTATTGAGGATCTCCCAGGTGACAGCGTCAAGGACGGCGCCGTTCTTGTCCCGGGCCGTCAGCTCCACCGTCTCCACGTCGTCCACATAGATATTTACGTTGTCCGGCTCCAGGGTGACGCTCAGCTCCGCCGTGACGGTGACCATCAGTCGGGCGGTGTGACCGCCCACGCAGGCCGTCACCTCGGCGGCGCCGGTCTCAAGGCCCTCAAGGATGATGGCATAGCTGTCCGGCCCGGTGCGCTCCGCCGCGGCCGTCACGATGCCCTCTGGGCTGTAGGAAAACTCCGGAAATTCCCCGTCAGGCAGCGCGCCGCCGCCCTCCAGGGTGAGGGCGAGGCGGATGGCGGAGCGCTTGGCGGCGTCGTCATAGTCGGCGATCATGTCGAGGGAGGCAATGCCCTTGGACCAGAACAGGCCCTCCTTGGGCCAGGCGCCGTAGTGCAGGCTGACGGTCTCGCCCAGGCTGCTGCGCTGGGTGAGCACCGTGGGGAAGGGATAGTCCTGGCCCTGAAGGGCGGCGTCCTCGCCGGGAAAGCTGTACTTGCCGTGGATGGAGGCGTCCCCCTCGGCGATGGTGACCCAGGCGTAACCGGCACCCAGGGCGGTGCGGAAGTCAGGATAGCTCTGGGGGGATCCGGTGTTCTCCGTATGGATAAGGCCGTCTGCGCCCACGCGGTCGGCCATCTGGCTGTAGGTCAGCTCGGTCAGGCCGTTGAAGTTATAGATGGTCTGGCCGTAACGGTTGGTGTCCGTCCGGTAGTCCCACAGGTGGTCGCCCAGATAGCGCAGGTCGCCCAGGAGCATGGCGCTGCGTGCCGCCTGGGTGGACAGCAGGTCTGCAAGGGACTTCTTTGAGGCGTTGGGGTTTTTGTACTGGGCAACCTTATCGAAGGAGATCCCGGTGCGGGTGGCGCTCAGGTAATAGCAGTTGGTCAGCGTCACCCGGGCGCCGGTCCACTGCCCGCCGTAGCGGTCGGCCACGCTGCCGATGATGGAGATGCCGGTGATGGTGCCCTCCATGTCGGGCAGGTCGATGTAGGTGTAGCAGTTTTCGTAGACGGGCTGGCCGTCGCTGGTGTCGCTGCCGCCGCCGGTGAAGTTGATAAAGTTGGCCGAGAAGCCGCTGCCGCCCACGCCGCCGATGAACACGTAGGTGGCCGGGCTCTGGTTGGAGCCGCCGGCGTCGCGGTCGGTGGACCACTTGACGGTGACGGCGCCCTCGGTGCCGGTCTGGAACTGGGTGTTGGTGGAGTCTCCGTAGAGGATGCGCTCCTTGAGGGTATCGGGGCTGACGGTGATGCTGCCGCCGGTGTAGCAGTTGATGGCCTTGTACCGCAGGCCGCCCACAAGGCCGCCCACGCGGACAAAGTTGCCGTACTTGGCCGAGGAGAGCGAGCCGTCCTGCCATAGGTGGGTACAGTTGACCTCCACATCCACCACGGCGGAGCAGTTCATCAGGCTCACCTCGGACACGCCGATGAGGCCGCCCACCGCCGCCTCACCCAGAGCCAGGGTGTTGCGGCTGCTGTCCCGCACGACGTAGCCGGCGATGGCGCAGTTGTAGATGAGGCTGGTGCCCCGCTCGCTTGCGTAGTCGTAGGCGATGCCCGCAAGGCCGCCCAGGCCGTAGGCGCACTGGTACTCCCGGACGGAGTCGGGAGTGCCGTTGTGCTGATAGGTCCAGCTGGAGGCATCGGTGTCCCGCTCAATGACCGAGCCGTTGTCGCTGTAGAGGACGATGTTGCGGATCTCCGCGCCGGCGGTGGAGCCGAACAGGCCCACATTATAGCAGTGGGAGCTGATGCGGATATTCTTGATGTAGTAGCTCTGCCCGTCGTAGATGCCGCCGAACCAGTTATAGAGCAGGGCGCTGTATTTATCCTGGTTGTTGTGGAACACGCCGCCTGCGATGGGGTGGATAAGCTTATTCTTTGTCCCGTCCCCGGGGGCGGAGAGGTCGGTGCCGCTGACGTCGTGGCTCTGCTTCCAGGTGCGGATGGGCCGGGGCCCGCCTGTGCCGTCGCCGGCGATGGCCTGCGCCCTGGTCTGGGACGCGCCGGAGGCCCGGTAGGTGTATTGCAGGTAGGGGAAGGTGCGGTAGTTGGCGTCCGTTACATCCCGGTCGGTGCTGCCCTGGCCGCCGTAATAGCTCCAGTTGATGTACTGCAGCTGCTCCACCGAGCGCACCTGGTAGGGCAGGGCGTCGGTGCCGGGTTCTTGATTCTCGCTCTCGTCCCGGCTGACATAGCTGTAGGAGTCCGCGAAGAAGGGGCACAGGAGGAAGGAATAGGTCAGCTCTCCGGCGGCGCTGCGCTGGGTGAGGGTCCAGGTGCCGTTGGCGTCCCGGTCGGACTCCAGGCGCAGGCCGCTGTCCCCCGTCTCGTAGGCCACGAAGGTAAATCCCGGCACCTGGGCCTCCAGGGCCTTTTCCACGCTCTGGGCGCGATCGCCCAGCTGGAAGGTGCCGTTTTCCGTCTTGGCTGCCAGGGTCACCGGGGGCTGGTCGCTCTCCCAGTAATAACCGTAGCCGTAGCGATGGACGGCGCCGCCGTCGTCATGGGCGGTGCACAGGCTGCTGCCGCTCACCGTCTCCCCCTTTTCAAAGCCGAGGAAGGAGAAGTGATAGCCGCTGTTGGCGCCGCCGGCCTCATACTCCCAGTACACCACCCCCAGGGTGCCCAGATTCGCCTGGGTGACCCAGTCGCCGTAGTGGACGATGCTTCCGTTGGGCCCGGTGACGCAGGCGGGATAGGGGTAGGCCGCCTCCTTGCCCTGCTCTATCACGGTGTTGGGATAATGATAGGTGTGGGCCTCGTCCGCGCTGCCGAAGCCGTCCAGCCACAGCCCGGCCAGCTCCTCGCCGGTCACGCCCCGGGCCCCGGCGGCGCCGGCGTCGTAGTCGTAAAGGTGCACCTGGCCGGCAAAGCTGTAGGTGCCGTTATGGAGGAAGTAGCAGCTCATGGTGCTGCCGCCCTCGGGGGCAAAGCCGTAGGTGTCGGCGCCGGCGGAGGTCAGGGCGGTGGCGCAGTAGCTCTCGCGCACGGAGCCGCGGTTCTCCCCGGCAAAGCCTGCCAGCACCGTCTCCGCGCCGCGGATCTCCAGAATCTCAATGCCGCTCATGGCGTAGCATTTGCGGATCTGGCCGCTGTTGCCGCCGACAAAGCCGCCGGCGATGAGCTTTGCGTAGGTGCTCGTGGCGGTGATGCCCGGGCAGCTGACGCCGGTGGAGCGGATGGAGCCGGCATTGTAGCCCGCAAGGGCGCCGATATACATGGTAGCGCCGCTGTAGGCGTGCTCGGCCATGGTGTAGCCGGAGACGGCGCAGTTATAGACCGTCCCGGCGTTATAGCCCGCAAGGGCGCCCACATAGACCGTCCTGCGCTGGACAACGCCCTCGATCTCCACGGTGGGGGCGGTCTCCTTGGGCTCGCCGCTTGTGAGCACGATGCCGCGCAGCTCGCCGGCGTTGTAGCCGAACATGCCGGCATAGCCGTCCGAGCCGGTGCTGCGGAAGGACACCCCCGTAATGGGGTAGCCGCCGCCGTTGTAGCTCAGGCGGAAGGGGGCGTCTGCGCCGGCGCCGATGGGCTGCTGCACGCGCACCGCCGTGCCGAGCGCGCCGTAGCGCGCCCAGTCGTAGGCGGCATAGTCGATGCTCCGGCCCTGGAGGAAAGCGGCGCCGGCGGGCAGGATGCCGTCATACGCCCCGTAATAAAGGCTCAGGCTATAAAGCTGCCGGGCCGTGCGCACGCTCACCTCGCGGGGGGCATCGGGCATTTTGTCCCCGGCGATGACCATGCTTGCAAAGTGGGGGTTGTAGTAATAGCTGCGCCCGCCGGAGGTCACCTGGCGGTAGAAGCCCGCCGGCGCGCCCTGCTCCGCCGCCAGGGCGTTGGGCAGGGGCAGCAGCTCGTAGGGCGTGCCGTCCGGGCCGGTGAGGGCAATGGGGGCGCCGGTGAGCTCATACTCCGCGCCGTCCGCGTCCGTTACAAGCACCCGGTCGGGCACGGCGCCCGCCTCGTAGATCATGCCGTAGCCGTCGCCCAGCACCGCGGCGCCGGAGGTGAGGGTAGATTCGTTGGCGCCCCGGAAGCCGTATCTGCCGCCGGCATAGGCCTCATAATACACCAGGGAGCCGGACTCAAACCGGGCCTTCCAGTCGCCGTAATGGTCGATGCCGGTGAGCTGGGGGTAGGAATAGACGGTCAGGCCCAGGCCGTCCATCAGGTTGTAGGCGTAGGTGTCCCCCTCCGCCGTGAAGTCCGCGCCCAGAAGGGCGGCGGCGTCCTTGCGGTGCTCGCCGCTCCAGCGGGTGTAATCGGCGGGGGTGGTGTCCGCAAGGTCGTAGTCGGCGGAGTTGAGGTAATAGGTATTGCGCACGGCCGGCGCTGCCTGGGCGCTGCGGCCGGCTGTGGAGTAGGTCAGCGCGTCTCCGCTCAGGCTGGCGCAGGCGGTGTAGACGTTTTCCAGGCTGTCGCCGCCGTCCAGCTCGTCCGCCGCAAGGCCGCCGGTGATGCCGGCGCGCAGAAAGCCCGCGGCATAGGCATTTCGCACCGCGATGCTGCAGGTGCCGCTGCCCCGGCCTACAAGGCCGCCGGCCGCGCCGGCGTCCCCGGAATAGACGTAGCAGTCGGCATAGGAGCGCTCCACATTCACCGCCCCGTCCAGAGCGCGGCCCACAAGGCCGCCGGCGGCGGAGCCGCCCTGCACCACCGTGGCGGCAAAGCTGCCGCGCACGGTGAGGGCGCCGGAGCGCACGGCGCCCACAAGGCCGCCGGCAGTCTCCCCGCCGGTGAGCCAGGGGTCGGGCGCGTCCTCGGTCTTGGTATTGATATGGCCCTTCTGGGCGCTTAAATAGACCTGGCAGCCCTCAAGCTCCACCGTGCCGGACACGCTGCCCGCAAGGGCGCCCACCGCGCCGGTGCCCTGGATCCTGGCGCCGGCCAGGCGCACATAGCGCAGCGCGCCGCCGTCAAAGCTCTCAAACAATCCGGCGTCCCCCTGGGCGTTCACCGGCAGGTCGTAGATCACCGGGTGGAAGGCCTCGCCGGCCACCACGAGGGTACTCTCGTACTCCCGCAGGGCGCTGTTGCGGATGGGCTGGAAGGTCTGGCCGGGATAGCAGGCGCTCCAGCTGTTCTGGGCGGCGGAGTTGAACTCGATCTCCTGCTCCTGCACGGCCCGGACGATGCGGTCGGCAACGCCGGAGTCCCGGTCCAGGTTCTGAAGGTGCCGGGCGCAGGTGATGACGGCGGTACGCCCGCCCTCCGGGCTGCCGGAGACGGAGTGATAGAGGCTGTTTGTCTTGCAGACGGCCACGGCGTCGTCCACCTGGGGGCTCTCGCTCTCCACCGTGACGGTGATGGTCAGGTCCTCGCCGGGATTGAGGGCGGAGAGGCGAGCCTGCTGGCCAAAGCGGCGGCCCGCCCCGGCGGTGAGGTCGTCGAGGACCATGGCGGCCCGGTATGCCCGCAGCTCGGGCACCATCTCGCCGGAGGCCATGGTCAGCTCAAGCCTGCCGGTGCTGTGGCCCGACTCATCTCTGATCTCCACATAGAAATGAAGGGGTGAGCTGCCCTGCATCTTGCAGTAGATGTGCAGCAGCAGCTGTTCGCCGTTTTCAAGCTCGATCTCCGGCTGAAGGTCGCCGGTGACGTAGGCGCCCACGCTGTCACCGCCGTAATAGCCCACCCGGGCGCCCCGGGACAGGCGCTGGGCGGTATAGCGCAGGGGGTCATAGCCCCGGGGGGTGTAATCATCCAGGGAGTCGGGGCTGAAGAATACGGCGTAGACGCTGCCGCTCTGGGGGTCGAACTCCACCACCCAGTTTCCGTTCCAGAGCTCGGGGTCCACCGCGTCCTTCGGCAGGATGGCCGCGGCGGCGGAGCCCTCGTTGTCCTTATTCCGGCTGGTCACATAAGAAAAGGTCTCTTCGGTATAGCGGTCCTCCGCGTCCTGGGGCACCCAGCCCATGGGGATCACGTCCTCGCCGGACTGGTAGAGGCCGGCGGTGCCCGCCGCCTGAAGCTGGGTGAGGCGGTTCTGCACCGCCATGAAGATCATCTCCGCCTGGCTGTCCAGACGGGCCTGGCGGATCTGCCGGCGCATTTTGGATACGGGGATCATCGCCAGGGCAAAGAGGATGACCACGATGGCCACCACCACAAGGGTCTCGATGAGGGTGAAGCCCCTGCTGTTTTTTCTTGCTCCCTTCAACATCGGCGATACACCTCCTTGCTTCGGCCCGGGGCCGCTCTCGTGCGCGCTTTGTGCGGCGGCGTTACGGCGCCACCTCGAAATAGGTGATGACCAGGTCCGTCTGGCAGAGGTCGCGCTGCTGGCCCTTGCCGCCCGCAATGCTCACGTCGGAGATCTGGTTGATGTTGTCGCTCTCGCCAAGGGCGTTGATGATGGCCCGGGCCTCTTCATAGGTTCGGGTGCGGAAGGTCATAGTGACAGGGCGAAAGACGATATAGCCCTCCTGGTGGGGGGCGTCGGAGAAGTCGAGAGAATACTCCTCCGCGCTGTCCAGGATGCGGTAAAGCTCCCGCATGAGGGCGCCGCTGTTGTCGTACCGGGGGATGGCCCGTTCCTCTCCGGCGGCCTTGATGTCCTCCACGGCCTCCTCCATTTTGCGCATCCGGGCAAGGCGGGCGGAGCCGGCGGTGATGGCGGCCTGCTCCTGCTCCCGCAGGCTTTCATAAGCGGCGATCTGCTCGCTGACCGGCTCATAGATCAGCTTGAAGTAGCCCAGGGCGATGACCATCACCGCCAGGATCAGCAGCAGCGCCTTTTCTCTTGTGGTCAGTTCCCGCTTCATTGCGCCGCCTCCTCCTGAAGGGTGATGTTCACTGAGAAATTCAGAACGGAGGCCGGCTGATCCCGCTCCGTCTCGGCCAGGGTGAGCTCCACGCTCCTGACGATGGGCTGGCCCTCGATGGCCTCAAACATTTCGGAAATCTCCGCAAGGCTCATGCCGGACATGGACACCACCACGGTATCGTCCAGCACCCGCAGGGAGTTGACGGTGCCCCGGGTCATCATCTGGTCCTCGATCAGGTCCAGCACCAGCTGGCGGTTGACGGTGACGGTGCCGTCCGCCCCGGCCTGCCAGTCCATGGAGTAGGTGCGGTACTCCGCAAGCACCGCGTCGTAGCCGGCCAGGGCGTCCTCCATGGCCGCATGCTGGCTGTGAACCTGGGCATAGGCCTGCTCGGCCCGGGCCAGGCGCTGATAACGGTCGATGACGCCGAATTTGGCCACCGCGGCGGCAGCCAGCGCGATCAAAAGGCAGCCGATCACCGCGGTGAGCACCGCGCCGGCGCGCTTTTCGTGCATATTGAGGTTGATACCGGTTTTCTGCGGGCACCGGACAATCCTGTGGGACGCGGCGGCCGGGGCCTTCTCTTTCTGCGCGTTCATTCCAGTCCCCCCTGAATTCCTTCGTTCACGCTGCCGATGGCGCACAGGTAGACCCATGGATCATCCGTATGCGCCCCTTCAGGCAGCAGCTCCTCCGCCGGGCACACCGTAAGCCTGGTGTTCTCGCTCACCGCGCGGCGCACCCCGGCAAGGCTGCCGTCGCCGCAGAAGTAGACGTTTTTCAGCTCCCGGTCTCGGTTATTGTAGTTATAGAAGTTGACCGCCTTCACCACCTCCACGGACAGGCGGCTGTAGAGCTCGTGGGCGTAGTCGCTCTCCAAAACGCCGTTATAGTTGCTCTGGCGGTAGCCCCAGGCCACGTGGATGTCCACGCCGTACTGCTCGGCGATGAGCTCGTCCAGGCGCGCAGAGCCGATGTCGATCTCCCGGCGGCTGTCGAACTCGGCGCCGCGGTAGAGATAGAGGTCGGAGGTGCTGTGCCCGAGCCTGACGATGCAGCAGTCCTCCCCGCTCCGCCCGGTGCGCTTTTCCCGGGCGGCAAGCAGCGCGCCGTAGGCGCACTCCACCGGGGTGAGCACCTGAAGCCGGAAGCCCGCCCGGCGGAACATGGCCCGGTATTCCTCCACCGTGCTCTTGAGCATGGCGCAGGCAAACAGCTCCATCTCCACAGGCCGTCCCGCCTCGTCCCGGCGGATGGAGCGCACCGAGTAGTCAAAGAAATACTTGCTCTTCTCCTCGGTGAGGAAGTCCCGGAACTCGTAGGGCAGGTTGTAGATCAACTGCTGCTCCGTCATGGCGGGGACGGTGACGGTGCGGGTAAATACGTCCTTGCCGGGCAGGGCCAGAGCCGCGCCGGCCAGAGGGATGCCGTTTTCCTTGGCCGCGGCGCGCAGAAAATCCGCCATGGCGTCCATGGAGAGGATGCGCCCGCCGGACACCATGGCGTCCGGCATGTCCACCTGCACGGTCTTTTTAAGGGTTTTGCCGGAGAAATACGCCAGCTTGACGCTGTCCTCTCCGATGTCAAAGCCAACAAGTTTTGCCACGTCATATCCCCGCTTTCATAAAAGGCTCAAATACCAGGCCCAGACCTGGTCGCTGACCATCGCGGCCACAAAGGCCCCAAGGGCAATGGACGGCCCCCAGGGGATGGGCCTGTGCTCCTGCCCGGCGGCATCCTCCCCCCCGCCCCGGCGGCGCGCCGAGACAAGGCCGGTGACGATGCCCGCAAGGCAGGCCACGAACAGGCACAGCAGGTTGCCCTGCCAGCCCAGGAACAGCCCCGTGAGGAACAGCAGCTTGATGTCGCCGCCGCCCATGGCCTCCCGGCCCAGGAGCTTTTCCATAAGCAGCACGAAAAGCAGCAGGCCCAGCGCCACCGCAAAGCCGCCGATGGCCCCGTCTGCCGCCCGTTTGAGTGGACGATCACTGAAAAAAAGAGTGCCGATAAAAAGCACAATACCGGCCGCAATAAATCGGTCGGGAATGATGTACCCCTCCAAGTCCGCGAAGGCGCAGGCCAGCAAAATCGCGGCCGCCAGCCACCATTCAAGGGTTTGGAGGGAAATATCATATTTTAAGAGAAGGGCAACATACACCGCAGCACTCATCGCCTCGCCCCACACGTGGCGCGCGGGGAGCTTTGCCCCGCAGTAGCGGCACCGGCCGCCGGCGGCAAGGTAGCTCACCACCGGGACAAGATCCCGCACACCGAGGCTATGGCCGCACACATCGCAGTGGGAACGGCCCCGCCAGATGCTCTCGCCGTGGACGGTGCGCCAGGCAAGGCAGCCGGTGAAGCTGCCCACACACGCGCCCAGAATGAGGGCGAGCACACAGCAGTAAATCGTGATGAACGGGGACTCATAGAGCATACCATGCACTCCTTCCGAAAAGCCTTCGCGCGGGGATGGCCGCCAACCTACAGCCACCCCCTTTCCCGGTTGGAATGAAGGGGGCGTTCCTGCCCGCCGGGACGCGCCCCGGCGGGCAGGCTCATTTTTTAGGCTTGAATACCGCGCGATTACTCCTTGGTAATCTCCACGGAGATGTCGCCGGAAGTGCCGTCCACTGTGACGGTGTAGACGATCTTGTCGCCCTTGGCCCAGCCGATGTCCTTGGCCTTCTTGATGCCGCCGATGGTGGCCTCCTCGGAAGCCTTGGCAGCAGCGCCCTGGCAGGCGTAGTCATTGGTGCCGGTGGGGGCCACGGTGCCGTCATTCTGGAGGTAGAGCTTGGTGCCGGTGGCAGTGTCGCCGATCATGGCCTCCACCTGGGCGGCGGCATAGCCGGAGCGGATGTTGGCCACGTCGGTAGCGGCGCGGGCCTTGGCCAGAGAGGCGTTGAAGGTGGGAATGGCGATGGCCACCAGAACGGCGATGATCGCCACAACAATAAGCATTTCCATCAGGGTAAAGCCCTTGCGGTTCTTCAACTTCTGAAACATAATGCAAAATCTCCTTTTCTTTCGTCTTGGTCATACATATATATCCCACCGCGCAGGTTGGGGCACGGTTCAGATATCCGAATCAAATGGAGCCGTACAGGCTGAACATGGGCAGGTACACCGCCAGCAGCAGCACCACGACCACCACGGCCAGCACCAGAGTGATGACCGGCTCCAGCAGGGACAGCAGCCGGGTGGTGAGCACCTCCACCTCGTTTTCGAAGTAGCCGCCGATGACGTCCAGCGTCTCCTCCAGGGAGCCGGAGCGTTCACCCACGCCCACCATCTCCACGAGCATCCCGGGAAAATACTCCACTTTTCCCATGCTCTCGGCGATGGTGCGGCCCCGCTCTACCCCCTCCTTGACCTTGCGCACGCCCAGGGCGAACACATAGTTGCCGACTACTTGGCTGGTCACATCCAGGGCCCGGGGCACGGAAAGGCCGGCGGCGAGCATGGTGGCCATGGTGGAGGCAAACTGCCCGGCGGCGCTCATGGAGTGGAGCCGGTGCAGCGGAGCCCGGCGCAGGGCGAAGGAGGCGATGGCCGCCCGGCCCCGCTCGGTGCGCTTGGCCGCCATATAGGCGATGACAAGCAAGGCGGCGGCGACCAGGATGAGCCACCACCACCGGTTGAAGAAGGCACTGGCGGCGATAAGGCCCTTTGTCACGCCGGGCAGGTCGGTGCCCAGCTCGGCAAAGCTGTTGGTAAAGGCGGGGACGGCCTTGACCATGATGATGATGAACACAATGACGGCCACCACGATGACCATGGCCGGGTAGGTCAGGGTACTGATGATCTTCGCCTTTGTTTTGGCGGACTTATCATAGTATTGCTGAAGGCGCTGAAAGCAGGTCTCCAGCGCGCCGGACTGCTCCCCCGCCCGGACGGTCTCGATAAAGGTGCGGGGCAGGCCGGGCATGCTGTTTTCAAAGCTCTGGGCCATGGAGTAGCCCGCGCCGATCTCCTCGGCTACCTTTTCCAGCATCCGGCGCAGGTGCCGGCTGCGGCTCTGGGAGGCCACCATCTCCACGCACCGCACCATGGGAAGGCCGGTGCCGAGGATGATGGAGAACTGAGAGCAGATCAGGGCCAGCTCCTTCTCCGAGAGCCTGGCTTTGGCGGGCCGGGAGAAGAAGCCCTTCCGCTCCTTGACCTCCTCCAGCTTTGTGACGATGGCGCAGCTCTCCCGGAGCTTGGAGACGGCCTCGTACTCGTCGTAGGCGCGGATGACGCCGGACACCTTGGCCCCGTGCTCCGTTTGCCCCCTATATCGATAGGTAATCAAGGATTCTCACCCGCCCTTCTCATCAAGCGTCATTCGGCAGTGCCGCGGCTTAGTCGTCTACGGTGGAGCTGATGGTACGGGCGGCCTCCTCGGCGGTGGTCACGCCCCGGAGCACCAGGTCACGGCAGCTCTCCCGCATGGTGGTGTAGCCGTCCTCCCGGGCGGCGGCGGTGATGGCGTCAAGGCCGGCGTCCTCGCTGATGAGGCGGCGCAGGCAGCTGTTGACCATCAATATCTCGAAGGCGGCCCGGCGGCCGGTATAGCCGGTGTGATGGCACTCGGGGCAGCCCTCACCCTTATAGAAGGTGGTTTTGGTGTCCTCGGGTATGCCGAGAAGGGCAAGCTCCTCTCCGGAGGGCTGATAGCCCTTTTTGCAGTGAGGGCAGATCTTGCGCACCAGGCGCTGGGAGATAACGCCCCGCAGGGCGCTGGAAACAAGCCAGGGCTCCACGCCGATGTCCCGCAGGCGGAACACGGCGGAGGGCGCGTCGTTGGTATGCAAGGTAGAGAGCACCAGGTGGCCGGTGATGGCCGAGCGCATGGCAATGCTGGCCGTCTCGCCGTCGCGGATCTCGCCCACGGAGATGATGTCCGGGTCCTGCCGCAGGATGGCCCGCAGGCCGCTTGCGAAGGTCATGCCCGTCTTTTCGTTGATCTGGCACTGGCTCACGCCGGGGATATGGTACTCCACCGGGTCCTCCAGGGTGACGATGTTGACCTCCTCCCGGGCAAGGTCCCGGAGCATGGCGCACATGGTGGTGGATTTGCCCGAGCCGGTGGGGCCCACCAGCAAAATGACGCCGCTTGTATTGCGCAGCAGCGCCTCGTACCGCTCCAGGTCCTTCCCCTCAAGGCCGATGGCCTCCTTGGAGAGGGCCTGGGCCGCCTTGTCAAGCAGACGCAGCACAATCTTCTCTCCGTACACCGTGGGCATGGAGGAAATACGCAGATCCAGCCCATGGCCCTTCACCTGCACCACGGCCTGTCCGTCCTGGGGAATCTTGTGCTCGGCAATGTTCATGCCGCCCATGATTTTCAGGCGGGAAATCACCGTATTCTGAAGCTCCGCGGGGACGGTGAACATCCGCCGCAGCAGCCCGTCCACCCGCATGCGCACCACCATCTCCCCCTCCTGGGGCTCCAGGTGGATGTCGCTGGCCCGCTCCTGCACGGCCCGCTCAATGAGGCCGTTGACAAAGCGGATGGTGGGGGCGGAGTCGCCGCTCCGGTCCCCCGTCTCCTGGGAGAGCTGGGCGGGGACGATGTCGGGGGCAGAGGCACCCGCCTCCCGCTTCATCTCCTCGATGACCCGGGCGGTGCCCTCGTTGCCGTACAGGCGGCTGATGGCCTGCTCGACGGCCCGGCGGGTGGCGATCATGGGGACGACCCGCTTGCGGGAGGCAGCCTTGACCTCCTCCTGTGCCACAAAGTCCAGCGGGTCGCTCATGGCAAGATAGAGGGTGTCGCGGATGAGCTTTACCGGCACCACGCAGAACTTCCGGGCGATATTCCGGGGGACGTACTTTGCAAGCTCCACCGGGATGGACACCGCCGTCAGGTCCACAAATTCCACACCCAGCTGAATCTGCAGCGCCTCGATGAGGTGCTGCTCGGTGATGATGCCGGACTGCACCAGCACGTCGCCCAGGCGCTGGTGGGTCTGCTTCTGAAGCTCCAGCGCCTCGTGAAGCTGTTCTTCCGAAATCACTCCGGAGGCCACCAGCAGGTCGCCCAAGCGCATATATGCCATATCTGCTCACCCCTCAAACCGCACTTTCGGCATCTTGTCCGCAGCGCGCGGACAGCCCCGGCCTATTCATTCCTGTATAAAAGCAAGTAGAAAAAATATACCCTATTTTCCAAAAAAGTCAAGAAATATTCTCATTTCTTCGCTTTTCCCATTCTTCTCCCAAAACTTGAAATTATTTCCTTGTATTCACACTGCAGACGCGCCGACGTGAGCCCGGCATCAACCGATTCCGGGTGCAAGCGATCTTCCGGCTCCTGCCGGCCCGCCCCTGTCCCAATTTTCTCTGCCTTTTCCGCCGTCTGGGTCTGAAATTCCAGGCGATGGGGGTATGAGGCTCTCTATGCCGGCAAGGGCGTAAAAAGCGGCTGCGGATCCAAAAAGGGCAAAGAAAGGAAGGCACAGCGTGGAGCCGTGTCTTCCTTCTTTTCTTTCGGAGCGTCAGAGCAGCGCATAGATTTCGTGAAGGTCTGCGATGCGGTGGCTGATGGGTATGCCGGCGGGGGCCGGGCGGCCCTCCGGGTCGTACCAGCAGGTGACGATCCCGGCGTTGACGCCGCCCTGCATATCGCTTGTGAGGGAGTCGCCCACGATCATCGTCCGGGCCCTGTCCACCGGGGCGATGGCCGCAAAAACCTGGTCAAAAAAGCTCACGTCCGGCTTTTCCACCCCCAGCCGCTCGGAGAGAAACACCCCGTCCATCAGCGCGCCCAGGCCGGACAGGCGCAGCTTTTTCTCCTGGGCGATCACCGTGCCGTTGGACACGGCGTACTGCCGCACCCGCCCCCGGAGGGAGGCGACGATCTGGAAGCTGTCGTCCCGAAAGACGATGGTGTCGCCCAGGCAGGTCTGGTATTTTTCGTTGAACTCCGCCGCCAGGGCCGGGTCGATGCCCGCCGAGGCAAAAAAGTCCCGGAAGCGGCCCACCAGAATCTCCGGCTTTGTCAGCTCCTTGCGCTCCAGGCGCTCCCAGTAGGCCTTGTTGATCCGGGAGTAGCGCATAAGGAGCTCGTCAGAGCAGGGGCCCAGGCCGTATTCCCGGAAAAGGGTGCGGATGGCCGCGCGCTCGGCCGCGTCGAAGTCCAGCAGCGTGCCGTCCACATCCCACAAAAGCGTTGTAATCACCGCGTCTCCCCCCTTGCAGTCCTTCCCGTTTTCCGCATGGAGGGCATTATATCACACCCCGCCTCCCCTTTCAAGGCGCCGGCCTCAAGAAGATCACAAATTGCAGGCCCGGCATTCGGGAGGGAAGGGCGCTTCGCATTCAGCCCACGCTTAACGTCAGTCCGACGGAGTCCACGCCGTCCTCCAGAAAGGGCAGCCCCTCGCCGCTGCGCGAGCGCTGGAAATACAGGTCCTCGCCGGAGGGAGAGATGAGGATCGGAAAGCTGCCGCCGAGAACGGCGCCGTCGTCGGGAAAAAACTCCACCCGCAGGCAGTCATCCTCCATGCGCCACACGCCGGCGTAGGCCAGCTTCAGCTCCATACTGTCTTCCGTGCGGCGGTAGAACTCGGCGATCCCCGCATAATCGGGGTCACCGTTGCCATAGTGCAGATCCAGCATCCAGTCATCGCAGACCCAGGCAGTATCGGCCAGGCCAATATTGGTAGGCGGCAGCCACCAGTCATCCCCCGCCGGTTCCCAGCCCTCGGGATAGTCAAGGCCGGTGATGTCGCCGAAGAACGCAAAGTCCATCAGCATGGGGGCATCGTCCGCGCCGGTCGGCACGACGGGGCAGCCAAATCCGTTGATCAGGGGGTACCAGCTTACCTCCAGCCCGTTTTCGGTCACAAGACAGATCTCCGTATCCGGCTCCTCGGGCCACATCTCGAAGTTTACGAATACCAGCACGGGCCGGGCGTGCTCCTCGCGGTAGAGGACCTCGTCCACCACCGGCCGCACCCCATTTCCGAGAGACTCCCATGCCACACGGTTCACAGCCAGGCTGGTGCTCTCATCCCGGGGAACGACGCAGTAGAGGTCGCCATAGCCCGCGCCGAGGGTCCGCTCTGCCGGGATTTCCGGCAGGAAGGGCAGCTCCGCTGTCAAGCCGGAGCAGTTTTCCCGCAGCCAGTCGGCCAGCGGCACGGCATCCCCCTGCGCCCGATTGCCGAGATATGCCACCGCGCCGGCCAGATGGTCGTTTCTCTCAATACACGCCCGCAGCCGGGCAAGCGCCGTCTTCCCCTGCTCCGAATCGGTCTCCGGCGGGGAAGAGCCGCCCGTATTGCCCTGATCTCCGGGATGCGTTTCGGTCACGCCGCCGCTCTCAGCTGCCGGGGGCGACCCGGTTTTTCCGCCGCAGGCGGTCAGGCTCAGGAGCAGCGCCAGGCAGAGAAGCCCCGGCGCAAGGTGGCTGCGAATCAAGCTTCTCAACATCCGCCCTCCTTAATAATCTCCGCTGCGTCCGTGGCCGCCGCCCCCGCTGCGGCTCGAGGTGCTTCCGCCGCCGCTGCTGCCGGAGCTTTCGTCCTTGATTTTCGTGCGCGTTTCGGTCGTGTACAGGAAGCGGTCGCTGCTTTCCGTCAGCGTCAGCCCATCGGCGGTGACATATTCATCCGCCGCCGCGCCGCGCCGGACCGTCTTCATGTTCATCTTGAGCACCTTGCAAACGCCGCCCGCGATCAGGCAGGAGACGATCACAACGATCCCAAGCACCGCCCAGGGCATCTCGCGCACGGGCTTTCCCGCCTCGGCAAGGGTCAGGTACTCGTCGCAGGCGGCCAGATACTCGGAAACGCCGCTGTACCAGCTGCCGCCGCTGAACAGACTCAAAAAGCGTTCTTCCAGCTGCTCCGCGCCGTACTCGTTGATGGCGTACTCGGCATTTTTGCCATAGATGAACATGGCATACTTGCGGGGCTGCATGCTCAGCAGGATGATCACGCCGTTGCGTTCCTCGCCCAGGCCGAGCTGCCTGTCGTGGTAGAACTGATAGGCCGCCCGATAGACATCATCGCTGCCGTACACCCTGTAGTCGTCGACAAAGACGGCGTAAACGCCGCAGCTGTGGTGTTTGGAGATCTCCTCCGCGCGCGCTTCCATCTCCGTCCGGCTATCGGGCGGGAGGCAGCCGGCAAAATCGAATATGTACTGCATGGACGATACGTCCGGCTCCGGGGTCTCTGTGCTCCCGGTCTGCGCAGGCTCCGTCCCGTCCGGCCCGGCCAGGCCGTCGGAGGCGTCCGGCGAGGCGTTTGCGCGGAGATAGTCCTCCACGCTCTCCGCCATTGCGTCCACCGCCTGCGAGAGCGCCGTGGCGCTCATGGTCATGTCCTCGCCGTTCCACGCGCGCTCGACCATGTAGGGCGCCACCGCGGCGTATACGGCGGCGGACAGCTCCTGCGCGCTGCCCCGCGCCGGATCGAGGAAGGCGTACACGCACCAATCCGCCTCCGAGAGCGTGTAGGCGCCGTCCTCCGTGCCGCGCAGCAGCAGCGTCAGCGAGACGCCGTCCTTCCACTCGCCGCAGCCGTAGCCGGAATTCTCGTAGACATACGCCGCAATGTCCGCGACGCTCGTGTCGGCATCCACATCCTCATCAATGAAGGCGTCCACCCGGAGATCGACGCCAAGCTCCTGCGTGAGCTGGGGGAGCCTCTGCTCCGCCGCGTAGCTCAGCTCCACGGAGCCGAGCTGCTCCGTCTCGTCGTAGAACACGCCGTACTCGACCGCCGCCATGACGGGGGCACACAGGCTCAGCATCAGCAAAAGTGCCGCCAGCAGGGCCGATATCTTTCTTTTCATATCCGTCCCCCCCCTTATCTCAGCAGTGTCAAGGTCAGAACCGAACCAATGGCGGTCAGCGACGCGGCAATGGCAAAGAACATCCCCCAATACCGTCCCTTGTCCACAGGCAGGTCGCCCACGAGCTTTCCGGTCTGACCGTTCATGGCAAAGAGGAAGTCCTTGCCGCGCCATTTCGTGTTGAGCATCCACACGGGCATGAGCGCGTAGTGGACCTTGCCGCGCCTGATGGTCGTGTTGCTCTCCCGCGCCGAGCAGGTCTCATAGCCGGACACGGTCTTTTCCAGTGCGCTTCTCAGTGTGCCGACGCAGCGCGCGTCGGCACGCCGGCGGCTGTCCTCCGCCGACACGTCGAACTTGTCGGCAAGAAAGCCCGGAAGATAGGCGGTGGAAAAGGGCTTGAGCTCGCTGTAATCGTACGGCTCGATGGAGTCCATGTGCTCATCCGGCATCTTTTCCGACGCGTCCACCGGTATCTTTTCAAAGGCCAGGCTTCCGGCGCGGTAAGCGTCGTAGTGGTCCGTTTCCGTGACCCGGTAATCGCCGCTTTTGTACGTGCGCGAGCGGGTGGCGTCAAAGTGCGCGTCGCCCTCCGCCTCGCCGCTGAACATCCAGAACGGAACGTAGACGCCGCAGATCTCCTTAATGTGATTCTCGCCGGAAAAGCTCCTGGGCAGGAACACCTTGCCCTTGTAGTGCTTTTTGAGCCGCTGGACCGCGTCCTCACGGCTGAGCTTGAACGGGATCACGAAGTCCGGCTTCAGCGTCCCCGCGAACTGTCCCGGCACGACCGTCGGGTTGCCGCAGTATGGACAGGAGGTCGCGGCGGTGGTGGCCTCGCAGATGAGCTGCGCGCCGCAGCTCGGGCAGCTGTACGCCTTCATACCGTCCGCGTCCGCGCCCCAGTCGCTGCTCAGGCCGGACATATCCCACTCGCTCTCCCCGGCAGCCTTCTCGGCGGCCTCCTTTTCCGCGGCAGCCTTTTCCTCGGCGGACTGCTGCGCTGCCGCCGCCTTTTCCTCCTTCTCCGCGTAAAGCGCCTCAATCTCCGCCACATCATAGCTGGCTCCGCAGTAGTCACACTCCAGCTTGCCGGACGCACCCACAAAGTGCAGCGGGCCGGTACAGGCCGGGCATTTGTAGTTGGTTACCTGTGCTGGCATAGATGGTTCCACCTCTTTCTTCTTTCTCACAAGGAAGCGCCCGCCCGCGCTACGGGCGGGCGGGCGCCATTTGATACGCTGTGGTCAGGCAAAGTATACGTATTGTGTTTCTATGCGGCTTATTTTTTTGCAAAAGTGCCGCTGATGCCGTAGCCGGAGTTCTCATTCATGGTAAGGCTGCTGCCGTCCACGAAGAACGTGTAAGTAGACGGTTCACTCCAAGCCTCCAGCATTACCGTAAGCTGGTCGCCGTCAATGGTATAGGTGCCATCCTGCTTCATGTACGCATTCTCCATGGTACATTTGCCTTTTCCGTTGAACGTCCATGTGATCACACCGTCATCTCCGAGATCAGCAGACCATGTTCCGGCCAGCGCATCCTTGCCGCCGCAGGCGGCAAGCGTTAGGAGTGCAACTGCAATTAGGAGTAATGCTACATACTTTTTCATTTTTAAATCCTTCTTCCTAAATCGTCGTTTGATGGATGGTTTAGCCGTTCACCGCGCCGCCGCAGTATTCACAGCAGCCGTTTGCATCTGGTGTGGTAGTTGCGCCACAGTAGGGGCAGGCGACTGCCGCTTTGGGCGCGGCTGCCTGCTCGATCTTTTTGCGCACATCCCTGCGGACCTGCGTCAGAACCTGCTGAATCTCCTCGCCGAGCTTTTTATAATTGCGGTACTCAACATTGGTTTCCGGATTGCACCGGGTCATCATGCCCGGACGCATTGCAGGCGGCGGCGTAATGTCCACTGAACTGGAGTTGAGTTGGAAGCGTATTTCGTCAAAATAGGGGTTGTTGATGAATATAGTGATGTAGAAATCATAGGAGTACTCGTAGCGCGGCGGATTGTAGCTGACCTCCTTGCCATCTTTGTCCTTGCGCTTAAGCTCGGTACTGCTCTCGTCAATGTCGAGGTTGCAACCCGTCACATCGGAAAAATCCAGAACATCCGGATTGGCCTCCTGCAAATCGCTTGCTCTTGTTACCATAAACTTTCCCGCATCCTCGTCCAGAAGCACCTTGGTGTTCGTGCCGATCGTCCGGGTGGTGTGGAACGCTGCAACCTTCTTCCGGTTCTCCTCACGGTAGGCGAGCTGCTCTGCGATCTCGCTCACGGTGGAATTGCGGCGGTCGCTGAACCACGGCGAAAGCTTTTTCGCGCAGTTCTTGCACAGGTTGCCGTCCTCCAGCTTTCGGTTGCCGAGCAAGCCGATTTTTTCGCCGCAGATGTCACAGTATTTTTTATCAAACAGTCCCATGATTGTCCTCCGCCTTCTGCTTTTATTTTTCGGGAGGGGCTTCGCCCCGCGGCTCCTGTTCCGTCTTGTAAAGCTCCACGGTCTCCTCCGTGTTGCCGGGCAGCACAAGCAGCAGCATGAGCGCTCCGACGTCATCGCCGCCGTCCCCCTCGACATGGCGCAGCTCCCCGATCCTTCCAAGCTCCGTTCCGTCCGGTCTTTGGAGCACGGTCTCCTCCGGCTCAAGCTCTGTTTGAAGGACCTTGCCCGGCTGGAGATAGGTGAACCACAGCGGACACGAGAGCACCGTCTCGCCGTCCATGGCAAGGGTCAGGTCATACTCGCCGTTCAGCGTCAGCACCCAGCGTCCGTCCCCGCTCCGCCACGCGCCGGCGATCCGGCGCCAGAGCTTGCCGTTGTCTGCATAGGTGTAGTCGCCGTCAAGGAGGTGGAGCGAGGCGTCCGGATTCTCCATGTTGCCTCCGTCCATAATCCGATCGGCCACAAAGTGCTTATAAAGCCCCAGCAGCACCGCGGCGCCCGCGGCACCAAGCGCCAGTACCCAGATCATTTTCCGTCCCACTCCGGCTCAGCCTCCAAGGGGCTTGCCGCAGTTGGAACAGAATTTGCCCTTGTTGGCCGTCCCGCAGGAGCAGATCCACTCACCCGCGGGCTTGGGCTTGCCGCACTCCGAGCAGAACTTGCCGGTGTTCTTCGCCCCGCAGGCGCAGGTCCACGCGTCCGGCGCCTTAGGCTCCGGCTTACCGCAGTTGGAGCAGAACTTGCCGCTGTTCTCCTGCCCGCATTCGCACTTCCAGTATTTTTGCATCATGCCGGGGCCGTCTACCATCTGGCGCTCCAAGGGCTGCGCCTGCTGCGCCCCCTGCTGGTAAAGATTGGCCATCTGACCGCCGGCCATACCGCCGGCCATCCCCATGCCCATAAACGCGCCGACCGCGCCGTTGGGGTTGGCCGCCGCCGTCTTCATCGCGTCGCCGGTCGCGCCCGCGAGATGCGCCGCCGCGCGCGTCGGATCCATGAAGGCCGCGTTGCGCTGCATCTCCTTGATCATCTTCTCGTCTTCCTCGTTCGCCGTGACGGAGGAGACGCCGAAGGAAACGACCTCGATGCCGCGCAGGTCGCGCCACTTGGCGCTCAGGGCCTCGTTGAGGGCACCGGCCAGCTCGGTCGTGTGGCCGGGGAGCGCGGAGTAGCGGATGCCCATCTCGCTGATTTTCGCGAAGGCGGGCTGAAGCGCGGTGAGGAGCTCGGTCTTGAGCTGGCTGTCAAGGTTCGCGCGGTCATAGTCCTCGCTCACGTTGCCGCAGACATTCGTGTAGAACAGCAGCGGGTTCGCGATGTGGTAGCTGTACTCGCCGAAGCAGCGGATGCCGACGTCGAGGTCGAGGCCCGCCCGCTGATCCACAACGCGGAACGGAACGGGAGAGGCCGTGCCGTACTTGTTGCCGACCAGCTCCTTGGTGTTGAAATAGTAGACGCGCTGATCCTTGGGCGCCTCGCCGCCGAAGGTGAAGCGCTTGCCGATATTCCGGAACACGTCGCCGATGCCGTCGCCGAGCTTCCCGGAGAAGATGCTCGGCTCGGTGGAGGTGTCGTAGAGGAACTCGCCCGGCTCGGCGCAGACCTCCACGACCTTGCCCTGCTCGACGATGAGCATGCACTGGCCGTCCGCCACGGCGATCACAGAGCCGTTGGTGATGATGTTTTCGTCGCCCTTTTTGTTGCTGGAGCGGCCCGTGACCTTTTTATGCCCCTTGGCCGCCAGAATGTTTGCGGGCATCGCCTCACAATAAAAGTATTCCTTCCACTGGTCGGCCATCACGCCGCCAGCCGCGCCCAACGCCGCTTTAATAAGTCCCATAGTTTCCGTCTCCTTTTCCTGTTATTTATCGTTGTCCCGATTCCCGTTGTACGATCTCCGGCGCCGGCACGGGCGCGAGTGCTTCCCTGCCCGCGCCCGCCCGCTACGCCCAGGGGTCCTGCGCCGCGGGAATGCGGATGCCGCTCAGGGGGCTGGAATACTCCCACAAAAACCATTCCCCGGTAGAGGGCTTCTGCCTGAGCTTGATGGGGCGGGGAGAATCCGCGCCCGCAGTCCTGAGAAACACCCGGAGATAGCCCTCCTCAACGTCCTGGGGGCGTGGGTCCGAAAGAACGGTCAGCGTGTACGGCTTTGCGGGCACATAGCTGTTTTCCGGCGCCGCGCCGTCGAAGTAGGCCAGCGGCAGATACTCCTTGCCCCGCAGGCGGTCCCGCAGAAACTGCGTATCGTAGGGGGTCATGGGGCGCGGGCCGCGCAGCAGATTCATGGCCGCTGCGCCTGCGTCCGCATCCTTTGTGTACAGGTGCAGCGCGCACAGGAAGAGCGCGCAGACCTCCTCCGGCGTGCGGCGCGGCAGGGCTTCAAACTCCGTGAGCGTCGCGGGAAGCGCGTTCAATGTGATGGCCATTGCATCAGTCTCCTTTTCCCTGAAATATCATATTGCCAGGCCTTCTCAAAGCACTCCCCCGGCGGCGGAGCGCTTTGAGAAAGGAGGGGGACGGGAAACCCGTCCCCCTCGTATTGCGGTGGTTTACTCGACCATGGCCCTCCACAGGAAGGTCACGATCTGAGCGCGGGTGCAGTCGTCGTCGGAGCCGAACAGCCCGCCGCCGATGCCGGTGGTGATGCGCTTCTTCGCTGCCCACGCCACTGCGTCGGCGTAATAGGCGTTGGGCGCCACATCGCTGAACTCAGCGATGCCGCTGACCGCGGGGCTGCCGGAGGCACGATAGAGGAAGGTCACGCTCTGCGCGCGGGAGCAGGTGTCGTCGGGGCTGAACTTCCCGTCGCCGGTACCGGTGGTGATGCCGTTCTCAACGGCCCACGCGACAGCCTTGGCATAGAAGGCGTCCGCGGGGACATCCGTAAAGCCGGCCATGCTTCTGGGCTCGGGGGAGCCGGCAGCACGCCACAGGAAGGTGACGATCTGCGCGCGGGTGCAGGGATCGTCGGAGCCGAAGAGGTTGTTGCCGATGCCGTTGGTGACGCCGTTTCTGATCGCCCACTTCACAGCCTCGAAGTAGTAGGCGTCAGCGGCGACATCGTCGAACATCATGGCCGCGGACTCGGCAAAGACCGCCTTGATCGTGACCGGGCTGGCGGGCATCCTGAAGGTGAACGCGCCGTTGAGCCCGGCGGTGAGGACCTGCTCGCTGTTCTTGTTGTCGAGAACGATCAGCCTGCTCAGCTCATAGCCCGCGTCGGGCTTTGCGGTGATGGTCACGGTCTCGCCGCTGATCGCGTTCTTGTGCGAGACGTTGATCGTCCCGTTCGCGGTCTTCTCCACGGTGACGGAGTAGCTCGGGGTATAGCTGCCGCCGCCGCCGTAATAGGTCACCACATAGGGCGTAATGGAGCCGGTCAGGGGCTTGTAGTTGGCCGGATCCGCCGGGGTGTAGGTCCAGCCGTAGGGGGTGTTCGCCACAACGGCGTGGCTGTCGCCGTCATCCCAGGCAAGCGTGCCGCCGGTGGGAGTGATGGTGCCGATGGTCAGCGCCGCGTCACCAAGCGTCTTGCCGGCGGCGTTGATGGCGGTGTAGTCCGGGCTGCCGGTCGGGACGGCCTTCATGATCTTGAAAGTATAGTCCCGATCCGTCGTTGTGTCGTCCTCCCACACAGTGTTGACCTTATCGGTCAGCGCTACCGTGACGGTGTAGCCGGCCTCGTTGGCGTTGGTCTGGATATTGCCGGCGACGGTGTAGTCCGCAGTAGCGGCAATGTCGTAGGTCTTGGCGGTGCCGTCGTAGGTGTGGACGGTGGTGTCCGCGGCGGGGATGGCCACCCGCACGGGGCGAATGGTCAGCGTGGCGTTCGCGGTGCCGTAGTTGTCATCATCCTCATAGGTCGCAGACACCGTGTAGGTGCCGGCGGTCTTGGGCTTGCCGCCGGACAGCGTGCCGGAGACGGCGGTGTAGGTGTAGGTCCACGTGGGGTTCGCGCCGGGGGTGATGCCGTCGATGCTGGCATTCTCGTAGGTCTGCTCGCTGCCGTTGTAGGTCAGCTTGCCGTTGGGGAAGCTGATGTGCGCGCTGACCTCGGTCTTTTCCTGTACCGTAACGGTGATGCTGCCGGTGGCGCCGCTGTACTCGTCCGTGCCGTCGCCGTCCACATCCTTTGCCGCTACCGTAACGGTAACGATGCAGCTGCCGCCCGTCGTGCCGGCGGTAAAGATACCGGTATTGGGATCGACCGAGCAGCCGGCAAGCGCAGCGCTGGAGTCGATGGCATAGCTCACATCGCCCATCGCGCCGGTCACATTGGTGCTCAGGTCAACGGTCTTGCCGGTGAGCACCGCAGCTGCCGCCCCGATCACCGCGGGGTCGGCTGTCGGGGTGATGCCCCACGCGCAGGTGGCGAGGGTGCCGGTCAGGGTGTGGTTTGCATCCACATTCAGCACGGCGCTGGCGGTATAGCTGCCGACATAGGTCTTGGTGTTATCCGTATAGACCGCCGACACGCCCGCGGGCAGATTGGTCAGCGTCACGCTGTGCGCATTGCCGTCATAGGGGAAGCTGACCGCCGTGCTCCAGGTAAAGGCGGACTGATCGAGCGCCTTCGGCGTGATGGCGAAGGTCTGCTCGGCGTCGGGGGTCCAGGTGTAGTTGCCGCCCGCTGCCGGCTTTACGATGACCTTCGCGGTGCCGGCATTCCTGTTGTTCTCATATTCCACCGTGTAGTCCGCAGCCGTGAGGACAAGCGCCCCGTCATTTACAGCAACAGCAGGCTCCTTGTCCGTTCCGTCATACTCGAAGGCAGCCGGCGTGAGGACAATGGCCGGCGTAATGGTCATGGGGGAGACGTTCAGCGTGTAGTTCGCCTTGGTCTCGGCGTAGCCAGGGGCCGCGGCGGCGGTGGCTGTGATGGTCGCCGTGCCCGCGCCCTTGATGGTGACCTCACCGGTGGAGGCATCTACCTCAGCTACGGCGGTGTTGTCGACAGAGTAGGTGATGGCGCCGCCGCCGCCGGAGGTGGAGTTGGTCGCGGTGTTGGTGAAGTTTGTGTCACCGAAGGTCTTGGCGACGGGGCCCGGGTCCGCAAAGGCCACCGACTGCGCCGGAAGCTCGGAGACGTTGAAGGTGGCGCTGCCGGTCTGCGCGTCCGCAACGTAGTTCGTTTCCGAGGCGGCCGGGACAAACTTCCAGTACAGCTCTTCCGTGCCGGTGGCGGTGAAGTTGCCGCTGGCAGGGTTGGCGTACGCGGAATCGGCGTACCAGGTCAGCGTGCCGGAGACGGACTCGCCGCCGACGCCGCTTGCGGTCGCAGCAGGGTCGCTTGTCGGTCTGGCCTGGCCGATCGCCGCCGCGGTCGTGCCGGCGTAGGTGAAGGTGTAAGCCGCGCGCGTGATGGTGAACGCCTGGGGATCGGAGGTGGCGCCGGCGTAGTTGGCATCCCCGGCAACGGTGGCCTTGACCCAATAGTCGCCGGCGTTCTTGGGCGCCGCGCCGTCAGAGGCCGCGCCGCTGTTGGCGGCGTTGGTCTCGGTGGTGCAGGAGGCATCGGTGTAATAGGTGCAGGTCACCGCGCCGGCGCTGCCCGTCACGCTTACGGCGGGATCGGCCACAGCAGAGCCATTATAGGCCTTGCCGGGGTCGCCGGTGATGGAGATGGAGCTGCCGGCGGCCTTGATTTCAAAGTTATAGCTGCTGGCAGCAAAGCTGTAGTTGCCGTCGGTCAGCGGCGCAATAAAGATCTTGCCCGTACCGACATCGGTGTTGTCCTCGTACTTTGTGATCTCGTAATCCTGACCCAGCACAAGCGTATCACCGGAAGCGGCTGTCTTGATCGTCGGAGTGGGCTCAATGGGAGAGCCGGTATAGGTCTCCGTGATGGGGAGCATAATCGGAGAGCCGGCGGAGAGCGTTACCTTCGTGGCGGTAACTTCAACATCAATGTCCTCCACCGTCTGGTAGGCCGTGGTGTCGTTGGGGACAAACCTGGCCTTGTAGGTGTGGGGATTATCCTTCACATTGCCGACCCTCTGCGCGCCGTTCATCCACTCCCAACTACCGGAGGTGTTGCCGGCAGGGTTGGGCAGCGCAACGGTGGCGAGCGCAGCCCCGAATTCGGCGGTTATGCCGGTGGGCGCCACGCAGGTGGGGAGGGGCTTGGGCGGCTCGGTGGGGGTGATGCCGTCCCATTTAACCTGAACCGTACCGGTCAGGGTATCGGGGTTGCCGGCGACGGTGGTGCCATACTGCTGCACTTGCCCACCAGCTTTACCGTCAGTCAGGAATATGACCTGGCCCTGTGCCAGCTCATATGCTTCGGCTACAGTTACAAGTCGGATTGAGGAGGAAGTTATATCCGCTTCACTCTTACCGCTCTTGAGGCCAAAAAGGATTGAAGCAAGGATTATTTGGGTTTGGCAAGGAGTGTCTTTGGTGCAGTTGGGCTGGAACGCCATAAATCCAGTGCTGCCTTTTTTCGCAACATAGACTTTTGCGTCCCATTTTATCGCAGAAGGCCCACTGCCAGACTGATACTTCCTATAAACCACATCAGTTACTTCCGCTAAACTGCCTGCTGCAAGCATATCCGTATAGGAAGTTGCCGTAGCTCCTTCGGCATAAACAAAATCGAACACATTTAAGTCAACAGCAAACACAATGCTTTGTGCGGTGCTTAAGGTCAAATCATCCGATTGGACACCAAAGCCAATCTCAACCGTCTCTTGCCCGTTGTATTTGACCCCAGTGTTTTTCGACACAACAAGATCAACATCCCATGTGCCGGCTGCGGCAAATGCTGTCGTCGGCACCATAGCGACGACCAGCATCATGCTCATCAGCAGTGCCAGTATACGTTTTGTCATAGAAGCATCCTCCTTTAATATGATACAACACAATGCGTATCAGCTTTTTTGTTATAGTTTGCGGCGTTCCAAACAATGTTCAGGTCGCCAACATCCACCAAGCCATCTCCGTTCAGGTCCGCGGCCTTATCACTGGCGGCAGCTACGGATTTATTGTAGTTCGCACCGTTCCAGACCGTGCTCAGATCGCCCACATCAATCAGGCCATCCCCATTCACATCTCCGGCCAGCAGCGTAATGGTCTGGTACGGCTTGCCGGTCTGCGCCGTGAGGTCGAGGGGCGCGCTGCCCACCACGACGTTCTTCACGGTATAGCTGAGGTGGCCGGGCTTGGTGACCACCAGGTCGTAGGTGCCCTCCGCCACAGTCTCAAAGGTGAAGTCCTGGGTCACCGGGCCGCTGCCGCTCGCCACGGCGATGGTGGTCTGGTACATCTCCGTGCCGTTCTGCAGCAGCCTGACGGTGGTGGGATTGTTCGGGTTGTAGCTTGTAACCTGGCCGGAGACGCTCACGCCCTTGGGCAGCACGCGGATTGGGATCCGCCTCTGACCAGGGGAGGTGTAATTCACCACCACATAATTGCCGTTCGCGTCCGCCGCGTGGAAGTACCACGTGCCATCAATGACGACCTTGTTGTCCAGCAGCGGGCGGTTCACCGTACTGGAGGCGTATGGCTTGAGCAGCAGCTTCTCAATGTAGTAGGTGCCGGTGGTCGCGGTGTAGGCGTAGCTGGGCGTGCCGGTCTCCCACCGGACGCTGGTTATATAGCCGAGGGGCATAAGCTGCCCATTCATGCTTTTCTCGATGCCGGAAAGGTTGTCGCCATCGTGGAGCGTCGGGAGGGTGAGGTTCATCTCCCTGAGGGGCGTGGCGGTGAAGGTCAGCGTCTTGCCGCCATAGGGGCGGGTGACGTCCTTCATCTTGAAGAATTTGCCGTAGGGGCCGAATTGCACGCCCGCGGTGTCGGAAAACTTCCCCTTGGCGGTGATGGTGACCTTGACGGTGTAGGTCTTGCTCTTATCAAAGGTCGCCCATTCGGGCAGGGCATCTTCATCCTCGCCGACGGTGTCGCCCTCCCACCACTGGTAGGTGATGGTGCGCAGGGCGTGGTAATCGACCCCCGCGCCCTGGTCGGTGAAAAGGTCGACGCTGTCGCCCACCGTGCCCTGCATGATCACATCGTTGCCGTTATACTGCGTACTGCCCATGGCCAGCAGCACCTTGGTGTCGCCGGTGATGTAGGCCTCGCTCTCATCGGCAAATTCCGCATCCAGTATAAGCTGGTTGTAGTTGTTAGAGCGGTCAGGCACCGTGAAGAACAGCTCCTCCTTGAACTTGTCGCTGGGGGTATCATAAATACCGTCCGCGCTCCAGTTCTTGAAGACCTTTCCTGTCGGAACAATCGGCACGACCCTGATCCTTGCGCCGACCGAAACATTGACTCCACTGGTGGAGGCGTTGAGAAGCTCATTGCCGTCACTGTCGTAGGCGGTGGCGTATCTCACCACAAGCAGGACCTTTTTCACGCTCGGGTCCACCTTGAACACATAGCTCTCGCCTTTGTAGTCATAGCCGCCGTCCGCATTGGGGACGCAGGTGAAAACACTGACGGTACTATCGCCGCGCACCTCAAAGGGGGTGGTGTACGCCGTCGCCCCGTTGGGGGTCGCGCCGCCATGACGGTCGTAGGCCATGGTGGCGTTGAGGGGCATGCTGCCTGTCCCTGTCAGCTCCACATTCACGAATTCCCTGATCGTGTAGGTGTTGCCGACGGGTGTCAGCGGCTCGCCGCCGCTCTTCGGCCTCACGGTCACGTTCGGGACGGGCAGGCTGTTCAGCTTCGTCAGATAGACTGCGGCGTAGTTATGGCTCAGTTTCCGGTATTCCCTGCCGTTTACGGTAAAGGCCTTGGCCAGCTTGAAGTAGACCTTGCCGCTGTTGCCGCTGTCGGTGATGATGGCCTTGCCGTTCTCCGCCCTGGTGCCGGTGACCTCGGCGCTGTTGGAGCCCTCCGCCGGTACCTGGTCTTCCCGATACCAGACCTCATAGCCCTCGGGGGCCTCTACCGTCAGCTCGATCGAGCCGTAGAAGTACCGCACGGCGCTGTCTTCGCTGAGCACCTTGCTGCCATATTTCACCGTGGGCGCGCCGGAGGGGCGCACGGCATAATAGGCCTCGGACTTGATGCCCAATATGGAGGCGCCGGCGTAGGCCTCGATGCGCACATCGTTGCTGACGGAGACATCCACGGCAAAGGGGCCGGTGTAGGTCTGGAGGCTGCTCCACTTATTCGTGGAGGAATTCCAGACACGGTATTCGATGTGCCTGTTCCGCTCCACCGTGATGGTCACGGTTTCGGGGACGTGGTTGTCATCCTCAGAAATCCCGCTGCCGGGGGCGATGTACGGCGGGGCGACGGGCGGGTCAAAGGTAAAGGGCTGGCTGAAGTAGCAGCGGCCGGTTTCATCGTCATCGTAGGCGATGCGGTAGCTCCCCTCCGGGATGTTTCTCCAGTCAAGCGATGTCCCATAGGCGAAGCTGGCCTTCGCATCGGCATAGAGCCGGCTGTTGCGCAGGCCCATGACGGGTCTGTTCTTCAGATCCTTGGCGGCATAGGTGTTCTCGCCGTACCGGGGCAGCTGCGCGGGCACCAGCATGACACGGTATCCGCCGGAGTCGTTGCTGATGCTGTCCTCCTTCGCAAAGGTCATGTCCTGGTAGGCGTAGCGGGTATAGGTGCTGGTATCGCTGTCATACTGCTCAACGTAGCCCACGGCGCTGAGGTTGGGGCCCGTCGTCATGGGGTCGCGCACCGGCACCAGCACCATATCCTGCTGGATGTTGGAGAAGGTCTGGGTGGTGTCCGTCCAGCTTGTGCCGCTCCCGCTGCCCTCCGGGTGCAGGGCGTCGTACCAGCAGAGGAAGGTGCCCTTCCCCGTCGGCGCGGTCAGCGTCAGGCTCTCGCCCTTGCGCACGACACGGATGTCGTTGAGCTCCGGCTTTAAGACCTTGGCATAGTAGAGGGAGGAGCCTTGGGGATTGTCCTCCGGCGCATGCCAGCCCATGATCAGGCCCTTGGACTGCTGCACGGTGGCGACGCCCTGCGGCGCCCAGATGTACTCGATGGAGCCGTGGTTACGGAACCACTTATTGTCCGCCAGCTGGACCGAATCGCCGATGCGGAGGCTGCCGCGGTGCATTCCGGCGCCCAGCGTGGGGTCCGCCGCGCGGCAGCTGATGGCCCAGTTGTTGGCATCCTCCTGGCCCTTTATATAATACTTATCATACCAATCATCAATGGCGGCGGAATAGGAAACGATGCTGACGCCTTTCTCCGCCCGGACAAGGTTCACCGTGGCGTCTTTGTCGGAGTAATAGATGTTGTCGGTGGGGTAGTCCCGATACATGGCGAGCATGGCATCGTTGGCGCCGGTGCCGTCGAGGGCATAGCGCTCGATATTGCCATCGTTCTGGATGTTCAGGTAGCCGGAGGTGTTCACCGTCAGCACCTCGCCGCTGCCCCCCAGGCAAATGTCGCTCATGACATTCTTGTGGGAGAATATCGTCAGGCTGGCTTTGTCCAGCAGCTCCATACTGGAGGCGCTGATGGCGCGGTTGACCCGGCCCCCGGTGCCGCCGTAGAAGCCCTCGCCGGTGTTTGAGTCGTTGCTGGTGTTCAGCGCGCGGCCATACACATTGATCCTCAGCTGGGTGTCGTCCTTCACGGTCAGCTTGCCCGCGCTGATGCCGATGACCTTGTCGCCCTCGGGCCCGCTGTAGCGGTTGTCCATGAGGATGTTCACGGTGGGGCTGCCTTCAAATCCGGTCTTGGTGCAGTTTTCCAGGGTCACATTGCTGCCTCTGATACCGCTCAGAAAACTTCTGCTGTCTACGGCCTCCGTACTGCCGGTTGCGTTGATGTTCAGCGTGCCGCCGCCGGAAATGCTCACATCACCGCCGTCATTGGCGCGGATGGCGCCCATATACCGAAATTGTCCGGGACTCTGCGCGTTCAGGGTCAGCGTCTTGCCGGGGCGGATGCGCAGATTGACATTTCCTTGGAAGTTATACAGCAGGCAGTGGTTGCCGCCGATGGTCGTGTCCTCCTGCACATAGACATAGGGGCTCGAATCAATAACACCATCCAAATTGATGCACGCGCCGTTGAGATTTCCCTTCAGATGCAGGTTAGAACCGCACATATAGGCCACATACTCGCCTGTGGTGATGAAACCCTGCCGTGCAAATTCATCCTCAACGGTATACACCGTGGCGCCGGGGCGGCACTCGGTGATGTACTGATAGCCGTTTAATCTAACGGTCTGATCGGAACCGTAGCCATCCCTTTCAAAGACAAACCGCACATAGCCGAAGGCATCCGATGGCCCCGCCCGCTGCGGGGCCTTGCGCGCCTCCGGCGAGGCTTCCGCCCCCTCCCCGGCGGTCTCCGCGGCTGTTTTCTCCGCCACCGTCTGCGCGGCGGGCGGGCCGGTGCCGTCGTCCGTGGCCAGCGCGGTCAGCGCAAAGCCGGACAGTATCGCCGCGAGCATCGCAAGAGTCAGAAGCTGCACGGCCGGTCGATTGTGCTTCCGTTTTTTCATATTTGCCTCCTCTCACAGTTTCGGTTCTGCGCTGCGGCGCCGCGCCGCGTCAGGTCCGGTTTCAGAAATTGAAGGTGCAGGCGGTTATGCTCTTGTTGTAGTTTGCGGCGTTCCAAACAATGTTCAGGTCGCCCACATCCACCAGATTATCTCCGTTCAAATCCGCGGCCTTATCGCTGGCGGCAGATACGGATTTATTATAATTCGCGGCGTTCCAGATCATGCTCAGATCGCCCACATCAATCAGGCCGTCCCCGTTTACATCCCCGGCCAGCAGCGTGATGACGCGGTACGGCTTGCCGGTCTGCGCCGTGAGGTCGAGGGGCGCGCTGCCCACCACGACGCCCTTCACCGTGTACTTCAGGTGGCCGGGCTTGGTGACCACCAGGTCGTAGGTGCCCGGCGCTACGCCGGCGATGGTGAAGTCCTGGGTCACCGGGCCGCTGCCGCTCGCCGGGTTGATGGTGGTCCGGTACATCTCCGTGTCCGTGCCGTTCTGCAGCAGCCTGACGGTGGTGGGGTTTTTGGGGTTGCTGCTTGTAACCTTGCCGGAGACGGTCACGCCCGTCTCCGCCCCCGTGGCGGGGGTGCGGTACCATTCCACAAAGCCCCACTTACAGTTGGCTTTGTCCGTATCCAGGTCTTGCCATACCACATTGCAATCCGCGCAGTTCACGCCGTTGATATAGACCGTGATGTAGTCCGGGTCCTCCGCCCAGACTCGGCCGGGGTCCGCCTTGGGAACGGTGAGATGCAGCTCCAGCATATACTCCTTCCCTGCCTGGAACTCTGTGTCCTTTTCCATATACCACATAAATCTGGTCCACTGCACATCGGCGGGCAGGCCGCCGATCTCCTTGTAGCTGGAATCCGTATTGGGGTTCTCGCCCGCCACCGGCTCCTTGATGGTGAGGTACAGGGTGCGGGTGGTCCTCTCATACTCCGGGTACATACCGTTGCTGCCATCCACCAATCTGCCGATGCTCCAGCTATAGCCGTAGGAATAGTCATAACCACTGCTCGACATCCAGTCGCCGTATTCCGCCTTCTGTTTGTAGTCGGAGCTTTTTTTGCCGCTCGCCCAATATCCGCCGGGGATGACGATGTTCACCGTCGTCCGTCCGGGGCGCACCGCATAGCCGCTGGGCGGCACGATGTAGAAGTAGTACTCGTAGTATTCGTCATCTTCGTCGATCGGCTCCCACTCATTGGTGGCTACTCCCAGACAGGCGTATTCAAATATCTCGAAGGTGCAGCCGGCGGGGGAATCGGCGGTGATGTAGGCATCGCCCATCCGCCTGCCCATATAGAAGTCGTTCAGCCTGCCGCGCACTTCGGTCAGCAGCGTACACTCCTGCGCCTTTATGCCGATATTGCAGATTTTGCCGCCTTTGGTACTGTAGAGCCACTCCACCGTGACCGAGCCGGCGTTCTTCACAACGAACCTGGTGTCCTCCTTCGTAAAGCGGAAGCCCGCTCTCGCCTCCAGCGTCACCGTTTTGCTGCGGTAGCTGCCGTTGTCCGCCCAGTTGGTCTGACTGACCACCTTTTCGCACCTCACATCCATTGCGTTCTTTCGGATGGGGTTCGCGTCGGCGGGATCGGACGGCAGCAGGTCGCCGTTTACCATGTCCAGCAGCACGGTTTCGATGGGGATGGTGCTGTCCTTCTCCACATTGTATTTGAGCAGGTACTGGTCGGCACGGGGGTTGGAATCCGCCAGCTCCCACTTTGACCCGTTGTACCACTCCAGCCGCACATTGAAGGTGAGTTCCTTCGCTCTGGTAGTGGGGCTGCTGTTGGGGATGATGTAGCTGCCCTTGATCACGCGTGTGGTGGGGTTGGTGGTTGTTGTGAGGGTGACGGCATTGAGGTTCACCTCGCATGTTGCCACGCAGCGATAGCCGCTGTCCTTCATCACCTGCGGCAGGTCGTACCAGTAAAAGTTGATGGTGCGCATGCCGCTGGTGTTCACCGTGTAGCTGGGCACACCGCCGCCGATGAAGGTCACGCCGTCCCGCAGGCTGCCCATGGTGATCTCGCTGCCGTCCAGCTCCGCCTTCACAAAGCCCCATGCGTTGCCGCGGATCGTGGTGGGCGTGCCATTGAGCGCCTTGAGCTCGAACATATGGCCCTCTGTTTTCGGATTGCCCGTATTGTAGTAGCTGAAAGTCTTGCGGTAGCTGCTCTTGTTCAGCACCGAGAAAATGCCGTTGCTGTTCTGCACGGCGCTCCTGCCCAGCACCTCGCTGGCAAGGTTATATATGTCGTCCGCGGTTTTCTGTACGACTTTCCAGCTCCCGTCTATAGGGACTCTGTACAGATCGCCGGAAGCCGGTTCCGCCGTAAGGCGCTTGTAAATGGTGGTGTTCATCAGCTTTGCCGACAGATGGTAGCCCGCTCTGTCGGCGTATGATGTTTTGCTTGACGAGGGGAAGAACGGCCGGATCCAGAAGGTATCGTGGAACTCGCCGCCGTTGACCGTCACCTCAGACGCGGTAAAGGGGTTCTCCTCCGCGAAGCTGGCGGCCGCCCACGCCTGCACATAATCAAGGAACACGCCGCCGCGGATGATGGTGAGGGGTCTGGTGCCGTCGCCCGGGCCGTTGAGCATGACCTTCTTTTCAAAGGTGCCGCCGCTGATCCAGACGCGCGGTACATTTTGCTTCCATTCGTCTTGGCCGGCGTCCAGACGCACCGGCCCCTGGAAGGTGCCGCCGTTGATGCTCACCTTGCAGGAGTTCGCCGCCATCAGCGTATAGCCGCAGGAGCCGTTGCGCAGATCCCCGTACTCCTCCTCAAAGTACATTCCGTAGGAATGCTTCTCATTTTCATAGGTCTCCGGCGCGACATGGAGCGTGCCGCCGTTGATGGTGACGGTTCCGCCGGCGTAGCAGTAGATCACGCGCCTCCACCTATTATTGCTTGTGCTTTTTCTGATGTCCACCTTCAGCGTTCCGCTGTTGAGGGTGAGCTGTCCGTAGGACTGTATATCAAAGAGGTAGCACGAGTCGTTGTAGGTCGTGCCGAGGATGGTTCCCTTCTGGCCGGAGCTGCTGTCCAGCACCGTCAGGTTGCCGTGCTTGATCGTGAACATATCGTACACGGCGGTTTTTTCGGAGTACATCCGCAGCGTGTGGCCGTTCAGGTCAAGCTGCTTTCTGCCCTTGACCTCCAGCGACTCAACGATGCCCACGCCGCTGTTGAGCGTGCCGGTGTCGATGTCGCTGCCCAGCTTGATGTTGTCCGGCGGATTCTGATTGCTCAGCGCCGTCTTCAGCTCATCATAGGTGTTGACCGTCGTCCAGGTCTCCGCGGCGCTGGCCGTCGTGCTCAGCGCCGGCACGAGCAAAAGCAGCATCAGCAGTGCCAGCAGCGCCGTCAGCGCGCCGGTCGTTCGGTTTCTCCTCGCTTGCTCCATGCTTTTGTTTCTCCTTTCCGGGGATCGCCTGATGCTTTGTCGTTCCAACAGCCCCGCCGCGCAGCCATCAACGGGGCTCGTATCGCTTTGCCCCGGCTGTTTCGTCGAGCCACGCGCGCATCTGCCGCGCGTCCAGGTCGCCGACGTGGTAGCCGTCGATGAGTCCCAGCTCCACCGCCTTATCCAGCGCGGGCAGCCGTTCCGGGTGGCCGGCCTCGCAGGCGAGGTAGACCCGGCACTCCGGCCTTCGTTTCCGCACCTCGACGGCGACGTCGCAGCGGGCGGTGATGTCCCTGGGCTCCTCCGCCCCCTCGGAAAAGCTGACCCCCAGCAGCAGGAGGTCCGCGTTTTCAGCCTCGCTCTGCCAGACGATGTCGTCAAAATCGTCGGAGAGGATCGCCAGCGGCCGGCAGCCGCCCAGCCTGCCCAGCCAGTCCGCCGCGCGGCGGGTCATGGCCGGCGTGGTGAAGCAGACCGCCGCTTTCGGCAGGGCGGGCCCCGCTCCGGAGGCGCCGGGCAGAGGCTCCCGCTTCTGGAACAGGCTCATACCGCAGCCCCCCGCCTCCGCGCCGCGCCGGGCCCTGGCAGACGCGTTCCGCACTCCGGGCAGTATACCGCGACGCTTGTGACGGCCACGCCGCAGCCGGGGCAGCAGCGGTGGCGGGAGCGGTAGAAGTCGTAGAGGGTCTTTTCCGGCAGCGCCGCGCCGCATTCGGTGCAGCGCGCCTCCCGCGCGCAGTTGGCTCTGCCGCACTCCGGGCAGATCTTGCGCCGCCGCATGGTCTCCGGCCCAAAGCCGTATTCCAGCAGCGTCACCTGCCGCAGGGCTTTTTTTGCCCGCAGATCGTACTCGCTCATCCTGCCGATTCCTCCTCTCCCTGCGTGCCGCCCACCAGCAGCTTTGCCCCGCAGACGGGGCAGAAGCGGGCGTCTGTTTCCTTGAGCTTTGTGCCGCAGCGATGGCAGAAGGCGGGATATTCCTCCTCCCACGGGGCGCAGTCCAGGCATTGCCCCGCGTTGACATTGAACATAGCGGAGGATACATACTTCCCGCATTTGGGGCAATGGTTGAACTCCCACTTGCCCTCCTTTTCCCACGCGATCTCCAGCGCGGCTTCCTCCGTGTCCGCCTGAACGGGGCGGGTCACGCAGCACAGCTCGCCGGAGATGTCGCAGTAAAAGTGAAAGACCCTGCCGCCATCGGGGCCGGCGACGGCCCGGAAGGCCGCCGTCTTCTTTGTCTGCTCCATCCGCATCCCTCCTCCCTTTTTCACATTTTGTCTTGTAAAGCCGTGGTGGAGTATGATACAATGAAAAAATCAAAGCGGCGGTAAGCAGGCTTTGGGTCGGAGCTTCGCTCCGACCCAAAGGGGGTACCCCTTTGGCGCTTCTCTGTTTCCCGACGCCCGGCGGACAGGGCGTCAGGCGCCGTCTGATTTTTGTATAGCATAGGCACCCCCTTTTGTTAACCCTAATTTCCCCGAATTAGGATGGCGGAAGCAAAATAATTTCAAAAATAAATGTCATCCCCCTATTTCAGGCAGTTTCAGACAGTTGATCTCTTTGGGAGGTTCTTTCCATGAAAAAGCGTATCGTTTCCATGCTGCTGCTTGCGGCGGTCCTTTTCGCCCTCCCCGGCTGCGGAGAGAAGTCTCTGCTGAATAAAAAGGAGCCGGTCTCCCTGTCCCTGTGGCACGTCTACGGCGAGCAGGCGGGCTCGCCCATGGACCTTCTGGTGCAGGAATTCAACCGCACCGTGGGCACGGAGCGCGGCGTGCAGGTGAAGGTCACCGGCACCAGCAGCGCGTCCAAGATCGGCGGCTATCTGAAGGACGCGCAGAGCGGCGGCAAGGATGTGCAGGAGATGCCCGACCTCTTTACCTGCCACATCGCCGACGCGCTGGAGCTGGGCGTGGACAACCTTGTGGACTGGAACGGGCAGTTCACCGCCGACGAGCTCGCCGGCTTCGTCCCCGGCTTCCTCGCCGACGGCATGGCGGAGGACGGCCGGCTGCTGATCTTCCCCGTCTCCAAGTCCACGCAGCTTCTGATGTTCAACGGCAGCGGCTTTGCCCGCTTTGCCGACGCCGCCGGCGTGGGCTATGACGATCTTGCCACCTGGGAGGGCTTTTACGACGCCGCCGGCAAGTTCTACGACTGGTCGGGCAAGCCCTTCTGCGCGCTGGATTATCCCATCCGCGCCGTGGAGCTCTGCGCCATGGAGCACGGCAGCGGGGACTTCTACACGGAAAGCGGCTGGTACGACACCGACAACGCCGTATTCAAGGACAGCTGGATGCAGTTCGCCCGGTCCCTGGCGCAGGGCCATGTGGTGGTCTCCGACCTCTACTCCAACACCCAGGTGATGACCGGCGATGTGGTGTGCGGCCTGGGCTCCAGCGCGGCGATCCTTTATTATAATGATACCGTCACCTATCGGGACAACACGCAGGAGCCCATGGACCTCCATGTGCTGCCCATGCCGAAAACGGCGGGAGCGGACGCCCTGATGACCCAGGCGGGCGTGGGGCTTTGCGCCTATAAGACCACCGCGCAGAAGGCGGAGGCGGCGGCGCTGTTCGTCCGCTGGCTGACGGAGGCGGAGCGCAACCTCGACTTCGTGGCGCAGACCGGCTATATGCCGGTGCGCAGCGGCGCCTTTGACGCCATCGCGGATTACGACAATTTCCCGGCGCCGGCGGCGGCTTATCAGAGCCTATACGCCGCGCTCAAGACCATGCGGGAGGACTATGCGCCCGTGTCCGAGCCGCGCTTTGAGGGCTACTACGGCAAGGTCAGCGTCCTCTATGACGGCCTGCGCCAGCTCCAGCAGGAGCTGCCCGCGCGCGCTGCCGCCGGCGAGGACATCGACGCGCTGGCGGAGGAGACCTGGGCGCTGCTCTGCTCCATTCATTGAGAAGAGGCTTGACCAAGGGAGGATCGACCCGTGCCCCGATTTACGCTCTCAAAACTGAAACAGGCCAAGCCCTCCATGCGCAGGCGGCTGTTCCTCTATATGGGCGCGTTGGCGGCCCTGCTGCTGGTGGTGCTGTTTGCCGCCCTGCTTCTGCTCGGGCAGCTGAAAAGCCCGCGGGCTGAAACGAAACGGGCGCTGACCTTCCAGATGGGAGCCTTTCGCGCGGATATGGCCTCCCTGTGGCGGAACGTCTCCGTCATGGGCATACATCTCTCGGAGGATATGACCGCGCTTATTGAGGCGCAGACCTCGGATTTTTCCTCCCTGAACGGGAATGTGGCCGCCGTGGAGGCCCTGCAGGAGGCCATGCTGGAGCCGCTGTGCCAGTACGCGCGGCAGGCGGATTGCTCCGGCGCCTTTGTCCTGCTGGATGCCTCGCTCAGCACCGATCCCTCCCTGGATTCCCATATGGGCCTTTACGTGCAGCGCGGCAACGCCGAGCATACCACCGGCGACCTGCTGCTCTACCGGGGTATGGCGGACATCGGGCGGCGGAACAGTGTGATGCCCCACCGGAAGTGGGCGCAGGAATTTGACCTGTCGAGCTTCCCCGGCTTCGCGGAGCATCTGGAAAAAGCGTCCGCACCCATAGAGCGCAGCTGCCGCACCACAGGGCTCGTCACCCTGCCCGGCACCACGGAGCAGGCCATATTGCTGACCGTTCCCATGATCGGCACGGATGGAACGGTGTACGGGCTGTGCGGCTTTTCCGTCAATCAGACCTACTTCTCGGCGCACCACGCCCAGCCGGCCGGCATCGGCAGCCTCGCCTGCGTCCTGTCGGACGACGCGGAGGGGCTGGACATTCAAAAGGGCCTTCTGACCTACCCCGCAGACGGCTTCTGCTTTGTGCCGGACGAGCTGCTCTCGGAAAAAGGCCTGCGCGGAGGGCTTACCGCCTTTACCGGCGCGAGCCTCTCCTTTGTGGGACTCTCGGAGCCCTTCACCGCAGCCAGCGGGGATACCGAGGCTCATGTTCTGACCGTGCTCATCCCCAAAAGCAGCTATGACCGCGCCATGCTGAAAAGCGGACTGGAGATTGCCGCGCTGCTGATGCTGCTGGTGTTTTTTGCCGTTGTCTGCTGCCTGCTCTATACCCGCCGCTACCTGCGTCCTGTTCTGCAAGACCTCGACCATGTCACCGCAGCGGGCGGCGAAGACAGCCTGCCCGTCTTTGAGGAGCTGCTGCCCATCTCCGAGAAAATACGAGCTCACGAGGTGACCGTAACCGCCCTGAGGGCGGAGCGGCAGGACGCCCAGGACAGAGCCGAGCAGCTTCTGAGTGAAAAGCAGGGGCTGCAGGAGCAGGTGCAGAAGTCAGAGGCCGATGCGGAGCGGCTGGCGCAAAGAAGAAAGGGCGAGATCGACCCGGAGGAGTACCGGCTCTTTCTTGCCTCCTATCAGAAGCTGGATTCCGACCTGCGGACCGTTGTGGATGCCATGGTCGACGGGTGCAGCGTTCAGGACCTTGCGGAGCGGCTGGGGAAAAAGGTCAGCACGATCTACTCTTACCGCAGAGACGTTTATGGAAAAGTCGGCATCCTTGGGTCAGGCAAGCTCCAGCAGCTGCGTGTCTTCGTCACGCTCATGCGCAGGGAGCAGGAGGAAGCGGAAGCGCAGAAGGAATAATACGGTAATGGCGGCGGAGCTCACTATCACCAATGCCGGCAGCAGGGAAAAAGCCTTTTCATACGCATTCCTCCCGTCGTGAAGATAAAAAGAGACACGGCCGTTTCTCAGCCGTGTCTCTTTTTATAGTCGTGCGGTATTAGCCGCCCATGATACCGATCTTGCTGCCATTCTCATAGATGTCATGCCCGTCGATGACTGTGTTGGGACCGCCGGGCGTCACATGGCCGAAGCCCGGAACATATCCCTGCCCGGCATCATTTGCGCTGCCGCCTGCAGGCCCCGAGGGCTGGGGCTTCACCTCAGTCTGCTCCGGCTTGTAGGCGGGCGGCGTTTCCTTGCTGCGGTCCGCTGCCGGGACATCATCCGCCGCATGGTCCTTCTCCGTTTTGCTGAGATGCCCCGGCGCCTACGGCTTGGCGGGGCCGATGGGCATGGGTACCGCCGCAAGACGGCTGACGATCCCCACCACCAGTACCGCGCAGAGCAGGACGCCTGCTGCAATGAGGATGATGCGTTTTGTTTTGTCTGTCATAGGTCGAACTCCTCCTTTGTAGGGGTCAGTAGTTTTTCTTCTTATCCCGAACATACCACAGCTTTCTTCGGAAGTCTACTGAAAGAAGCGAAAAGAACTAAAACTTCGGGATATACTTGGCCTGCACCTGCAGATTTAGGCCCACGGGCGGCAGCACCTGTCCGGCAAAGCGGGTGGGAGCCTCCAGCTGGAGGGCGGCGGCTTCGGAAGCCGTTGGAGGGAGGGCTAAGCCGAAAATCCGGAGAGAAAAACAAAAGTCTGCTTTGATCACTTACTCTTAGAAAAAG
>CAKUIM010000012.1 GCA_934660965.1 uncultured Oscillospiraceae bacterium | reverse complement strand
TGTGCGATTTTACGGTCGAAGGCAGCAACAACACAGCGAGGGCAGTTGTGCGGGGCGTTCAGGGCAGAAATGCCCCGAAGGGGCGAAGTTCCCACCTCTCGGTGGGGCAAGCATAGCGTCCGGCTATACGCCGGACGCACTCGCCGGGGCAAAGCCCCGGCACCCCCAGCCCCCAAGGGGGAGAAAGGAGTTTAATGCAGAGAAAGAAAACAGCGATCATCACCGCAAGAATGACACCGGGCATCAAAGACCTGATCCAGCATCAGGCCAAACAAGCCGGAATGACCGTTACCGATTACATCATCACCTGTGCGCTGGGCAAGGAGATCGTTCGGGTAGACGGACTGGATGAGATCCTCGCTGAAGTGAAAGCACAGGGCAGGAACCTCAACCAGCTCACAACACTGGCGAACATGGGACGCATCCAAGTCCTCAGAAGCGACGAGCTCATCGACGGTTATACAGACCTCTGCCAAAAACTGCTGCGCATCAGCCGGGAGGTGCAGTAATGGCCATCTTCACCGCGGTACGAAACAAGAAGCAGACAGCTGGCACGATGATGGGCGTGCTGAAATATGTGACGCAGACCCGCAAAACCATGCTGGGCGACCAATGGCTGGTGACAGGACACAACTGCGTGGCAAGGGCTTCGTACCTGGAAATGATGACAACGAAGCAGCGCTTCCAAAAAACGAACGGCAGACAGTTCTACCACTTCGTCCAATCCTTCTCAGCAGAGGATGGACTGACGCCGCAGCAGGTCAACGCCATCGGCGTGGAGTTCGCGCAGAAACAGTTCCCAGACTTTGAGGTAGTCGTGGCGACCCATCTGGACACGAATCATCTCCACAACCATCTGGTGGTCAACAGTGTGAGCTGTAAGGACGGCAAAAAGCTGCACCAGAACGCCGCAGATCTCCAGCGGCATCGGCAGGTCAATGATGAGATATGCATGGCGCATGGACTGCAGGTGCTGGAGCCGCCAAAAAAGCACACTCGGAAAAAGCAGATGCGTCCCGGCGAGTACCAGGCGGGGCTGCGGGGCGATAGCTGGAAGCTGGATCTCGTCCAAGCCATCAACGACGCACTGGAATATGCCGATGACCGGGAGAGCTTCGTCGAAAACATGGAGTACGAGGGCTATGAAGTTATCTGGACGGACACACGGAAACATATCACCTTTCTCTGTCCTGACGGTCGGCGCTGCCGGGACAGCAGCCTACACGACGAAACGTTCCTCAAAGAAAATCTGGAGAAGCTGTTCGCCTATCGGCAGACGGTAGGCTTCCGCCCCGCGACGCCAGAGCCGGAGGAGGGTTGGATGGGGGAACTGGCAAACGAACTTGTCCGGCTGGGGCGCACTATGGAACGAGCTGATGAACTCCCGCCGCTGCCTGCGCCGCCGGCATGGACGGAGAGCAAGCAGCGGCATCGAGAGGCGCTGAAGAAACTGGCCTTGGGACAAAAGCTGAGCCGTGGGCAGAGCTGGCAGCAGACCATGTGGTGAAAGCTATGGGCGCGACTGTTGTTGCTTTCGTAGAAAGTGCGTCGACATCGATAATTCTTCTCGCTTTCGCAAAGGGTTATCGGTATGGTGTGTTTGTAAAACAGGCTGCAGGCAGCGCAGAGGTTGCAATGCCTATACAAAGAAAAGCAGACGGGAGGGATAACTGCAAATGGCGAAACGAAGGCCATCCGGTGACGGCATGGTGCGCAAGCGTGACGATGGTCGCTGGGAGGGGCGCATCGTAGTTGGCCACAAGGACAACGGCGACCCGATCTTCCACTATGTGTCTGCAAAGACGCAGAAGGCTCTGCTGGAAAAGCTGCATAAGAGCGTCGATGAGTATGACGGCGCTGAACTCACAGAGGACAGCCGCATGACGCTGGGAGAGTGGCTGGATATCTGGCTGAAGGAATGTGCCGAACCGTCGGTCCGGCCATCCACTTATACAGGATACTGCGGCTATGCGGAGCGAAGCCTCAAACCGTATCTTGGTAGCAAGCAAATCAGCAAAATAACCTCTGCTGATGTTCAGGCTCTGTATCGAAAGCTGCAGCAGGAAGGCGGTGTGGACGGCGGTGCGCTGTCTCCCGCCACAGTCCGCAGGATACACGGCGTCCTGCATCAGGCATTGAATGTGGCTGTTGACCGCCACCTAATCGTAAAGAACCCCACCGATGATGTGACACTGCCGAAGAAAGTGACGGCAGCCAAGACCATCCTCAACGACAAGCAGCTGGAACGGTTCATGGAAGTCATCAAAACCGATGAGCACTGGCACGATTTCTTCTATCTGGAGATCACCACTGGCCTGCGGCGGGGCGAACTGTGCGGACTCATGTGGACAGACTTCGACGCGGAAAAAGGAACACTGACCGTCCGCAGGACCCTCCATAACAAGGTGGGCGGCGGCTACTATGTGGGCGAAACGAAAACCGGCGCGGGACGCAGGATCATCAAGCTGCCGCCCAGCACGGTGCGGCTGCTGTCCGACCGGAGAAAGACATCCATCTCACAGTGGATCTTCCCAAACCCGATCCACCCGGAAGACCCTATCATGCCGAACAGCGGTTACACCCGTATGAAAAAGCTGCTGGCGGAAGCAAGGCTGCCGGACATGCGCTTCCACGATCTCAGGCACACCTTCGCAACTCATGCATTGACCAGCGGCGTGGATGCCAAAACGCTCTCCGGCATTCTGGGCCACACGAAAACCTCGTTCACGCTGGACACCTATACCCATGTCACAGGAGATATGCACCGCAAAGCGTCAGGAATCGTGGGCGAATTCATGAATGACTTTGTGGTAAAGGGGTAATCGCATGGCAAAGAAACGCAAAAACGGTCAGGGCACCGTCCGTCTGAGGAACGACGGACGGTGGGAAGGCCGTCACATCGTGGGCTACGATGAAAACGGGAAAGCGAAGCAAAAGAGCGTCCTGGCGAAAACCAAAGCAGAATGCATTGAAAAGCTGAAAAAACTTCAGGAGGAGTACACCGAGGTCGCACCCTTCAAAGTCAAACCAGATATGCGGTTTGGGGACTGGGTGAATTACTGGTACGAAAATCACTGCAAGCCCTCCATCCGCCCCACTACACAGAAGGGATATGAAGAATGGATCTATGTCCATGCCATCCCCGGTCTTGGGCATATCCCGCTGAACAAGCTGACGCAGGCAGACTGCCAGAAATTTCTGAACGAAATGAAGTCCAACGGCAGAAAAACACATCGGGACACCAAGGGGCCGGAGATGGCGGAGCGTTCGGTGCGAAGCTGCTATCATGTGATTCGAATGGCGCTGGACAGGGCGGTCAAGGACGGCTTGATCAAGAAAAATCCAATCCTCGGCGTTAAGCTTCCGCCGCCGGAGCAGAAAGAAATGAAGGTGCTGTCCAAAGAGGAGATCCAGCGGTTCCTGATACAAGCCAAAGCAGAGGGGATGTACGAACTCTTCCTGCTGGAATTGACCACCGGACTGCGGCGGGGCGAGATACTGGCTCTCACATGGGATGACCTGAATTTCGAGACAGGGGAGCTCCATATCAGCAAGCAGGTTACGCCGGTGGGCGGCAGGAATATCATCAGTGAGCCGAAAACCAAAGCGGCGTTCCGCACCATCATCCTACCGCCTGTCATGGTAGACCTTCTGCGGGAATACCGAAAAGAAGTATTCTCCCCGCTGATGTTCCCGTCCCGCATCAAGCCGGATCAGCCTATCGACCCAGGCTATGTCCGCAAGCGGCTCCAGCAGATATTGGAGCGGGCAGACTGCAAAAAGGTGCGCTTTCATGACCTCCGGCATACCTTCACCACCATGTCCTTGGAACACGGCATGGATGTAAAAACGCTGTCCGCCATCATTGGCCATGTCTCAGCCAAGACCACGCTGAATATCTACACCCACATTACCAACGAAATGCAGGAAAATGCCGCGGTCAGCATCGACCGCGGCATCGCAAAGGCGGAAGTATCCGAGCAGAAAGCGGAGACTGCATCGGAAGCGCAGATGTTTGAGCCATACACACCGCCGCGCCGCAGACCCGGCACGGGCTACATCAAGCAGCTCAAGGAGGACTTGTGGGAGGGACGGTACTCGCCCGTCTGGCCAGACGGCAAGAAGCACTCCCGCAATGTATATGGCCGCACGCGGGAGGAATGTGAGGAAAAACTGGCGAAGCTGATACTGCAAATGAAAGCGGAGATCGCTGTCCTGCGGAATGGGACGGCTGCGGAGTATCCAGACGGTGTCAGTCCCAAGAAAAAGCAGCTGGCGGAGTACCTGCGCCAGCACCCCGGCGTGAGCAATAAAAGCTATATCGCACGGGAAACAGGCATGGACCGCACCACGGTACAGAAATACTATGATGAGGTCAGAGCAGAACTGGCAGCACCGGCAAACACATAAAACGGAAATCCGCAGGTGGTGAGGGGTTGCTACTCACCGCCTGCGGATTTCAGAAGTGGTCAGAATTTTCTGCCGTCTGTGGTACAATTGTGGTCAAACGAAAAATCACCGCCAAAATGGCGGTGATTTTTCTCAAAATGGTGGACCCAATCGGGATCGAACCGACGACCTTACGGATGCGAACCGTACGCTCTCCCAGCTGAGCTATGGGCCCATATTGCCGCTTTTTGCAGGTTTTTGCAACAAAAAGCAGGTTTTCAAGTTTTTCGATTTTAGAAGATTCCGGAGGAAATTCTCTCGAAATCATGGGCTGAAACTCGCAGGTCGATGTGCGACCATAGGGATGCGAACCGAACGCTCTCCCAGCTGAGCTACAGGCCCATATGCACTTTTACCGCCCGGGCAGATACGCATCGCGGACAGCATTTAGTATTATACCAGAAAAAACGCTTTTGTAAAGGGCTTTTGCGAAAAATCCGCCGCCATTTCCGCCCTTTCCCAGGCAGGACGCACAGGAAGAATGGAATTGGAGGTTGCAATGGCCGCCGGAATCTGCTATACTATTTGGGTATCCTTGCCCGGCAGGGGTACTTTTCAAGAAATTAGCATTCAAAAGGAATGATGACGATGAGCGAACAGGGCAAGCGGCTTGCGCGCCAGAAGCAGAGCGACAGCGCCTACAACAAACTGCTGCTCTCCCTTGCTGTAGCCGTTGTGGTAGAGCTGATTTCACTGCTGCTGCGCCGGTTTACCTACACCTATTATCAGTCCGACTTCGGTTCCAGCTTTGCCGTTGGCCTCCAGGCCTTCTTCGGCGTGTTCCGCATTGCGGGCGCGGTGCTGGCGGCAGCCGGCTGCGTCTGGGCGGTGCTCTCCGTGCGGGCAAAGAAGCGCCTGCTGCTGCCCGGCATCTGCACCGGCGTGGTAGTCTGGCTGTGGCTTGTGTCCCTGCTGTGCTACTCCTTCTCCGAGGCGGGCGTGTCCGCCATGTGCGTCCTGCCCCCGGCGGGCGCGGTGCTGGCCTTCATCTACTTCCTCTACCAGCGCGAGTTTTTCTATAACGCGATTTTGTCCGGTATCGGCCTTGTGGCCGTGTGGGTGTTCCGTCAGATTTATATGACCCACCCCCGGATGGTCTACTGCGGCTTTGCCGTGGTGTGGGCGGTGCTGGCCGCCGCCGCGGTGCTCACCTTCCGCCTCAAGGGCAAGAAGGGCCGCCTGGGCTCCCTCACCGTGTTCCCCGAGGGCAGCGCCTACACCCCTGTGTGCCTCACCTGCGCCGTGGTGGCCGCCGCCATGCTCGCCGCGCTGATCTTCGGGGTGAGCTTCGGCTTCTATATGCTGCTGGCCATTATCGCGTGGGTGTTCTGCCTGGCGGTGTACTACACCGTCAAGCTCATGTGACACTCCGCCCGGCAGCGTCCCCCATCAACCAAATAAAACGGCAGGGTGGCCTGGTTTTTGACCGGGCCACCCCTTTTTGTTTCTCCCTTTATTCCTGCACCGCCCCATGCTCCGCCGCCGCGGCGGCCTCGTGGGCATATTTGCACCAGGCCGTCAGCGGGCACTGGGCGCACCGGGCCTGCCGGGCGGTGCACACCGTCCGGCCGTGGAGCACCAGGCGGTGGCAGAAATTGTTGGACTCCTCCGGCGGCAGCACCCGGCGCAGCTGCTCCTCCACCTTGGCCGGGTCCCGGGTGCCGTCGGTGAGCCCCAGGCGGCCGGAAATGCGGATGCAGTGGGTGTCCGCCACCACACAGCCCGGCGCCTTGTAGATGTCCCCCAGCACCAGATTGGCCGTTTTCCGCCCCACGCCGGGCAGGCGCAGCAGCTCCTCCATGGTGCCGGGTACCCGCCCGCTGTAGTCCCTCAGCAGCATCCGGGCGCTGGCCACAATGTCCCGGCTCTTCCCCCGGAAGAAGCCGCAGGAATGGATGTACCGCCCCACCTCCTCCGGGTCCGCCTGGGCAAAGGCCTCCAGGGTGGGGAAGCGGGCAAAGAGCGCCGGGGTGACCTGATTCACCCGCTCGTCCGTACACTGGGCGGACAGGCGCACCGCAAACAAAAGCTCATAATCCTTCTCATACTCCAGCGAGCAGATCCCGTCCGGGTAGAGCGCCTTGAGCGCGCCGATGATGGCATTGACATCAACGTAAGACTCCATATGGCATCACCTCATTGACGATGATAACATAGAACCGCGCAAAATGCGAGAGCAGTTTTTCATACACCGACAATTGTATTTTCAACCATAGACAGTATAATAAAATCAAGAACAACAGAAAGCAGGTGCAGGTATGGTTTTGGAAGAGCTGGAATTTTTGGAGGGGTATGACCCCCAGGTGGGGGCGGCCATCCGCGACGAGTACCGCCGGCAGAGCGCCAACATCGAGCTCATCGCGTCGGAGAACATCGTGTCCGAGGCGGTGCTGGCGGCGGCGGGCAGCGTGCTGACCAACAAGTACGCCGAGGGCTACCCCGGCAAGCGCTATTACGGCGGCTGCCAGTACGTGGATGTGGTGGAAAACATCGCCGTCGAGCGCGCCTGCGCCCTGTTCGGCGCCAAGTACGCCAACGTCCAGCCCCACTCCGGCGCCCAGGCAAACTACGCGGTCTACATGGCCCTGTGCCAGCCCGGCGACGTGGTGCTGGGCATGAACCTGGACCACGGCGGCCACCTCACCCACGGCAGCCCGGTGAACTTCTCCGGCAAATACTTTGACATCCGCTCCTACGGCGTGGACGAAAAAACCGGCCGCATCGACTACGACGCCCTGGAGAAGCTGGCCAAGGAATGCCGCCCCAGGATGATCGTGGCCGGCGCCTCCGCCTATCCCCGCACCATCGACTTCGCGCGCTTCCGCGCCATCGCCGACGAGGTGGGGGCCTATCTGTGGGTAGACATGGCACACATTGCCGGCCTTGTGGCCGCGGGGCTCCACCCCTCCCCCATCCCCTGCGCCCATGTGGTGTCCACCACCACCCACAAGACCCTCCGGGGCCCCCGGGGCGGCATGCTCCTGACCAACGACGAGGCCCTGGCCAAAAAGCTCAACTCCGCCGTGTTCCCCGGCAGCCAGGGCGGCCCCCTCATGCACATCATCGCCGCCAAGGCCGTGGCCCTTGGGGAGGCTCTGCGCCCGGAGTTCCGCGCCTATCAGGAGCAGGTCCTGCGCAACAGCCAGGCCCTGGCCGAGGGCCTGATGAAGCGCGGGATGGACCTGGTCTCCGGCGGCACGGATAACCACCTCTCCCTCATCGACCTGCGGGCCATGGGCGACCTCACCGGCAAGGAGCTGGAGCGCCGCCTGGACGAGGTCCACATCACCGTCAATAAGAACAAGGTCCCCGGCGATCCCCGCTCCCCCTTCCAGACCAGCGGCATCCGCGTGGGCTCCCCGGCGGTGACCAGCCGCGGCTTCACCGAGGCGGACATGGACAGGGTGGCCGAGTATATCGCCCTGGCCGCCACCGATTTCGACGCCCGGGCCGACGAGATCCGCGCCGGCGTGAAGGCCCTGACCGACGCCCACCCCATCTACCGCTGAAAATCCCCCTTTACCCCGGCGGCAAAACCTGATAAAATACCGGCAGGGCCCGCAGATGGGCTTTGCCGGTATTATTTCTCTGGGAGGGCGCAGCGATGGGCCTTGGCTTCGACTTTACCTTCAGCCTGATGAATTTCATGGTCCCCGTCATCTTTCTTGTCGTCATCGCCCTTTTCGTGGTGGTCATCGTCCGGGGGCTGACCCAGTGGCACCGGAATAACCAGTCCCCCCGGCTGACGGTGGACGCCCAGGTGGTGGGCCGCCGCTCGGAGGTGAGCACCACCCACCACCCCGCCGGGGACAACGGCATGGCCCACACCCACACCAGCACCAGCTATTACGTTACCTTCCAGGTGGAGAGCGGCGATCGCATGGAGTTTCTCATCCCCGGCGCCGAGTACGGCATGCTCATCCAGGGCGACTGCGGCCGCCTGACCTTCCAGGGCACCCGCTACCTGGGGTTCGAGCGCGGCTGACAGCGGGCGCTATATCAAGATACAGATCAAAAAACCGGCCTGTACGTCACAGGCCGGTTTTTGTGTGTGAATGGGATTGTGGCCCCTACGGAAAATCCTTCGGTGCCTTTATGGGGGGCAAGGGAGGCTAAAGGGCATGCGTACCAAAGGCTCCCCTGTGTAAGGGGAGCTGTCGAGCGAAGCGAGACTGAGGGGTTGTGCGCGCCGCGCCCTTGGCTCCCTCTGCCGAGGGAGCTGTCAGCCGTGAGGCTGACTTCAGGGAGAGCTCTTTTGGGGCAGCTTGCCGTTATCTCTCCCTCCGTCAAGCCCTGCGGGCTTGCCACCTCCCTCGTCAGAGGGAGGCTTTTGGTGCAGCTACCCCTCGCTACCCTCGTCAGAGGGAGGCTTTGGGGCGCTTCGCTGGGGCCCGTTACCCCACTACCCGCTCGCCGTTGACCACCACCATGCGGATGCGGCTGTCGCTGACCATGGGGTCGCCCTGGGTGAGGACCACATCTCCGTCCTTGCCCGCCTCCAGCGAGCCCACCCGGTCCTCAATGCCCAGGTGCCGGGCCGGGTTGATGGTAATGGCCTTGAGGGCGGCGAAGGGGTCCATCCCCGCCTTGACGGCAAGGCCCGCGCACAAAGGCAGGTACTGCTGGGGGATGACGGGGTTGTCGGTGATGATGCTCACCCGGCAGCCCGCCCGGTCCAGGACGCCGGGGGTCTCGAAGGTCTTGTTGACCAGCTCAATCTTGCTTGCGTTGGTGAGGGTGGGCCCCACGGCCACGGGGAAGCCGGAGCGGGCCACGATGTCGGCGATGAGGTGCCCCTCGGTGCAGTGCTCCAGCGTCATCTTCACGCCGAACTCCCTGGCAATGCGGATGGCGGTGCAGATGTCGTCCGCCCGGTGGGCGTGGGCCTTGAGGGGGACCTCGCCCCGGAGCACCGGGATGAGGGCCTCCATCTTCATGTCGAACTTGGGCTGCTTGAGCACGTCCCCCCCGGCGGCCTCCTTGCGCTCCATATAATCCCGGGCGGCAAAGAGCATCTCCCGGAGCTTGGCGGCGGTGGTCATGCGGGCGGAGTCCCCTTTGGTCTGGTAGACCCGCTTGGGGTTCTCACCGAAGGCGCACTTCATGGCCACGCTCTCCCGGATGACCATGTCGTCCACGCACTTGCCGTGGGTCTTGACGGCCAGGAAGGTGCCGCCCAGCACGTTGGCGCTGCCCGGGCCGGTGCCCACGGCGGTCACGCCGCCCTCCAGCGCCTTGCGCACCCCCAGCTCCAGGGGGTTGAAGCTGTCAATGCCCCGCAGGTGGGCGGCCACGATGTCGCCCATCTCGTTGTAGTCGTGGCCCTCGTAGCCCATGCCGTAGTTGTCAAGGCCCAGGTGGCTGTGGGCGTCCACAAAGCCGGGATAGACCCGGCAGCCCCGGGCGTCCACCACCTCTTCGCCGGGCTCGGCGGCAAGGCCCTCGCCGATGGCGGCAATCCTGCCGCCGCGGATGAGCACGTTCCCCTCGTAGGGCTCGGGGCGGACGGCGTCGAAAATCAAACCGTTCTCAATGAGCATATGATCTCTCCTTCTGCCGGGCCGCAAGCCGGCGCGGCCCCGATATGATGCCCCCATTATACGACAAGTTCCGGCAAAAGGGAAGCGCGGCTTTGCTTGCGCCGCGCTGCGCTGTGTGCTACAATATTGCCGAAGCATCAAGCATGAAAGGAGGCGGCGCCCATGTATCAGCCCCTGGCGGACCGCATCCGCCCCCAGACCTTAGACGACGTGGTGGGCCAGACCCACATTCTCGGGCCCGACGGCCTTCTGCGGCGCCTGGTGGAGCGGGGGAGCATCCCCAACATGGTCTTTTACGGCCCCTCGGGCACGGGCAAGACCACCGTGGCCAACATCATCGCCAGGGAGTCCGGCCGGGCGCTGCGGCGCCTGAACGCCACCACCGCCTCCCTTGCCGACATCCGGGACATCATGGACGAGGTGGGCACCCTCCTGGCCCCCAACGGGGTGCTGCTCTACCTCGACGAGATCCAGTATTTCAACAAGAAACAGCAGCAGTCCCTGCTGGAGTTCATCGAGAACGGCAAGATCACTCTCATCGCCTCCACCACGGAAAACCCCTATTTCTATGTGTTCAACGCCATCTTGTCCCGCTCCACCGTGTTTGAGTTCAAAATGCTCACCCCGGAGGACATTCTCCCCGCCGTGGACCGGGGCTTCCGCCTGCTCGCCGAGGAGATGGGGGTGGAGCTGCGGTGTGAGGACGGGGTGCGGCAGCACCTTGCGGCGGCCTGCGGCGGCGACGTGCGCAAGGCACTCAACGCCGTGGAGCTGCTGATGAACGCCGGGCGCATGGAATCCGGCGTGCTCACCGTCACCCTCTCCGACGCAAAGCTGGCCGCCCAGCGCTCCGCCATGAAGTACGACCGGGAGGGGGACAACCACTTCGACATTGCCTCCGCCCTGATGAAGTCCATGCGCGGCTCCGACCCCGACGCCGCCCTGCACTACCTGGCCCGGCTGCTGGAGGCCGGCGACCTCATCACCGCCATCCGGCGCATCCTGTGCTCGGCCAGCGAGGACGTGGGCATGGCCTACCCCCAGGCGGCTGCCATTGTCAAGGCCTGCTGCGACAGCGCCCTCCAGCTGGGCCTTCCCGAGGCCAAGCTCCCCCTGGCCCAGGCGGTGATCCTCCTGGCCACCGCCCCCAAGTCCAACAGCGTCTGCGCCGCCATCGACGCGGCCATGGCCGACGTGCGCGCGGGCAACACCGGCGACTTCCCCCGGCACCTGCAGAATGTCCATGCCGACGGCGCCGGCTTTGAGCGGGAGCAGGGCTACCTCTACCCCCACAGCTACCCCAACCACTGGGTACGCCAGCAGTACCTGCCAGACCGCCTGGTGGGCACGCAGTACTACGAGTACGGCCCCAACAAGACCGAGCAGGCCGCCCGGGCCTATTGGGAGAAAATCAAGCGGGACGGCTCACCGGCGTAATCTGCGCCGCGCCGCACCCCCTAAGCAAAAGGAGGGTATCCCCATGCCGATGGACATCAGGGTGGGCGACATTCTGGAAATGAAAAAGCAGCACCCCTGCGGCGAAAAGCGCTGGCAGGTGCTGCGGGTGGGTATGGATTTCAAGCTGCGCTGCCTTGGCTGCGGCCGGGAGATGATGCTCCCCCGGAGCCGGGCCGAGCGCGCCATCCGCCATGTGGAGCGCCCGGCTGACGCCCCCGAACGCTGAATTTTCCCGCCATCTGAACGCACGCGCCCGCGGCGCCGCCCCCAACTGGGGCGGCGCCCTTTCTTTTTCCCCGGGTGGGGATTAGACCTTTTTTGCCGCCCCCTGCCCCTATAATCTTTCGCAGGGGGGCTTTCCATGACGGTTATCTACATCGACCTGCTCTTTTTCCTCAACCTCACCGCCGACTACCTGCTGCTCCTGGCCGGGGCTCGCCTTGCCGGGGCGGTGCTGCGCCGGGGCCGGTTCCTCCTGGGGGCCGCCGTCGGCGCCGCATACGCCGCCGCCCTCTTCCTGCCGGGGCTGGGGTGGCTGGGGGAATGGCCGCTGCGCGTGTGCGCGGGTGCGGTGATGTGCCTTGCCGCCTACGGCTATGGCCCGGCGCTGCCCCGGTGCTGTGCCATGTTTCTGGGTGCGGGGGCGGCTCTTGGGGGACTGGTGCTGGCCGCAAACCTTCTGGGCAGCAGCCCGCTGACCCTCCGGCGGGGCATTTTCTATTCCCAGACCGACCTGCGCCTTCTTCTGCTGCTGTTCGTGCTGTGCTACTTCCTTTTGTCCCTCATCTTCCGCCGCCTGGGCCGGCACGGCCCCCGGCAGCTCGCCCGGGTGCGGCTGCGGCTGGGGGGCAAAACCGCCGCCCTCACCGCCCTGCACGACACGGGCAACACCCTCACCGAGCCGGCCACCAACCGCCCGGTGCTGGTGGCGGAGTATGAGGCGCTGCGCCCCTGCCTTTCCGCTCTGGCCGACCCTGCACAGCCGGTGGAGAGCCTGCGCCGGCTCCACAGTGCCGGGGAGCGGGGGTATCAGCTGCTGCCCTACCGGGCGGTGGGCATCCCCTTCGGCATGCTGCTGGCGGTGAAGGCGGAGGGGGTGTGGGTCGACGGAAAGGCCCGGGGGCCGCTTCTCATAGCGCTGTCCCCCACGCCGGTGAGCGACGGCGGGAGCTATCAGGGATTGATTGGGGGAGATTGATATGATATTGGAAGCAAAGCTCCGGCTGCGGCTGCGTGTGCAGCGCGTTCTGGCCCGGCTGGGCCTTTTGCTGCCGGGGAAGATTATGTACATCGGCGGCAGCGACACCCTGCCCGCCCCCCTCACCCGGGAGGAGGAGGCCGCGCTGCTCGCCCGCCTGGGGTCGGGGGACGATACGGTGCGCGACACCCTCATCGAGCGCAACCTGCGCCTTGTGGTGTACATCGCCCGGCGCTTTGAAAATACCGGCGTGGGCATTGAGGACCTCATCTCCATCGGCACCATCGGGCTCATCAAGGCCATCGAGACCTACAACCCGGCGCGGAGCATCAAGCTGGCCACCTACGCCTCCCGGTGCATCGAAAACGAAATTCTCATGCACCTGCGCAAGCTGTCCGCCCGGCGGGGGGAGGTGTCCCTCGACGAGCCTCTCAACACCGACTGGGACGGCAACGAGCTGCTGCTGGGCGACGTGCTGGGTACCGACGCCGACATGGTCATGAAGCCCCTGGAGGACGATGTGGACCGCTCGCTGCTGCTTGAGGCGGTGAACCGTCTGCCCGGGCGGGAGCGCGCCATCATCGCCCTGCGCTTCGGCCTGGACGGCCGGCAGGAGCGCACCCAGAAGGAGGTGGCCGACGCGCTGGGCATCAGCCAGTCCTATATCTCCCGGCTGGAAAAAAAGATCATCTCCCGGCTGCGGCGGGACATCCTCAAGGCCATGTAGCCCGCGCCCCGCCCCCGCCTGCAAGCGCCCGGGCGGAAAAATCCATCGAAAGGCGTCTGACGATAAAAAATATCCCCGCGCCCCGCACCGTATGAAAGGCCCTGCCGGGGACATACTGAAACCACCCAGGAGAAAGGCGAGGTGGCTTCGGTGCAGGGAAAGGTGGAAATCTGCGGCGTCAATACGGCAAAGCTGCCGGTGCTGAAAAACGAGGAGACCATGGAGCTGCTCCGCCGCTCCCGCCAGGGGGATGCGGCGGCCCGGGAGGCGCTCATCTCCGGCAATCTCCGGCTTGTGCTGTCCGTCATCCAGCGCTTTTCCGGCCGGGGGGAGAATCTGGACGACCTCTTTCAGGTGGGCTGCATCGGCCTGATGAAGGCCATTGACAACTTCAATCCCGACTTTGACGTGCGCTTTTCCACCTACGGCGTGCCCATGATCATCGGCGAGATCCGGCGCTACCTGCGGGACAACAGCGCCCTTCGGGTGTCCCGCTCCATGCGGGACACGGCCTACCGCGTTTTGCAGGCCAAGGAGCAGTATATGGCCGAGCACCAGCGGGAGCCAAGCCTCGACGAAATCGCCCGGCAGCTGGGCCTGCGCCGGGAGGACGTGGTCACCGCCCTGGACGCCGTCACCGACCCGGTGTCCCTCTTCGACCCGGTGTATGCCGACGGCGGCGACACGGTGTGCGTCATGGACCAGGTGCGGGACGAGCGCAGCACCGACGAGAGCTGGCTGGAGCGCATCGCCCTGAAGGAGGCGGTGGCCAAGCTGGGGGAGCGGGAGCGGCGCATCCTGGCCATGCGGTTTTTTCAGGGCAAGACCCAGATGGAGGTGTCCGCCGAGGTGGGCATCTCCCAGGCCCAGGTCTCCCGCCTTGAAAAGAGCGCCCTCAAGCAGATCCGGAAGAATATGTGACGTGCGGGGCAGGCCCATGGCCTGCCCCCTTTTGCTGCCCGGGCGCATTTCCCCGGTTATCTTGACAGAAAGGGCTGAAATAGATAAGATATTATTAAATAAATGGGTCTCCCGGCGAACACAAAGAAGAAAGGACGCTGACAGCCATGAAAAAACTGCCGCTTGCCCTCTCGCTGCTCCTCATCTGCCTTTTGTGCCTGACCTGCGCCGGCGCCGCCTCCCCCGCGGAGGATGCCGCCTATCTGGAGCCGAAATTCATCCGCTGTGTTCCGGATAACGCGGACAGCGCCCAGCTTTTCCCGGCCTATGACCCGGACCTTATCACCTTCCTGCACTCCGCTGCCGGCAAGGCCTACCGCGTCAACCGGGGGGACGCCGGCTCGGAGGCAGAACTCGCAGCCGACCTTGCCGCCCTGGGCTTTTCCGACTGCGCCGTCATGCAGGCAAACTCCGACGGCGTGACCTACAACGAGACGGACGCCGATGGCAGCTACAAGGTCAAGAATGCCATCATGCAGTCCAACTTTTTCACCGCCTCCCGCACCTTCACCGTAGGCGGCGCGGAGAAAAAGGTGGTGCTCATCTCTATCCGGGGCTCTGTTGACATCCCCGACTACGTCACCGACGCCATGATCGGGGACGATGACGGCTTCCACGCCGGCTTCTACCGGGCGGCCCAGAACGCCTACCGAGCCCTCATCGGCCACAGCTATGCCGGCATCGGCATGACCTTCCAGCAGGTGCTCGAGGCGGCCGCCGACCCCCAGAGCGGCTGCTACATCCTGGTTACCGGTCACAGCCTGGGCGGGGCCACGGCCAGCATCCTCACCGCCAACTTTCTCAATCCCTACACCCAGAACCCCTACAACACCTTCTGCTGCACCTTTGCCTCCCTCAAGGTGTGCTCCGCCAAGCGCGCCGCCACCCTGGAGACGGGCAACATTCTCAACATCATCAACGACTGCGACGTGGCCCCCAAGGTGGGCTACCTCCTGATCGCCGGCGTGCAGCTGGGCCACCGGGCCGTGGCCCACAGCACCGTCACCGCGGAGGGCGGCGGCATTGTGCTGGACACCCTGGACAAATTCCTCAAGCACAGCATCAACAGCATCTACCGGGACATTCTCGACCAGATGAACGCCGACCCGGCACGCTACTACCACTCCCTCTACATCACCCAGGACACCCCCGGCTCCATCAAGGTGGGCGCCTGGTCCAATTATGACCAGGGCTGCACCATCCCGCCCGCCATCCAAAGCCGCTTTGACCGCTACGAGATCGTGCTGCCCGAGCGCAGCTGCCTGACCCTGCGGGGCAACGACCTGCGCCGGGTGCGCGTTTGCGGCGGCTGGCTGTACAGCGTCGGCGAGAGCCGCATCCGGGAGGACCTGACCGTTGAAAGCGGCATCTTTGTCCTGGGCGGCGGCCAGGTCACCGTGGAGGGCAGCCTGCGTCTCCAGACCCTCATGGGCGGCAGCTATACCGGCGGCAGCGGCGTGCTCACCATGGAGTCCGGCGCCGGGCGGCTCACCGTTCTGGGCAGCGCCTACTTCCAGGGCGGCTCCTGCACCCTCACCGCCGGCACCCTCGCCCTGGCGGGCGACCTTTACGTCCTGCCCAGCACCGGCGCACAGGCGGAGATGATCTTCCGCGCCCAGGGCACCCATGAGGTGGTGCTCACCGGCAGTGCGCCCCAGACCGTCTATTTCGCCCCGGAAAAGAGCGAGGCGTCCTACCTCCTCACCTATTTCAACATCCTGCGCTCGGAAAATCCCAACCCCATCCTGGCCCCCTGCCCCATCTCCATGGAGCAGATTCCCGAGAGCCTGACCTTCTACGGCGCGCTTCAGCTGGACGGCGTGGGCAACATGATCGTGCCGGAGGGAGCCGACGTCACCCTGACGGCAAACAAGATCGAGCTGTATGAGACGCTGACCACCCTGGACGTCCGGGGCAGCCTCACCCTCTCCGGCGACGTCTCCGGCGGGCGCATCGACGTGGGCAGGTTCGAGAGCACCGCCGCCAGCCTCACCGTGACGGGCAATCTCACCGGCACGGCCCTCTACTTCAACACCACCCAGGAGCAGAGCCGCGCCCTTATCCAGGGGGACTACAGTCCGGAGGGGGCCGCCCTGTCCTTCTGCAACGGCGCGCTGGAGGTGGCGGGGGACGCCATTTTCCGCGCCACGGATGAGGACGGCACCGTCCGCTCCACCGCGCCCTGCGTGGGCTCGGTGTACGAGGGCTCCCGCCTGACCGTGGGCGGCGACCTGCTGTTCACCCTACATAACGGCGATTGGGGCCTGACGGAGGACTGCATGCTGGTTCTCCGGGGTGACCTTTTGCAGGAGCCGGCGGCGGAGAACCCCGACGCCCTCAACCGCAGCATCGGCACGCTGGTGCTCGCCGGCAGCACCCTCCAGACCGTCAACGCCCCGGGCGTTCTCTTCTGGGACGTCACCCTGGCGAACACGAGCGCCGACGGGGTGGTGTTCTGCCACGCCCTGGACCCTCTGGGCGTATTCAACGCCTACGGCCGCCCCGACGGCACCATCACCCCCTACCGCTTCCCCAAGGGCTGCCAGCCCAGCTTTAAGGACACCGACGGTGACGGCATCCCTGACTGCCTGGACCCTGATCCCCTGGGCTCCGGCGCTTACACCGGCCTTGCCGCCGCCATCTCTGATGGCTCCCAGGACGGGGACGCCGTGCGCTTCCTCTACTCCACCGCCGCAGGCGAGGGGGCGGGCACCAGCGTCATCCTGGCCCTGTACTCCGGCGGGCGGCAGGTGGCCCTGCGCACCGTCCGCCTGGACGACGCCCCCAATGCGCTGCGGGAGCTGGAGGTAGACCTGCTCTGGCAGGGGCAGCGGATTGACCGGGTGCGGATTTTCCAGCTGGACGCCGTAAGCGCCGCCCCCTGCTGGGCCGCCGCCGCCTGGGGCGCTTAAGCCGAAACGAGGGATTTTCTGTGATTACAAGAGCCCCAGCCTTTTACGACCGCTTCCGGTGTCTGGGGGGCGGCTGCCCCATGACCTGCTGCCGGGACTGGGAAATTGTCCTGGATGAGGACGCCCAGGCCGACTACGCCGCCGCCCCCGAGCCGCTGCATAGCTTCATCGCTGATAAGCTCTATGAGGACGAGGAGGGGGACGTGTGCTTCCGCCTGACGCCGGACGGCCGGTGCGCCCTTCTGGACAGCGGCGGCCTGTGCACCATCCAGCGATCCTGGGGGGAGGAGCACCTGTGCGTCCACTGCGCCGCCTACCCCCGGTTCATTGAGGAATACGGCTGCCTCACCGAGCGCTGCGAGGCTGTCTCCTGCCCCGAGGCCGCCCGGCTTCTGGAGCGGGAGGGCATCTTCCCCCTGCTGGAGACGGACGACGGCGTGCCCGACGCCCCCTTCCCCGGGGTGGACGGCGCGCTGCTTGCCGGCCTTATCGCCAGCCGGGGCGCAGCCTTCGCCATGCTGCGTACCCCGGATATCCCCATTTGGGGGCGGATGTCCGCCGTGCTGCGCTATGCCGCCGCCCTCCAGGGGCAGCTTGACCTTGGAGAGTCCCTCACCGCGCCGCCTCCGGCCCTCTCTCCCGGGGATGGGTGGCCTTCCGGCCTTCAGGGCCTTGCCTGCCGCCTGTTCACCCTCTTCGCCGCGCTGGAGCCGCTGGACCCCCAGTGGCCGGAGCTGCTGCTGCGGCAGGCGGCGCGCCTTGCCGCCATGAGCACGCCGGACTACCTGACCCTTGTCCGCCACGGCGCAGCGCGCTGGCCCGGCTGGGATGAGGCCATGACCCATCTTGCCGAATACTTCGTCTTTCGCCACTGGCCCAAGGCGGTCAATGACGACGCACTCTACGGCCGCGCCGCCCTGGGGTGCGCCGCGTGCGTCATCCTCTTCCACTTAGACCTTCTCACCCTGCCCGACGGGCCGGATGAGCCCTGGCGGCGGAGCCTTCTCTGGGCCCGGATGAGCCGGGAGGTGGAACATCTGGATGAAAACTTCTTCGCCCTGGCCGACGCCCTGTCCTTCCTGGACGCCTGGCCCCTGGCGGGCATTCTCTCCGGCGAAGCCGTGTGAAATCGCGCCGCCTGCTGCGGCTGATAGATAAAGGAGCGCTATATATGGAAAAAGCAAAGGTTTACTTCTCCGACTTCCGCACCAGGGCCTTCGGCGACGGCCTGCCCGCCAAGCTCAAGAAGCTGTGCCGGGCCGCCGGCATCGGGGAGATTGACATGGAGGGCAAGTTCGTGGCCATCAAGCTCCACTTCGGCGAGCTTGGCAACATCAGCTACCTGCGGCCCAACTACGCCCGGGCGGTGGCCGACCTTGTCAAGGAGCTGGGCGGCAAGCCCTTCCTCACCGACTGCAACACCATGTACCCCGGCAGCCGCAAGAACGCCCTGGAGCACCTGGAGTGCGCCTGGGAGAACGGCTTCACCCCCCTGACGGTGGGCTGCCCCATCCTCATCGGCGACGGGCTCAAGGGCACCGACGATATCGCCGTGCCCGTGGCGGGCGGTGAGTACGTCAAGGAGGCCAAGATTGGCCGGGCCATCATGGACGCCGACGTGTTCATCAGCCTCACCCACTTCAAGGGCCACGAGATGACGGGCTTCGGCGGCGCCATCAAGAACATCGGCATGGGCTGCGGCTCCCGGGCGGGCAAGACCGAGCAGCACAGCAGCGGCCAGGCCAGCGTCAGCGCGCGCCGGTGCCGGGGCTGCCGCCGCTGCCAGCGGGAGTGCGCCAACGGCGGCCTGGTGTTCGATGAAGAGACGAAGAAGATGCATGTGGACCACGACCACTGCGTGGGCTGCGGCCGATGCCTGGGCGCCTGCAACTTCGACGCCATCTATTTCGACAACGACAACGCAAACGAGGTGCTCAACTGCCGCATGGCGGAGTACACCAAGGCGGTGGTGGACGGCCGGCCCAGCTTCCACATCTCCCTGGTGGTGGACGTCTCCCCCAACTGCGACTGCCACTGCGAGAACGATGCCCCCATCCTCCCCAACCTTGGCATGTTCGCCTCCTTCGACCCTCTGGCTCTCGACCAGGCCTGCGTGGACGCCTGCATGGCCGCCGCCCCCCTGCCCAACAGCCAGCTTGCCGAGCACATGGCCGAGCCCGGCTTTGTGGACCACCACGACCACTTTACAAACTCCAGCCCCGAGTCCGAGTGGCGCAGCTGCCTTGCCCACGCCGAGAAGATCGGCCTGGGCACCCGGCAGTACGACCTCATCCGAATCTGATTCCCGCCCCGGGCAAAAAAGCCCGGCACCAGGCCAGGCATAAAAACTGCCCCGCCCTTCCAAATCCGGAAGAGCGGGGCTTTTTCTCGTGATCTGCGCCGTTTCGCCGTCGGCGCCGGGCAAAAAGCCGGCACGGGCGCGATGCCGGGGCGCGGCAGGGGCGAAGGGCGGCTTACTTGCTCCAGTTGAGCACGTCCCGGTTTTTGGCAAAGTACTCCACGCCGGAGTAGAGGGTGGTGGCGGCGATGACGATGATGCACACCCAGCCCAGCCAGTCGGGAATGGGCAGGTGCATCAGGCACAGGCACACCATGGTGGAGAAGGTCTTGACCTTGCCTGACCAGCCCGCGGCGATGACCCGGCCGTTGTCCACGGCCACCAGGCGCAGGCCGGACACGGCGAACTCCCGGGCCATGACGATGACCAGCGCCCACGCGGGGAAGCGGCCCATGGCGCAGAAGCAGATCATGGAGGTGAGCACCAGCATCTTGTCGGCCAGGGGGTCCATAAACTTACCGAAATCGGTGATCTGGTTATAGTGCCGGGCGATGTAGCCGTCCGCAAAGTCGGTAATGCTGGCGGCGATGAAGATGATAAGGGCCACGATGTTGTTGCCCGCGAAATCCAGGTGCCAGATCACCAGGTACACCGGGATCAGAATGACCCGCAGCATGGTCAGTTTGTTGGCTGTGTTCATTGTTCCGTCTCCTTTTTATGGGCCTGGGCCATAGCCCAGCTGTCGGGATATTTCTCCTGCATATACCGTGCAAAGTCACTGTCCGCGCGGAGAAGGCCCTGCTCCAAAATGGTCTGCGCCTCCTCCCGGCGCGTCCACTCCCGGGATTCCTCCGTGCGCTGGGCGTAGCGCACAATGCGCAGCACCCCGGCGCGCTCCTGCTCCAGCAGCGCCTCGCACACATCCGGAATGACCGTCTCCTCCAGCACCGGGACGGGGTTTGGCGTGACAAATTCATGGGGGATCGCCGTGGACATCATATCCTCCCGGCGGCGGCAGCGGTAGAGCGACGCCCGCTTTCCACGATAGAGTTCCTCCAGCGCATGGGGGAAATATTCCTCATAGTAAAGCTGTCCGGCGGCGGTGTAGCCATAGGTATACTCAAAGTGCCGGACGCCGTACAGCAGCGCCATGGGCAAGGATGCAGTCAGGCACACCTGGCGGGGCTTCCCGAAATACTCGGTCACGCTCGGCTCCAGCACGGTCAGGCCGCCCACCGGCGAGGCGTGATACAGTGTCTCCATCCCTTACTCCTCGATCTCGCCGGTGAGGTCACCGTCCTGTGTGCCGGTGATGCGCACCCACACGAACTCCCCCACCGGCACAAGGCCCGCCGCGGTGAAGAGCACCCGGCCGTCGATCTCCACGGAGTCGGCGTAGGTGCGCCCCACATAGCAGCCCTCGCCGCTGTCAAAGCCCTCGCAGAGGACCTCCATACAGGTACCAAGGCGCGCCTCGTTATACTCGTCCATCACCCGGGACTGCAAATCCTCCACCAGCTCCACCCGGCGCGCCGCCGTCTCAGGGGGCACCTGATCGGGCATGGCGGCGGCCAGCGTCCCCTCCTCCGGGGAGTACTGGAACACGCCCACCCGCTGGAGCTTTTCCCGGCGGAGGAAGTCGCACAGCTCCTCAAACTCCGCCTCCCCCTCGCCGGGCAGGCCGCAGATGAGGGAGGTGCGGATGACCACGTCCGGCATGGCCGCGCGCAGCTTCTGGAGCAGCGCCTCGATCTCCGCCTTGGTGCTGCGCCGGCGCATGGCCTTCAAAATGCCGTCGTTAGCGTGCTGAATGGGGATGTCGAGATAGTGGACGATCTTCCTCTCCCGGGCGATAACATCGATGAGCTCGTCCGTCACCGCCTCGGGGTAGAGGTAGTGGAGCCGGATCCAGTGGAAGGGGAGCCTGCACAGCTCGGTGAGCAGCAGCGCAAGGCTTGAGCCGTCCTTCAGGTCCCGGCCGTAGCGGGTGATGTCCTGGGCGATGACGATGAGCTCCTTCACCCCCCGGCCGGCAAGCTCCCGGGCCTCCTTGAGCAGTGCCTCCATGGAGCGGCTGCGGTAGCGGCCCCGGAGCTTGGGAATAATGCAGAAGGCACAGCCGTTGCTGCACCCCTCGGCTATCTTCAGATAGGCGGTGTAGGAAGGGGTGGTGACCAGGCGCTCGCCGTCCTCATAGGTGCGGTTGATGTCGCCGAAGTGCTCCGCCGTCTCCCCGGCCATCAGCTCGTTCACCGCCGACACCACGTCGGTGTAGCTGCCGGTGCCCAGCATGCCGTCCACCTCGGGAAGCTCGATGCGGATGTCGTCGGCGTAGCGCTGGGTCAGGCACCCGGCCACCAGCAGCTTTTTGAGCTTTCCCTGCTCTTTGAGCTCGGCCAGCTCCAGGATATTGTCGATGGCCTCGCTCTTGGCCGCCTCGATAAAGCCGCAGGTGTTGAGCACCGCCACATCCGCGCCCTCCGCTTCGCCGGTGACGGTAAAGCCCGCCTCCCGGCACAGTTCCATCATCTGCTCGGTATTGACAAGGTTTTTGGCGCATCCCAGCGACCGGAAGGCCACAACATAGCTGCTCACATCGGTTTCCCCCGTTATTTATTCTTCCGCTTCCCGCTGCCGCCGGGCGCGCTCGATGGCGGCGGAGATTTCCTCCCAGCCGAAGCCCCGGCGGGCCAGGTAGTCGCAGGCGCGCTTGAGGCTCTCCCGGGTGAGCTCCTGCCCCCGGAGCTTCTGGGCGAGCAGGCGGTCGATGGCGCTGCCGCCGTCCTCGCCGCCCTCAGCCTCTTCCCGCTGCGACAAGGCCCCTTCCCAGTATTCCCGGGGCACCCCCCGGCGGTAGAGCTCGTCCCGGAGCCTGCGCTCGCCGTAGCCCTTGGCGCTGTAGTGGCGCACCACGGCTGCGGCGTATTCCTCATCATTTAATAGGCCCAGGTCGGCCATGCGGTCTGCCGCCCGCTCGGCCCGCTCCCGCAGCGCCTCCCGCTGCTGCGCCAGAGCCTCCGGGTCGGCCTCCCGGGGCATCTCGTCCCCGCCCTGCCCGGGGCGCCCGCGCTTCCGTGGCGGCGCGGAGAGCTTGTCCACCAGCTCCCGGCGGGACATGGGGCGGCGGGAGAGCAGCTCCACCGCCCGGGCGTTCACCCGGCCCTGCCCGGCGGCGTCGGAAAGGCGCTCGGCCTCCTCCGGCGAGAGCTCCTTTCCGGCGTACAGCCCGAGGGACACCACGTCCCCCTCGCCCACACGCAGCAGGGAGCCGTCCTCAAACCACACAAGCCACCGCCCCTGCCTGTGGGCGGAGGGCTCCAGCTTCATGATCTTCATGGCACCCTCCCGGTCGTCCGCCCCGCCGCGGCGGGGCAAAATCGGTCAAAATCGGTCGTTGGGGTCTTATCAGCCCTCGAAATCGTCGGCGGACACGTCCACCGCCCGACCGGCGGCCTTGGCCGCGATCTGGGCCTGGCGGCCCATGAGCTTGTAGGAGTTTGCGCGGATCTCCTCCTCCACCTGCTGGGCTACCTCTGGATTTTCCTCGAAATACTTCTTCACCGCGTCCCGGCCCTGTCCCAGGCGCTTCTCGCCCATGGAGAACCAGGAGCCGGACTTCTGCACGATGTCCAGCTTGACGGCCAGATCCACAAGCTCGCCCATCTTGGAGATGCCCTCGCCGTAGAGGATTTCAAACTCCGCCTCCCGGAAGGGGGGCGCAACCTTGTTCTTGACGATCTTCACCCGGGTGCGGTTGCCGATGGTCTCGGAGCCGTTCTTGATGGCCTCCACCCGGCGCACCTCCATGCGCACCGAGGCGTAGAACTTCAGCGCCCGGCCGCCGGTGGTGACCTCGGGGTTGCCGTACACCACGCCCACCTTCTCGCGCAGCTGGTTGATGAAGATGACGATGCAGTTGGTCTTGGAGATGGAGCCGGCCAGCTTGCGCAGGGCCTGGCTCATCAGGCGGGCCAGCAATCCCACGTGGGCGTCGCCCATGTCGCCTTCGATCTCCGCCCGGGGGGTGAGGGCGGCCACAGAGTCCACCACCACCACATCCAGCGCGCCGGAGCGCACCAGGGCCTCGCAGATCTCAAGGCCCTGTTCGCCGGTATCGGGCTGGGAGATGAGCATGGAGTCGATATCCACCCCCAGGGCACGGGCATAGGTGGGGTCCAGGGCGTGCTCGGCGTCGATGAAGGCCACCTCGCCCCCCCGCTTCTGGGCCTCTGCAATGATGTGCAGGGCCAGGGTGGTCTTGCCGGAGGATTCCGGGCCGTAAATCTCGATGATGCGCCCCCGGGGCACGCCGCCGATGCCCAGCGCGATGTCCAGGGCCAGAGACCCGGTGGGGATCGCCTCCACCACGATGTGGGTGTTCTCACCCAGGCGCATGATGGAGCCCTTGCCGTAGTCCCGCTCGATCTGGGCCATGGCCGTCTCCAGCGCCTTCTTCTTATCTGCCGCGGGGCCTGCCGACTCGATGGGCTTTTTCTTCTCTGCCATATCCGATCCGTCCTTTCTCTGTCTCTCGGCTCTCTCTTTTGTGGGCTGCACGCCCGGTCATACGTTCAGAATGCCCTCCACCACCCGCCAGTGCCCGGCCGGGTCCTGATAGGTCTTGATCTGCTCATAGCCCTGAGCGGCCAGGATATACTCCACCGCCGGGGCCTGGTCATAGCCCACCTCGAAGGCCAGCATGCCCCCCGGGCGCAGCGCCGCCTTCCACCCGGATGTGATGGCGCGGTAAAAGTCCAGCCCGTCCGCCCCGCCGTCCAGCGCCATGGCGGGCTCGTAGTCCCGGACGGACACGTCCAGAGCGGCAAGGTCGCCGGTGGGGATATAGGGGGGATTGCACAAAATAAGGTCGAAGTCCCACAGGGCGGAGGGGGCCGGCTCCAGGGCGTCTGCCCGGGTGGCGCTCACCTGGGCGGTCAGGCCGCAGCGGCGCACGTTCTGCCGGCACACCCGCAGGGCGTCCTCGGAATAATCAGCCAGGATGACCCGGGTATTGGGGCAGTTGTCCGCCACCGCAAGGCCCACGCAGCCGCTGCCCGCGCACAGATCCAGCACCCGGGCTCCGTCGGGCATATCCTTGACGAACACAATGCCCCGGTCCACCAGCACCTCGGTGTCCGGCCGGGGGATGAGCACGTCCCGGCAGATGTCCAGCGTCAGGCCGTAAAACTCCCACTCGCCGATGATGTATGCCACCGGCTCGCCCTTGAGGCGGCGCTCCATGAGCTCCTGAAAGCGCCGCTCCACCGGCTCGGAGACATAGAGGCTCCGGTCGCGGAAAAACTGCTCCCGGCTCTTGCCGGAGGCGAAGCACAAAAGCTCCCGGGCCTCCAGCTCGGTCTCGTCCACGCCGATGGAGCGCAGCGCCCGGCGGGCGTCCAGGTAGAGGTTATTGTATGTGGTCGCCATCCACGCGCCTCCTTTCTGGCCCCCCGCAAGGCGCCGCCTGCGGCAGAGCGTTCATTTTCAATCCCGGGCGGCGCGCAGGCCGCGCACCGGCCGGCCTTACCACCGGTCGGCGCCCTTCTCCTTGGGCAGCACCTGCTTCAAGGCCTCGATGCCCACCTCGATCATGGAGTCGTCGGGCTCAAAGGTGGTAAAATTCTGAAGCCACATGCCCGGCGCGCGCAGGGCCCGGCACACCGGCCCGTCGTGCCCGCCCACATAGCGGTTGAATTCATAGGTCACCCCCACGATCAGCGGCAGCAGCAGCAGGTGCAGCGCCATGCGCAGGAAGGTGTTCTCGATCTTCAGCGGCGTGAAGATGACGATGGACAGGAAAATGGAAATCACAATCACCACGAACATGAAGCTGGTGCCGCAGCGGGGGTGGTGCCGGGGCTGGATGCGCACGTTCTCCACCGTCAGCTCCAGGCCGTTCTCGTAGCAGAAAATGGTCTTATGCTCCGCACCGTGATACTGGAACACCCGGTGGATCTCCTTCATCCGGGAGCACAGGAAGAGGTAGCACAGGAAGATGACCACCTTGATGACCCCCTCCAGCACCGAGCGCACCCAGAGGGGCATGGTCTTCCACCCAAGGCCGATGAGCCCGGTGAGGGCGGTGGGCAGCAGGATAAAAAGGCCCACGGAAAACGCCACCCCCAGCACGGCGGCGATGGCGATGAGGATAGAGGCCGCCTTCTCCTGGGAGAAGTGGTCGTTGATCCACTTGTCAAGGCCGGTGAGCTCCTCCTCGCCCCCGGTCTCCATCCCGCCGGAGACGTCGGCGGAGTACATCAGCGCCTTCACGCCGTGGACCATGGCCGAGCCGAAGGTGACGATGCCCCGCAGGAAGGGCAGCTTCCAGATGCCCTTGCGCTTGGGGTTGTCCCAGGTGGTCACGTCCAGGGTGCCGTCCGGCCGGCGCACCACAACCGCGCGCCGCTCCGGCCCCTGCATCATAATGCCCTCGATGAGGGCCTGCCCGCCGCAGGAGGTCTTGAAGGCCCCGCTGCCGGTGGAATGCTTGTCTGCCATGTAGGTTCTCCTTGTTTTTGCCCGGCGTCACCCCGCTATGATACCAGAGGGGGCCCGCCGCCGCAAGCTTTTGTAAAACTTTTGTTCTAATTTTGGCCGAAGGGCAGCCGCACCGTCACCACGCACCCGCCGCCCTCGGCGTTGCCGATGTCCAGGGTGCCGCCGTGGCGGGTGATGATCTCCTCACACACGGCAAGGCCGATGCCCGAGCCCCGGGCCTTGGACGAGCCCTTGTAGAATTTGTACTTCACGTGGGGCAGCTCCTCCTCCGGGATACCGGGGCCGTAGTCCCGGATACGGATGGCCGCCGCGTCCCCCTCCCGGCAGATGGACACGTCCACCCGCCCGCCGGAGCCGCCGTGCTTGTCGGCGTTGTCCAGCAGGTTGCAGAACACCTGCCGCAGCCGCTCCGGATCGCCGCTGATGGGCGGGAACTGCTCCTCCGGCTCCCGGTAGCAAAGCTCCAGGCCCTTGCGCCGGAAGAACTCCCGGTAGGTGTAGACGGCGTCCTCCAGCTCGGCGGTGATGTCCAGCGGCTCCACCGAGAGGTTGAAGCGCCCGGCCTCAATGCGGGAGAACTCCAGCAGCTCCTCCACCATGTTTGTCAGCCGCCGGGCCTCGGACACGATGATGCCCAGGCCCTTCTTCACGCCCTCCTCGTCGCGCACCTCGCCGCTTTGCAGGGTCTCCGCCCAGCCGTTGATGGCGGTGAGAGGGGTGCGCAGCTCGTGGGAAACGGAGGAGATAAACTCCGACTGGGTCTTTTCCGCCTGGTCGATCTTCATGGACATGTCGTTGATGGCGTCGGTGAGCTGGCCCATCTCGTCGTCAGTGCGCTTTTCCATCTGGATGCCGTAGCTGCCCGCGGCGATGCGCTTGGCCGTCTCCGTCACCCGGGACACCGGGTCCAAGATAGACCGGATGAAGAAGTAGTTGGTAAACCACACCAGGGCCAGCACGCACACGGCAATGGCGGCGGTGATGATGATGATGAACACCATGAGCTGATCTACCTCCCGCAGGGAGGTGACCAGGCGGGTGACGCCCACCACCGCGCCGTTATAGACCACCGGGGCGGACACCGCCATAATGTGCTCCTGGGTGTCCAGGTCCTGGCCCTCCCAGCTGCAGCACTTCTTCTCGCGCACCGCCTGCTCGATGTCGGGGGTGACGGTCATGGTGCGGGGCACGTCCATCAGCGAGGACATGCGCAGCCGCCCGGCGGGGGTGAGGATCTGGAGCTCCAGCCGTGCGTTGGAGAAGTCCTCGTTCATATAGTAGCGGGCGGCAGTGAGGAATTCCCGCTCGCTTGCGTAGTTGCGCAGGAAGCTGGCCGCCGTCTGGGCCTGGGTCTCCATGCCCTCCCGGACGATCTGGTAGTAAGAGCTGTACATGGCGCTGACAAAGGCCGTGCCGGCCAGCAGCAGCACCCCCGCCACCACCGCAAGGGAGTTGAGCATCCAGCGCCGCCGCAGGCCCCGGCCGGAGCGCTGGCGGCGCTTTTTCTCCACCGCTGCCTTCACTGCCGCCTTTTTCTGCTCATGGCTCTTTCTCTGCATGGCCGCGCCCCCTTCCCCGCGCCCGGTCTCAACGGCAGGGCGTTAAATATCCCACTTATACCCGTAGCCCCACACCGTGGTGATGTAGGCGGGGTTCTGGGCGTCGTCCTCCAGCTTGATGCGCAGCCGGCGGATGTTCACGTCCACGATTTTCAGCTCTCCGATGTAGTTCTTGCCCCACACCGCGTCGAGAATCTCCTCCCGGGAGAGGGCCTTGCCCGGATTGTCCATGAAGAGCTTCACGATGGAATACTCCACCTGGGTAAGCTTGACCCTCTGGCCGTTCTTCTCCAGGGTGCGGTTGCGGGTGTTGAGCAGGAAGGGGGGCTGGCGCAGCTCGTCAGCGTCCCGCACCGCCTCGCCGCCGGAGCGGCGGTAGAGGGCGTCCACCCGGGCGGTGAGCTCCGCCGGGGAGAAGGGCTTGGTAACATAGTCGTCCGCGCCGGTCATAAGGCCGGTGACCTTGTCCATCTCCTGGGTGCGGGCGGTGAGCATGATGATGCCGATCTGCTCGTTCCCCGCCCGGATGCGGCGGCAGACCTCGAAGCCATCCATGTCGCCGGGGAGCATGATGTCCAGCAGGGCCACCTTGATGTCGGGGTTTGCCCGGATCTGGGCCAGGGCCTCCTCCCCGTCGCCGGCCTCGATGGTCTCGTAGCCTGCCCGCTTGAGGTTGATAACCACAAAGCTGCGGATGTTCGGCTCATCCTCCAGCACCAATACCTTTTTCATGGCTTGCCGCCTCCTTCAAATTCAAGTTGCGCCGGTGGCCCACTCAGTGGTGATGAGGCTGAAGCGCTCGGCCACCTGGTCCTCCGTCAGGCCGCAGTCCCAGCCGTCCTTGGAAAGTATCATCGCATAGGCCGTGTTCCTGCCGCTCCAGCACAGCAGCCTGCGCCCGGGCAGCACTGCCTTGGCTGCCACGCTCTCCTCCGTGCCGCTCAGGCGCAGGATGGTGAGGAAGGGCGCGGCCGCGGCGTCCCCTTCGCCCCGGTAGTAGAAGGTCACAGCCCGCTCGCCCCGGTAGTTGAGGCGGTCGTCCCGCTCCACGGCAATCTTGCCGTCCCAGTCGTTGGGCAGCACCAGATACCACCCGTCAGTGACGCAGTGATAGGTCATGCACACCATGGAGGCCTTGCCGTCGGCGTCAAACTGCCGCCAGTAGATGACCCAGTAGACCCCTTCGCTGCTCAGCGACGCGCTGGGCAGGGGCAGGGCCAGGGGGATTTCCAGCACGCCGTCACCGTTGATGTCGGTGGGGCTCACCTCGGTGTAGGTGCGCAGGGTGTCGTTGCTGATGCCGCTGGCCGCGTAGAGGGTGACGTTGGCAAGCTCCCCCTCCCGGCAGGTGAGGATGTCGGTCACCTGCCCGCCGTCGCAGCTGGAGGTGACGTAAATGGCGGGCTTCTGCCCGGAGAGCGCCCCGGCGCGCACCGCAGTGATGTCCCGGATGTTGGCCGAGAGGGGGGTGCCGGAGGTCATGGTCAGCACGCCCTCCCGGAAGGTGTAGTAGCTGGCCCAGCTGGGGGTGTCGCCGCTGTCCCCCTGCTGGATGAGAATCAGCTCCCGCCGGCCGTCCTCGTTAAGGTCACCCAGGACGTAGCTTTTGTTATAGGTGGTGTGGATGAGCTCCCGGGGGCCGGTGGGCCCGAGGGAGTAGACCGACAGGACGTTGGCCCGGGCGGCCAGCTGCCAGCTGACCACCACCTCCCGGCTGCCGTCGCCGTCCAGGTCCTCATACTCGATGGAGTTGATGTTGTTGCCCTCGCCCTCCAGGGTGTAGGCAATATTGTAGTTGCCGTCGCTGCCGATGCGGAACATGATGATTTTCAGCGGCTGCGGGTCGTCGGAGGCGTTGGCCCGGAAAAAGGCCACCGCCATCTCGCACTCGCCGTCCTCGTCCAGATCCAGCAGCTGCACCGCCGAGGCGTTGCTGCCGGAGATGGGGGCGGCGTAGTCCACATCCTGCCGCTCCATCACAAGATCGATGGTGCGCTCAAGCTGCTGATACTCCTCCGGGAGCTGGGGCCGGGCGTAGAGCTCGTCCGCCGCCTTGAACAGCTTCAGCCCGCAGCCAGAGAGCATCGCCGCCATCACAGCCGCCGCAATGCACACTGCCAACCGCTTCACGCGCTCCGCCCCCTTTCTGTCCTCCTCCGGCGCAGCACACGCCGCGCCCTGCCGCTTTTTATCCTGCATGATAGATTATCATATCATATTTTTCAGCTATATGGTATCAGTTTTTCAAAAATTAACCCGGTATCTTTTGAAATTTCCCCTTTACTTTTTGGAAAAAGGTTGGTATACTATGTTGGCGTTGATGAAACGGCATGCGCCCGTAGTTCAATTGGATAGAGCGTCAGATTCCGGTTCTGAATGTTGGGGGTTCGAGTCCCTTCGGGCGTACCAGACCGAAAAAGCCTTGAAATGCTTGCACTGCAAGTGTTTCAAGGCTTTTTTCTTTTGGCTTTCCCACCCCTTCTTACTCCGCCGCGCGGCGGTTTCGGGTGGATTCTGGTGGTTTTGCTGCTGGGAATCCTGCTGGGAATTTTCCCGCGCCGGGCCGAGGCCGCGGCCATTCTGGATCGGGCTACGCAGAGTTATGCCAACCGCTCTGGTGAGGTCATCACCGGCGGCACCTTCAGCTATAACCCCAGCGCCTATGTGGCCGACGGCTACCAGACCGTGGAGAGCGACGGCGTCCGGACGGTGGTAAGCCTCCCCTCCTGAAGTCCGCACCCAGCCAAAGAGCAGCAAAAGTCCCGGCGGAACCTTCCGCCGGGACTTTTTCACCGATGATATGCGCCGATACGCAGGGCGAAGGGGCCGTGTCCGCCCGCCCAGCGGTCTATTTCTTATCCGCCGGCTTTTCCTGGTTCTCCATCTGCAAGCGCTTTTCCAGTGCATTCTGCTTGGCCAGAATGGCGTTGACCTTGTCGTACAGGTCCTCGATCATGATCTCCGTTTTGAGGTTGACCTTATAGTCGTTCTCCGCCCGGCGGCGGTCCTTCTCCTCCTGGCGGTTCTGACTCATCATGATAAGCGGCGCCTGGATGGCCGCCACGCAGGAGAGCACCAGGTTGAGCAGGATAAAGGGGTATGGGTCAAAGGCGTGGGCCGCCAGCAGCGTATTCACGAGCATCCACAGCACGAGCACCCCTATGAAGGAAAAAATAAATGCCCAGCTGCCGGCAAATTTCGCGATGGCATCCGCCGCACGCTGTCCAAGGGTATACTTCTCCCGCTCCCTCTCGGGATCGGCGGACACCTTGCTGTCCGCCAGCAGATTGAGCACCTCTTCATCCGTCATATCATGGCGGATCTCCGTGAGAATCTCCCGGAGCAGCTTTCGGTTTTCCTTCATCAGAATGTACCCCCTTCTCCGGCAGCCCGGTCAGTCCTCGCCGGCCTCACCCGCGTCAACGGCGGCGTCGGCGTCCGCCTCGCCCTCCAGGGCGCTGTCCGGCTCATCCACCAGCCGGGTACGGGTGAGCTTGACCTTCCGGAAGTAAATCACCATGATGACGCTGCACACCAGCCACCCGGCGGGGTAGCCCATGGCGATGGGAATAATCTCGTTGCAGATGTAGTGAGACATGATGTAAAGGTAGCACTGCCGGAACACCACGAAGGAGGACAGCATAGCCACCATGGACGCCCGGCTGTTGCCCGCGCCCCGCAGGGCACCGGCGTACACCTGATTGACGCAGTTGATGACATAGAACGGCGAGATATACCGCAGCAGCATGGTGCCGAAGGCGATGACCTCCGCCCTCCGGTTGAAGAACCACACAAGCTGGGGCGCGAACGCCACCACCGGCACCATCAGCACCAGGGTGCACACCACTGCAATGGCAAGGGCGGTACGCACCCCCCGGCGGGCCCGCTCCGTCTGGTTGGAGCCCAGATTCTGCCCCACAAAGGTGGTGGCCGCTATGGACACCGACTGCATGGGCAGGAACATGAACTGGTCCACCTTGGCGTAGGCCGTCCAGCCAGACATGCAGTCATTGCCGAAATAGTTGATGTAGGACTGCACAAACACGTTGGAGAAGGCGGTCACCGCCATCTGAAGGGCCGCCGGAATGCCCACCTTGAAAATCTTGCGCATCATGCTCCAGTGGATTTTCAGCCGGCTGATGCGCAGCTTCACGCAGGAGTCGGTGCGCATCAGGGTGGCAATCACCAGCGCCGCCGACACAAACTGGGCCAGGATGGTGGCCAGGGCCACCCCCTCCACCCCCATGTGGAGCTTGAGCACGAAAAACAGGTCCAGCACCGTGTTGAGCACGGCGCATACCACCAGGAAATAGAACGGCCGCCTGGAGTCGCCCACCGAGCGCAGGATGCCCGCGCCGATGTTATAGAGCATCAGCCCCATCACACCGGCAAAATAGATGGTCAGATAGGTGGTGGCCTCCGGCGTGACCTCCGGCGGCATCTTCATAAAGCGCAGCATCAGCGGCGTCATGCCGATGCCCAGGGCGGTGAAGGCCACGCCGATTACCAGCGTCATGGTCACCGCCGTGTGGACGGCGTCCTGCACCCGCTCGAACTGCTTGGCCCCGTAATGCTGGGAGATCACCGCCCCCGCGCCGCTGGAAAGCCCCAGAAACAGGCCGATGAGGGTGTTGATGATGGGCCCCACGGTGCCCACAGCGGAAAAGGCCTCGTTGCTGACGTAGTTGCCCACCACCCAGGTGTCCACCATGTTGTACAGCTGCTGAAAAACATTCCCCACCAGCAGCGGCAGGGCGAAGGTGATGATGTGCCGCAGGATGCTGCCCTGGGTCATGTCCACCGTCTGGCGTCGGCTCTCCCGGCGCGCGCTGTTCTCTTTTGTCATGTCCTCTCCTCTTGCTGTCCGCCGTGGGCGCTCTTGCCCCCATCGGCTGCGCCATCACGCAATTTTACATTTTGCTTACAGTATAACACAAGCCCGCCCGGACGGAATCACCAAACATCCACATTTTTCCTGCTCCCATTCATGCATTTTCACCTTACGGAGTATAATTATACACTATTCCCCCGCTGACGCCCTTCCCCATGTCAATTTTTCGCTGATTTGGACACTTTCCACAAATTTTGCCCCGAAATTTTGGTGCCTTATTTGCGCCGCCCCTGTGGGCCTGCCCGGCCTTTTGCTTTATAATGGAGGGGATTTCCCACCCTTCCACCGGCGGGCGAGCCCCGGCGAGGCAGCGCCCGGGCCCGCTCATCACAACAATTCAGGAGTTTGATTTTATGGACCCGCTTCTCATCACCGGCCTGGCCCTGACCCTGGCGGTCATCGTCGGGCTGTCCATCTATACCGGGGCCCGCAGCCGGGGCGGCAGTGCCAAGGGGGGCGTTGCTGTGGTCACCGGCGTCATCACCGGCACCATCATCGGCGGCTCCTCCACCGTGGGCACCGCCCAGCTTGCCTATTCCTACGGCATGTCCGCCTGGTGGTTCACCCTGGGCGGCGGCATCGCCTGCCTCATCCTGGCCCTTGTCTATGCAAAGCCCCTGCGCCGCTCCGGCTGCCTCACCCTGGTGGGCATCATCCGCAAGGAGTACGGCCCCGGCGCAGGCATGGCCGCCTCCATCCTCTCGTGCATCGGCACCTTCATCAACATCATCTCCCAGCTCATCTCCGCCACCGCCGTCATCGCCGTGGTGCTGCCCGCCCTGGGCATCCGCGCCTCGGTGGCAATCTCCGCCGTCTTTATGGCGCTGTACGTGGTGTTCGGCGGCACCAAGGGCGCGGGGGTGGTGGGCATCGTGAAAACGGTGCTGCTCTATGCCGCCATGCTCGGCTGCGGCGTGATGGTGCTGCGCATGGTGGGGGGCTTCGGCTCCTTTACGGACATGGTGCGCGCCATTGACGACCCCAACGGCGTGAACTTTTTCTCCCTCTTTGCCCGGGGCTTCGGCACCGACGCCGGGGCCTGCCTGTCCCTCATCCTGGGCATCCTCACCACCCAGACCTATGCCCAGGGGGTATTGGCGGGCAAGACGGACGCTGCCGGCATCGGCGGGGCGCTCATCTCCGCCTTCCTGGTGCCCCCCATCGGCATCGGCGGCATCCTGGTGGGCCTCTACATGCGCGCCAACGCCGCCCTCTACCCGGGCATGACCGCCAAAACCGCCCTCACCGCCTTCGTCACCGCCCATATGCCGCCGCTGCTCTCTGGCATCGTGCTGGGGGCGCTGTTCGTGGCCATCCTGGGCACCGGCGCGGGCCTGGCCCTTGGCATCTCCACCATTCTCAATAACGACATTGTGAAAAAGCTCACCCGCCGCTTTGACGACCAGCGCCGGGCGGACGCGCTGGGCAAGGTGTGGATTGTGGCGGTGCTTGCCGCCGCGGGCCTGCTCTCCACCGGCGCCCTGGGAGACACCATTCTCCGCTTCGCCTTCATGTCCATGGGCCTGCGCGGGGCGGTGGTATTCACGCCGCTGCTGTGCGCGCTGTGGCTGCCCGGGCGCGTCCCCCGCGGGTACGCCCTCGCCTCCATCATCGTAAGCCCCATCCTGGTGCTCATCTTCGGCCTTTGGCGGGTGTTCCCCTTCGACTCCCTCTTTGTGGGTATGCTTGCCTCCCTGGTCATCATGGGCGTCGGCCTTGCCGCCGGACGTGGAAAGACCGGCGCATTGGGCTGATGGCAGCATACAGCAGGGCCTCTGCGCGGCAAACGCCGTGCAGAGGCCCTTTTTCATGCAGAAAAGTCTCAATTTGCCCGGTCGAGCTTCAAATCGCCCTCCCGGATCCAGCCCAGTCTCCGGCACACAAGCCCGATGAGCCAGGTGAGCACCGCCGGCAGCACGATGGAGATGAGCACCAGTCCCAGCCAGTCCATGGCCCCCGGCGCAATGGCCTGGGCACCCTTGGCAAGGGCGTCCTCGCTGGGGGAGAACCAGCCGGTCCACACCCCGATGGGGCCGCACAGCCCGCAGGTGCCCATGCCGGAGTTGATGGGCACGCCGTTCATCTCCAGACGGAACAGGCAGGTGGCCAGCGGCCCGGTGATGGCGGAGGCCGCCGTGGCCGGAATCCACACCCGGGGATTGCGCACGATATTGGGCATCTGGAGCATGGAGGTGCCCAGCCCCTGGCTTACAAGGCCGCCCCAGCGGTTCTCCCGGAAGGAGAGCACCGCAAAGCCCACCATCTGGGCGCAGCAGCCCGCCACCGCCGCCCCGCCGGCAAGGCCGGTGAGCTTGAGCACCGAGCAGATGGCCGCCGACGAGATGGGCAGCGTCAGGGCAATGCCCACCAGCACCGACACCGCAATGCCCATCCAGAAGGGCTGTAAACGGGTGGCGTAATCGATCATGCTGCCGAAGGCGCCGGCCGCCGCGCCGATGGGGGGCGCGATGAGCTTTGCCAGGGCCACCCCCACCAGGATGGTCACCGCCGGCGTCACCAGGATGTCAACCTTGGTCTCCTTGGACACCGCCTTGCCGCACTCCGCCGCGATCACCGCGATGACCAGCACCGCCAGCGGCCCGCCGGCGCCGCCCTCCGCGTTGGCCGCCCAGCCCACCGCCGCCAGGGAGAAGAGCACCATGGGGTCGGCCTTAAGGGCGTAACCGATGGCCACCGCCATGGCCGGGCCGGACACCTTCATGGCATAGGTGCCGATGTCCGTCAAAAAGCCCGAGCCGGTCTGCTTGCCCAGGGTCTGGATGATGGTGCCGATGAGCAGGGAGCAAAAAAGGCCCTGGGCCATAGCCCCCAGGGCATCGATCCCGTACCGCCGGGCCGAAAAAACAATGTTCTTGCGCTTGAGAAATTCCTGTACCTTCCCCATGGGGCCCACACTCTCTTTCTGATCCTTTCCTGCCGCCCGGCCCGGGGCGCTTCCCCAGCCAGCGGCGTCCGATGTGTCAAGACACCTGTATGGGCATATTACACCGCCGCCCCGCCCTTTGTCAACTGCTTTCTTTCCCCGCCGGGGGCGGCGGGCAGGCCGATTTCCCCCGTGTCGCCGGAGAGGGCCGCGCAGAGCACCGCGTCCAGCTCGTCCCGGGCCAGGTACAGATAGCGGCTGCCGGTGCGCACGCACTCGTCCAAATCCATCACCCGCTCCCGGCCCTCCGGCGTGCGGCACACAAGGGTCAGCGGGCGGCCGCGCAGCCGCTCGATCTCCCGCTTGAGCTCCGTCAAGTCCATGCTCTCCCTCCTATCACCCCTGCCGGGGCCGCAGGGCTGATGCGCCCCGCAGCCCCGGCGAAGCCGCCATCAGGTGGTGGCCTGATAGTAGATGGCCTTTGTTTTGTTGCTGAGCACGAACGCGTCGTAGCACACCCGGCCGGTGACCACCGCGCCGGAGCTGTAGACCGTGTCGCTATGAACGCTGAAATCCTCCAGCTTGATGGGGGCCACGGTGGCGGAGGGGTGGGCGATCATGAAGCCGAACTTCTCGGGCAGGCGGTTGGCGGGCACCTTCTGCACGCTCATGCCGTCGAGATTGGCGATGACGCCCCGCAGGCGCATGTCCTGGCCCACATCAGTCTCCAGCACAATGTCCGGGCTCTGCTTCATGAGCAGGTAGGTGGCCGGGGTGACGATGAGCACCCGCTCGGTCTCGGGCACCTCGGCGTCGTCCAGGGCCTTGGAGCCGGCCAGGATGTCGGCATAGATGCCCGCCGCGGCCAGGGCCTTGGCGGTGGCCTTGGTGCCGGCCTTGTCGGCCATGACGCCATAGACGTAGGTATCAATCTCGGGGATGACCACCTCCCGGTTCTGCCGGGCCAGGGCGGAGGCCGCGGCCACCTGCTGGGCGGTCTCGTCCTGGTCGAGCTTGTCGATGTTGAAGATGAAGGAGCGGTCCTTGGTGAGGGTGAGCTCCTCGGTGGTGGCGGTCAGGTCGCCGATGGCGCCGTAGCGGCTCCAGTTGCCGGTGGCGGCGCCGGTGCGGCCATAGTCGTTCATGGCTGCGGTGGTCACCTTGTACACCTTCACGGTGTGGGCGCCGGTCCAGTCAAAGTCCCGGTTGGTCACCAGGGTGAGCTTGGACTCGTTTTTGAACTGCTCGTCGGTATAGGGCTGGAACTTGGTGGCAAGTGCGATAGCCATAAATACACAGCTTCCTTTCGTTTGTCAGATTTTCGGCCGGAAGGCCCGGGCGATCTCCGCCTCCGGCCCCTCCGGGCTGCGCACCGGCGGCCTGGGGGTCTGGGCCCCCCGGATCTCCACCGCGCCCAGAAGGCCGGGCAGGCCCTTGCACAGGGTCTCCACCGCCTCCCGGAACCGCGCCGGGTCCGAGGTGTCCAGCACCTCCAGCAGCACCGCCGGACAGCGCTTTTCGTCAAGGTACTCCCGGCAGGCAAGCCGGGCCTCCCGGGCCTTCAGGGCAGCCTCCCGCTCCCCCTCCGGCTCCGCCGCGCGCTTTTCCCGCTCCCGGGAGAGCCGCTCGGATACGATGCGGTTCACCTCGTCCTGGGTGAACAGCCGCTCGGCCGCACCCCCGCTTTCCTCCGGGGTCAAGTCCGCGCCCTCCCGGCCGCCGCGCACCGTCTGCTTGGTCTCTTCGCTCATGGTCTTGCTCCTCCTTTTAACGCCGTGAGTCGGCTTTATTCCGGGCCTTCCCGGCGCCCGGGCCCTGGCGCCGCGTCCGCCCATAGAAAAAAGGCATGAGCCCAGCGTAAACGCTGTTTCCCATGCCTTTCCGGCTAACCCCCAAAGGGGCGGTACTCATGCCTGATTTCTCACTTTTATGAGCGCGTCAGCGCCCCTTCCCTATCCCGCTCCCGGCGGGCGGCTGGGCAATGTAGATGTGGAGATAGGGTTCGTGGCGCTCACTCCGGCGCACCCTGCTCCCCGGGCACTGCCGGAGTGCCGCCGCGGCCAGCGCCTGCGCCCGGCACGCCTCGTCCTTGGTGTACGCAATGGTGATTTTCATAATCTCCCTCCTGCCCATCCTCTTTGTTCTTGCCAGGAACATCATATCAGCTCTTTTTGTTCCTGTCAAGAACATTTTCAAATTTCTTGACAGAAATGTTCCCAGCAGGATACAATGACTACACCATCTATGGACAATGTCCGTACAAGCGCAGGCTGCCCCGGCACCAGGGCCCATCCCCCGGCGGGGCGGCCGCGGCCACGCAGATGAGCATCCCCGGCACGCCCTCAACAGGGCCCCGGGCGGAAAGGACGTGTTTTGATGTCTCTGGGCGCGCGCATCCGGGACTCCCGCCGCCGCTCCGGCCTCACCCAGGAGGCCCTGGCCGGCCTTGTGGGGGTCCGCCGTTCGGTGATCTCCAAATATGAGACGGGCGCAATCGAGCCCTCCCTTGCCCAGCTGCGCCGCATCGCCGCCGCCCTGGGCGTCTCCCCCGGCTATCTACAGGGCAGCGAGAGCCAGGATGCCGCCGCCTTGCGCGCCGCCATGGAGCGGGGGGACTACCCCGGGGCGGAGCAGCTCATGGGCCTTCCTGCGGGCGCCCTTCGGCCCCTGCCCCAATATGCCCCGCCCGACCCCGGGCTCTCCGCCCTGGCCGCCGCCTATTCCGCCCTCAATGAGGCCGGGCGGCAGCAGGCCCTTGAGCGCGTGCGGGAGCTTGCCCAGCTGCCCCAGTACCAAAAGGCCGCCCTCGGCGGCGAGGGGGACGGCAGCGGCGGCGCAGGCGAAAATTGACCCTTGCATTTCCCCGCGCCAAAATCGGCAGCACCCATCACAGCACAAAAGCCTTCCCGGCTCCGCCGGGAAGGCTTTTCTTTTCCTGCGCAAAGGGATCTCATTCCACCAGGAAGCCCGCTTGGGCCAGGGCGCGCAGCACCCGCTCCCTCCCCCGGCCATCCGGGTCGTGAAGGGTATGGAGGTGGATGCCGCCGGTGAGTCCGGACAGGGGCTTGGCCCCGTTTTTCATAACTTTCTGTATAAAATCGTCCACATCATACCGGTTGGACAGCATCAGCTGGCCCACCAGCTGCCCGTAGACCGGGTGCTCCACGATGACGTTCTCCACGGTGCAGCCGCAGTCCACCATCAGGCTCAGCTCCTGTCCCATCTCCTCGGCGCTGTGGCGGCAGGCTACCGCGAAGCGCTCCCCCTGCCTGTCTCCGTCGGGCAGCAGATAGCCCTTGGGCGTGGCCAGAATGTCCACCCCGCCGGCCCGCAGCAGGGCCACGTCCCCCACGATAATCTGCCGGCTCACCCCCAGAGCCTCCGCCAGGGCGGAGGCGGACACCGGCGCTCCTGCCCGGCGCAGCCGCTCCAAAACCTGCCCTCTGCGCGCTTGTGCTTGCATACCCATTCCCTCCTTGGCCTCCGGCGGCGTCACAGCAGGGTGACCGAGCCGGAGGAAATTTCATAGTCTGTGCCGTCATCGCCCAGGACGGACAGGGCAAACCGGTCGTCCACCCCGGCGGCGGTGCCGAAATGCTCCGCGCCGGCCTGCCGGAAGCTCACCCGGCGGCCCGGGGTCAGGCAGTGGGAGCGGTAGTCGGCCAGATACTCCGCCCGGGCGTGGGGGAAGCTGCGGGCAAGGGCCTCCAGCTCCTGCAGGATGCACACGCACAGCCGGCTGCGGTCCACCCCAAAGCCTTCCGCCCCCAGGGAGGTGGCCACGTCCTCCAGCCCCTGGGCGGCAAAATCCGCCCGGCTCTGGCCCACGTTCACCCCCACGCCCACGACCACATAGTCCGGCTCGCCGCTCTCCCCCAGCAGGGACAGCTCCGTGAGGATGCCGCACAGCTTCCGGCCATTGAGATAGAGGTCGTTGAGCCACTTAATCTCCGCCGGCGCGCCGCAGGCGCGCACGATGCCCCGGCGCACCGCCACCGCCGCCCAGCCGGTGAGGGTGAAAAGGCTTGCAAGGTCAGTGCGGGGCCGCAGCAGCGCCGACAGATACAGCCCCGTCCCCCGGGGGGAGTAAAACCCCCGCCCCTGGGTGCCCCGGCCGCCGGTCTGCTCCTCGGCAAGCACCACCGTCCCCTCCGGCGCCCCGGCGGCCCCCAGGGCCTTCAGCCGGGTGTTGGTGGAGTCCACCACCTCTTCCGCCTGGATTTTCCCGGCAAAGAGGCTGCCCGCCCCCAGCCTTCCGGAGAGATAGTCCCCGCTGAGGCAAGGGGCGTCCCCCGAAAGGATGTACCCCCGCCGGGGTGCGGACTCGATGGGCCAGCCCGCGGCGCGCAGGGCCTCCATCTCCTTCCACACAGCCGCCCGGGTCACGCCGAGCCTCCGGCTGACCTCCTCGCCGGAGAGATAGCCCTCCGCGCCCGCAAGCAGCTCCAGAATCTTTCCCCGCTCCATGTCTGTTTCTCCCCCCACGCGCGGAAACCTCCGCGCTTTTCTCCATTTTGTCAACAGCATTAAACCTTTTGTTTACCTTTTCCGCAAAAGCGCGCCCGGGCCTTCCCCCGGGCAGCGCGCATCATTCCATGGTGTCGATGAGGGCGAACTCCAGCTCCAGCCGTGTCCCGTCCCGCAGGACGGTGCAGCGCAGCGTCCCCCCCACGCCGGTGTCGTAGAGCACCCGCCGCAGGGCGTAGAGCGACTCCACCCGGACGCCGTTGGCCTCCACGATCAGGTCAAAGGGCGTCAGCCCCGCCTGCTCCGCCGGGGTGCCCGGCTCCACGCTCTGCACCAGGATGCCGCTCACTCCGTCCGCCTGGGCCGCATAGCACATGATGCCGATGGACGGCCGCCAGCTCTTCCCCGTCTCCAAAATGCGGTTGATGAAGGGGCGCAGGTCGGTGATGGGGATGGCAAGGCCCAGCCCCTCCCGGACCACCCCGTCGGACAGGCCGCTGATCTTGGCGGAGGTGATGCCCACCACCTGTCCCGCGGCGTTGACCAGCGCGCCGCCGGAGTTGCCGGAGTTGAGGGCCGCGGTGGTCTGGATGAGGGTCATGTCGTTCTCCCGCACCTTGATGCCCCGGGTAACGGCGGAGATGATGCCGTCGCTCATAGAGCCGTAGAGGTAGCCCATGGGATTTCCGATGGCGTAGGCGGCGTCCCCCACCCGCAGGGTGTCGGAGTCGCCGAAGCTGGCCGCCTGGAGGCCCTGGGCGTCGATCTTGAGTACCGCCAGGTCGTACCCCTCGTCATAGCCCACCAGCAGCGCCTCATAGGTCTCGCCGCCGGGCAGGAGCATCACGCTTGCGCTGCTGCCCCCCTCAATGACGTGGTAGTTGGTAAGGACATAGCCGTCCGAGCGCATAATGACCCCCGAGCCGCTGCTGTACAGATTCTCTCCGTGCTGGGCCATCACGCTCACCACGCTGGGCAGCACCCGCTCGTAAATCTCCTGGGGGGTGAGGGCCGGGGCCTCGCCGGAGAGCTCCAGCGTCACCCCAAGGCCCACCGGGGCGCGCGCAATGGCGGTGACGCCGCCGTTCATGTCCCCATTGATGTCCTGGCTCTGGCTCGGGACGTCCCAGAGCCAGCCGTCCGGGTCGTCAGGCAGGCTCTCCATCCACCGGCCCAGCAGCTCCCTGGACAGCAGCCACCCGCCTGCTGCCAGCGCCGCCAGCAGCGCCAGGAGGGCCAGGCACACCAGGATATTGCGCCAGACGCGGCCCTTCTGGCGGCGCGGCGGCGCACCCTCCGGCGCCTTGGGGCCCTCCCCCGGCCAGCGATATGCTAAGTAGTTGTCCACATGCGTCCCCCCATGGGATTACGCCCGGCTGAGCGTAAAGGTAAATTTCGTCACACCGTTCTCACTGGTGCAGGTGATGTTCTCCTTGTGGCTGTTGAGGATGGTCTTGACGATGTAAAGGCCCAGGCCCACGCCGTCCCGGTCCTCGCTGCGGGAGTGGTCGGTCTTGTGGAAGCGGTCGAAAATCAGCGGCAGCTCCTCCGGCGGGATGGTATCCCCCTCGTTGCTGATGCTCACGCTGGTCTTGGTTCCCTTGGCCGTCACCTCCAGGCCCAGCGTCCCGCCGTCCTTGGAGAATTTGATGGCGTTGTCCAGCAGGTTGTAGCACACCTGGGTGATGGCGTCCTGGTCGCCCCAGACCATGATGGGCTCGTCCGGAATGTGGGTGTCCACGTCCAGGTGCTTGGCGTTGATCTTGCCCTCCAGGTTCACCAGGGTGCGCACCAGCGTCTCGCACACGTTGAACTGCTGCTGGGTGGCCGCCCGCTCATCGCTTTGCAGGCGGGACAGCTCCAGCATGGAGCGCACCAGGCGGGACAGCCGCCGGGTCTCGGAGGAGATGATCTGCAGATATTCCCGCTCCCGCTCCGGCGGGATGGTGCCGTCCAGAATACCGTCGGCAAAGCCGGCGATGGTGGTCATGGGGGTCTTGAGCTCGTGAGAGACGTTGGCGATAAACTCGCTGCGGCGCTTCTCGCTCTTGGCAAGGGAGTCCGCCATGGCGTTAAAGGCCTCGGCCAGCTCTCCCACCTCGTCCTGCCGGGGACCCACATCCACCCGGACATTGAGCTCGCCGTGGCCGAACTGCCGGGCGGCGGCGGCGATCTCCTTGATGGGCTTTGACTGGTGAAGGCTGGTCACCGAGCTGATGATGGCCGCGATGAGGATGACCGCCCCGGCGGTGATGAGAAAGATGGTAGACAGCTCCCGCCACATGCCGCTGATGTTGGACGCATCGCAGGAGATGAGCACCACCCCCTGCAGAATCCCGCCGCTGGTGACGGGCAGACCCACCGCATACCGGGGCTCCGCATACAGCCCGCCCAGCACCGACATCCCCGCAAAGGACCCGCCGGCAATGGCCTGGAGCACCGAGCCGGGCAGGATACCCCGCTCAAGCTGGGTAAGCTCCGCCTTACCGTCGGTGGCAAAGAGGATCTCTCCGTCGTTGGTGCCCACCAGCACGTGGGAGTCGGTGAGCAGCGCCACATTGGAAAGGTAGGTGCGGAAGGCCTGGCCCCGCCAGGCCTCGCTGCCATACATATTTACATAATCAGAGGTGAATGTGGAGATATAGCCCGCGTTGCGCCCCATAGTGTCCTTCTTTTCGCTGATGGTATACTGATAGCTTAATGTGGCAAAGGACGCGCCCAGCATAAGGAAGGAGAGCAGGATCATGCTGGCCATGGCCACAAACTGGCGCCCATAAAGGGTTTTCACCGGTCGATCACCTCAAATTTATAGCCCACGCCCCACACCGTCTTCAGGCTCCACTGGTCGCTCACGCCCTCCAGCTTCTCCCGCAGGCGCTTGATGTGTACGTCCACCGTGCGGCTGTCGCCGAAGTAGTCAAAGCCCCACACCTCGTCAAGCAGCTGGTTGCGGGTGAATACCCGGTTGGGGGAGGCGGCCAGGTGGTAGAGCAGCTCCAGCTCCTTGGGGGGCGTGTCCACCCGCTTGCCGTCCACCAGCAGCTCGTAGGAGTCCAGGTTGACCACCAGCTTGTCGAACACCAGCTTTTTCTCGCTGCTCTGCTCCTCCTCGCCGGTGCGGCGCAGCACCGCATGGACCCGGGCGAGCACCTCCTTCATCTCGAAGGGCTTGGTGATGTAGTCGTCCGCCCCCATCTCAAGGCCGGAGACCTTGTCCTCCAGCTCGCCCTTGGCGGTAAGCATGATGACCGGGGTCTTGGAGGTCTCCCGGATTTTGCGGCACACCGCCCAGCCGTCCATGCCGGGCAGCATGATGTCCAGCAGCACAAGGTCGGGCTGCATCTGGCGGAATTTCTCCACGCCGGTCACGCCGTCTCCCGCGATCTCGCACTCCATCTGCTCCTTCTCCAAATAGATGCGCAGCAGGTCTGCAATGTTCTTGTCGTCCTCTACGATCAGCACTTTCCGGGGCATATCGGGCACCTCTTTCTCCTTAGATCACGCGGGGGGCATGCAGCGCCCCGCAAAATAAGCTGTTCTCTCGTCCCAACCGGCGCAGCTGCCGGCTTTTGACGCTATTATACCGCACCGCGCGGCCATTTCCTATAGATTTTCTGTAAATTTCCCGCCCCTCCGGCCGCCGGAGGGCTTACAGCACATAGCTGTGGTCCACCCGGATGACCGTGCGGGCGTTGGGCTCCTGCTCCCGCAGACGCCGGTCCAAGGCTGCCTTGACGGCGCTGTCGCTTTGGGGCACGCCGTAGGGGATGACCACGTCGAAGATGAGGTTTGTGTGCAGCGGCCCGGCGGTGATGCGGAAATCGTGGATAGTGATAGCCGGGTCAATCTCGGCGGCCGCCGCCGCGGCCAGCGCGCGCAGCCGCGCCACCTTGGGGTCGTCGGTCTGGACGGGGTCCATGTGGATGACCGCGTCGATGTGGAAGCGCTCGCGCAGCTCCCGCTCGGCGCTGTCGATGACGTCGTGGAGCTCCAGAAAGTCGCCGCCGGCGGGCACCTCGGCATGGACGCTCATCATCCGCCGGCCGGGGCCGTAGTCGTGAATGACCAGGTCGTGGATGCCCACCACCTGGGGGTGGCTCAGGATCTGCTCCTCGATGGCGCGTACCTCCTCCGGGTCGGCGGCCTTGCCCAGCAGGGGGTCAACGGTATCCTTGATGGAGGAAATGCCGGTTTTCACAATCACTGCCGCCACCAGAAGGCCCAGATAGCCGTCCAGCGCAAGACCGGCAAACCGGGCGATGACAAGGCCCAGCAGCACCGCAGAGGTAGCAAGGGCGTCAGAGCGGCTGTCGGCAGCGGCGGCATTGAGGGCGTCTGACCGGATGCGCCGGCCCAGGGCGCCGTTGAACCACCCCATCCACAGCTTTACCCCCACCGAGCAGAGCAGAATGGCCGCCGTCAGGGCGGTGAGGGCCGTGTCCTCCGGGTGCAGGATCTTGCCCACGGCGCTCTTTCCCAGCTCCAGCCCCACCAGCAGAATCAGCACCGACACCCCCAGGCCGGTGAGGTACTCCATGCGCCCGTGGCCGAAGGGGTGCTCCGCGTCCGGCTTCTGCCCGGCCAGGCGGAAGCCGATGAGTGTCACCACGCAGGAGGCCGCGTCCGAGAGGTTATTGAAGGCGTCCGCCGTGACGGAGATGGCCCCGGTGATAAGCCCCGCCGCCAGCTTTCCCGCAAACAGCAGCAGGTTCAGGCCAATCCCCACCGCGCCGGATACCATGCCGCAGCGGCTGCGCGCCGCTATGTCAGGCTCGCCGCCCTCCGGCGCCAGCCGGTCCAAAAGCCGCTTCATCATGGCTTCGCACCCCTTTCCGTTATTTTATATATTGTACCTATCTTACAGAATCTGTCAAGGCGGGGCGGGCCGCCCGGGCAGAAAAAGTCCCGCCCGGCCTATGGCCGGGCGGGACTTGGAGCCTTGGGATGCGGCGCGCGCACCGCTTCTTATCGGATGACCAGCTCGCCGTCCCGGGCATCCACCGTGATGGCGGTGTCAGGGGCCACGTCGCCGGCGATGAGCTTCCGGCCCACCAGATTCTCCACGGTGTGCTGGAGGTAACGGCGCAGGGGCCGGGCACCGTACATGGGGTCGTAGGCGGCGTCCAGGATCTGCTGCCGGGCAGCGTCGGTGAGCTCCACCCGCACCCGCTTGTCGGCAAGGCGCGCGTTGAGGCTTGCCATGAGCAGATCAATGATGTGATAGATGTTGTCCCGGGTCAGGGGCTTGTAGAACACGATCTCGTCCAGGCGGTTGAGGAACTCCGGCCGGAAGGAATGGCGCAGCAGGTCGTTGACCTGGGCCTTGGCATCCTCGCTGATCTCGCCGTCCGGGCCGATGCCGTCCAGCAGGAACTGGCTGCCCAGGTTGGAGGTGAGGATGATGATGGTATTCTTGAAGTCCACCGTGCGGCCCTGGCTGTCGGTGATGCGGCCGTCGTCCAGAACCTGGAGCAGCACGTTGAACACGTCGGGATGGGCCTTTTCCACCTCGTCGAAGAGCACCACGGAGTAGGGGCGGCGGCGGACGGCCTCGGTGAGCTGGCCGCCCTCCTCATAGCCCACATATCCCGGAGGCGCGCCGATCAGACGGCTGACGGAGAATTTCTCCATATACTCGCTCATGTCGATGCGGATGAGGTTTTTCTCGCTGTCGAAGAGGGCCTCGGCCAGGGCCTTGGCAAGCTCGGTCTTGCCCACGCCGGTGGGGCCCAGGAACAGGAAGGAGCCGATGGGGCGGTTGGGGTCCGCGATGCCGGCGCGGCTTCTCAGAATGGCCTCGCTCACCAGGCGCACGGCCTCGTCCTGGCCCACCACGCGCTGGTGCAGGATGTCCTCCAGGTGCAGCAGCTTTTCCCGCTCGCCCTCCATGAGCTTTGCCACCGGGATTCCGGTCCAGCGCTCCACAATGCGGGCGATCTCCTCCTCGGTGACCTTGTCCCGCAGCAGGTTATCCTCCTTGGACTGGGCGGCGTAGGCCTCCTGCTCCTCCAGCTGCTTTTTGAGCTCGGGGATGGTGCCGTACTGGAGCTGGGCGGCCTTTTCCAGGTCGTACTCCCGCTGGGCCTTCTCCAGCTGGGCGTTGGCGCTCTCCAGGTCCTCCCGGAGCTTCTGCACCTTGCCGATGGCGTTCTTCTCGTTCTCCCACTTGGCCTTGCCGGCGTTGAACTGGTCGCGCAGCTCGGCAAGCTCCTTCTGGATGTCGGCAAGACGCCCCCGGGAGAGCTCGTCATCCTCCTTCTTGAGGGCGGCCTCCTCGATCTCGTGCTGGATGATCTTGCGCTGGATGACATCCAGCTCGGTGGGCATGGAGTCCATCTCGGTGCGGATGAGGGCGCAGGCCTCGTCGATGAGGTCGATGGCCTTATCGGGCAGGAACCGGTCGGTGATGTACCGGTCAGAGAGGGTAGCGGCGGCCACGATGGCGCCGTCGGTGATCTTCACGCCGTGGAACACCTCGTAGCGCTCCTTCAAACCACGGAGAATGGCCACCGCGTCCTCCACGGAGGGCTCGGCCACCATCACCGGCTGGAACCGGCGCTCCAGGGCGGCATCCTTTTCAATATACTGGCGGTACTCGTTGAGAGTGGTGGCACCGATGCAGTGCAGCTCGCCCCGGGCCAGCATGGGCTTGAGGAGGTTGCCCGCGTCCATAGAGCCCTCGGTCTTGCCCGCGCCCACAATGGTGTGCAGCTCATCGATAAAGAGGATGATGCGGCCCTCACTCTTCTTAACCTCGTTGAGAACGGCCTTGAGCCGCTCCTCAAACTCGCCCCGGTACTTGGCCCCGGCGATGAGCGCGCCCATATCAAGGGAGAAGATGGTCTTGTCCCGCAGGCTTGCGGGCACGTCGCCCTTGACAATCCGCTGGGCCAGGCCCTCGGCGATGGCCGTCTTGCCCACGCCGGGCTCGCCGATGAGCACGGGGTTATTCTTGCTCTTGCGGGAGAGGATGCGGATGACATTCCGGATCTCGTCGTCCCGGCCGATCACCGGGTCGAGCTTGTTCTGCCGGGCCCGCTCCACAAGGTCGGTGCCGTACTTTTTCAGGGCCTCATAGGTCTCCTCCGGGTTGTCGCTGGTCACCCGCTGGCTGCCCCGCAGGGCGGCCAGGGACTGCATCACCCGCTCCTTATCCACATTGTAGGTGCGGAACAGGCTCTTCAGGGCCGGCTCCGCCGTATCCAGCAGGGCCAGCAGGATGTGCTCCACCGAGACGTACTCGTCCTTCATGCCTGCGGCAATGCTCGCTGCGGCGTTCAGGGCCTTGTCCACCCCCTGGGACACATATACCTTGTCTGCCTCCCGGCCGGAGCCGGACACCTTGGGCAGCCGCTCCACCTCATGCCGGGCGGCGGCCTGGAAGGACTCCACCGTCAGCCCCATGTTGGTCAGCAGCTGGGGGATGAAGCCTCCCTCCTGCTCCGCCAGGGCGCAGAGCAGATGGGGCTGCTCAATCTGCTGGTTGCCGTATTCCGTGGCCAGGGCCTGGGCGGCCTGGATGGCCTCCAGCGACTTCTGGGTAAATTGGTTCATGTTCATAAACGTTCACTCCCTCTTCGGCCGGCACAGGGCACAGCCGTAACTGTCATTCTGAGGATAGTATACCCCTCCCGTGGGAATTTTCATGAACGCATTGTAAACAATTAGCACTCTCTGCAAAAGAGTGCTAATTTCTTTTGGCCTCCTCCGTCCGCCTCCCCGGACAGGAAAAAAGCCCGCCCGGCCACAAGCCGGACAGGCAGTTTTGCTGAAAAAGAAGGGTACTCAAAGCCCCAGAAAGCGCTGGAGCTCGGGCAGGTCCCGGGCCACATAGACGCAGGGATAGCCGTCGAAGGCCCCGGCAGGGGTGGTGCCGTTGAGCACAGCGGCAAAGGCCACCCCGGCGTTGGCCGCCGTCTGGGCGTCGATGACGGTGTCGCCGCAGAAGAGGGCCTTCTCCGCCGGTACATTTAGGGTGTCGAGGGCATGCAGCAGCCCCTCGGGGTCTGGCTTATTGCGGGCTACGTCCTCCCCACCGATGATGAGGTCGGGCATGACGGCCAGGCGATTATGCTCCAGAATGCGCCGGATGGTGATCCCCAGCTTGGTGCTCACCACCGCCGCAGCGGCCCCCGCACCCTTCACCGCGGCGAGAATCTCCGCCGCGCCGGGCAGCAGCCGGGTGCCCTCCACCATCAGCTGTCTGCCCTCCTCGCCGGCCAGCTCCCCAACCGCCAGCTGAAACTGGCGGTAGAACTCCCGGGCGTGGTCGGCGCTCTCGTCGCCGGTGAGCAGCCGGTAGGCGTCCGCCAGGGTCATACCGATGGTGGGCCGCACCTGCTCCCGGGTGGGCTCGGGCAGCCCCAGGGCGGCAAAGCCCGCCTGAAAGCCGTGGACGATGGCCAGGGTGGAGTCCCCGAGGGTATAGTCAAAGTCGAAAAAAATGCCTTGGTAATCCATGCCGGTCTTATGCTCCCTCTTCTTTCCGCCGGGTGGTGGAGGCGATGCCCAGCTCCCCCCGGTATTTTGCCACCGTGCGCCGGGAAATCTCAATGCCCTTGGCGGTCAGAAGGTCGCACAGCTTCTGGTCGGACAGGGGCTTTGTCTTGTCCTCGCCATCTACCAGCTCCTTGAGGGCGAGCTTTGCCTGCACGGCAGAGACGCTGTCGCCGTCACCGGCGGACAGGGCCCGGCTGAAAAAGTACCCCAGGGGGAACACCCCATGGGCGCACTGGAGATATTTGTCCTTGACGGCCCGGCTGATGGTGGACTCGTGAACCTCCAGCGCCGCGGCCACGTCCGCCAGGGTCATGGGACGGAGATGGCCGGGGCCGTGGCGGAAGAAGGCCTCCTGCCGCTCCACAATGCAGTTGGCGCAGGCCAGCAGAGTGGAGCGGCGCTGCTCTACGCTGCGCACCACCCACTTGGCCTGGCGCAGCTTGCCGGTGAGATAGTCGCGCACCTGGGCCTCGTCGGTATTCTTCATCAGCTGATGGTAGTAGGAGCTGACCTTCAGCGTGGGAAAATAATAGTCGTTGCTCAGAATTTCAAAGTGGTCCTCAAAGCTGACCACCACAAGGTCGGGGGTGATGTAGCCCAGCACCTCACGGGGGGCGAAGTCCGCGCCGGGCTTGGGGTTGAGGCCGCGGATAATCCGGCAGGCCCGCTGGACCTCCTCCCGGTCCGCGCCGGTCTCCCGGGCGATGAGGTTGTAGCGGTCCTTCCCCACCGCCTCCAGGTAGTCCCGGGCAATGGTCAGGGGAAGGCCGGTCTGGCCGTGGCGGATAAGCTGTAAGCACAGGCACTCGGAAAGGCTGCGCGCACCCACGCCCGCAGGCTCCAGGCCCTGCACCAGCTCCACCGCCTGCTCCAGGGCCTCCCTGGAAATGCCGCTCTCCCCGGAGAGCTCCTCGCAGGGCTCGTCCAGGTAGCCGTTGCTGCTCAGGCTCTCCAGCACACACTCCACCGCCCGGGCAAGCTCCGGGGCAAGGGTCTCAAAGCGGATCTGGGAGCGCAGGTAATAATACAGGCTGTCCTCGTTCTGGTCCACCCCCGAGGCCCCCATCACCGTCTCGGTCAGGTCCTTGGCATCCTCCTGGTGGTACCAGCGGTTCTGCACGTCGGTGGACTCCAGCCACTCCAGCTTGCGCCGCAGCAGCGCGTCCTCCTGGGATTCCTGGGGCTGGCGGCTCTCCACGCTCTCCAGCACAGGGTTTTCCTGCACGGTCTCCTGGATATAGTCCAGCAGCTCCTGGGAGCCCATCTGGAGGATCTCCATAGCCTGCATCATCTGCGGGGACAGCGTTTGTGTCTGTTTGAGGTTTAATCCAAGATCCATCACGTTCGCTCTCCTTCCGCAGTTTTATTTATTTTAACACAAAAAACGATCCATTTCAACAGGCTGCTTTGGAATTTCTCCCGCCGTCACGGGGCGGCGGACGCCCCCTGACGGCGCGCGGAAGGCCCGAAGGGCGGAGTGAGCAAAGCGAACGAAACCCAACAAAAAAGCATCCGCGCAAAAATAAAGGCAAACCTACAAACCAGCGAAGCGTTTGTAGGTTTGAAAGGAGGAGCAAGGAAGCGGGCGGATGACGTTCTTTTGTAAAAAAGAACGTCGGAGCAAAGCGAACTTTGCTCCGACGTGGTGCCGGTGACCGGACTCGAACCGGTACGCTGTCGCCAGCGGTGGATTTTGAGTCCACTACGTCTACCAATTCCATCACACCGGCGGGTGCGGAGAAAATTATACAATAGATCCGCCGCCGGTGCAAGAGAAAAATATCATTTCTTCTCCCCGTCCGGGCCCTCGCCGCCCGCCTCATCCTGCTCCACCAGATCCAGGTCGTCCAGGGTCAGGGTCATCAGATCCTCCCGGGTGGGCGCCTCCATGGCCGCCACCCGGTCCGCCTGGCGGGCCACCGCCTGCTCAAAGATGTTGCGCACATCCCGGGCGTTGCCGAAGTTCTCGTCCCGGGCATCGTAGAGCAGGTGGAACGCCTGGGACGCCTGGGCGGCGGTCTCCTCGTCGGTGACGTAGCCGTTCTTTTCGCACATAGAGCGGAAGATAGCCGTAAGCTGGTCGCCGTCATAGTCCTCAAAGAAGAAATACTTGTTGAACCGGCTCTCCAGGCCCGGGTTGGAGTGAATGAAGCGCTCCATCAGGTCGGTGTAGCCCGCCACGATGACAATGAGGTCATCCCGGTGATCCTCCATGGCCTTGAGCAGCACCTCAATGGCCTCGCCGCCGAAGTCGTTGGGGGCGTCCTGGTTGACCAGGGCGTAGGCCTCATCGATAAACAGCACGCCGCCCCGGGCCTTTTCGATGACCTCCTGGGTCTTGAGGGCGGTCTGCCCCACAAAGCCCGCCACCAGGCCGGACCGGTCCACCTCCACCATGGTGCCCTTTGGCAGCACGCCGATGGCGTGGTAAATCTTGGCCAGCAGCCGGGCCACCGTGGTCTTGCCGGTGCCGGGGTTGCCCAGAAACACCAGGTGCAGCGACATGGGCGGAGTGGGCAGGCCTGCCTCCTTGCGCAGCCGGCGCACCTTTACAAGGTTGATGAGGCTCTTCACATCCGCCTTCACCTTTTCAAGGCCGCACAGGCTGTCCAGCTCGGCAAGCAGCTCCTCCAGGGTGGGCTCGGGCTCCTTTTCCTGCTCCTGCGGCTGCTCCTCCGCCCGGGCTGCGGCGGGCTCCTCCCGCGCCTCCTCGCTGCGGCCGGAGAGCACGGGGGTGCCGTCGGTGCGGCGGGTGACGAACTCCTCCACGTTGAGCTTGGCCGCCCCGCCGCTCACCCCGGCGCGGTCGCAGAAGGCGATGAGGCTGTCGCAGCAGGCGTTGACAAAGCCCGCCTCCGCCTCGCTCACCACGCCGTCCGCCGCCGCAAACAGCAGCAGCATCAGGGAAAAGGTGTCTGCAAAGCGCCGGCTCAGGCTCTTGCCCTGCTCCACGTCCGCCTTCACCAGGCGCCGGAAAAAGTCGGGCAGCACAAAGCCCCGGTAGTCGCTCACCCGGCTTGCCAGCTCCCAGTATAAAATGGAGGGCACGGGGTTTCCCTTGCAGTAGACGGCGTTGTAGTACTCCACGTGCAGCGGCGTCAGCCCCTGGTCCTTCTGCCACACGCCGCAGGCGCACTCCCGCAGAAAGCCGTCCGCCTCCCGGCCAAAGGCCACCCGGGCCGCCGGGTCGGTGATCTGGCGGCGGAACGCCGTCATGGCCTCGTCATATTGCTTGTGGACCGCCGCCGGATTCAGGGGCTGCTTCATCAGTGCCACTCTCCCTTTGTTTGAACTCTCTCGTTATTATAGTGCAGCCCCCGACCCAGGTCAATGAAAATTCCCCGCCTGGTAGACATAACAACAAAAAAGGATTGACTGCACGGCGTGAAACGTGTAGTATAAAGGGGAAATCCTGCAAATCCGGAGGTATTCCCGTATGGCAAGAAAAGCTGCGCCCAGTACGCTGATTCACTGCGACTCCTGCGGCGAGGACTACAGCTCCACCTATAAGCGCTGTCCCTTCTGCGGCGAGCGGCCCGACAAGGACTCCACCACCCGCATTTTCTCCGCCCCCCGGCAGCCCGCCTCTCCTCCCCCGGAGGACGATGACGATGATTTTGTCTTTGAGGGGGCCGACGTTTTTGACGACGAGCCCGCCCCCCGCTCCGGCCGCAGCAGCCAGAGCCGCGGCGGCAAGCGCCTTGCCGAGGGCAGCGCCCCCGGCCCGGTGAACTGGCCCCGGGTCATCACCTTCCTGTGCTCCATCGTCATCATCATCGCCGCGCTGGTCATCGTGTTCGTCTACATCTACCCCAAGATCCACTCCTCCAAGCCCAATCCCACCACCTCGGCCTCACCCGGCGTCTCCGTGCCCGTCTCTCAGGAGCCTGCCTCCCCCGCCCCGTCTGACGAGCCCTCGGCCGACCCCAGTGCCGCCCCCTCTGACGAGCCCTCTGCTGTCCCCAGCGGCGAGCCCTCTGCCGCGCCCAGCGCCGACCCCGGCGCCGCCACGGGCATCACCCTGAGCAAGACGGACTTCACCCTCAAGGCCAATGAGTCCTACACCATCCGGGCCACCGTCGCCCCCTCCGGCTGGACCGGGACGGTCACCTGGACGTCCTCCAACGAGAAGGTGGCCACCGTCAGCCAGAGCGGCACCGTCACCAACGTGAACAGCGGCAGCAGCCTGCTCTCCGTCACCATCACCGCCTCCGCCGGCGGCAGGACGGCCACCGCCAAGGTCTACTGCCGGGGCGGCTCCAGCGGCAGCGCCGCGCCGTCTGGCTCCCCCTCCACCGGCGGCGCCCTCACCCTCAACCGTGAGGACTTCACCCTTGCCTTAAGCGGCACCCGCACCTTCACCATGAAGGCCACCGGCGCCGACAGCGTTGCCTGGTCCACCAGCAACAGCGCCGTTGCCACCGTCAGCGCCGACGGCACCGTCTCCGCCGTGGCTGCCGGCCGGGCCACCATCACCGCCACCGCGGCAGACGGCCGGACAGCCACCTGCATCGTCCGTGTGCGGGACTGATTACGTGCTTTGCATCGCGGGGCCGGGTCTTTCGATAGGCCCGGCCCCATCTTTGCGCGGATAACCAAATATTTTCGGAGGTGTCCCCCTATGTACGACGTAGCGATCATCGGCTGCGGTATCACCGGCGCCGCCGCCGCTTTCCAGCTGTCCAGATACCGGCTGCGCATCGCCATTCTGGAGCGGGAGAACGATGTCGCCCTTGGTACCACCAAGGCAAACTCCGCCATCATCCACGCCGGGTACGACCCCAAGCCCGGCTCCCTCATGGCCCGGCTCAACGTCCGGGGGGCAGAGCTCGCCCGGCAGCTGTGCCCTGCGCTGGGCGTGCCCTACTCTCCCTGCGGCTCCTTCGTGCTGGCATTTTCTCCCGCGGAATGTCATACCCTCAAAGAGCTTTACAGCCGCGGCCTTGCAAACGGCGTGGAGGGCCTGGCGCTGCTCTCCGGCGACGAGGCCCGCGCCCTGGAGCCCAACCTCTCCGGCGAGGCAGAGGGTGTCCTCTATGCCCCCACCGCCGCCATCTGCTCCCCCTGGGAGTACTGCCTGGCCCTGGCGGAGACCGCCGTGCGCAACGGCGCCGAGCTTCATCTTGATACCGCCGTCACCGGCGCGCAGGCCACCGACGGCGGCTGGCTCCTTCACACAACCCAGGGGGACATCCCCACACGTTTTGTTATCAACGCCGCCGGGGTAGACGCCCAGGCCGTTCACGAGCTGGCCGCCAGCGCCGACTTTACCATCCGCCCCGCCCGGGGCCAGTACTACCTGCTGGACAAGAGCGAGGGCAGCCGGGTGGGCCGGGTCATCTTCCAGTGCCCCAATGAGAAGGGCAAGGGCGTTCTGGTGGCCCCCACCGTCCACGGCAACCTCATCGTCGGCCCCGACTGCGAGCCCACCGCCGCCCACGACACCGCCACCACCGCCGCCGGCCTCTCCTTCGTGCGCCGCACCGCCCTTAAGTCGGTGCCCAGCGTCCAGTTCAATCAGTCCATCCGCAACTTCGCCGGCGTGCGCGCCAGCTCCGACGCCGGGGACTTCATCATCCGCTTTGCCGCCCCCGGCTTCCTCGACCTTGCGGGCATCTGCTCGCCGGGCCTGTCCGCCGCCCCCGCCATCGGGGAGTACGCCGCCGGGCTTCTCGCCCAGGCGGGCCTTGTCATGGAGGAAAAGGACGACTTTATCTGCTCCCGCAGCCGCACCTGCTTCAAGGAGCTCCCGCCGGACGAGCGCGCCGCCCTGGCGGCGCGGGACAGCTCCTTCGGCCGGGTGATCTGCCGCTGCGAGACCGTCACCGAGGGCGAAATTCTTGAGTGCCTGCGCGCCCCCATCCCGCCCCGCTCGGTGGACGGGGTCAAGCGCCGGGTGGGCGCGGGCATGGGCCGCTGCCAGGGCGGCTTCTGCGGCCCCCGGGTGGTAGAGCTTTTGTCCGACTATTACGGCGTGGCCCCCGGGGACATCCTCCAGGACCGGGCCGGCACCTGGCTGCTATCCTGCCGCACGAAGGGAGAGGACGCGCATGTATGACCTCATTGTGATCGGCGGCGGCCCCGCCGGCCTTGCCGCCGCCCAGGCCGCCTGGGAAGCAGGACTGCGCAAGATTTTACTGGTGGAGCGGGACCGGGAGCTGGGCGGCATCCTCAACCAGTGCATCCACAACGGCTTCGGCCTGCACTATTTTAAGGAAGAGCTCACCGGCCCGGAGTACGCCGGGCGCTTTGCACAGCTGCTCTCCCACACCGGTGTGGAGGTGCGTGCCGACACCATGGTGCTCTCCCTGGACGGCAGCCGCACCGTCCACATGGTAGGCAAGTCTACCGGCTACCGCGTCGAGCAGGCCAAAAGCGTCATTCTGGCCATGGGCTGCCGGGAGCGCACCCGGGGGGCCATCGCCATCCCCGGCACCCGGCCCGCCGGCGTCTTTACTGCCGGCGCAGCCCAGCGCTATGTGAACATCGAGGGGTGGCTGCCCGGCCGCCGGGTTGTTATTCTCGGCAGCGGTGACATCGGCCTTATCATGGCCCGGCGCATGACGCTGGAGGGGGCCAGGGTCCTGGCCTGCGTGGAGGTCATGCCCTACTCCGGCGGCCTGCAGCGCAACATCGTCCAGTGCCTGGAGGACTACGGCATCCCCCTCTACCTCTCCCACACCGTCACCGACATCCGCGGCCGGGACCGGGTGGAGCAGGTAGAGGTGTCCCGGGTGGACGCCAACCGTGTCCCCATCCCGGGCACCGAGATGGTCTTTGACTGCGATACTCTCCTTCTTTCCGTAGGCCTTATCCCGGAGAACGAGCTCACCCGCCAGGCCGGCGCAGAGATGGACCGGCGCACCAACGGCGCGGTGGTCTATGAGAATATGGAGACCTCCATCCCCGGCGTGTTTGCCTGCGGCAACGTCTGCCACGTCCACGACCTGGTGGACTTCGTCACCGCCGAGAGCCAGCGCGCCGGCGCTGCCGCCGCCCAGTACGTCCTCTCCGGCGCCCCCGATGAGACGGGCGAGGCGGTGCTGCCCGTGGAGACCGGCTCCGGCGTATCCTACACCGTACCCCAGCACATCCGCCCCGGCCGGGTGCAGAAGGGCTGCTCTCTCTTCTTCCGGGTCAGCCGGGTGTGCGGCAAAAGCGCCATTCTCGTCGCCTCCGGCGGAGAAACCATCGCCCGCTTCCCCCGGGACCATCTGGCCCCCGGCGAGATGGAGCAGATCACGCTGCCCACCGCCCTGCTCGCGCGCGCCCGGGGCAGTCTTACCATTTCCGTTGAAGAGGAGGCGCACGCATGAGAGAGCTCACGTGCATCGTCTGCCCCCGGGGCTGCCGCCTGCGGGTGGATGAGGAACACGGCTATGCCGTCACCGGCAACAGCTGCCCCCGCGGCGCGGAGTATGGCCGGCGGGAGGTCACAGCCCCCACCCGGGTGGTCACCTCCACCGTGCGCTGCACCGGCGGGGCCTACCCCCGCTGCCCGGTCAAGACAGACCGGCCCGTCCCCAAGGAGCTGGTATTCGCCGTGATGGATGCCGTCAACGTCGTCAACGCCGCCGCGCCGGTCACAACAGGTCAAATCCTTGCTGAAAACGTCTGCGGCACCGGCGCAGCCATTGTGGCCACCCGCACCATCGCCAAGTCCGCCCCCAAGGGCAACTGAAAGGAGCGTTTGCGTATGGGACAGTATATTTTGGCCCTGGACCAGGGCACCACCAGCTCCCGGGTGATCCTCTTCGACCGGGAGCAGAACATCCTGGGCATCAGCCAGCGGGAGTTCACCCAGATCTACCCCAAGGAGGGCTGGGTGGAGCACGACGCCATGGAGATCTGGTCCTCCCAGTACTCCGTGATGATGGAGGTGGTGGCCCAGTCGGGCATCGACCCCGCCGACATCGCCGGCATCGGCATCACCAACCAGCGGGAGACCACCATCCTCTGGGACGCCGAGACGGGCCGCCCCATCTACAACGCCATTGTCTGGCAGTGCCGCCGCACCGCCGGCATCGTGGACGACCTGCTGGCCGCCGGCCTGGGCGACCATATCCGCGCCGCCACCGGCCTTGTGCCCGACGCCTATTTCTCCGCCACCAAAATCAAGTGGATTCTCGACCAGGTGCCCGGCGCCCGGGAGCGCGCCCGGGAGGGCAAGGTGCTCTTCGGCACGGTGGACAGCTGGCTTATCTGGAAGCTCACCGGCGGCAGGGTCCATGTCACCGACGTCACCAACGCCTCCCGCACCATGCTCTTCAATATCCACACCCTCACCTGGGACGACACCCTCCTTGATGCGCTGGACATCCCCCGCGCCATGCTGCCCCAGGTGCGCTCCTCCAGTGAAATTTACGGCTATACCGAGATCCAGGGCGTCCAGGTGCCCATCGCGGGCATTGCCGGCGACCAGCAGGCCGCCCTCTTCGGCCAGACCTGCTTCCGCCCCGGCGACGCGAAGAACACCTACGGCACCGGCTGCTTCCTGCTCATGAACACCGGCGACACCCCCTGCGTGAGCCGCAACGGCCTCATCACCACCATCGCCATCGGCCTTGGCGGCAAGGTGCAGTACGCCCTGGAGGGCTCCGTCTTTGTGGGCGGGGCAGTCATCCAGTGGCTGCGGGATGAGATGCGCTTTTTCGCCGAGAGCCGGGACGCCGAGTATTACGCCGAGAAGGTGCAGGACAACGGCGGGGTGTACCTGGTGCCCGCCTTCACCGGCCTGGGCGCTCCCTATTGGGACATGTACGCCCGGGGGGCCATTCTGGGCCTGACCCGGGGCACCAAGCGGGAGCATATCATCCGCGCCGCCCAGGAGTCCATCGCCTACCAGGTGGCTGACCTGGTGACCGCCATGGAGGCGGACACCGGCCTGCCCCTGACCTCCCTCAAGGCGGACGGCGGGGCCAGCCGGGACCACTTCCTCATGCAGTTCCAGGCGGACATCATCGACCGCCAGGTCCGCCGCCCCGCCATCCGGGAGACCACCGCCCTGGGCGCGGCCTACCTTGCCGGCCTTGCCGCCGGGGTGTGGGGCAGCACGGACGAGCTGGAGGGCCTCTGGAAATGCGAGACCTCCTTCGACCCCAGCATGGGCGAGGACGAGCGCCGGCGCGCCCTTTCGGGCTGGCACCGGGCCGTGGCACGCAGCCGCGGCTGGGCCGGGCAGGACTAAGCCTCCCTGTGCAAAGCCCTGTTTTCAAATATGCTCCGGAAAAAGAGCAGTCCCGGGTCAAGCTCTTTACCGGCTGAACTGCGGAGCTCATCCGGCATGACATTGACCGCTCCATCCGCCGGGGCGGAATTCCAGACAGGAATGAGGGATCACCGTGGCCGATCCATTGCTTCTGGCCGAAATCTTCGACAATATCAACGAGGGCATCTACATTCTCAACCGCAAGGGTGACTACATCTACTGCAACAACTCCTTTCTGAAGATGGTGGGTGCCACCCGGGAGGAGGCCCTCTCCCTCAACGTCTTCAAGCTGATCCCGGATGGGCAGGTATCCGTCAGCGTGGGCGTGCTGGCCTTTGCCGAGAAAAAGAAGCTCTCCGTGGTGAACAACGTGCTCACCCCTAAGGGCTACCACTACCGTCAGATGGCCACCGCCACCCCCATCTTCGGCAGCGACGGCGAGGTAGAGTACATGCTGGTTGAGACTGTCCGGCTGGATCTGCTGGCCAAGCAGTATCAGCAGGCCATCCTTTACGAAGACGACAGCACCATTGAGGTGCCCGGCCACTCCCTGGAGCGGGCCAAGGCCCAGGAGACCGTCATCGCCGATAGTCCAGCCATGAAGGCCGTGCTGGAGACTGCCGGACAGGTGGCTCAGACCGACTCCACCATTCTCATCTCCGGCGAGACGGGCACCGGTAAGGAAGTACTGGCCAACTTCATCCACCGCAGCAGTCTGCGGGCCGGCGACCCCATCATCGAGATCAACTGTGCCGCCCTGCCGGAAAACCTGCTGGAGGCCGAGCTCTTCGGCTATGAGAAGGGCTCCTTCACCGGCGCCCTGAACACCGGCAAGCCAGGCCTCATCGAAGCAGCCCACGGCGGCACCCTCTTTCTGGACGAGATCAATTCCCTCCCCCTGGCCCTGCAGGGCAAGCTCCTCCGGGTGCTGGAGAGCCATAAGAGCAAGCGCCTGGGCGCCGTAGCGGAGAAGGAGATCGACTTCCGCCTGCTGGCCGCCACCAACCAGAACCTGAAGGAGTGCGTGATCGCCGGGACCTTCCGGTCCGATCTCTACTACCGGCTGAACGTGGTGCCGCTGGAGATCCCGCCTCTGCGGGAGCGGCGGGAGGACATTGTCCCCCTGGCAACCTTCTTCCTGGATTACTACTGCAAGCGGTACAACCGCACCAAGGTCTTCTCCCGGGGCGTGCTGGCCCAGATGAAGGCCTACGACTGGCCCGGCAACATCCGTGAGCTGAAAAATGTGGTGGAGCGTCTGCTGGTCACCAGCACCGCCGGGACCCTGGAGATCTATCAGGATCTGGCACCCCTGCTGGGTGTGGAGCCCTCCCGCACTACCCCGCCGGAGATATACCCCTCTGACTGGACCTCCTTCTACCAATTCGACCCGAAGCATTTCTCCCTGAAAAATTACATGGAGTTCTGCGAAAAGCAGGTTCTGGCGGACACCCTAAAGCGGTACCCCAGCAGCTACAAGGCCGCCGCTCTGCTGAAAACCGATCAATCCACCATCATCCGGAAGCGGAAAAAGTACGGTTTGTGAAGGTCTCGCTCCCATTTGAGAAATTCTTTGTGAAACGCATACAATGCAGAAATGCATTGTATGCGTTTTTGCATTATCCGTATCCTCCAGCCGATAATGCACTTTTGCATTACCCGGGCAGCCATTCCTGAATCGAAGACTTCTTGTGAAAAAAAGTTTTCCCGTCATTTCAACGCTTTCCGGCCCGTGCCCAAAAGTTGGCACGGGCTTTGCTTTATATACAGGCGTAACCACCGGTGGTCCGGACCGCCGGTAAAATCCATCCACCCGGGACCGGCGGCGTCGCGAACTGCCCTTTCCGGCCGGCAAATCCCTGTGTGCCATCCAGCCCCACCACCAAATGTCTTTTCATAAAAGAAGGGAGATCAGAGGTCTGTGAATTCTACCATTATTTCGCTGATCGTCGTCATTGTCGCTTTCGCACTGTTCTTCTACATGAGTTTCAAGGGCGTCAACCTGTTCTTGACCGTCTTCGCCTGTACGTTTCTGGTTTCTTTCTGCACCCCTGACAGCATCGCTTCCATCTTCACCACCTTCCTCCCCACCGTGGGCAACATGTTCCA
>CAKUIM010000011.1 GCA_934660965.1 uncultured Oscillospiraceae bacterium | reverse complement strand
TGCAGAAGCAAGAAGAAATTATCCGATATTTTGATTCCGTCCATATGAAGGAGGGCATGCGCTCCCTGCTGGACAATGCTCAGCGCTCCCCCACCGCCCAGCCCTATCCCCCGGCAAAGCTCTCCCAGTACTGCACCGTGACCCACAAGCTCTACGACCACCGCCCGGCCTTCACCCTCACCCCGCCAGCGCCGCGCATGCGGGTGCTGTACATTCACGGCGGCGCCTACTACAACACCTTCGACCCCTCCCACTGGTCTCTGATGGGCCGCATGTGCCGCACCCTGGGCGCCCAGGTGGTCACCCCCGACTATCCCCTCACCCCGGTGTTCGGCCATAAGGACGTGTTCTCTATGGTGTGCCAGGTCTATCGGGACTGCCTTGCCGACATCCCCGGCGGCCAGCTGGTGGTGGCCGGCGACTCCGCCGGCGGCGGCATCGCCCTGGCGCTGTGTCAGTGGGCGGCGCAGGAGGGGCTGCCCGTCCCTGCGCGTCTGGCCCTGCTCTCCCCGTGGCTGGATGCGACCATGACCGCCCCGGAAATTCCGGAGCTTGACAAAAAGGACCCCTTCCTGGCCCCCAACATCGGCGAGGTGACCGATTGGTACCGCCAGGGAGAGGACGCCCGCTTCTACCAGGTCAGCCCCCTTTACGGTCCGGTGGACGGCCTGCCCGAAACCGCCGTCTACACCGGCACCCGGGACATTCTCAACGCCGATGCCCGCCACTTCAAGGAAAAGCTGGACGCGGCGGGCCTCCCCTGCCATTTCTATGAGCAGGAGGGCGCCATCCACACCTGGATCCTCTTCCCCATGGAAGAGGCTGTGGCCGCCCGGGACGATCTTCTCAATTTCATCGCGGGCAAATAAACATAATGCCAAAAGGGCGCGGCCATATGGCCGCGCCCTTTTCCTGTCTCAAAAAATTTATTGACTCTCTATCCGGGGCTTCTCCTTGGGCTTCCACCGCCCGGAGAGGTAATAGACGCCGCTGAGAATCAGCCCCACAGCCCACGCGATGGGATAGGCCAGGAACAGATTTTCCCTGCCCCAATGGGCCGCAATGTAGTAAGCCAGAGGCACCCGCACCCCCCACAGGGAGATGATGCTGCTCACCGTAGACACGGTCACCGCCCCGGCTCCCCGGAGTACGCCGCTGATGATGTAGGAAATGCCCAGGATAAAAAAGGGCCCTGTCACCCGGTAGATATAGGCCATGGCCGCGTCCAGGGCCGCGGGGGTCAGGCCGAAGAGCACGCGCAGAATGGGCCGGCCGAAGGGGACGAAAATAGCCGCCATGGCAAGGCACACCACCGTGGAGAGCACCATACCCACCCGGGTGCCCGAGCGTACCCGGTCCATGCGTTCCGCGCCGATATTCTGGGCTGTATAGGTGGCCATGGCGGAGGAAAAGCTGTTCACCGCCATAAAGGCAAAGGAATCAAGCTTGCCGCCGGCGCTGAAGCCGGCGATAAACTCGGTGTCGTAGGTGTTGACCAGAGCCTGGACCATCATCATCCCCACGGTATACTGAAGCCCCGTAATGGACGACGGCACGCCGATGCGCAGGGCCTGGCGGATAAATTCGGTGTCTACACCCCGCTTGGGCAGGCCAATATGGATGAAGGAGTAGTGCCGGTTGATGTACCGTACTCCCAGCAGCCACGAGCCGAACTGGGCCAGGATGGTGGCAAAGGCAGTGCCGAACACACCCCAGTGAAACCCGGCCACAAACACCACGTCCATCACGCCGTTTGCCACGCAGGAGACAGCCAGAAACCGCAGGGAAACGCGGCTGTCCCCCAGGCCGTTCAAAACGCCGGCGTTGACATTGTACCCCATGCTGCCCAGCAGCCCCAGGAAGATAACCCGCACATAGGTAAGGGCGCCCGGCATGACATCCGGCGGGATGTGGAACAGTGAGAGCAGCGCCGGTGCCAGAAACCAGCCCAGCAGCGTCACCGGCAGAAACAGCACCGCCACCCCGAAGTAGATGGCGCTTACCCCCCGGCCGATGGCCTCATAGTCCCGCCGGCCGAACAGCCGGGCCACCAGCACGGTCCCGCCTACGCTCAGGCCGGAAAAGAGTGCGGTTATCATCATCACGATCATAAAACCGTTGGATACGGCGCTCATGGCGGTCATGCCGATGAAATTGCCAGCCACCGAGCTGTCCACCATGTTGTACACCTGCTGCAATGCGTTGCCCGCGATCAGCGGGAGGGAAAACCGCAGCAGCGTCTGAAAGGGGTCGCCGGTGGTCATATCCACCCCGCCCAGCCGCCTGCTTTCCTGTGCCATAGTTTTTGCCTCCTTTGGCGCTCCGGCCGGGCTCCCTGCCTGCTGCTCCGCGTCGCGCCCTGCCAGTTCTTAATTTTAGAACATTATAGCACATCCGCAATGGTTAATCAACCCAGAACGCCAAAATTGAAGAAAACGCAAACAGTGGCCGCGCTGCGCCCCCTGCCCGGCGGACGGCCTTTTCCGCCTTTTCCGGGAAAGGGGTTTCTTTTTTGAAAAAATTTTGGTATACTATTATGAAATAATTTTGCAGCGCCTGCTGCTCAACTTTACTTTTTGGAGGAATTGCCTGTGGCAAAGCCGTTAGTGGCCATTGTTGGCCGCCCCAATGTGGGCAAATCCATGCTCTTCAATAAGCTCACCGGGCAGCGCCTGTCCATCGTGGAGGACACCCCCGGCGTCACCCGGGACCGGCTCTACGCCCAGGCGGAGTGGCGGGGCCGCACCTTTGACCTGGTGGACACCGGGGGCATCGAGCCGGGCACCGACAACCAGATTCTCTCCTTCATGCGCGAGCAGGCGGAAATCGCCATCGCCTCGGCCACGGTGATCGTCTTTGTGTGCGACATCAAAACCGGCCTGACCGCCGCCGACCAGGAGGTGGCCGGCATGCTCCAGCGCTCGGGCAAGCCCGTGGTGCTGGCAGTGAACAAGATGGACGCCACCGGCCGTACCGACCCGGACATTTACGAGTTCTACAACCTGGGCCTGGGCGACCCGCTGCCCATCTCCGCCGTCCACGGCCACGGCACCGGCGACCTGCTGGACGAGTGCTTCCGTTATTTCCCGCCGGAGACCCAGGAGGAGGAAGAGGACGACCTCATCAAGGTGGCCATCATCGGCAAACCCAATGCAGGCAAGTCGTCCCTGGTCAACCGCATTCTCGGCCAGGAGCGGGTCATCGTCTCCGACATCGCCGGCACCACCCGGGACGCGGTGGACAGCTACTTTGAAAATGGGGACGGCAAGTTTCTCATCATCGACACCGCCGGCATGCGCAAAAAGGCCAGGGTGGATGACCGGGTGGAGAAATTCTCCGTGCTGCGCGCCACCATGGCCATCGAGCGCAGCGACGTGTGCGTCATCATGATCGACGCCACCGAGGGCGTCACCGAGCAGGACACCAAGGTGGCGGGCCTGGCCCACGAGGCGGGCAAGGCGTGCATCATCGCCGTGAACAAGTGGGACGCGGTGGAGAAGGACGGCAAAACCATGAAGCGCATGGAGGAGGACGTCCGCCGGGACCTGTCCTACATGACCTACGCCCCGGTGATCTTCATCTCCGCCCTCACCGGCCAGCGGGTAGATAAGCTGCTGGCCCTGGTGGTAAGCGTCACAAACCAGGCGGCCATGCGCATCCCCACGGGCGTGCTCAACTCCGTCCTGGCCGACGCCACCGCCCGGGTTCAGCCCCCCACCGACAAGGGCCGGCGGCTGAAGGTCTACTATATGACCCAGATCGGGGTCAAGCCCCCCCACTTCATCATCTTCTGCAACGACGCCCGGCTCTTCCACTTCTCTTACCAGCGCTATCTGGAAAACCAGATCCGCGCCACCTTCGGCCTGACCGGGACGCCCATCAAGCTCACCATCCGCCAGAAGGGCGATAAGGAGGAATAACTATGACGGCAGATTTGAGCGCCGTGCTCGCCGCCCGGCCGGGCTGGTTCGCCCTGGCCTGCGCCGCAACGGCCATCCTGTCCTACTTTTTCGGCTGCTTCAACGGCGCCGTGGTGGTGTCCCGCTACATCCTGCGCAACGACGTACGCGCCCACGGCAGCGGCAACGCCGGTCTTACCAACTTTCACCGGGTATTCGGCGGCCCGCTGACGGCGCTTGTGATTCTCTCCGACGTCGTGAAGGCGGTGGCCGCCACCCTCTTCACCGCGTGGATTATGAGTCTGCTCGCCCCTGGCCTTGCCATCTTCGGCAAATACTGGGCGGGGCTGTTCTGCCTTGTGGGCCATATGTTCCCCTGCATGTTCCAGTTCCGGGGCGGCAAGGGCATCCTCTCCGGCGGCGCCATGGCCATCGTCATCGACTGGCGCATCGCCCTGATCGTCTGGGGCGGCTTTCTGCTGCTGGCCATCTTCACCCGCTATGTCTCCCTGGGCTCCTGCTACGCCGCTGCCGCCTTCCCCGTGGCCACCGCCATCTTCTACCCCGACGCCGTGCTCATTCTCCTGGCGGTTGTCATCGGCGGCCTGATCCTCTGGAAGCACCGCAGCAACATCAAGCGGCTGATCTCTGGCACCGAGTCCAAATTCAGTCTCCATAAAAAGAGCCCGCCCCCGGAGCCGCCCGCTGCCGGCGAAGGGGACGCGCCCGCCGCAAGCGAGGAAACGGAGGCGAAGGGCAAATGAAAACCGCCGTCATCGGAAGCGGTGCCTGGGGCACCGCCCTGGCGCTGGTGCTGCTGGAAAACGGGCACGAGGTCACCCTCTGGAGCTACGCCCCGGAGGAGAGCGCCGTCCTGCGCGAGACGCGGGAGAACCCCATGCTCAAGGGCGTCCCCTTGCCGGAGGCGCTGGAGTTGACCTCTGACCTTAGCTGCGTCAAGGGCTGTGAAGCAATTGTCCTTGCCACCCCGTCCTTCGCAGTGCGCGCCACCGCCCGCCGTCTCGCCCCCCTACTCGACCCGGGCACCGTGGTGATTCTGGTGTCCAAGGGCATCGAGGCGGACACCACCCTGCTGCTCCACCAGGCCGCCGGGGAGGAGATCGGCCCGGACTGCTCCATGGTAGTGCTCTCCGGCCCATCCCACGCCGAGGAGGTGGGACGACATATCCCCACGGCGGTGGTGGCGGCCAGCGCCAGCCGGAAGGCCGCCGAACTCACCCAGGATCTTTTCATGAACGAGCGGCTGCGCATCTACACCTCGCCGGACGTCACCGGGGTAGAGATCGGCGCGGCGCTCAAGAACGTCATCGCCCTGTGCGCCGGCTGCTGCGACGGCATGGGCTTCGGCGACAACACCAAGGCCATGCTCATGACCCGGGGGCTGACGGAAATCGCCCGGCTTGGGGTGGCCCTGGGCGCACGGAAGGAGACCTTTGCCGGCCTCACCGGCGTGGGCGACCTGATCGTCACCTGCACCTCCATGCACTCCCGCAACCGCCGGGCAGGCATCCTCATCGGCCAGGGCGTCCCGGTGGAGGAAGCCATCGGCCGGATGAACGGCGCCGTGGTGGAGGGCTACTATGCCGCCGCCAGCGCCCACACCCTGGCCCAGCGCGCCGGCGTGGAGATGCCCATCACCCAGGCCGCCTACGAGGTGCTCTACTGCGGCAAAAACGTCCGGGACGTCCTGCCCCAGTTGATGACCCGGGCCAAAAAGGGCGAGCTGGAGGAAGAGGAGTCCTGGCTGTAAGTATAAGGCGCTTCCCCATTACAGCTGTTGTCTTGCACCTGCTTTAAGCATCTCCTTCCGGCACATCTTCTGTTTTGACCGCAAAAAGCCCCGGCCAGCGAGCATAAGGCTCACAGGCCGGGGCTTTTCATCTCACAACACATAAAAGCGCCCTGTGCGCATAACACAGGGCGCTTTATGATCTGCAATTACACTGCACGGGTGACCTTGCCGGAACGGAGGCAGCGGGTACACACATAGACGTGCTTGGGAGTACCATCGACCACAGCCTTCACGCGCTTCACGTTAGGCTTCCAGGGACGGTTGGAGCGACGGTGGGAGTGGGAAACCTGGATACCAAAGTTCACGCCCTTACCGCAAAACTCACACTTGGCCATATTGACTAACCTCCTCGCTGGTTGAGAATACTAAGGGACATCGTCCAATATAATAACAGATTGAATCGGGAAAATCAAGGGTCAATTCCGAGAAACTCCAAATTTTTTCGTGCTGTCCTCTCCCCTCTCATATCCGGCCAAGATTTTCATTCTCTTCTATTTTTTTTGCCCTCTATATATGATATAATGTGTCCAAAGCGCCCGCCCGGGCACCGCACCGATACCGGGCAGAGCGCCGGCGCGCAGGCCCCGCCCCGCCGGGAGCGCCCGCCGCGCCCAATCTATCACCGCCAAAGGCGGCAGAAGGGATTTGACGGCATGTCACAAAACAACAGCGTCAGCCTGGGCTCCATTGTAGACCGTTTTCATCTTGAGGTCCTGCGCGGGCCGGAGGGCTATCAGGACCGCAAAATCTACACCGCGGACGTCAACCGCCCCGGCCTTCAGCTCACTGGCTTTTTCGACTATTTCGACGCCCGCCGCCTGCAGGTCATCGGCCTTGTTGAGACGTCCTATCTGAAAAATGTGTCCCACGAGATCCGCCAGCAGGTCTTCGACCGGCTCTTTCAGTACGATTTTCCCGCCTTCGTCCTCTCCCGCAGCCTGGACCCCTATCCTGAGTGCATCGAGATGGCGGAGAAGCACAACATTCCCGTGCTGCGCACCGGGGACACCACCTCCGAGTTCATGAGCAGCCTCATCGCCTACCTGCGCTGGTTCCTGGCCCCCAGCATCACCCGCCACGGCGTGCTGGTGGAGGTCTACGGCGAAGGCGTGCTCATCCTGGGCGAGTCGGGCGTGGGCAAGAGCGAGACGGCCATCGAGCTTGTCAACCGGGGCCACCGGCTCATCGCTGACGACGCGGTGGAAATCAAGCGGGTGTCCGCCGCCCGGCTGGAGGGCTCCGCGCCGGAGCTCATCCGCCACTATATCGAGCTGCGGGGCATCGGCGTTGTGGACGTGCGCCGTCTGTTCGGCATGTCCGCCATCAAGCTGGAGGCCTCCATCGACCTTGTCATCAACCTGGAGGCCTGGAAGGACGACGCAACATACGACCGTCTGGGCGCGGAAAACCTGTACACCTCCATCCTGGACGTCCCCGTACCCACCCTGACCATTCCCGTCAAACCGGGCCGGAACCTGGCCGTCATCATCGAGGTGGCCGCCATGAACAACCGAAACAAAAAGATGGGCTACAACGCCGCGCTGGAGTTCACAAAGCAGATCAACCAGCACTTTGACCAGGCGCTGTCCCACGAAAACCACTGATCATATCTTTCATCCGGAGGAACTGCAACATGTGTGGAATTGTAGGTTTTATCGGCCGGGAAGAGGCCGCGCCCATTCTGCTTGACGGCCTTGCCCGCCTGGAATACCGGGGCTATGATTCGGCCGGGGTGGCCGTTCTGGACAACGGCCGGCTCCACGTGGCCAAGGCAAAGGGCCGGCTCCAGGTGCTCTCCGACCTCATCGAGGGGGGCGCGGCCATCCACGGCACCCTGGGCATCGGCCACACCCGCTGGGCCACCCACGGCGCGCCGTCCGACGTCAACGCCCACCCCCAGATGAGCCGCAGCGGCCGCATCGCGGTGGTACATAACGGCATCATCGAAAATTACGCCCAGCTCAAGGACTTTCTCGTCAGCCAGGGCGTCCCCTTCGTCTCGGAGACGGACACCGAGGTGGTGGCCCAGCTCATCGAGCATTTCTACGAGGGCGACCTGCTCGCCGCGGTGGGCAAGGTGCTCCACCGCATCGAGGGGGCCTATGCCCTGGGCATCATCTGCGCCGACGAGCCCGATAAGCTCATCGCCGTGCGCAAGGACAGCCCCCTCATCCTGGGCCTGGGCGACGGCTTCCAGTTCATGGCCTCGGACGTCACCGCCATCATCAAGCACACCCGGGACGTCATCTATATGGAGGACGGCGAGGTGGCCGTGCTCACCCGCTCGGGCATCCGCTGCTATGACCAGCTGCTCCAGCCGGTGGAAAAGGAGGTCTCCCACGTGGACTGGGAGATCGACGCGGCGGAAAAGGGCGGCTACGAACACTTCATGTTCAAGGAGATCATGGAGCAGCCCGAGGCCCTGCGCCGGGCCATCTTCCCCCGCATCAAGGACGGCCGGGTAATCTTTGAGGACTTCGGGCTCACCGACGACTATATTCAGAACATCAGCAAGATCTACATCGTGGCCTGCGGCTCCTCCTACCATGTGGGCATGGTGGGCAAGTACAACCTGGAGCGGCTGATGCGCCGGCCGGTGGAGGTGGCCCTTGCCTCGGAGTTCCGGTACATGGACCCCATCGTGGACGAGCGCACCCTGGTGGTGGTCATCAGCCAGTCCGGCGAGACGCTGGACACCATGGCCGCCCTCCGGGAGGCCAAGCGGCTGGGGGCAAAGATCCTGTCCATCGTCAATGTGGTAGGCTCGTCCATCGCCCGGGAGTCGGACGTGGTGCTCTACACCTGGGCCGGGCCGGAGATCGCCGTGGCCACCACCAAGGCCTACTCCACCCAGCTGGCGGTGGTGAACCTGCTGGGCCTGTACCTTGCCGACAAGCTGGGCACTGTGGCGCCGGAGCGCTATGCCCGGGCGGTGGAGGAGCTGCTGCTGCTGCCGGTCAAGATGGAGCAGGTGCTGGAAAAGAAGGAGCGCATCCAGTATTTTGCCTCCCAGTATTTCAATCATGACTCCGTATTCTTCATCGGCCGGAACGTGGACTACGCCCTGGGGCTGGAGGGCTCCCTGAAGCTCAAGGAGATCTCCTACATCCACTCCGAGGCCTATGCCTCCGGCGAGCTCAAGCACGGCACCATCTCCCTTATCGAGGACGGGACGCTGGTCCTGGCCCTGGGCACCTACGGAAAGCTTTTCGACAAGGCCATGAGCAACGTGGTGGAGGTCAAAAGCCGCGGGGCCGACGTGCTCTCTCTCGTCACCGAGGAGCACGAGGCGGAGATGGGCCGGGTGGCCAACGGCATCGTCACCATCCCCGCCACCGATGAGCTGCTGCTGCCCTCTTTGGGGGTGGTGCCGCTACAGCTGTTCGCCTACTACGTGGCCCTCCAGCGCGGCTGCGACATCGACAAGCCGCGCAATCTTGCCAAGAGCGTTACGGTGGAATAATTTTCATGGGTCTCCGCGGGCAGTTTGCCCGCAGAGACCCAAAAATTTCTGCATTTTTCTTGCCCGGCCTTGCATTTTCGTCCATCTGCGCTTATACTGTATCCAAGAAAGGCAGAGTAGGAACGCGCGTGTTGTCCTTCCATGGCAGGAAGGCCAGTGCCGGCGGGACGGGGAGTTGTCCGCCGGACGAAAAGCACCATGCTTGCAGTGTGCGTTCCGCATCCCGCTGCCGCATGGCGGAGCGTTCCAAGGCCTCCTTTTGTGCGGCATTTCCCGTTTTCGGGGCTGCCAAAACAAAAAAGGAGGATTTTTTATGCAGCTGTTCAAGACCCCGTTCTCCCGCGCCTACTGGCGCTGCGCCGCCGCAGACTCCAAAAAGCTCCGCACCCTCGTCTTTTCCGCGCTGATGGTGGCGGTGTGCGTGGCGCTGTCCTACCTGCGGTCCGTCCCCATCGTCAACAACATCAAAATCACCTGGGGCTTTCTGGGCCGGGCGCTGTGCGCGCTGGTGTGCGGCCCGGTGAACGCCATCGCCTTCGGCATCGTGGAGGATACGGTAAGCTACTTCATTAACCCCGACGGCGGCTACATCCCCTACTACGTACTCACCACCGTGCTGGGGGTGATGACCTACGCCCTGGTGCTCTACCGCGCGAAGGTGACGGTCTGGCGCATCGCCCTTGCAAAGCTCCTCACCAACCTTCAGAACGTCTTTCTCGGCTCTCTGGGCACCTATCTGTTCTTCAACTCGTCCACCAAGGGCTACTGGGTCATCGCGGGCGCCAGCGCCGTGAAGAATGCCGTCATGCTGCCCGTGCAGATTGTTCTGCTGGTGATTTTATTCGGCGCCATCATCCCCATCCTCATCCGCCTGGGCCTGCTGCCTCCCGGGGCAGACGGGCTGGGCACCTCCCGGCTGCTGGGCCTGCTGCGCCGGGATAAGGCAGACAAGGCATAACAAAACCCATGTCCGCATACCTTCCATCGGAGGGGATGCGGACATGGCATTTTTATCGACCTTGAGCGACCTTGTATGGGGCCCGTGGACCCTGGGGCTGTTCCTGCTGGTGGGCGGGTACTACTCTCTGCGCACCGGCTTTTTTCAGCTGTGGGGCGCGCCGGTGTGGCTGCGCACGGTGTTTCGCTCCCTGCGGCGGCGCGGCGGGGGCGGAAAGGGCCGGGCAGTCACCCAGCTCCAGGCCATGTCCGCCGCCCTGGCCGCCACCATCGGCACCGGCTCGGTGGCCGGCGTGGCCACCGCCATCTTCTTCGGCGGGCCGGGGGCGGTATTCTGGATGTGGGTTTCTGCCCTCATCGGCATGATGACCGGCTGCGCCGAAAAGATCTTGGCCGTGCGCTACCGGGAGCGGGGACCGGACGGCGCCCTCCGGGGCGGGCCCATGGTCTACATCCGGGACGGGCTGCGCCTGCCCGGCCTTGCGGGGCTTTACGCCGTGTTCTGCGTGGCGGAGACGCTGTGCGGCGGAAACCTTGCCCAGGCAAACTCCATCGCCACCGGCATGCACAGCGCCTTCGGCGTGGACCGGCTTGCCTCCGGAATCGTCCTGGCTGTGCTGGTGATGATCGTTCTGGTGGGCGGCATCGGCCGGATCGGCCGGGTCAGCGAGCTGCTGGTGCCGCTGATGGCGGGGCTGTTCATTCTGGGCGGCCTTGGGGTGATTGCCGCCAACGCCCGCGCCCTGCCCGCCGTATTCTCCCAGATCATCCAGTACGCCTTCGCCCCCCGGGCGGTGGCCGGCGGCTACTCTATGGGCCTTGCCCTGCGCTATGGCGCGGCCCGGGGCGTCTTTACCAACGAGGCGGGCCTTGGCATGTCCGCCATTGCCCACGCCTGCGCCGACGTGGAGGAGCCGGCGGAGCAGGGCATGTGGGGCATTTTTGAGGTGTTCTTCGCCACCCTTGTCATCTGCACCGTCACCGCCCTTGTCATCCTCACCTCCGGCGTCTACTCCCCCGAGGAGGCCTGCTCCATGATCGCCCGGGGCGCGGTGCCCGAGAGGATGCTGGGCGCCCCCCTCACCGCCGCCGGCTTTGCCACCCTGCTGGGCCGTGCCGGCGAGGTGCTGGTGACGGTGTGCCTCATCCTGTTCGCCTTCACCTCCCTGCTGGGGGCGGGCTATTACGGCCGCCGGGGTGTGGAGAGCCTGACCGATGCGCGCTGGGCTCTGGCGCTCTACCACCTGGCCTTCCCCGTGTTCATCATTCTGGGCAGCGTGTGGGACCTGAAGGCCGTGTGGCTGCTGGTAGACGTCTTTAACGGCCTGCTGGCCCTGCCCAACCTTGCGGCGCTCGCGCTGCTCTCCCCGGAGGTGCTGCGCATCCTGCGCCGGTGGCGCGCCGGGCATCGGGCGAAGGGCGCGCCATTCAAATCTCCGCGGCCGGATATCTGATTCCCTCCGGCTCGCGCCGCCCGCCGCCTCCCCTTGAGCGCAGGGGGAGGCTTCCTGTCTGTACATGACAAAGCCCCCCGGTCTGCACGATGCAGGCCGGGGGGCTCCTATTTTATAAAGGATGCAGCTTTATACGAACAGGGGCACGCGCTGCTGCCGGTCCACGTCCACAAGGCCCTGGGTGGTCATTTTCAGCGACGGGATCACCGAAAGGCTCACAAAGGCCATGTTCATAAAGGGCTCGATGCCTTCCGGCGCGCCGCATGCGTGGACGGCGGCACGCACCGCCTCGTTCTCCCGGGCCACCTCCCGGGCGGAGCCCTCGCTCATCAGCCCTGCGATGGGCAGCGGCATTTCCGCGCGCACCTCGCCGTCCACCACCAGCACGTTCCCGCCGCCCAGGGCCCGGATGCGGTTGGCCGCGGCGGCCATATCCGCCTCGTTGGTGCCGATGACGATGAGATTGTGGGAGTCGTGGGACACGCTGGACGCGATGGCCCCGCGCTTCAGACCCGTTCCGGTGATGAAGCCCAGGCCCATGTGGCCGGTGCCGTGGTGGCGCTCGATTACCGCGAGCTTCAGGATGTCCCGGTCAAGGTCGATGCCGTTGCCGCGCTGCCAGTCAAGCGTCTCGATGCGCTCCCGGGTGATAAGCTGGCCGGGCACAATCTCAATCACCCGGCAGCGCTCCCCCTCCGGCGAAATCTCAAACCGCTCCGGGGTGAGTTCGTTCAGATGGAAGGAGGCCCGGGCCGCCCGGGCAAGGTCCTGCGGCACATGGCTTTCCACCTTCTCCAAGAGGATGCCGGCGCTTGCCGCCTTCCGCCCCGCCCGGTAGACATCACACACCTCTACCCGCTCCAGGTTATCCAGGGTCAGGATGTCCGCCCGGTAGCCCGGGGCCACCGCCCCCACCCAGCGCAGGCCGAAGCACTGCGCCGCCTGGATGGTAGCCATACGGATGGCGGTGAGCACGCTCTTCCCCGCGGCCGCCGCCTGGCGGATGATGCCGTCCATGTGGCCGCCCTCCAGAAGGTCGGCGGGGTGCTTGTCGTCGGTGCACAGCAGGCACCGGCGGGAACAGGGCTCGTCAAAGAGGGGCAGCAGGTCGGGCAGGTTCTTCGCGGCGGTGCCCGAGCGGATCATCAGCCACTGGCCCTTGCGCACCCGCTCCAGTGCCTCCTCCGCGCCGGAGCACTCATGGTCGTCGCTCACGCCGGCGGAGATATACCGGTCCAGGGCCGCCCCGGTGAGCAGCGGCGCGTGGCCGTCCACCACGCGGCCCCGCTCCAGGGCGTCGCGAATCTTGGCCATCACGCCGGAGTCGCCGGCGAGGACACCGGGGTAGTTCATCATCTCGGCCAGCCCCAGCACCCGGGGGTGGTCGTAGAAGGGCCGCAGATCGTCGGCGGAGAGCACCGCCCCCGACTCGTCAAAGCCGGTGGCCGGCACGCAGGAGGGCAGCATAACGTACACCGTCAGCGGCAGGCCCTCGCTGGCCGCGAGCATATAGCGGATGCCGTCGGCGCCGCAGACGTTGGCGATCTCGTGAGGGTCGGTGACCACGCTGGTGGTGCCGTGGGGCACGCACACCCGGGCAAACTCCGCCGGGGTGAGCATGGTGCTCTCAATGTGGATGTGCCCGTCGACAAAGCCCGGGCATACATACTTGCCCGATACATCCTCCACGATGTCGGCGTCGGCATCTTCATAATAGTCCCCCACCCCGATGATCCGCTCGTCCTCTATGAGGACGTCTGCGCGCTGCAGCTCATCGGTGAAAACATTGACCACTGTCCCGTTTTTCAGCAGTGTACGCATATGCTCCGCTCTCCTTCCCGCCCCGTCTTTCTGCGGGGCGCACCGTTTTTCTCACAGTTTACCGCACCCGGGGTCAAATTGCAAGCCGCCTTCCGCCCCGGCATAGTGCACAAAGAGGCTTGGCGCATTTTGTCAAATTTTCTCCTGCCTGGGAATTGAAATCCCACCGGTTCAACGGTACAATGTTCTCGTACACCACATCTGGTATGTTTAGGAGGATGCTGCCATGCAGCTTCTGGAGGATCGTATCCGCCGCGACGGCGTTGTGGCCGCTGGCGGGGTGCTGAAGGTCGACACCTTTCTGAATCATCAGATGGATGTCGCGCTTTTTTGCGAGCTGGGAAAGGAATTTGCCCGCCTGTACGAGGGGTGCGGCGTAAACAAGATCTTGACCATAGAGGCATCCGGGATCGGAATCGCGTGCATCGCGGCTCAATACTTCGGGTGCCCTGTTATTTTTGCCCGCAAGAGCAAGAGCAAGAATATCGCCGGCGACGTCTACACCGCTCAGGTGCAGTCCTTTACCCGGGGCACCGTCAGCGACATCCTCGTGGAGAAAAAGCTCATCGGCCCGGGCGACCGCATCCTCATCATTGACGATTTCCTGGCAAACGGCGCCGCGCTGGACGGGCTCATCAGCATCGTCAGGCAGGCCGGGGCGGAGCTTGTGGGCGCCGGCATCGCCGTTGAAAAGGCGTTCCAGCCCGGCGGCGAGCGCATCCGCGCCCAGGGCGTACGGGTGGAGTCGCTGGCACGCATCGCCTCCATGGACCCGGAGACCGGCGTGCGGTTCTGCTGAGCTTCTGATTTAACTGAATAACGTCGATATATCACAAACGATTTGGGTTTGAAGTCTCTACCCGGCCGCCGTAAATGGCCGGACTATCGGCATGGGCACAGCGGCAGAAATGCCGCCGCACCTGCGCGTTGGCGGAGACTGTTTTGTGTCTCCGCGCTTTTCTTTTTTCGGTCCTTGGCCGCGCTGTGCGGCAGGATATAAATTGCCAATTTAATTGGGAGGAAGACAAACATGAAAAAGTTTCTTGCCTTGCTTTTGGCCGCTGTGATGTGCCTTTCCATCGCGGCATGCAGCAGCGAAAAGCCCGCTCCTTTTCAGGGTGCCTCTGCCGCTCCCAGCGACAGCGCCAGCACCGCTCCCGAGAGCCAGGAGCCCACTGCCGTCACCGTCAAGGCCGGCTTCATTTTCCTGCACGATGAGAACTCCACCTACGACCTCAACTTCATCAATGCCGCCAAGGCCGCCTGCGAGGAGCTGGGCATTGAGTACATGAGCAAGACCAACATCCCCGAGGGCCAGGAGTGCTACGAGGCCGCCGCCGACCTGGTGGACAGCGGCTGCAACTTCATCTTCGCCGACTCCTTCGGCCACGAGGACTACATGATCCAGGCCGCCAAGAAGTTCCCCGAGGTCCAGTTCTGCCATGCCACCGGCACCCGTGCCCACACTGAGGGCCTTGCCAACTTCCACAACGCCTTCGCCTCCATCTATGAGGGCCGGTACCTTGCCGGCATCGCCGCGGGCATGAAGCTCAACGAGATGATCGAGTCCGGCAAGATCACCGCCGACCAGGCTGTCATCGGCTACGTGGGCGCTTACACCTACGCCGAGGTGGTCTCCGGCTACACCTCCTTCTTCCTGGGCGCCCGCTCCGTGTGTGAGAGCGCCACCATGAAGGTCACCTTCACCGGCGCCTGGTATGACGAGACCGCCGAGAAGGAAGCCGCCAACAAGCTCATCGACCAGGGCTGCGTGCTCATTTCCCAGCACGCCGACTCCATGGGCGCCCCCACCGCCTGCGAGAACGCCGGCGTACCCAACGTCTCCTACAACGGCTCCACCATTGCCGCCTGCCCCAACACCTTCATCGTCTCCTCCCGCATTGACTGGGCTCCCTACTTCAAGTACGCCATCGGCTGCGTGCAGTCCGGCACCGAGATTGCCAAGGACTGGACCGGCACCCTGGCCACCGGCTCTGTAGTGCTCACCGACTTCAACGAGAACGCTGCTGCCGCCGGCACCACTGAGGCCGTGGCCGCTGTCCGCGCCGAGCTGGAGGCCGGTACCCGTCAGGTGTTCGACCTGGCCACCTTCACCGTGGACGGCGCCGCCATCTCCTCCTACATGGCCGACGTGGACACCGACGCCAACTACACCCCCGACACCGAGGTGGTGGAGAACGGTGCCTTCCAGGAGTCCAAGTTCCGTTCCGCCCCCTATTTTGACCTGAAGATCGACGGCATCGAGCTGCTGGATACCGCGTTCTAAATCTTCTTCTCTGGGGAAGCCCCGGGCCTTTTCCGCGCGGGGCTTCCCCTTTTCCCTATCACCTGCTGCAAAGGGGAGTTTGGCGACATCGGGCCGCCCGGCTGCCCTTTGCAGTATTCTGATTTTCCGGACATTGACCCATCGGCGAAAACGAGAGCGTACAAGACGGGAGTGTGGATTGCTTGGAACTGAACAGTGCCGCCCAGGAGCGGACCCCAACGGTACAAATGCGCAACATCACCAAGACCTTCGGCACGGTGGTAGCCAACGACAAGGTTTGGCTTGACATCTACAAGGGCGAGATTCTGGCCCTGCTGGGGGAAAACGGAAGCGGAAAGACCACGCTGATGAACATGCTGGCGGGCATCTACTTCCCCGACTCCGGCCAGATCTTCATCGATGGCAAGGAGGCGGTCATCCGCTCCCCCAAGGACGCCTTCTCCTACGGCATCGGCATGATTCATCAGCACTTCAAGCTGGTGGACGTGCTCACGGCGGTGGAGAACATCGTGCTGGGCCTGGAGGAAAAGGGCCGGCTGGACCTGAACCGCGCCGCCCGGCGGGTGAAGGAGCTGTGCGACGCCTACGGCTTCGAGCTTGACCCCTGGGAGAAGATCTACAACATGTCTGTGTCTCAGAAGCAGACGGTGGAGATCATCAAGGTGCTCTACCGCGGGGCGGACATCCTCATTCTGGACGAGCCTACCGCCGTGCTCACCCCCCAGGAGACGGACAAGCTCTTCGCCGTGCTGCGCAACATGCGCAACGACGGCAAGGCCATCGTCATCATCACCCACAAGATGAACGAGGTGGAGGAGCTCTCCGACCGGGTGGCCATCCTGCGCCACGGGCAGTTTATCGGGGACATGCCCACCGCCCAGTCCAACGCCGCCGAGATGACCAACATGCTGGTGGGCCACGCCGTGTCCCTGAGCATCCGCCGCCCCGAGCCCCAGAACCCCAGGCCCCGCATCCGGGTGGAGCACCTGACGGTGCGCAGCATCGAGGGCGTTCTGAAACTGGACGACGTATCCTTCACCGCCAACAGCGGCGAGGTGCTGGGCATCGCGGGCATCTCCGGCTGCGGCCAGAAGGAGCTGCTGGAGGCCATCGCCGGCCTGCAGCCCGTAGAGTCGGGCAGCATCGACTATCTGGAGGACGACGGCCGGGTGGATCCCCTGCTGGGCAAGGACCCCTTGAGCATCGCGGAGCTGGGCGTGTCCCTCTCCTTCGTCCCCGAGGACCGGCTGGGCATGGGCCTTGTGGGCAATATGGACATCTCCGCCAACATGATGCTGCGCTCCTACCGCCGGGGCCGCTCCCCCTTCCTGGACCGGCGCTCCCCCCGGAAGCTGGCCGAGAGCGTGGTCAGCGAGCTTGAGGTGAGCACCCCCAACCTCTCCACCCCGGTGCGCCGGCTCTCCGGCGGCAACGTGCAGAAGGTGCTGGTGGGCCGGGAGATCGCCTCCGCCCCCACGGTGCTGCTCACCGCCTACGCCGTGCGCGGCCTTGACATCAACGCCTCCTACACCATTTACGACCTCATCAACCGCCAGAAGGAGCGGGGCGTGGCCGTCATTTACGTGGGCGAGGACCTGGACGTGCTGCTTGAGCTGTCCGACCGGATCCTGGTGCTGTGCGGCGGCAAGGTCAGCGGCATCGTTGACGGCCGGGGCGCCAGAAAGCGGGACGTGGGCCTTATGATGACCCGGTTAGGAGGAAAAGAAAGCGATGAAGAATAAGCAGCATACGCCGCGCTTCCACATCGTCAAGCGCAAGAGCCTCCCCTGGTACGCGGCCTGGGGCATCCGGGCGGCCGCCATCATCCTGGCGCTGCTGGTGTGCGCCGTGGTCACCACCCTGCTCACCGGGCAGGACCCCATCAAGGTCTACGCCACCATTGTCCGCGGTGCCTTCGGCACCCGGCGCAAGGTGTGGGCGCTTTTGCAGAACATGGCCATTTTGCTGTGCGTGTCCCTGGCGGTGACCCCTGCCTTCCGGATGCGCTTTTGGAACATCGGCGGCCAGGGCCAGCTCCTCATGGGCGGCCTTGCCACGGCGGCGTGCATGATCCTCCTGGGAGACAAGATCCCCAACTGGCTGCTCATCGTGCTCATGGTGGTCTCCAGTATGGTGGCCGGCGCCATCTGGGGCCTTATCCCCGCCATCTTCAAGGCCCGCTGGAACACTAACGAGACCCTCTTCACCCTGATGATGAACTACGTGGCGACCCAGCTGGTGGCCTTCTTCGTCATCCTGTGGGAGGTTCCCAAGGGTGCGGGCAAGATCGGCATCATCAATCAGAGCACCCAGGCCGGGTGGCTGCCCGAGATCGGCGGCCAGGAGTACCTTCTGAACATTCTCATCGTGGCGGTGCTCACGGTGCTGGTCTACATCTATCTCAACTACACCAAGCATGGCTATGAGATCTCCGTTGTGGGCGAAAGCGAGCGCACCGCCCGCTATGTGGGCATCAAGGTAGGCAAGGTCATCATGCGCACCATGATGCTCTCCGGCGCGCTGTGCGGCCTGGCCGGCCTGCTGCTGGTGGGCGGCACCGACCACACCATCACCACCACCATCGGCTCCGGCCGGGGCTTTACCGCCGTGATGGTGTCCTGGCTTGCCAAGTTCGACCCCATTGCCATGATCTTCACCTCGTTCCTGCTCATCTTCCTGGAGCGGGGCGCCGGCGAGATCTCCACCACCTTCGGCCTCAACCAGTCCTTTGCGGATATCCTCACCGGCATCATCCTCTTCTTCATTATCGGCAGTGAGTTCTTCATCACCTACAAGCTCAGCCTGCGCAAGTCGGGCAGCAAGGAGGGCTAAGCCATGGACTTTATCACCTTTATCCCCCGGGCAGTGATGCAGGGCGTGCCCCTGCTCTACGGCAGCATCGGCGAGACCCTCACCGAGAAGTCCGGCAACCTGAATCTGGGCATCCCGGGCGTGATGTATGTGGGCGGCATCAGCGGCGTCATCGGCGCGTTCCTCTACGAGCAGGCCGCCGGTGAGAGCATGTCCGCCCTGCCCGCCATCCTCATCCCGCTGTTCTCCTGCCTGCTGGGCTCGCTGCTCATGGGCCTTCTCTACTGCCTTCTCACCGTCACCCTCCGGGCCAACCAGAACGTGGCCGGCCTTGCCCTGACCACCTTCGGCGTGGGCTTCGGCAACTTCTTCGGCGGCTCCCTCATCAAGCTCACCGGGGCGGAGGTACCCTCCATTGCCCTGTCCCGCACCAGTGCCTATTTCAGCCGTCCCCTGCCCTTTGCCGAGAAGCTGGGCTGGTTCGGCGACATCTTCCTGTCTTACGGCTTTGCCGCGTATCTGGCCGTGGCGCTGGCCCTTGTTGCCTCCTATGTGCTCAAGCACACCCGCCGGGGCCTCTACCTCCGGGCCGTGGGCGAGAACCCTGCCACCGCCGACTCCGCCGGCATCAGCGTGGCCCGCTATAAATATGTAGCCACCTGCGTGGGCAGCATGATTGCCGGCCTTGGCGGGCTATACTATGTGATGGACTACGCCAGCGGCGTGTGGTCCAACAACGCCTTCGGTGACCGGGGCTGGCTTGCCATCGCGCTGGTCATCTTCACCATCTGGCGGCCCAACGTGAGCATTCTGGCCTCCATCCTCTTCGGCGGACTCTACATTCTCTACCTGTTTCTCCCCTCCGGCAACCTGGCCGTGAAGGAGCTTTACAAGATGCTGCCCTATGTGGTGACGCTGATCGTGCTCATCATCACCAGCATGCGCAACAAGCGGGAGAATCAGCCCCCCGCCGCCCTTGGCCTGAGCTACTTCCGGGAGGAGCGCTGAAGCCGCTCCCCTCCCCTGCGCGCATCTGCCTCCCGCTTCGCTTCCCATCCCCCCGGCCCACGCCGGGGGGATTTTTACTCTTCTGCGCCCCTCAAAGGGTAAAAAAGAACGCCCAGCCGGGCGCAGAAGCAAATGGCCCCAATGCCGCAGCTTGTAATTTTGTGCGCTGCATCTATCGAATTCTATAATGACTATCGCCCCCATCAGCGGCTCAGTTTTTCGACGCCGCATCAAGTGGAAATGGAATTTTATCGCACGGCATCAGGACAAAAGAAAATGCCTACAGTATTGACCAGTCCGAAAAGAACTGTTCAGTTTACTGTAGGCATTCCATATGGTGGAGGCGAGGGGAGTCGAACCCCTGTCCGAAAGCATTTCCACAGGAACTTCTCCGAGCGCAGACGATCCGTTACATTCCCTCACCCAGGCGCAGGTCGTCACACTCCTGGGATTGGTAGAGTCATAATGCGTGGAACGGTCAACTCTTTCCGAACGCACGGGCACCACTCAGGTTACGCCCAGACCCGGCTCGTGGTCCTTCCGGGCAGGACGGCCGCATTAAGCAGCGGCGAGAACTACGTTATCGTTGTTCTTTAATTTATAAGTTGCCCATTTTCAGGATGCTGGGCACATCCGCTCGCTATTCCTGCTTCTACACTCCCGTCGAAACCAGTACGCCCCCTCGTCGAAGCATGCTCCATATCGTTCGGCCCGCCGCAAGCGGTGAGCCTCATTCATTCCGCTGCTTCTCCTCTCCGCACAAAAACCGCTGCGCTTGGTTTTTATGCGGGTATCAAAGCGGGAAACAGCAGCGAAAAAACGGCAGCCGCGGTATTAGGGGGTGGCCGGCGGCGGGAACCGCCGGCCACAGGGAGATAACCTGAAAAATCAGACCTTCTCGGGCTCGGGATAGGCGACGCCGAAGGTCTCCACGGTGACGGTCTTCATGCGCTGATCGGCCAGGGGCTTATCCATCCGGTCGCGCTTGGCGTTGACGATGGCGTCCACCGCGTCCATTCCCTCGGTCACCTTGCCGAAGGCGGCATAGCTGCCGTCCAGGAAGGGGCCGTCCTCATGCATGATGAAAAACTGGCTGCCGGCGGAATTGGGATGGGCCGCCCGGGCCATGGACAGCACGCCGGCGGTGTGGGACAGGCCGTTCTGGAAGCCGTTCTGGGTGAACTCGCCCTTGATGGAGTAGCCGGGCCCGCCGATGCCCACGCCCTCCGGGTCGCCGCCCTGGATCATAAAGCCGGGGATGACCCGGTGGAAGATCAGGCCGTTATAAAAGCCCTTGTTCGCCAGGGAAATAAAATTGTTGACGGTGTTGGGCGCCGTCTCGGGATAGAGCTCCGCCTTGATGACATCGCCGTTTTCCATCTCAATGGTCACGATGGGGTTCTGCGCCATGAAAATACACTCCTTTGTCCATGTTATCCATACGAATGGAGGCTGTGCCGCCGCGCCTCAATACCGCCCGCGGTTGATGCGGTCCATCTCCCGCTTGGCGTCCCGCCGGGCGGCGTCCTCCCGCTTGTCATAGAGCTTTTTGCCCCGGGCAAGGGCGATCTCCACCTTTACCCGCGGCCCGGACAGGTACACCGACAGCGGCACGATGGCATAGCCGTCCTGCTGGGCCTTGGCCTGAAGCTTCCAGATCTCCCGCTTGTGCAGCAGCAGCCTGCGGGTGCGCCGGGGGTCCTTGTTGAAGATATTGCCCTGCTCATAGGGGGAGATATGCATCCCATAGAGGAACATCTCCCCGTCCTTCACGGCGCAGAAGGCGTCCTTCAGGTTCACGTTCCCCTTCCGCACGCTCTTGACCTCGGTGCCGGCCAGCTCTATCCCGGCCTCAAACCGGTCCTCCACAAAGTAATCGTGAAACGCCTTGCGGTTGGACGCGATCTGCTTGACCGACTGTTTTCCCATGTCCGGCACCTCCTTCCTGGGCAGGTTTCATCAGTATACCATTTCTTTCCCCGCCGCGCAAGGGGAAATCGGCGGAAAGGCGTCTCAGGATAGGACTGCAATACATCTTGGACAAGTGAACAAAAAAATATGGGGAATATGGTCTCATGGGTTAACCTTGAGTCGCCTCCACGCTCCGCCGCCGTCCCACTCCACCCGCAGATCGTCCCGGCGCAGCAGCCCCCGCTGCCACAGCGCGGCACGCAGCCCCTCGGCATAGCCCTCCGGCAGGGCAAGCCCCGGCGTACACAGCCGCAGCCCGCCAAGGCGGAATGTCTCTTCCCCCAGGCACACGTCCCCGCTCCGGGCCCAGGCCGGGCAGGGGCCGAAATGCACCGCGGCGTCAGCGTGGCCTGCCGGCTCCACCGGCAGGCCGTACCGCCTGTGGAGCCACTGGGCGTACTCCGCCCCGCCCCCGGGCACGTCGATGGCCAGGCGGCGCACCCGGGGGCAAAGCAAAAGCGCCGCGCGCTGAAGCTCCGAAGACAGCCGGGGCGCCGAGAGCCCCACGCAGGCGCGCTCCGGCGGTATCCCCTGCCGCGCAAGGGCCCCCAGGGCCAGAAGGTCCGCCTGGGCCCGGTAAAAGGGCAGCGTCTCCACCCGGGCAAAGCCGGCGGGCACCTCCCCGTCCCAGTCCCCGGGCAGCACCACCTGAGACACCCCCGCCCGGCGCAGCAGCCGCCACCCCCGCCTCTCCTGCCGTTCCCGCTGCCGCGGGCTTGCCCCCTCGGGCTCCGGCAGCGTCACCCAGGCAAGCTTCATTCCGGCAAGCTCTACCGTGCGCAGCTCCGCCCTGCCCCTTCCCTGCCGCCGCTCCATCGCACCCAGCATCTCCCTCACCCCCATCATAATGAGGGTATGCGCGATGTGCCGCCCATATGGCAAAAGCCCCCGTCCGGCGACCGCCGGACGGGGGCTTCCCCTCTCACAATCCCTGGTGGAGCTTTGCCGCCGTCAGGGTATTCTTCATCAGGATGGCGCGGGTCATGGGGCCCACCCCGCCGGGCACCGGCGTGATATAGGCCGCCCGCTCCGCCGCCGCTTCATAGCACACGTCGCCGCACAGCTTGCCCTCGGCGTTCCGGTTCATGGCCACGTCGATGACCACCGCGCCCTCCTTCACCATATCGCCGGTGACAAGGCCCGCCTTGCCCACCGCGGACACCAGAATGTCCGCCCCGGCGGCGATGGCGGCCATGTCCGGCGTTTTGGAGTGGCACACCGTCACCGTGCCGTTGGCGTGGAGCAGCATCAATGCCATGGGCTTTCCCACGATGTTGGAGCGCCCCAGCACCACGCAGCGCTTCCCCGCAGGGTCGATGCCGTATTCCCGGAGCATGGCCATCACGCCGCCGGGGGTGCACGGCTCGAACACCGGCCGGCCGATGGTGAGCCGGCCCACGTTATAAGGGTGGAAGCAGTCCACATCCTTCCCCGGGTCGATGGCAAGGAGCACCCGCTGCTCGTCAAAGCCATCCGGCAGGGGCAGCTGCACCAGGATGCCGTCAATGTCCTCCCGGATGTTGAGCGCCCCAATCAGATCCAGCAGCTCCTGCTGCGGCGTCTGGGCGGGCAGGGCGTATTCCTCGCTGTAAAAGCCGCACTGGGCGCAGTCCCGCTTCTTGCCGTTGACATACACCCGGGAGGCCGGGTCCTCCCCCACGATGATCACCGCAAGGCCGGGCCGCCGGGGCAGGCCCTCCGCCGCCTGGCGCAGCTCCGCCTTGAGCTTGGCCGCCAGGGCCGTTCCGTCAATCTTGATCGCCGCCATGGTCCTCTTCCTCTCTCTGCTTCTCTTCGCCGCCGGCCCCCTTGTCCGCGGTCGCATTTGCTCTCGCTTTGGCCGTCTGGATGGGCGGCGTGGCCGGGCCGCCGTATTTTTTGAGCACCAGCATCAGCACAACGGCCGTAACCGCGGACACAAGGCCCAGCACCTGGGAGGTGCGGATGGGCGTGCCGAAGAAATAGAGGCTGTCGGTGCGCAAACCCTCGATGGCCGCACGGCCAAAGCCGTACCACGCCACGTAGGACAAAAACATCTGCCCGCTGAACTTTCGTCCACGCCGGGCGATGAGCACCAGCAGCACAAAGCCCAGCAGGTTCCACAGGGATTCGTACAAAAAGGTGGGGTGGACGCCCACCGTGCCGTTGAGGATGCTCTCATACACCTCCTGGGACTCCAGAAGGCCCTTGCTCCAGAGCTCATTGGCAATCGACTCCGAGCACATCCGCCAGGGCAGGGTGGTGAGGCTGCCGTAGGCCTCCACGTTCACAAAGTTGCCCCAGCGGCCCACCAGCTGCCCGATGAGCAGCCCGTAGCAGCCCACGTCGGCATAGTCCCAGAATTTCTGGCGGCGCACCCGGCAGTAGACGAGGACGGTAAGTACGGCGGCGATCACTCCGCCGTAGATGGCAAGGCCGCCGTCCCAGATGGCAATGGCGTCCCGCCAGTTGAAGGAGCCGTCCGGATAGAGGTAGCGCTGGAGCTCGAAAATCACATAGTAGGCCCGGGCGCCCACCAGGGCCAGGGGCACCGCGAAGTAGAGCATGTCGAAGAGCTTGTCCTGATCCACACCGAACTGGTCCGCCTTGAAGCGGAAGCAGTAGCCCACCGCCAGGAGAAAGCCCGCCGCGATGATGATGCCGTACCAGTGGATGGGCCAGCCAAACACCGTAAAGGCGATGGGGTTGAGTGTAAATTCCAGCCCCAGCCCCGGGAATGTGACTACATTCGTCATGCCGTCTCCTCCGTTTCCCCGTCGCCGGACACCGGGCGGATCACCGCCATGGCCGTGCGCTCCGGCGCGCACCAGCGGGCGATGAGGGCCTGGGCGTCCTCCCGCTCCAGCTGATGATAGATGTCCGGGAAGGAAAAATAGTCCTCCCCGTCGAAATGGCTGTCCGCCATCTGGATACAGGTGTCCTCCAGGCTATTGAGCCGGCGCACGCAGCTGCCGTAGGCCGCGCGCTTCTGCCGCTGCCACAGCCCCTCGTCGATGCCCTCCCGGCACACCCGGTCGATCTCCTCCCGCACCCGCTCGAGCACCTGCTCCGGGTCGCGGCTCTCGCCGCCCACGGTCATCAGGGCGCAGCCCGGCGCGCTGTCGCAGCCGCCGCCGAAGGAGCCGTTGATGAGCCCCTCCTCATAGAGCCGGCCGTAGAGCGGGGCCGATGGGCTGAAGAGCACGTCGCAGGCAAGCTCGGAGAGCAGCTGCTGCCGCAGACACCCGCCCGCCGGGGCGGCGTCCCCCTTGAAGCCGATAAGAAACTGCGGGGCGGACACCTCCATGCGCCGTTCGACGCGCGCGCGGCACACACGTTCCGGCTCGGCCGCCGCCCGCTCCGTCTCCGTCCTTGCGCCCCCCTCCCGGGGCAGCACCGCCCGGGCAATGTCCGCCACCCGGGCGGCATCCACATTGCCGGCCACACACAGCACCATGTTCGCAGGCCGGTAGAACAGGCCGTGGCAGCGGTAGAGGGTATCCGCCGTGATGCCGGCGATGGACTGCTCCGAGCCGATGACCTTCACCCGGATGGGGTGCTTCTGATAGAGGGCCTCCAGCAGCATATAATAGATGACCGTGTCGGGGTTGTCCTCCCCCATGCGGATCTCCTGGGCGATGATCCCCTGCTCCTTATCTACGCTCTCGGGCGTAAAATAGGGGACGCTGACAAAGCGCAGCAGGGTCTCCAGATTTTCCTCAAAGCCGTCGGTGCCCTCGAAATAGTAGCCGGTGATGGACGGGGCGGTAAAGGCGTTGACCTCCGCGCCGTTGGCGGAGAGAATCTGCAGGGCGTTGCCGTCCTGGGTGTCGAACATCTTGTGCTCCAGAAAGTGGGCGATGCCGGCGGGGCTGTCATTCCAGCAGCCGTCCTCCCCCATAAAGCGCAGGTCCATCCCGCCGTAGTTGACGGCGAAGAAGGCAAACTGCTTGCCGAATTCCGGCCGATGGTCCACATAGAGAGCAAGGCCGTTGTCCAGCGTGCAGCGGGTCACCCGCTCGCCCAGGGCGGGATAAAACTTTTCCTCCATGTCACTCGCCCTCCCCGCAAAGCTGATAGACCGTATCCAGGGTGATGCCCTCGGCCGCCCGGCACACGTCCCGGGCCGTCACCGCCTCCACCGGGGCGATGAGGGCCTCCGGCGAGACCAGCCCCCCGCCGCCCAGGGCATAGGCCGTCCAGTGGTCCTCCAGGCGGCCCTGGCTGTCAAGCCCGGCGCGCAGCCCGGCGCTGACCGCCCGGCGGGCCGCGGCGAGCTCCTGCTGGGTAAAGGCCCCCTTTTTGATCTCCTCAAGCTGGCGGAGAATCTCCCCCTCCGCCTCATCAAATTTTGAGAACTCCACCCCGGAGGACACCGCCATGATGCCCTTGAAGCGGTCGATGGCGGAGGACGCGTAGTAGCACAGCGAGCGTCGCTCCCGCACCTCCATAAAGAGCCGGGAGGTAGACGTTGCCCCATACAGGGCGTTGCACACCAGCAGGGCCGGGTAGTCCGGATGGTTCATGGTCACGCCGCCGGTGCGAAAGCCCATGGCCAGCTTCCCCTGAGTCACATCCATGTGGTCCCGCACCCGGCGCACCGCCCCGGCGCGCTCCTTGACCTCACAGGGCAGAGCCACGCTTCTCTGGGTGAGCAGCGGCGCAAAGTACCGCCGCACCGCCTCCTCCACCCGCTCGGGCGCGGCGGCGCCGCCGTAGTAAAATACCACCCGGGCGGTGCGCACAAGGGCCTGGTACCGGGTCCACAGTACCCCGGCGTCCATCTCCTCCGCCTCTCTCTCGTCGCCCAGCTTGTCCAGGGCGTAGGCCTCGCCGGCGCACATCTCCTGGAGCAGCCGGAACATGGCCCAGCCCCGCTTATCGTTGACCCGGGCGCGGATCTGGTCGGCAAGGTTGGCCCCCTCGCTCTTCACATAGTCCTCCCGGAACACGCCGCCCTGGGTGAGGGGGTGCAGGAGCAGCTCGCTCACCAGCCCCAGCGCCGGCTCCAGCACCGCCGTGCCGTCCAAGGCATAGCGGTCGTCCAGGAAGCTTGCGGAAAAGCACAGGCTCTGGCTCTCTCCCCGCTGGCGCACGCTGGGCCCTACCGACGCGCCGTAGAGCTCGTCACAGGCAAGGGAGATGGCCGCGATATCGGGATAGGCCGCGCTGCCGCGGTACAAAACGTCCCCCGCCAGGGCGTTGGCCGTGGCGTGCTCCCGGGTGAGGGGGGCGGCAAGGCTCACGCTGAAAATCCCCGTTTTGAACTTCTCCGAGCGGACGCAGATCAGCTCCACCCCTTCTGACAGCGGCATACATTTGGCTTCCATGGCGCCCTCCTTGTGTTTGTCCGGGTTTGATGCAAGTGAGGGTATTATACATCATATTTCTCTATTTGACACTGGTAACTTTCACGATTCTCAAAAAAGCGGGCGCCGGACCGCAGGCCCGGCGCCCATGCCGATCAATATTTCGTCCCCGCAGCCCTCAGCGGACCTCGCCGAACTCGTCGTAAAAGCGCTGATGGATGACCTGCACCGCGCGGTCAGCGTCGTCCTCGTCCACCAGGACGGATACCTTGATCTCGCTGGTGGAGATCATGCTGATGTTGATGCCCGCGCTGAACAGCGCCTCAAACATGGCCGCCGCCACGCCGGGGTTGTTGATCATGCCCGCGCCCACGATGGACACCTTGGCAATGTGGTCAGAGACGTCGATGTTGTCGAAGCGGATGCTCTCCCGGTTGTCCTCGAGCACCTGGCGGGCGGTCTCCATATCCCCCCGGGCCACGGTGAAGCTGATGTCCTTGGTCTCGCTGCGGCCGATGGACTGCAGAATGATGTCCACGTTCACGTTATTCTTCGCCAGCAGCGAGAAGATCCGGAAGGCGATGCCCGGGGTGTCCTCCAGGCCCACCAGGGCCAGACGGGCGATGTTCTTATCCTTTGCCACGCCGCTGATATGGGATTTCTCCATTTTCTTGACTACCTCCTTGACTTTGGTGCCGCTCTTTCCGGAGAAGCTCGAGAGCACTTCCAGGTTGACGCCGTACCGCTTGGCCATCTCCACCGAGCGGTTATGCAGCACCTGGGCGCCCAGGGTGGCCAGCTCCAGCATTTCATCATAGGTGATCTCATCGAGCTTTCGGGCCCCCTTGACACACCGGGGGTCCGCCGTATATACCCCGTCCACGTCGGTGTAGATCTGGCACAAATCCGCGTGGAGGGCCGCTGCGATGGCCACGGCGGAGGTGTCGGAGCCGCCCCGGCCCAGGGTGGTGATGTCGGAATACTTGTTGATGCCCTGGAAGCCGGTGACGATAACGATGCGGTTTTTGTCCAGCTCCTCCTCGATGCGCTCGGCGCGCACCCGCTTGATCCGGGCGTTGCCGTAGCCCGAGTTGGTGCGGAAGCCCGCCTGCCACCCGGTGAGGGATACAACGGGCACACCCATGGCCTCGATGGCCATGGCGCACAGGGAGCAGGAGATCTGCTCGCCGGTAGAAAGGAGCATATCCATCTCCCGCTTGGAGGCGCGGGGGTTGATCTCACGGGCCTTTTCGATCAGGTCGTCGGTGGTGTCCCCCTGGGCGGAGAGCACGGCCACCACCCGGTTTCCTTTCTTATAAGTATCGGTAATGATGCGGGCTACGTTGCGGAGCTTATCCGCGTCCGCAACGGAGCTGCCGCCAAATTTCTGCACAATGAGTGACATATCTTCTCAATCCTTTCGGAATCCATTCACAAAGGCCGCGCGCCGCCGGGTGAGCTGCCCATGCCGGAGCCCCCGGCACGGCGCCCCAACGGCCAGGAGCGCTCCAGTTCAGCTTATGCCCCCGCCGCCGGTCAGTTGAGCACCCGGAAGGCGCTGCCCGGGACAAGGCCGCCCAGGCGCCGGGCAAGCTCCGCGGGGCTGAAGGCCTCCTGCGTGAGGCAGGCCCCCCCGCCGCCGGGCGCCGTGCCGATGCGCGTCACCTTCCCAAGGCCGGCAAGGGCGCTCTCCGGCGCGTCCACGCGCAGATACCAGCGGCTGGGAAGCTCGTCCGCCGGGGCCACTGTGTCCTCCCCGCCCTTTGCCCAGGCCAGGTACTTGGGCGCGCCCATATGCCGGGCGGCGTCGATCACGTCCCCCGCCACGGCGGAGGCGGTGGGCAGCTTGCCCGCGCCCCGGCCGTAAAACATCACGTCGCCGATGGCGTCCCCCCGGACGGTGATGGCGTTGAACACATCCTCCACCCCGGCAAGGGGGTGGCCGCAGGGCACCAGGTGGGGGGCCACATAGGCGCACACCCGGCCGTCAGGCATGCGCAGCGCCCGGCCAAGGAGCTTCACGCGCATCCCCGCCGCCGCGGCGTAGTCTGCGTCCGCCAGAGTCACACCGCGGATTCCCTGGGTGGGCACCTGGCGGGGAAATATCTGCCGGCCGAAGGCGATGTCCGCGAGAATGCAGATCTTCCGGCAGGCGTCGTGCCCGTCCACGTCGGCGGAGGGGTCCCGCTCGGCATAGCCGTTCTCCTGGGCCTCCCGCAGGGCGTCCTCAAAGGGCAGGCCCGCGCCGATCATCCGGGTGAGAATATAGTTGGTGGTGCCGTTCAAAATGCCGCAGATCTCCAGAATCTCATTGGCGGCCAGGCACTCCGCCAGGGGGCGGATGATGGGGATGCCGCCGCCCACGCTGGCCTCGAAGAGATAGCTCACGCCGTGGGCCCGGGCAAGCTCCAGAAGCTCATAGCCGTGCTCCGCCACCAGCTCCTTGTTGGAGGTGACCACGCTCTTGCCCGCCGACAGTGCCCGCCGGGTGAACTCCAGGGCCGCGCCGGTACCGCCGATGGTTTCCACCACGATGTCCACCCCGCCATCCTGCTCGATGACGGAAAAGTCCCGCACAAACCGGTCGGCAAAGGGGCCCTCCGGCGTCCGGACGTCTAAAATATATTTGACTCTGATGGGGGTGCGGGTCTTGCCGGCGATGCTGCCGGCGTGCCCCTCCAGTACCTCGGCAACGCCGGAGCCCACCGTGCCGTACCCCAAAATCGCTACGTTTACCAATGCCTTCACCTCAATAAAAGGGTCTTACCCGGCCAGCACGCTGCACCGGATGACGCCGTCCGCCCGCTTGAGGGTCTCCAGCAGATCCTCCACCGAGCACACCAGCTGGGAGGTCTCCACCCCGATGGTCACCGCCGCGCTGCCTCCGCCGGGAATGGCCTGGTTGATGGTCAGGATGTTCCCACCCATCTCCGCCACCCGGTTGAGCACCACCGAGAGCACCCCCGGCTCGTCCCGGAGCATGGTCTGGATGGTGACGATGCGCCCGTGGAGCACATCTTGGAACGGATGGATGGCGTCGCGGTACTTGTAGAACGCGCTGCGGCTGATCCCCACCTTCTGGGCGGCCGCGTTCACCGTTGCCGCCTGGCCGGTCTCCAACAGGCGCTTGACCTCCGCCACCTTCAGATAGACCTCCGGCAGCGCGCTGGCCTCTACAATATAATATTTCGGTTTCTGCGGCATCTCTTTCCCCTCTTCCATTTGCCCATTTGCAGGGGCCGGCCCTGCCCTCCGGCCTTGCCGTTGTCCCCGCATCGCGGTCTATTGTATCACCACGGAAAACAAATGACAAGGTCTGTTTTCACCATTCCGTCTGATTTTTTCCCGCAATTCCGGGCAAACTGCCGAAAGAGGCGGAAAAGCCGTGATTTTCTTCCTCCCCCGCCCTTGCCCGGGCGGAGGAAACGTAGTATACTTTTCTCAATCACGCCAGCAAAGCGTCCCGCCCCGGCCGCCGCCACCATCGCCGGGCCAGAACCATGAAACGGAGAACCTGCTATGAAGCTTATGGCCATCGACGGCAATTCCATCGTCAACCGCGCCTTTTACGGCGTCAGCAGCCGCCTTGCCACCCGGGACGGGCTGCCCACCAACGCCATCTTCGGCTTTCTCAATATCCTGCTCAAGCTGCTCGACGAGGAAAAGCCAGACGCCCTGGCCGTGGCCTTCGACCTGAAGGCCCCCACCTTCCGCCACCTCTCCTACGACGGCTACAAGGCCCAGCGCAAGGGCATGCCGGAGGAGCTGGCCGCCCAGATGCCGGTGCTCAAGGAGGTGCTGGACGCCATGAACATCCGCCGCTATGAGCTGGAGGGCTGGGAGGCGGACGACCTGCTGGGCACCATGGCCCGCGTCAACGGTGAGGACGGCGGAGAGACGGTCATCGTCACCGGCGACAAGGACTCCCTCCAGCTCATCGGCCCGCGCACCACCGTAAAGCTGGTCTCCACCCGGATGGGCCAGACCTCCGCCAGGAGCATGACCCCCGAGTCCTTCCGGGACGAGTACGGCTTTGACCCCATCCATATGATCGACCTGAAGGCCCTCATGGGGGACGCCTCCGACAACATCCCCGGCGTGCGCGGCATCGGGGAAAAGACCGCCATGGCCCTCATCCGGGAGTATCAGTCCATCGACGCCATCTATGAAAAGCTCCCCGATATCGACGCCAAGCCCGCCGCGGTGAAAAAGCTCGCCGAGGGCGAGGCAGACGCCCGCATGAGCTACGACCTTGCCACCATCCGCTGCACCGCCCCCATGGACTTCGTCCCCGCCGACGCCGCGCGGCGGCCCTGGAACGAGGGCGCGCTCTACGACCTTCTCCTGCGGCTGGAGTTCTCCAAGCTCATCGACAAGCTGGGCCTTTCCGGCCACGGCGCGGTGGAGCAGGCCCCGGCGGCCTTCGCCGGCACCTGTGAGAGCGAGTTCGTGGAGAGCGCGCCGCGCATGGAGGAGCTTCTCGCCCTCTTTGCCGGCCTTCCCCAGGTCCCGTTCCTGGCCCTGCCCGACCTCTCCGGCGTTTGCGTGGAGTACGGCCAGGGGAGCAATGGCCGCGCCGCCGTGTTCCTGTCCAACAAGCTGCCCTGCTACAATGATTTCCTCCGCCGCTTCTTCTCCGGCGAAATCAAAAAAGTCACCCACGACTGCAAAAGCCTCATGGGCCGCCTTCTGGACGAGGGTCTCTCCACCGGCGGCTTTGTGTTCGACACCGCCGTGGCCGCCTACCTGCTCTCCCCCACCGACGGCAGCTACGACCTTGAAAAGCTCTCCGTGAGCTACTTTAATTTCGAGTCCCCCAAGGCCGCCCTCTACCTCTCCGCCGACGCCTTCGGCCCCCTGGCCGACCCCGCCGCCCCCCTGGGCGCGTGGATGAGCCACACCGCCCTGGTGGACGCTCTCTATGAGGCCCAGAGCGAAAAGCTCCGGGAGCTGGGGATGGAGCGGCTTCTATCCGACATCGACCTTCCCCTGTGCCCGGTGCTCGCGGAGATGGAGCGCGCCGGCTTCCTGGTGGACCAGAAGGCCCTGCGGGAATTCGGCGAAATGCTCACCGCCGGCATCCGGCAGGAGCAGGCCGCCGTCTTTGCCCTGGCCGGGGAGGAATTCAATCTCAACTCCACCCAGCAGCTGGGCCATATCCTCTTTGACACGCTGGGCCTGCCCGCGGTGAAAAAGACCAAGACCGGCTACTCCACCAACGCCGAGGTGCTGGAAAAGCTGCGCCCCTATCACGAGATCATCGGCCACATTCTGGAATACCGGCAGCTCTCCAAGCTCAACTCCACCTACGTGGAGGGCCTTGGACGGGCCATCGCGCCGGACGGGCGCATCCACACCGCCTTCCAGAACACCGTCACCGCCACCGGTCGGCTGTCTTCCACCGAGCCCAACCTCCAGAATATCCCCGTGCGCACCCCCCTGGGGGCGGAGATGCGAAAGATGTTCACCGCCGCGCCGGGCAGCGTGCTGGTGGACGCCGACTACTCCCAGATCGAGCTGCGGCTGCTCTCCCATATGTCCGGCGACCGGGAGATGATCGGGGCCTTTCTCTCCGGCGCGGACATCCACACCATCACCGCCTCCCAGGTATTCGGCGTCGCCCCCGAGCAGGTCACGCCGGACATGCGCCGGGCGGCCAAGGCGGTAAACTTCGGCATTGTCTACGGCATTTCCCCCTTCTCCCTCTCCCAGGATATCCACGTATCCGTGGCCCAGGCCAAGGACTATATGGACAAATATTTTGAGCACTATTCCGGCGTGCGCGCCTATATGGACCGCGTGGTGGCCCAGGCCCGGGAGGACGGCTATGTCTCCACCCTCTACGGCCGGCGCCGGTGGCTGCCGGAGCTGAAAAGCTCCAGCTTCAATACCCGCTCCTTCGGCGAGCGGGTGGCGCTGAACATGCCCATCCAGGGCACCGCCGCCGACATCATCAAGATCGCCATGCTCCGGGTCCACGCCGCCCTGCGCGCCCGGGGGCTCCGGGGCCGGCTGGTGCTCCAGGTCCACGACGAGCTCATCGTGGAGTGCCCCGAGGCCGAGGCGGAGACCGTCCGCGCCCTGCTCACCCGGGAGATGGAGGGCGCCGCGTCCCTGAGCGTCCCGCTGCTTGTCGATGCCAAATGGGGCCGCACCTGGGCCCAGTGCCACTGAGGAGCGCCCCCATGGAAGAAGCTCAAATCCGCTTTATCTGCAAGCTGTATGGCATTTCCCCTTTACAGAAATTTTCACCTCTCTCCGGCGGCACCGCCGCCCGGGTGTGGCGGCTGGATACGCCGTCGGGTGCCTGCCTGCTGCGCACCCTCGCCTCCCCCGCCCAGGGCGAGCTGGAGTGGGCCGCCGCGCAGCACCTTACGGCCCGGGGCTTTACCCGCTTCCCCGCCATCCTCCCCACCGCCGCCGGCGCGCCCATGGCAGAGGTTGGCGGCGGATTTTATCAGATGCAGGTGTTCTGTCCCGGGACGCGTCCTGACCCTGACCGTCCCGGCGTCTCCCGGCAGATTGGCGAGACGGCGGCGGATCTCACCCGTGCCCTGGCCGGCTTCGTCCCCGCCGCGCCCATGCCCGACCGGTTCGCGCTCTCTGCGGCCTGGTGTGCCGGCCGGGAGGGCTTTCCCCGCCTGGGCCTGCCCCTCACCCTTTCAGAGGCCGACCGCACCGCGGCTCGCCTTGCCGTCCTGCCCGAACGGGACGTCCAGCTCATCCACGGCGACCTGGGCCTTTGGAACATGCTGGACGACCGCGGGATCATCCGGGTCATCGACTTCGGCGAGGCCCGCCTGGGCGACCCCTATTTTGACCTTGCAAGCGCCCTGGCCGGCCTTGTCAACCACAGCTCGCCGGAGCGCAGGGCGCAAAACGCCGCGGCGTTTCTTGTCGCCTGCGGGGAGCGGCTGCCCCTGGACCTTCCCCGCCTGAAGGAGCAGCTTGCCCTGTGGGCCTGGCGGGGCATCGCCCAGTGCGCCGCCGGGGGCGAGCCCTTCGCCGGCATGGCCGCTCGCATGTACGGCGCGCTGCGCACGATGGAGGAATGGATGCCATGAATTATCAGCTTGTCCCCATGACGGAGGAGCTCATCCCCCAGATCGCCGCCCTGGAGCGGGAATGCTTCTCCCACCCGTGGAGCGAGGACATGCTCCGGGAGGAGCTCTGGAACGAGCGCGCCGTCATTGTGGCCGCTGTGACCGACGACGGCACGGTGGCGGGTTACGCCGGGCTCCAGACCGTTCTGGACGAGGGCTACATCGGCAACGTGGCGGTGTCCCCGGCCTATCGCCGGCAGGGGGTTGGCAACGAACTCATCGCCGCCTTTGTCCGCTTCGGCGCGGCAAAGCTTGCCTTCCTCACCCTGGAGGTGCGCGCCTCCAACACCCCCGCCGTCCGCCTTTATGAAAAGCACGGCTTCCAGCAGGCCGGCCGCCGGAAAAACTACTATGACGATCCCAAAGAGGACGCGATTCTGATGACATTGGAGTTTAACCATGAAACTGAAACCGCTGGATAAGTGTGAACTATCTTCCCTTTACACCGACGAATTGGTCTACGACTTTCCCCGCGCCGAGCTCAAGCCCCTGCGGGCCATGCTTCGCCTCATGGAGCTGGGGCAATATGACCCCCTGCTCCTCACAGACGACGCCGGCGCCGCCCTGGGCTACGCCATCATGTGGCTGCCCCGAAACCGGGACGGCGCCCTTTTGGAATACCTGGGCGTGCTGCGGGGCAAGCGCAACGGCGGCCTGGGCTCTCAGGCCCTGCCCCTGCTCCTTGAGCGCTACGGCCAGCTTTTCGGCGAGGTGGAGTCTCCCACCTCCGACGACCCTGCCGAGAACGAGCTGCGCCGCCATCGCATCGGCTTTTATGAGCGCAGCGGCTTCCGGGTTTTAAGCTACGAATGCGCCCTGTTCGGCGTCCACTTCAACTGCATGTACGCCGGCCCGGAGTCCGCCGACTGCAAAGTGCAGCAGCTTCACAGAAGCGTCTACGCCGACTACTTCTCCCCCGCCCATATGGAGCGCTATATCCAGCTGCCCCTGCGCCCCGGCGAGGCCATCCATCCCTCCCCCGCCTGGGTGGAGGAGGACGAGCCAACCCTGCCCTGACATTGCGCACCTTTCCGCGCCCCGCCTTAAGCGGTAGGCTTTCCTGCCGCTCCACCGGGGCCGGTGCCCAGTCCCTCCCTTTCAAATTTCTGCGCCCGCCGGCGCACACCTTTTCATCAGGAAGTGTACCTTATGAACATTCTCGCCTTCGAATCCTCCTGCGACGAGACCGCCGCCGCGGTGGTGCAGGATGGCCGCACCGTCCTGTCCTCCGTCATCGCCTCCTCCGCCGACATGCACGCCATCTACGGCGGCGTGGTGCCCGAAATCGCCTCCCGCAAGCATGTGGAGGCCATCTCCGGCCTTGCTGACGAGGCCCTGCGGCAGTCCGGCCTTACCAAGGCAGACATCGGTGCCGTGGCCGTCACCTATGCCCCGGGCCTCATCGGCGCGCTGCTGGTAGGGGTGTCCTTCGCAAAGTCGGTAGCCTACGGCCTGGGCGTCCCCCTCATCCCCGTTCACCACGTCCGGGGCCACATCGCCGCCAACTACATCGCCCACCCGGACCTGGAGCCGCCCTTTCTGTGCCTGTGCGTGTCCGGCGGCACCACCGCCCTTGTAAATGTCAGGGACTATACCCATTTTGAGGTCATGGGCTCCACCCGGGATGACGCCGCCGGCGAGTGCTTTGACAAGACCGCCCGGGTGCTGGGCCTGGGCTATCCCGGCGGCGGCCCCATGGACCGCATGGCCAAGGGCGGCAATGACAAAGCTTTCCACTTCCCCCAGGCCCACGTGGCCGACCACCCGCTGGACATGTCCTTCTCCGGGCTCAAGACCGCCGTGCTCAACACCATTCACAACGCCCAGCAGAAGGGGGAGGAGCTTGACCTCCACGACCTGGCCGCCTCCTTCGCCGCCGCGGTGTCCGACTCGCTGGTGCCCCGCACCATGGCCGCCAACGCCATGGCGGGCTACAACAAGATCGCCGTGGCCGGCGGCGTGGCCGCCAACAGCCGTATCCGCGCAGACCTCACCGCCGCCTGCGAGCAGGCCGGGGCCAGGCTGTGGCTGCCCCCCCTCGCCCTGTGCGGCGACAACGCCGCCATGATCGGCAGCCAGGGATATTATGAGTATCTCGCCGGCAACACCGCCGGGTGGGACCTCAACGCCCGGGCCGTCATGGACATCTCAAAAGGCTGACGAGCATGGCCGGGGCCCCCATGGGGCCTGACCCATGGGGAGAGGAGCCGCAAGGGAGCGCAGCGCTTCCCGGCCGCAGGCCGGGAAAAGCGGAGCGGACTTTGCGGCGACGAGATCGGCAGCCAGGGGTACTATGAATATCTCGCCGGGCACACCGCCGGGTGGGACCTCAACGCCCGGGCCGTCATGGACATCTCCAAGGGCTGACGGGCACAAATCGTTTTTTTGGAGGGAATCGCGCCATGAAAAAATATCCATGCCCGTGCTGCGGGTATTTGACCTATCCCGCCCCGCCCAATGAGGACTGCGGGTACATCTGCCCTGTCTGCTTCTGGGAAAACGACCCCTTCATCGCCTCCGGCGACGAACCAAGCGACTCCAATCACGGAATCACGCTCCATGAAGCAAAGGCCAATTTTCTGTGCCTGGGCGCCTGCGACGAGCGAATGCTGCGCTATGTCCGCCCACCCAAAGAGGACGAAAAAGAGGCCGGACTGTGACAGATTCCGGCCTATGGACCGATTTTCTGTATTGAAACAAGACAAACAAAGAGACGCGCAGAGCCTGTGAGGGCTCTGCGCGTCTTTTCATGTCCTCTTTCACATCTCCGCCCCCGCCTGGGCAATCACCGTCTTTTCCAGGGCCTGGGCGGCCAGGCTCAAACGCTGTCCCCGCCGCTTCACAAGGCAGATGGGCCGCCGGGGCAGCGGCTGCTCCAGGCGGATGATGGTCAGATTCTCCGCGCCCTCCTCCAGAAGCTCCACCGGCACAAAGCCCACGCCCAGGTCGCTCTTGACCATGGACAGGGCCTGGTCGGAGGACGCCGCCTCGATGTCCGGCCGGAACCGCAGCCCCCGCTCGGAGAAGATGGCGCTGAAAAACTCGAAGGAGGTGGTCTCCGCCCCAAGGCCGATGATGGGGTAATGGGTCAGCTCGGCGAGCTTCACCACCCGGCCGTCCAGCTCCGGAAAGGCTGCCGAGCACACCGCCGCCTCCCGGATCTCCAGAAGCCGGCGCACCTCCAGCGAGCCCTCCGGCTCAAGCGGCCCGGTGACAACGGCAAAGTCCATCAGCCCGCCCTTCAAAAGCCGCATGGCCTGGGGGGTGGACTGGCGGGACACGTGGATCTTCACCCCCGGATAGGCCCCCCGGAACTCCCGCAGTGCCGCCATCAGGCAGCAGTGCATGGCGATGTCGCTGGCGGCCACCGATACGCTGCCCGCCTGAAGGCTCTGGCTGGCCGCGATGGCGTTCTCCCCCGCCTGGATGTGCTCCACCGCGGCGGCCACATGCCCGTAGAGCAGCTCCCCCTCCGGCGTCAGGCGCACCCCCCGGTTGGAGCGGAAGAACAGCCGGCAGCCCAGGGCCTGCTCCAGGTTGCGGATGGCCCGGGTCACGTTGGGCTGGCTGCTCATGAGCACATTGGCCGCCTGGGTGAGGTTCTTGTATTGTGCAGCATAGTAAAAAGTCTTATATAATTCATAGTTAATATCCACAACATCACCATGCCTTATTGATATATCAAGGTTTCTCAATTTATATTTTACAGCATATCCATGCTGTGATTATAATGTCAGCTGCAAAGAAAATCAAGGGGAAGCTGCGCGCTGCCGGAGGCGGCGCGCACGAACCGGATAAAGGAGTCTTCATCAGCCATGAAAAACAGCATCATCTGTATCGGGCGGGAATACGGCAGCGGCGGCCGCGAGATCGGCGAGCTGCTCTCCAAAAAGCTTGGCATCCCCTGCTACGATAAGCTTCTGGTCCAGAAGGCGGCCCAGGAATCCGGCATGAGCGAGGCCTTCCTCCGCCGCCAGGAGGAGACCCCCGCGGAGCCCGAGCTCCTTTTAAGCGGGAACTTTTTTGCCGACAGCGCCAGTCTCTCCTGCTTCTACACCGGCAGCCAGATGGCCTATGACGCCGAACGCCGGACCATCGCCCGCCTGGCCGGGCAGGGCGGCTGCATCTTCATCGGGCGGTGCGCCAGCGCCATCCTCCATGAGCACCATCCCCTTTCGGCCTTTGTCTATAGTGACCTTCCCGACCGCATCCGCCGGGTCATGGCGCGCAACGCGCTGGATGAAAAGTCCGCCGCCGCTCGCATCCGTCGGGTGGACAAAATGCGCCGGCAGTATTTCGACTTTTACGCCGGGACCCGCTGGGGGCATCCGGAGAGCTATAGTCTTATGCTCTCCAGCAGCCAGCTGGGGCTTGAGGGCTGCGTAGAGGTCCTTGCGGCGGCCTATGCCGCGCAGAGGGGCGGCGAGACCCATGAATAAAGACCTTACCGTCGGCCGCCCTGACACCGTACTCTGGCGGTTCTGCCTGCCGCTGTTCGGCAGCATCATCTTCCAGCAGCTCTATAACATCGCTGACAGCCTGGTGGCTGGCAAATTTATCGGCGAGGTAGCCTTGGCCGCCGTGGGCAACAGCTATGAGGTGACCCTCATCTTCATCGCCTTCGCCTTCGGCTGCAACATCAGCTGCTCGGTGGTGGTATCCCAGTTCTTCGGGGCCAAGGACTACCGGCAGGTCAAGTCCACTGTGTCCACTGCCTGCATTTTCTCCGCCGCACTGTGCGCCGCCGTGATGGCGGCGGGGACCCTAGGCTGCGGCGGGCTGCTGCAGCTCATCCGCACACCGGCAGAGGCCTTTGCCGACTCCAAACTCTACCTCGACATCTACATCCTCGGCCTGCCCTTTGTATTCTTCTATAATATCGCCACCGGCATCTTCTCCGCCCTGGGCGACTCCCGCACGCCCTTCCTCTTCCTGGCGGTCTCCTCCCTGTCCAACATCGGCATGGACATCCTGTTCGTCACCGCCTTTCAGATGGGGGTGGCCGGCGTTGCCTGGGCCACCCTGCTGTGCCAGGGTGTGAGCTGCATTCTGGCCTGCGCCGTGGTGCTGCGCCGGCTGCACGCCATCGAGTCCGACGGCCCCGTCTGCCGCTTCTCCCTACCCATTCTCCGCCAGATTGTGGTCATCGCCGTGCCCAGCATCCTCCAGCAGAGCTTCATTTCTGTGGGCAACATCGTCATCCAGGGCATCATCAACAGCTTCGGAACCGGCGTGATGGCCGGCTACTCCGCCGCGGTGAAGCTCAACAGCCTGGTCATCACCTCCTTTACCACCTTTGGCAACGGCATCTCCAATTACACCGCCCAGAATATCGGCGCCCAGAAGCTCTCCCGGGTGCGCTCCGGCTTCCGGGCCGGACTGCGGCTGGTGTGGGCGGTGTGCATCCCGCTGACCCTGCTCTACTTCTTCGCCGGGCGGTACATTCTGCTGCTCTTCCTGGACTCTCCTACCGACCTTGCCATGCGCACCGGGGTGAACTTTCTGCGCATTCTCTCCCCCTTCTACTTCACCGCTGCCGCAAAACTGGCGGCAGATGGCGTGCTGCGCGGGGCTGGCCTGATGGGCCGCTTTATGGCCGCCACCTTCACCGACCTTACCCTCCGGGTGGGTCTTGCGCTGCTGCTGTCCCAGACTGCCCTGGGCTCCACCGGCATCTGGTGCGCCTGGCCGGTTGGCTGGGCCATCTCCGCCGGGCTCTCCCTGCTCTTCTACGCCACCGGCCCCTGGAAGCATGCTCCGCAGGAGAGTGAGGCTGCTGGCGCATCGGAGTCCTCGGCCAGCAAGGGCTGACCGCCCCCGTCCTCAAAAAGAAAACGCAGACCCCAAGCATGGGGTCTGCGTTTTGTCCTTTTCAGATGAACGAACTGTCTCTGTCCCGGTCAGAAGGGCAGGTTGAGCCCGCCGGTGAGCCTGGACATCTGGCTGCTGGCATCGTCGGTGGCCTTGCGCATGGCCTCGTTCACCGCCGCCACAATCAGGTCCTGGAGCATCTCTACGTCGTCCGGATCCACGGCCTCCGGGTCGATGGTCACGCCGGTGAGCTCCCGCTTGCCGGACACCACCGCCGTCACCACGCCGCCGCCGGCAGTGGCCTCATAGCTCTTGCCCTCCAGCTCTTCCTGGGCCTTGAGCATTTCCTGCTGCATCTTCTGGGCCTGGCGGATCATGCTGTTCATGTTGCCGCCGCCCATGCCGCCCATACCGCGGCTTCCGAATCCCTTTGCCATTTTCGTACCCCCTGATTATTCTACAATCAAATTATCAAGCCCGCCGGCCAGAAATTCCTCCAATGCGTCCGGCTGCGCCGCACTCTGGGCCGCGCCTTTTTCGGCCTGGGGCGGCTGCCCCGCCTTGGCCTCCACCCGGACGGCCCGCCCGGTCATGGCCTGGGCCCGGGCGGCTATTTTGCCCAGGATCTCCCGCTTGCCCACCATGTCCCGGATGAATTCATTGCAGGCCCACAGCGTCAGGGTGTCCCCCTGCACCCGGCCCTCCACCATAGCGGGGTTTGCCAGAAAGCTGTAGTCCGCAACCCCCAAGTCACCCCGGAGGGCGTCCCGAAGTGCGCCCCAGTCAAGCTCTCCTGCGCCGCTCTGCTGCGCCGGCTGTGTGCCGGGGGCTTCCGGCACGCTTGCGGATGCCTGCTGCGCCGGCTCTGTCTCGCTCGGGCGGGCCTCCGTCCGGGCCGGTGTCTGCTCCTGCGGCACACTGGTGTCACTCCCCCGCTCGGGCGGGGGCTCCTCCGTCCAGGGCGGCGTGTCCTCCGCCGGGGCGCTCCGGGACGGCCGGGACGGCGCGCCCCCCTGCTGTCCCGCAGGGGCGGCCTCCCGCCGCGCATTCTGGGCCGGGGAGAGTGTTCCAGCCGCGCCAAGGCCCTGCTCCAGGCGGGACACCCGCAGGCACAAGCCCGCCGGGGACGGATCAAGGCTTGGGTCGCACAGGGTCACAAGGCACAGCTCCACATCCGTGCGGCGGTTGGGCGACCGGGCAAGGTCCGCCCCGGTGCCCTGCAGCTGCCGCAGCATCTGCACCAGCCGCGGCACGTCAAACCGGCCGGAGAGCCGGTGGAGCACCGTTTCGTCAAAATTCCCGGTGAGCAGCCCGCTGCCGCCCCGGGGGGCGGTTTTGCGCACCAAAAGGTCCCGGACAAGGCCGGCCATCTCACCCACCAGCGCGGCCATCTCCCGCCCGCCGGCATAAAGCTGCTCCAGGCGGGCAAGGGCCGCGGCCGTGTCGCCGTCGGCAACGCTCTCCATCAGGGCCGCCGTCTCCAGGCTGCCGGCAAGGCCGAGGGCGGCGTATACCCGCGCCTCGTCCACGCTCCCGCCCTGTCCCATGCACTGGTCCAGCAGGGACAGCGCGTCCCGCATGCCGCCGTCGGCCAGGCGGGCAATCAGGGCCGCCCCCTCCGGCGTGAGCTCTACCCCCTCCTGTCCGGCCACATACAGCAGCCGGGCGGCGATCTCCTCGGCGCGGATGCGCCGGAAGGCAAACTGCTGGCAGCGGCTTTTGATGGTGGCGGGCACCTTGTGGATCTCGGTGGTGGCCAGGATGAACATCAGGTGGGCCGGCGGCTCCTCCAGAATCTGAAGCAGGGCGTTGAAGGCCTGGGCGGAGAGCATGTGGACCTCGTCGATGATGTACACCCGCTTTTTCACCGACGCCGGGGTGTATACCGCCTCATCCAGGATGGCGCGGATGTCGTCCACGCGGTTGTTGGAGGCGGCGTCCAGCTCCAGCACGTCCAGCACGGAGCCGTTTTCAATGCCCAGACAGGCATCGCAGCGGTTGCAGGGGCTGCCGTTCTCCGGCGCGCGGCAGTTTACCGCCCGGGCCAGAATCTTCGCGCAGGTGGTCTTTCCCGTGCCGCGGGTGCCGGTAAAGAGGTACGCGTGGGACAGCCGCCCGGTCTCCACCTGGCGCTTGAGCGTCTGGGTGATATGGCCCTGGCCCACCACATCGTCAAAGGTGCGGGGCCGCCATTTGCGGTACAGCGCCTGATACATTCGCCCTTCCCTCCCATCGCGGTAAATAAAATGCTCCGGTACACAACAAGACCGCACACCGGCCTTTGAAGGCCGGGATATGCCCGGTAACCATACAGCCGGCTCAAGATCGGCAGCCCCGCGGCACACGCGGCGATCCGCTTAGTGCTGCTCGGTTCCCCGCCTGACACGGTTCACGGGGCCGCGTTGCGCGGGACCGATCTATCATCGCTGCTTATATGGGGCAGACGGCACAGCCCGACTCCGGGGGCCGGGATTCATCCCCGCTGTAGCGGATTGCGGGTACAGGGCACCGCTATCTCCCCGACTAGTGCGGCCTTGTTCTGCATCGAAGCAAAGCTAAGCATAATTATATTACATCGCCCGGGATTTTTCAACCACTAAAATCTTCTCTCCGGCAGATTCCCCGCCCATCCCTCCGGATATTTTCCCGCTCCGGCGGTTTCCGGTTGCAGGCGGCGGAAGATGGTGGTATAATATTTTAATCTGTAAGCATGTATCCCCTCTGCCCTCCGGGGCACGGGCAGCAGAATGGAATTCAAGAGAAAAAGAGGTCGTTTCCCTATGTGTGAAGCCACGCCGAAAAAAGTCATGCTCTCCGGCATCCAGCCCAGCGGCGATCTGACCCTGGGCTCCTACCTGGGCGCCATCAAAAACTGGGCGGACCGGGCCGACGAGTTCGATAATTATTATTTCATGGCCGACATGCACTCCATCACCGTCCGCCAGGACCCCGCCGCCCTGCGCCGGCGCACCCTGGAGCAGCTGGCCCAGTATATCGCCTGCGGCCTTGACCCCGAACGCAACACCCTCTTCATCCAGTCTCACGTGCCCCAGCACGCCCAGCTGGGCTGGATCCTCAACTGCTACACCATGTTCGGCGAGCTCTCCCGCATGACCCAGTTCAAGGACAAGTCCGCCAAAAACGCCGAGAACATCAACGGCGGCCTCTTCACCTACCCCGCCCTGATGGCGGCGGACATTCTGCTCTACCAGCCGGACTTTGTCCCCGTGGGCGAGGACCAGAAGCAGCACGTGGAGCTCACCCGCAACATCGTGCAGCGCTTCAACGGCATCTACGGCGACGTGTTCAAGATGCCCGAGCCCTATATCCCCAAGGTGGGCGCCCGGGTGATGAGCCTGAGCGACCCCGCGTCCAAAATGTCCAAGTCGGACAAGGACCCCAACGGCTCCATCTACCTCATGGAGCGGCCGGAGGACATCCAGCGCAAGTTCAAGCGGGCCATCACCGACAGCGACACGGAGCGCTGCGTGCACTACGACAGCGAGAACAAGCCCGGCGTTGCCAACCTGATGACCATCTACTCCGCCGTCACCGGCCGCAGCTTCCGGGAGATTGAGCAGGAGTTTGACGGCCAGGGCTACGGTGCCTTCAAGGCCGCCGTGGGCGACGCCGTGGTGGAGTGCCTGCGGCCCATCCGGGAGGAGGCCGCCCGCATCCTCAAGGACAAGGCCTACCTGGAGGGCGTATACCGGGCCGGCGCGGAGAAGGCGTCCTATGTGGCGGAAAAGACCCTGCGCAAGGTTTACAAAAAGGTGGGCTTTGTGGCCCGCTGACCTCTACCATCACTTGACAAGGGTAAACACGCCTGACGGCGCGCCTTTCCGGCGCTTTTTGCCCTTTTCGCCTTGGCGGGCGTCAGCCCGCCTGCGGCTCAAAAACCAAAAATCACTCGAATATCCATCGCCGGCAGGTGCAAAGCAGTTTTGCCGGTGCAGAAATCCGTTCAGACGACAAAAAACCCGCAGGGAATGCTTGCCGCATTTCCAAGGGCTTTGCGGAAGTATGGGCGCATTTCTGCCCGTCAAAACCGTGTCTGCCCTTGTCAAGTGATGGTAGCATCAATAAAGGAGCTGCTATCCATGCCTTCGGAACAGATCGGGAGTGCGCTGCGCGCCTCCTCTGTGGTCCCTGTGCTGCTTGCCATGCTCATCGCCGCCGTGCTCTCCTTTGCCTCTACCCCCCTGGTGAAAACGCTGTCTGTCAAGGTGGGCGCCATCGACGTGCCCCGGGACAACCGCCGCATGCATGACCACCCCATCCCCCGGATGGGCGGCCTTGCCATTTTCCTCGGCTTTGTCATCAGCGTCGTTTTGCTGCTGCCCCTGGACCCGCCCAAGCAGGGCATGCTGCTCGGCTCGGTGATGATCGTGATCCTGGGCATCTTTGACGACATCTACGCCCTGCCCGCCAAGCTGAAATTCGTGGTGCAGATTGCGGCGGCCCTGGTGGCGGTGCTCTCGGGCAACCGCATCCAGGTCCTCTCCAACCCCAACATCTTCAGCGACAACCCGGTGTGGCAGCTGGGGTGGCTGTCCATCCCGGTGACCCTCATCTGGATCGTGGCCATCACCAACGCCGTCAACCTCATCGACGGGCTGGACGGCCTTGCCTGCGGCGTGTCCACCATCAGCTCGGTGACCATGCTGGTCATTGCCCTGCTGGTGAGCGAGGAGGACGTGGCGGTGATGATGGGGGCCCTGGCCGGGGCGTGCATCGGCTTCCTGCCCTATAACCTCAACCCCGCCAAAATCTTCATGGGCGACACCGGCGCCACCTTCCTGGGCTATATCCTGGCCACGGTGTCGGTGGAGGGAATGTTCAAGCTGCCCACCATCATCTCCTTCGTGGTGCCCTTCCTGATGCTGGGCCTGCCCATTTTCGACGTGACCTTTGCCGTCATCCGCCGGCTGCTCCGCGGCCAGAGCCCCATGAGTCCCGACCGCAGCCACGTTCACCACCGGCTTATTGACATGGGCTTTTCCCAGAAGCAGGCCGTAGGCATCCTCTATGTGGTGTCCGCCATTCTGGGCCTGTCCGCGGTGGTGCTCACCGCCAGCGGCGCGCTGCGGGCCATGGTCTTCCTCATCGCCATGTCGGCGGCCGGCCTTGTGGCGGGTAAGCTCTTCCTGCACAACAACCAGGACGAGCCCCCCGCCCCGCCCAAAGGCAGCGACAACGCACAGGCGGATGGCAGCGAGAGCCAATCGCCCAAAGACAGCGGCGGTGCCGCCCAGGCCGGCGAGGACAAGCCGTCCGGTGCGGACAAGCCCTCCGGTCAGGATGAGGAGGAACACCATGACGCAATGTAAAACGATCATGACCATCTTCGGCACCCGGCCCGAGGCCATCAAGATGGCCCCCCTGGTGCAGGAGCTGCGCCGCCGGGAGGAGCTCAGGTGCCTTTGCTGCGTCACCGCCCAGCACCGGGAAATGCTCGACAGCGTGCTGGACATCTTCTCCCTGCGCCCGGAGTACGACCTTGACATTATGGAGCCCCGGCAGAGCCTTTCCACCATCACAAGCAAGTGCCTTCTGGGGCTGGACGGCGTATTCGAGCAGGCCCGGCCCGACCTGGTGCTGGTCCATGGCGACACCTCCACCACCTTTGCCGGCGCCCTCTCCGCCTTCTACCACAAGATTCCCGTGGGCCATGTGGAGGCGGGCCTGCGCACCCACGACCGCTACTCCCCCTTCCCGGAGGAGATGAACCGCGCCATGGTGGGCCGTCTGGCCCAGCTCCACTTCTGCCCCACCGCCGCCAACCGCCGCAACCTGGAGGCGGAGGGCATCACCGAGGGCATCTTCGTCACCGGCAACACGGTGATCGACGCCCTGGGCTCTACCGTGCGGGAGGGCTTCCGCTTCTCCACCGACGTTCTCAACGCCCTCGACTATCAGGGCAAAAAGGTCATCGTGGTCACCTGCCACCGCCGGGAAAACTACGGTGAGAGCATGGAGCACATCATGTCCGCCCTTGCCCGCCTTGCCCGGCGCTATGCCGGCAGCGCGGAGCTTGTCTACCCCGTCCATCTCTCCCCGGTGGTGCAGGAGTGCGCCCACCGGCACCTGGACGGCCTGCCCAATGTCCACCTCATCGCCCCGGTCTCCGCCGATGAGATGCACAACCTCATGGCGCGCAGCTACATGGTCATGACCGACTCCGGCGGCCTTCAGGAGGAGGCCCCCGCCCTGGGAAAGCCGGTGCTTGTCCTGCGCCGGGAGACGGAGCGGCCGGAGGCTGTGGCTGCCGGCACGGTGAAGATCGCCGGCACCGACGAGGAGGTCGTCTTTGCCCTTGCCTGCCGCCTGATGGACGACCGGGCGCTCTACCGCTCCATGGCCCAGGCGGTGAACCCCTACGGGGACGGCCATGCCTGCCGGCGCATCGCGGACGCGATTTTGTATCATTTCGGCCTGCGCAGCCAGCCGCCCGAGCCCTTCGGCGGCTGAAGCGCCGCACCGGAACACAGGAAAGGAGGCTGCCGCCGTGGAAGGGAAAAAACGCACGCTTCTTGCAGCCGCCATCTCCTGCATCATTCTGGCGGCGGTGCTCTACAGCTTTTTCCTGAGCATCTTCTCCAACACCGCCAAAATCGAGCTGGCCGACCCCTCCGCCGTGTCCTCCTCCCCCCTTGACCCCGCTGCCTCCGGCGACCAGGGGGGCATCGTGGTGGAGGTCACCCCCGACACGGTGCAGAGCATCATCGGCAGCATGGAGCGCCTGACAAGCTACAGCCGCAGCATCACCGTGCAGTATTACTGGGGCGGGACCCGCTCGGGCACCGTCACCGTATTCGTCCAGGCGGACGGCGGCTATGTGCGCTGCGACGCCACCCTGCCCGGCGGCACGGTGGAGCACTCCATCGTGGGCGGCGGCACCCTCTGGTACTGGTACAACGAGGAAATGGCCTGCCGCACCGCCGCCGCAGCGGAGGGCGAGGCAGACCTGCTCTCCCGCATCCCCACTTATGAGGATATTCTCGCCCTGCCCCGGGCTTCCATTACCGACGCCGGCTACCTCCAGCGCGCGGGCATCTCCTGCATTTATGTAGAGGCCGTGCCCCTGGAGGGCTATGTAGAGCGCTATTGGGTGTCGCTGGACAGCGGGCTGCTCATCGCCTCGGAGCTGGAAGAGAACGGCGTGCTGTCCTACGCCATGCAGGCGGACAACATGGTCAGCCCTCTCTCCCCGGCGGTGAATCCCTTCCTCCTGCCGGACGGCCAGGTGCTCTACTGACCTTCCCCCCTGTCCTCTCCCAGACCGAAAAGGAGCATCAGCCCCAAGGTAATGACCAGCTCCAGATTGTCTCCCTCCAGATAGAGGAAGAGGATGATGAGCACCAGCAAAATGTCCCCGGCATCCAGCTTATCCAGCGAGATATTTTTGAACAACCCGCCCAGAAGGTCGCCCAGGCCGCCGGTCACCTCGCTGAGGATATCGCCGCCGCGGCGGGGCTTTCCGGGGGCGGGCTCTTTTCCTGCCGCGGGGCCTGCCCCCCGGCCGCCCGGCTCCGGTTCCTGGAGCGGAATCTCCCGGGCATCCCGGGTATCCAGGTAGCGGTTATACATCCTTCCCGCCCCCTCCCTTCCATACGTCGATGGCCACCCGGATCAGCCGGGACATCCGGGCAATCTGGACAGCCCGGTCAATGCGGGCGTATCGCTCGGGACGGACGAAGGGCCGCAGCGCCTGCAAAAGCGCCGTGCGGCCGTCCTCCCCGCCGCCGCTCTCCGCCATGACCCGGGCGGCAAATTCCAAGAGCTTGGGATCGAGCCCGCCGCCCCCCAGGGCCGTCAAAAGGGCGGAGAGCTGCCCATCGGCGGCCTGGCCGCCGCTCATCTGCGGCTGGGACAGCGGCTGAGACGGCTGGGACACCTGGGCACTCTGGGGCAGCTCCTGGGGCGCCCCTTGGGACGGCTCCGGCCCCTGCGTCCCGCTGCCGGCGGCCTCCGGGCCGCCCTTTCCGGGCGCGCTGCCGCCCAGGGACTGGGCCAGGGCCATGATCTGCCCCATGGCCTGAGGATTGCCCAGGATGGAATTGAGTTTTTCCTCCAGCTCGCTCATGCCCGCCCCTCCTCCAAGCGCCTATTCTTCTCCCAGGCTCTGCTTCATCTGCCGCAGCAGCCGCTGGCCCTCCGGGTCCCGCATCAGGGCGCGGATGGCGCCCATGAGCTCCTCGGTATCTCCCTGGGCCGCCCGTCCTGCCGCCTGCTCCAGATTCCCGCCGGCATTCCGGCCCAAAAGCTCAAAAATCCGCTGGGTTTCGGGCGCGGTGCGCAGGCGCTCCAGCCGCGATGCGTCCTGCATCAAGTGTTCCGCCCGGGGTGAGTGGAGCACATCCTGAAAATCGGGCATGAAGATCCCCCCTGTCGTTTTTAATCCAGTATATGCGCCCCAAGGAGGTTGGTGACATGGCAAAGCTGCTCTTTCTCTCCGATTCCCACGGACATGTGGCAAATCTGCTCGCCGCCGTGGAGCGGGAGGCGCCGGACGCGGTGTTCCACATGGGCGACCTCTGGCAGGACGCCCAGGACCTTCACGCCGCCTGCCCCGGCCTTCCGCTGTACGCCGTGGCGGGCAACTGCGACGGCTTTGCCCCCCGTCTCATGCTGGAGCGGACCGTCGAGGTCGAGGGCATGCGGTTTTTCCTCACCCACGGCCACCTCTACCCCAGCCGGGAACTTCTGGTCCGGGCGGGCCGCGCTCAGGGGGCGGACGCCGTCCTCTCCGGCCACTCCCACATCGCCCGGGCGGAGCGCGAACCGGGCGGCCTGTGGCTGATCAACCCCGGCACCGCCGGCGGCGTGCGCCGGCCCCCCACCTATGCCGTGGGAGAGCTGTCCCAGGGGGCGCTGACGGTGCGCATCGTGCCCCTACCCTGACCGCTCCCGTCAAATTCCGCCCGCACCGGGCGGGCAGATTAGACGCGCAATACGCCAAATCGCTTTTATCGGAAAGGAAGCTGCCGCCATGCTGCTGACCATTGACATCGGAAACACCAATACGGAATACGGCGTCTACCGGGGGGAGGAATTCTTAGGCTCCTTCCGCCTGACCACCAAAAGCGGCGCCACCGCCGACGAGCTGGGCCTTCTCATCAGCCAGTACTTTGAGCGCTTTGCCATCGATGGCGGCGCGCTGCGGGGGGCGGTGATCTGCTCGGTGGTGCCCCAGGTGAACCAGACCGTCCAGGCCGCCCTCAAGCGCTATCTGGGGGCAGATTGCCTGCTGGTAGACCGGGACATTGACCCGGGCCTGTCCTACGGCGGCCTTATCACCAATGAGCGGCTGGGTGCCGACCGGGCGGTGGCCTGCGTGGCCGCCATGGCCAAGTACGGCGCGCCGCTGATCGTGCTGGATTTCGGCACTGCCACCACGGTGGACGCGGTCAGCCGCAGCGGCGTCTATCGGGGCGGCTGCATCTCTGCCGGGCTGCAGGTGACCATGGACGCCCTGGCCGCCAAGGCCGCCATGCTGCCCAATGTGGAGCTGACCAAGCCCGAGCACACCCTGAACTTCACCGCGGTGGGCCACATCCAGGCCGGCGTGGTGGGCGGCTATGTGGGGGCCACCGAGTATCTCATCCGCCATGCCCGGGCGGAGCTGGGGGAGGAAGGCGTGCAGGTGGTGGCCACCGGCGGCCTTGCCCATCTGGTGGCCCGGCACACCCGGGAAATCGACATCGTGGACGACCGGCTCATCCTGGACGGCCTGCGGCTGCTCTACGAGCGCCGCGGCGGCAGGTAACAAAAAACGCTCCCCTTTCCAAACAGAAAGGGGAGCGTTTTTCTTTTGAATGGGCTCTTACTCTTAGCCCAACTTGCCTTGGGCCTTGGCAAGGAAGCGCTCGGGCTTGATAACAAAGCGCTCGTGAGTGCCCCGGCCGATCTCGCCAGCCTCATCATAGGCGGCCACCTCAAAGGTCAGGCGCTTGCCGTCCACAGCGGTGAGGGTGGCCTCCGCCCAAACCTTCAGGCCGATGGGGGTGGCGGAGGAGTGGGCCACGTCCAGATGGGTGCCCACGGTGCCCTCGTCGGCATCCAGGCAGGGCGCCACGGCGGCGGCAGCGGCGTTCTCCATCAGGGCGAGCATAAAGGGGGTCCCGAACACCGGCACAAGGCCGGAGCCGATGGCGTTTGCGGTGTTGTGCTCGGTGACCACGGTCTCCGAGCGGCCCTTCAGGCCGGGCTGCATATCAGTCATAGGTGTTCCTCTTTTCTCTTCGCGCGCTTAGATGCCGAGCTGCGTCCAAAGATCGTTGTAGAGCGTGCGTGTGGCCAGGGGCAGGTTGAGGTACATCTCGCACTTGTCCAGCACGTCCTGGGGGGCGGCCATGACCTCGTAGATCTCCTGGGGCAGCTCCTCGCCGGTCAGGTCCTTGTAGTACTCGGGGTACTTCGTCAGGGCCTCCTCATTGGGAGAGGCGTACCAGATGAAGTCCATGTTGCGCAGGGAAGCCTCGGTGGAGCAGATGAAGTTGATCCACGCCTCCGCCTCGGTCTTGTTCTTGGCGTCCTTGAGCACGCACATGGCGTCCACAAACCAGTTGGAGCCCTCTTCGGGGATGACGTATTTCAGCTCCTCGTTGTTGCTGTACATGGACAGGTAGTCGCCGGCATAGTAGGTGCAAAGGGCGGTCTCGCCCACCTCCATCTTGTCGTAGATCTCGTCCATGAAGAAGCCCTGGTACACACCGGCGGCCTTGGCGTCTGCAATGAGCTGGTAGGCCTCGCGGATCTGGGCCTCGTCCTCGGTGTTGATGGAGTAGCCCAGGTACATCAGCGCGGCGCCGATGGCGTCCCGGGGGTTGCCGATCATGGCGGTCTCGCCGGCATACTCGGGGTCAAAGAGCGCGCCCCAGCTGGTGATCTCCCCGTCGATGATGGAGGGGTTGTAGATCAGGCCCAGGGTGCCCCAGGTGTAGGGCACGGCATATTTGTTGTCGGGATCGTAGGGCAGGTTCTTGAAGCGGTCAGAGATGAGGCTGAAGTTGGGAATGTTGTCAAAGTCCAGCTCGGCAAGCATCCCTTCCTCGATCATCTGGGCGATCATGTAGTCGGAGGGCACGACCACATCGTAGCCCGAGCCGCCCATGGCCACCTTCGAATACATCATCTCGTTGCTTTCCGCAGTCTGGTAGACGACTTTAATCCCGGTCTCTTTCTCAAAAAGCTCGAACAGTTCTTCGTCGATGTTCTCGCCCCAGCCGCACACCACGACCTCCCGCTGGCTGCCGCCGGGGTTGGCAGAGTCGCTGGGCTTGTCCATGGCGCAGCCGGACAGCAGCCCCAGCACGCAGGCACACACAAGGGCCATTGCAAGGATTTTTTTCAATTATCATTCCTCCAATCAAGTTTTCTCTATCTCAAGGCCCGCAGGCCGGGAGAACATAAAAGGGGAACATTCACGGGCGCTGCGCGCACTGTCACGCTGTGCGCCCTCCGCAACGGTCGCCTTCCCTATGCTCCGGCCAAATCCATCCGGGGCTCCGCCCCTTCTTGGGTTTTGGCCGTCGCTCCGGTCCAGGCTCCCTGCTCACGGGCGCTGCGCGCTTCTCTTTGCCGCCTTTTCCTGCTGGCTCTGCCGGATGTTCACGATGGCCAGCAGAACCAGCACCGTCACGAACAGCAGGGTAGAAACGGCGTTCATCTTGGGGCTGATGCGGCGCTTGGCCATACCGTAGATAGTCATGGCAAGGGTGCTGGTCTTGGCGCCGGCAGTAAAGTAGGAGATAACGAAGTCGTCCACGCTCATGGTGAAGGCGATGAGCATGCCGTTGATGATGCCCGGCTTGATCTCTGGCACCACCACCTTCCGGAAGGCCCCCATCCAGGTGCAGCCCAGGTCCTGGGCTGCGTCGATGAGGTTTTTGTCCATCTGCCGCAGCTTGGGCATCACCGAGAGGATCACGTAGGGGATGTTGAAGCTGATATGGGCGATGAGCAGCGTCCCGAAACCCATGGCAAGGCGGGGGGCCGTCAGACGGTAGGTATTCTCCATCCAGGTGACAAAGCCGTTCCACGCCCCGAAGGCCGCCACGAAAAAGAGGCACAGGGACACGCCGGTGACAATGTCGGCATTGACCATGGGGATGTTGTTCACCGTCATCAGCGGGTCGCGCCAGCGCCGGCGCATGTTATAAAAGCCGATGGCGGCGAAGGTGCCCGCCACGGTGGCAATGGCCGCCGAGAGCAGGGCCACCAGGAGGGTGGTATACAGGGCGTTCATGATCTGGCTGTCCCGGAAGAGCTCCGCGTACCAGCGCAGGGAGAAGCCCTGCCAGACGGTGCGGCTCTTGGAGTCGTTGAAGGAAAAGACAATAAGCACGAAAATGGGCGCGTACAGGAAGACAAAGGCCAGTGCCATGGCCACGCGGCCGCCGCCGCGGCGCTGCTTTTTCATAGACCCACCGCCTGTTCCTCGCCCTCACCGAAGCGATTCATCACCATCATGCACACCACAACCACCACCATCATCACAAGGGCAATGGCGCTGCCCAGGTGGGGGTTGTAGGCGGTGCCAACAAATTTTGTCTCAATGAGGTTGCCCAGCAGCGTCAGGTTGTTGCCGCCCAGCAGCCGGGAGATGGCAAAGGTGGACACCGCGGGCACGAACACCATGGTCACCCCGGAGAGGATACCCGGCACCGACAGCGGCAGCGTCACCTTCATAAAGGTCCGCCGGCTGTCCGCACCCAGGTCGTGGGCGGCGTCCAGCAGGGAGCGGTCCAGCTTGATAATCACCGAGTAAATCGGCAGAATCATAAAGGGCAGATAGTTATACACCATGCCCAGCACCACCGCGCCCTGGGTATTGATCATGGAAAAATACTCGATGGGCTGATAGAGGGCCGGGTCGGCGGCAAAGTGCACGGCGATGCTGTTGTAGAGGTCGATGATACCCACCGCCCTGAACAGCCGGTTGAGAAGGCCCGTATTCTCCAGGATGGACATCCAGGCATAGGTGCGCAGCAGGAAATTCATCCACATGGGCAGCATGATGAGCACCATGGCGATTTTCTGGAACCGCGCCCCCTCCCGGGCCATAAAGCAGGAGAGCGGATAGCCGATCAGAAGGCAGATGGCGGTGGCGATGATGGCCAGCTTGAAGGAGCGGCCGAACACGATGGCATAAGAGCCAAGCTGGGAGAAATTCTCCGTGGTGAAGGCGCCGTCGGCGGTGGTGAAGGCGTACACCACCATGATCACAATGGGGATCACCGTGAAGAGGGCCATCCACACCACATAGGGGACGGCCAGGCGGGAGAGCTTATTCTTCATCCTCGCTCTCCTCCTCTTCCGGCTCGATGCTGGCGTCGCCGATCTCCTCATACTCCTCGGAGTAGGAGGAATAGTCGCCGAACATGCCGGAATACTGGCTCTTCTTCATGACGTGGATACCGTCGGGGTCGATCTTGATGCCGATGACGCTGCCCACCGGGGACAGGTCGGTGGTCTGGATGAGCCACTTGAAGCCGTAGAAGTCCACGATGATGTCGTACTGCATGCCCTTGAAGGTCACGTTGGTGACGGTGCCCCGGAGCTGGCCCTGGTCGGCGGGGACGATGTCCACGTCCTCCGGGCGGATGACCACGTCCACCGGCTCGTCCTTTTCAAAGCCGCCGTCCAGGCAGGCAAAGCGGCGGTTGAAGATCTCCACCACGCCATCGGCGCGCATGATGCCGTCGATGATGTTGGACTCGCCGATGAAGTCGGCCACAAAGGCATTCTTGGGCTCGTTATAAATATCCTCGGGGGTGCCGATCTGCTGGATGCGCCCGCCGTCCATGACCACCACCGTGTCGCTCATGGCCAGGGCCTCCTCCTGGTCGTGGGTGACGTAGATGAAGGTGATGCCCGTCTCCTGCTGGATGCGCTTGAGCTCGATCTGCATATCCTTGCGCAGGCGCATGTCAAGGGCGCCCAGGGGCTCGTCCAGAAGGAGCACCTTGGGCCGGTTCACCAGGGCCCGGGCGATGGCCACCCGCTGCTGCTGGCCGCCGGAGAGCTGGCTGACCGCGCGCTTTTCAAAGCCCTTGAGGTTGACCACCTCCAGCATCTCCATCACCCGACGGCTGATCTCCTTCTCGGGCAGCTTCACCTTTTTGCCCTTTTCGTCGGCCTTGGGGATACGCAGGCCGAAGGCCACGTTCTCAAAGACGTTCAGGTGGGGAAACAGGGCGTATTTCTGGAATACGGTGTTCACCGCCCGCAGATGGGGCGGAACATCATTAATCCTCACGCCGTCAAATAGGACGTCGCCAGAGGTGGGTGACAAAAACCCGCCGATGATACGAAGCGTGGTTGTCTTGCCGCACCCGCTGGGACCCAGCAGCGTGAGGAATTCCTGATCGTTGATATAAAGATTGATGTGGTCGAGAACAATGCCGTCCTCGTAGGCCATGACACAGTCCCGCAGGCGGATGAGTTCTTTGGACATGTATCTTCCCCCATTTCTTCGCCCCAGGCCGCAAGAAAACACGGCGGCTCGGCCGCCGCACAGCGCTGAAGCGATCGTTTTTCTTTCAGATTCCAGCTCCCTCGATTTATTCACCCGGCAAGTGCCCGCCTGTTGGACAGCCTGTTACGGCCCGGGGTTTCACGGATAGCGAGATACACTATATTATTTTACCCGCGGAATGTCAATCATTTTGGGCGAAAATGTTGCCGAATTTTGCGTTTTCCCCCGCCTTTTCCGGGGCTTACCCCCCGATTGCGTTTTCTCCGGCAATATTCATAGCTCCGCCCTGCCCGGGGAGCGTTTTTTTGTGTCTCTCTCCCCATCTGCCCCCTTGACAAACGAAGCGCGCCGCGCTATAATCCTACCAACATACCAAATTGGTAGATTTAATTCCCCGGGTGCATCCCGGCTGCGCCGCAGAGCGAATCCCGTCTGAACGCATCCATTCTTGTGAAATCCGATACTTAAGGAGTGTGCCGTCATGTCCAACATTTATACCTCCGCCGATCAGCTCATCGGCAAGACCCCCCTGCTGGAGCTCACCCACATTGAAAAGGCCCACGGCCTCAAGGCCAAGATTCTGGCAAAGCTGGAGTACTTCAACCCCGCCGGCAGCGTGAAGGACCGCATCGCCAAGGCCATGATTGACGACGCCGAGGCCCGCGGCGTTCTCAAGGAGGGCTCCGTCATCATCGAACCCACCTCCGGCAACACCGGAATCGGCCTTGCCTCCGTGGCGGCAGCCCGGGGCTACCGCATCATCATCGTCATGCCCGAGACCATGAGCGTGGAGCGCCGGCAGCTGATGCGTGCTTACGGCGCGGAGCTGGTGCTCACCGAGGGGGCCAAGGGCATGAAGGGCGCCATCGCCAAGGCGGAGGAGCTCTCTAAGGAGATTCCCAACAGCTTTGTCCCCGGGCAGTTTGTCAACGCCGCCAACCCCAAGGCACACTTCGCCACCACCGGTCCGGAGATCTGGGCGGATACCGATGGCAAGGTGGACATCTTCGTGGCCGGCGTGGGCACCGGCGGCACCATCACCGGCGTGGGCCAGTACCTCAAGAGCCAGAACCCCAACGTGAAGGTGGTAGCTGTGGAGCCCAAGAGCTCTGCCGTCCTCTCCACCGGCGTGGCCGGCGCCCACAAGATCCAGGGCATCGGCGCGGGCTTTGTCCCCGATGTGCTGGATACCAAGATTTACGACGAAATCATCCCCGTGGAGAATGACGACGCCTTTGCCACCGGCCGGGAGATCGGCCACCGGGAGGGTGTGCTGGTGGGCATCTCCTCCGGCGCGGCGGTGTGGGCCGCCATCGAGCTTGCCAAGCGCCCGGAGAACGAGGGCAGGACCATCGTGGCCCTGCTGCCCGACACCGGCGACCGCTACCTCTCCACCCCGCTGTTCGCCGACTGACTCTTGCCCTCTTGATCGGTACAGCGAAAGCCCCCTGCGCCTATCCGGCGCAGGGGGCTTTCTTGGCATATTCAGTCGTCTTTTTCCCGGTCTGCGTCCAGGATTGCGCCGGTGGCGGCGTTGATCTCATACTCGTATTCCCAGCCGCCGGCCTTGAAGTCGATCTCATAGACGGTGACGCCGTCGTCCATGTCGAGTTCAATCTCATACTCCGTGACCGCACCAGCGCTCACCCCCGCGTGGATCAGGGCAATCTCCCGGGCCTTATCCTTGCCGATGAGCGTCCCGTTTCCGCCCGCCCCGGCGGCGGTGCCGCTGCCAGTTCCCGTTCCAGTGCCAGCGCCCGTGCCCGGGGACGGCTGGGGCTGGGCGGGCTCTGCGCGCAGCTCTTCCTCAAACTTCACAATGCTGCCGGTGGCGGCGTCGATCTCGCAGTCATACTCGTCCCCATTCAGGGTGGTAAATTCCACATCGTAGATGATCGCGCCCCTATGGGTGTCAAGCTCGATCTCGTACTCGGCAAGGTCCTCCGCCCGCACCCCCGCCGCGGCAAGGGCAATCTCCCGGGCCCGGTCGCGGCCGATGTAGGCCTTGTCGCTGGCCGTCCCCACCGCCTCCACCTGCGCAGAGACCTCCGGCTGGGCGTGCAGGAGCAGATTCAGCTCGTTGATGGACAATCCGGCAAGCTCTTCGAAGGTGTGCAGCGGGTACTCCGCCAGCACCGCCTGAATCAACTGTGCCTTGCCCTTTGTGATGCCGTTTTGCTGTGCGAGGGCCGCAAGCTCGCCGCTCCCATTCACCGTCTGGCTGAGCACAGCACCGCTGAACGCGCCGCTCTCCAGCTGCTGGCCAACCTGCTCTGTCAGGCGCTCCTGCAGGGCCGCACCCCGGGCCTCGTCCCGATTGTCTACACTGATGAGAACGGAGTTTGCAAGCTCGGACAGATATCCGTTTTGCAGCATAGAGCCGATCAGGGCATTCACCGCTACATCCAGGCTGCTGCCTGAAAAATCCATGTCCCCGACAATGACCTCGCCGTCCTGATTGAGGGGTGTCACGGAGAGCACCCGCTCCTTCCGGTTGACACGGATCTCCACACTGGGGTTGACGTCCAGCGAGACAATGGCGTCCACGGCGCGGTCCGCCCGATAGCCGCCCACCCCGAACAGGGCCCCGGCGCACAGGCACAGGCAGGCCGCCGCGGCGGCCAGCTGCCGCACCCAGCGCTTTGCCTTTCGGGGCGGCGCTGCGGCAATATCAAGGATTCTGCCGCCCCCGCACTCCGGCAGGGCGGCGCCCTGAATGTCCGGCGCGGCATGGGTATAGGCGGCGCGGACCTTTTCGTTGATTTCACGCTCTGTCATGGCAGTTTCCTCCTATTGCAGATACTCTTTGAGCTTTTTCAGCGCCCTGCTGTACTTTGAAAGGACCGTGGGCAGCGGCAGCTCCAGCAGCGCCGCAATCTCCCGGTGGCGGAAGCCGGAGAGGGCATGGAGCGTCACAATCTGCCGCTCCTCGTCGGAAAGCCGCTCCATGCAGGCCGCCAAAACGCTTTTGTCCTCCGCCGTCAGGCCCGACCGGTCGGCAAGGGCGCGCTCCCAGTCCTCCATGGACAGCTCCGCCGTTCTCCGGCGCTGCCGAAGCCGCTGCAGGCACAGGTTCCGGGTGATGGTCAGCAGCCACGCAAGGGGCTTGCCCTGCGCCCGGTACTCCTCCGCCCCCTGCCAGGCCGCCACGCAGCAGTCGTGGAGCACATCCTGCGCGTCATAAGGGTTTTTCAGGATGGAAAGGGCAAAGCCGTATATGTGCGCGCAGGCGGCCCGATAGATCTCCTCCATGGCCTCGCGGCTGCCCGACGCCGCCGCCAGGATCGCCTGGTCCAGCGCCGCGGCCTCCGTTTTCTCAGTTCCGTTCTGCGTTTCGGCAAATGGGAGCATTGTCTCACGTCCTTCAACCAGTTAATGCCCGGGAGAGGCGTTTTATTGCACAAGGATGCAAAAAGCGACCGGAAAATTTCAAAAAATTTCCCGATCGCTCTCTCCGGCTGTCCGCAGGGACGGCTGCGTCCGCCCCTGCACCGCTGCGCACAGCGCCTCAGATCACATAATTGTCCGCCATGGGCGCATCCATCAAATCGGCCAGGGTGATGCCGGAAAAATAGTCCCGGGTCAGGCGGTGATACCCCTCCCACACGGGCAGCGTCCGGCACTGGGCCGCCCGGGGGCAGGGGGCCGCCCCCTCCTGCAGGCAGGATACCGGGGCCATGTCCCCCTCGGCCAGGCACAAAATCTCCCAGAGGGTGTACTGGTCCGGCTCCCGGGTCAGGCGGTAACCGCCGCCCAGGCCGTGGCTGCTCTGGATAAGCCCCGCCTCCTTGAGGGCCGGCATGAGCTTTCCGATGTATTTCAGGGAAATATCCTGCCGCCGGGCCACGTCCTTCATGGGGATAAAGCCGCCATTGGCGTGCTCCGCCAAATCCAGCAGGATGCGGATGGAGTAGCGCCCCTTGGTTGAAATCATTGCCGTCCCTCCTCATGGGGGCCCTCTGCGCCCGGCTCCAGAGAGAAGCCGGGGAAATAGGTCTCCAGAAAATCAATGCCGCCCACCGACCATTCCCGGCCGTTGAGGGCCTCCAGCGGCCCGGCGGGGGTGGTAAAGCGAAATTGCAGCTTGTAGGAATAAAGGGCCTGGTAGCTGCGGCCATAGGCCTTGTTGTCCCGCTCCCGGCCGTACTTGCCGTCCCCCAGCAGGGGGTGACCGGCGGCGGCGAACTGGGCGCGGATCTGGTGGGTGCGCCCGGTGATAAGGTCACACTCCATCAAGGAAAGGCCCTCCCGCCGGGTAAGGGTGCGGTAGTCGGTAATGGCCGTTCTGCCCCCGGGTACCGGATGGTCAAAGACCTTTACCTGGGCCCTGGCCTCGTCCTTGAAGATGAAGCCGCGCAGCTGCCCCGCCGGCGGCTCCATCCGGCCGTGGATGGCGCACAGGTAGAGCTTGCGCACCTCCCGGTCGCGCACCTTCTGGTTCATCACCCGCAGCGTCTCGGCATTTTTCGCCGCGATGACGATGCCGCCGGTATTGCGGTCGATGCGGTTGCACAGGGCCGGGGCAAAGGAGTGCTCCCAGTAGGGGGACCACTCCTTCTTCTGATAGAGGTACGCCTGGATGTGGGTGACCAGGGTGTTGACCCGCTCGCGATCGTCCGGGTGGACCACCATGCCCGGGCGCTTGTTCACCAGCAGCAGGTTCTCGTCCTCATAGACGATGTCCAGCTGGGGCTTGAACACGGAGAGGAACGCATTTTCCCGGCTGGGGGTTTCAAAAAACTCGTCGTTGATGTATAATTGAAGGGTATCCCCCACGCACAGCCGGTCGTCCCTCCGGGCGCCCCTGCCGTTGCGCTTGACGCGCTTGATGCGGATATATTTCTGGGCCAGCTGGGCCGGCAGCAGCGGCACCGCCTTGGCAAGGTAGCGGTCCAGCCGCTGGCCGGCGTCGTTCTTCCCGATGTCAAATTCCTTCATGGCTGCCTCTCCCCCGCCCGGCGCGGCTAATTTTTCTGACAGCCCCAGTATACCACAGTTTTCTCCCGGAAAAAAGAGAGAAAATATCAGAAAGCATTTGACATCGGCCCCATCCTTTAGTATAATACCATTCGTGCCATTATGTGAGGTGTACTATGAAGCTGGATCTCAAGCAGGTTGCCCGCCAGCCGGGCGCGACCCTTCCCTTTTCGCTGGACATGGATTTGTCCGGGGTGGACTGGAACGGGGCAGCGCCCTTCCGCTCCCCCATCCATGTGGAAGGGGTGGTGCGCAATATGGCCGGCGCATTGCTGCTCCGCTCCAGGCTCTCCTCCGTGCTCCGGCTCTCATGCGACCGCTGCGGGAAGGAATTTTCCCGGGAAAAGGCGGTGGAGTTTGAAACGCTCCTGTCGGACGAGCTGGAAAACGGCGAAAGCGACGACATCGTCCTCTACGGGCGTGACGGCCTGCTGGATGCAGACGAGCTGATGCGGGAGGTCTGGCTCCTCAACATGGACACAAAGAATCTCTGCTCCGAGGACTGCAAGGGCCTCTGCCCCGGCTGCGGGGCGGATCTCAACGCCGGGCCCTGCAAATGCAGGCGTCAGGTGGATCCCCGCCTTGCAAAGCTTGCCCAGCTTTTGGAGCAGGACGACGGATAAGTAATACCATGTCTGCGGACATTGACCGACAAGGAGGTGTCAAAATGGCCGTCCCTAAGAGTAAAGTATCCAAGCAGCGCAGAAACAAGCGCCGCAGCTCCGTGTGGAAGCTGGAGACTCCCGGTGTGAACACCTGCCCCAAGTGCGGTGCTGTCCGGCTGCCCCATCGCGTCTGCAAATCCTGCATGACCTACAACGGCAAGGAGCTCGCCGCGAGCAAGTGATTGCCCAAAACGCTAAAAAGAAAACCGCCGCTGGTATGCCAGCAGCGGTTTCTTTTTTTACCGCTTCATAATAGTTCCGTCAAGCGCCTTTGGCCGCCCCCCCGATTTTCAGACAGACTAAACCCCCGGCGCCTGCACATGCAGGCGCCGAGGGTTTTTCATAAGCTCTTACATTTTCTCCGGCGCGGAGACACCCAGAAGGCCCAGGCCGTTTGCCAGCACCGCGCGCACGGTGTCCGCCAGCTTCAGCCGGGCGCGCAGCAGCGCCGGCTCCTCGCCCTTGATGCGGCAGGCGTTGTAGAAGCGGTGGAAGTCGCCGGCAAGGCCGGTGAGGTAGCGGTTGATGCGGCTGGGGTCATACACCCGGGCCGCCTGGTGGATCTCCTCGGGGTACTCGGCCAGTGTCTTGATGAGGGCGCGCTCCTCCGGCGCGGTGAGCAGCGCAGCGTCCACCTCCCCCGCCGCGGGCACGGCAAAGCCGTCGGCGGCCAGGTTTGCCGCCAGGGAGCAGATGCGGGCGTGGGCGTACTGGACGTAGTAGACCGGGTTGTCGCTGTCCTGCCGGACGGCCAGGTCCAGGTCGAAGTCCAGGGGGCTTGTGGACACCCGGTTATTGAAGTAGTAGCGGGCGGCGTCCACGCTGATGTCGTCGAGCAGGTCGTGGAGGGCGATGGCCTTGCCGGTACGCTTGGACATCCGCACGGGCTTTCCGTCCTGCAGGAGGTTGACCAGCTGCATGAGCACGATGACAAGCCGGTTGGAGCCGTCCAGCCCCAGGCCGTCCAGCGCCGCCTGGAGGCGGGCCACATGGCCGTGGTGGTCGGCGCCCCAGACGTTGATGACCTTATCAAAGCCCCGCTTTTCAAACTTGTTGCGGTGGTAGGCGATGTCGGCGGCAAAATAGGTGTAGAAGCCGTTGGCCCGGCGCAGCACGTCGTCCTTCAGGTCCAGCTTGTCCACCTGCTCCCGGCTCTTGCCCTCCCGGAGGTATTTCTCCTTGAGAAGGCCGGTGGTGTCAAGCCAGAGGGCGCCGTCCTTCTCATAGGTCCAGCCCTTCTCGGTGAGCAGCCCCACCGTCTCGGCCACATAGCCGGAGGAATGGAGCTCCGACTCAAAGAACCACTGGTCGTACTCGATGCCGTACTTCAAAAGGTCGGCCTTCATCTTGGGAATGTTGACGGCAAGGCCGAACTGGGCCATGGCCTCCAGGCGCTCCTCCTCCGGCCGGTCCTTCCAGCTCTCGCCGTGGGCATCGTAGATGGCCCGGGCCAGCTCCCGGATGTCGTCCCCCTGATAGCCCTTCTCCGGGAAGGGAAAGTTCTCCTCCCCCAGGATGAGCTGCATATAACGGGCGTTGATGGACTGGGCAAACTTGGCGATCTGGTTGCCGGCGTCGTTGACATAGAATTCCTTCCAGGTGTCGTATCCGTCCCGGCGGAGGATGTTTGCCAGGGTGTCGCCCAGCACGCCGCCCCGGGCGTTGCCCATGTGCATGGGGCCGGTGGGGTTTGCGGAGACAAATTCCACCATCACCCGCTCGCCCCGGCCCTCGTCGCTGCCGCCGTAGGCCGGGCCGTCTGACTCCACAGCGGAGAGCACCGCGCCGTACCAGGCGGGGGCATAGAAAAAGTTCAGAAAGCCGGGCCCGGCGATCTCCGCGCGCCCGAAGAAGGAGCCGGCCAGCTCCAGATTGTCCAGAATAATCTGGGCGATGGCCCGGGGTGCCATGTGCAGCGCCTTGGCCCCCGCCATGGCGAAGGAGGAGGCAAAGTCGCCGTTGCGGCTGTCCTTGGGCACCTCCACCGTGCCGGTAATGGTCTGCCCGCCGGGCAGAAGGCCCTGGGCCGCCGCGCGCTCGTAGGCGCTCTGGGTCAGCCGGGAGACCTGCTCCCGGGCCTCATTTATCATGTTGCTCGACATCTTCTAAGCTCCTTCCCGCCCCGCCGATTACTGGGGAAGCGTGGGATTTTTCTTCACGTCCATCTCAAAAAGGCTCTTCCCGGCCATTAGGTTGTCGATCTCAATGGCATAGCTGATCTCCAGCCGCCCGCCCGCCGGGCCCAGGGTGTTGTGCAGCCGCTGGGTGTCCACCCCCACGGCCAGGGAGCCATATGGGGTCTCATACATGGAAAGGTGCTTGCGCCCCACCTCGAACACCATCTGGGAGTTGATGCTCCCCTCCCGCAGCAGCGTCACCCGCGGCCCCTCGATGTGCAGGCTGGTGGTGGTGCCCGCAAGGCCGGTGAGTTCCGTTTCATGGTAGGTGATGGTATAGCCCTCCCCCGGCGCGGTGCGCAGCACGCCCTCGGTGACAAGCTCGGTCATATCCGCCTCCTGCCCCTCGTAGAGCTGGCTGCCGCGGATGGAAATGATCACATTTTCTTCCATAAAAAGTCCTTCTTCGCCCTTCTTTAATCTCCGGTAATGCTGATTTGCTCCACAGCCCCCGACACGCTCTCGCCCAGGAAAACGGCGGCCAGGGAGGCGAAATTTTCCGTGCTGTCGCTGACATAGAAGCGGTGGGCGCCGTGGGCGCGGTCGGCACACAGGCCGTTTTTCTCCAGCCAGCCCTTGACGAACCGGGCGCAGCACGCGCCGGTGTCCACAAGGGTTACGCCCTCGCCCATGTACGCGCCGATCACATCCCGCAGCAGCGGGTAGTGGGTGCAGCCCAGGATGAGGGTGTCCACCCCCGCCGAGCGCATGGGCGCCAGGTACTCCGCCGCCACCTGCTCCACCACGGCGTCGCCGGGGCGGAAGCGGCCGTTCTCCACCAGGGGGACGAACAGCGGGCAGGCAAGGGCCGTCACCCGGGCGTCGGGCCGCAGGGCATAAAGCTGCGCCTCGTAGGCGCCGGAGCGGATGGTGGCGCTGGTGCCGATAAGGCCGATGCGCCCGCTTTTGGAGCACTCCGCCGCCGCGCGCACCGCCGGCTCTACCACGCCGAACACCGGCACCGCGCACTCCTCCCGCAGCACCGGCAGCGCGGTGGTGGACACCGTGCCGCAGGCCACCACGATGGCCTTGGGGCCGAAGCCCTCCAAAAAGGCCGCGTCCTGCCGGGCGTATTTGATGAGCGTCTCCCGGGAGCGGCCGCCATAGGGCACCCGCCCGGTGTCGCCGAAATAGATGAGCTCCTCCCCGGGCATCAGCCGGGCAAGCTCCCGAAAGGCGGTCAGCCCGCCAAGGCCTGAATCAAAAACGCCGATGGGCCGTGTGTCCATGAAGCGCCTCCTTGCAGGGTCGTTCCACGCCGGCGCGAAGAGTGAGCGCCGGCCGATGGTAAAATATTATATGCCATTGTGCCCCGAAAAACAAGGGAAAGTTCCCCCGGAGCGCCGCTTCTTATTTACAGGATGATGAGCTCCTTGGGGGAGTGGGTGATGTCCACGCAGCCCTCCTCGGTGAGCATGATGACGTCCTCAATGCGCACGCCGAATTTTCCGGGCAGGTAAATGCCCGGCTCGGCAGACAGGCAGGCCCCGGCGGGGATGACCTTGTCCCACAGGGGGCTGAAGCGGGGATTCTCGTGAATCTCGATGCCCAGGGAGTGGCCGAAGCCGTGGCCGAAATAGGCGCCATAGCCCGCGTCCGCGATGACCTGGGCGGCGATGTTGTGGATCTGGGCGCCGGTGACGCCGCCGTGGGCCGCGGCGATGCCCGCCAGCTGGGCCTTCAAAACGGTGGCGTACACAAAGCACATCTCCTCCGTGGGCTCGCCCACGGCAATGGTCCGGGTCATGTCGGAGCAGTAGCCCCCCACCACGCAGCCAAAGTCCATGGTGACAAACTGCCCCTTCTCAATGAGGGCCTTTCCGGGCACGGCGTGGGGCTTGGAGCCGTTGGCCCCACAGGCCACGATGGGGTCGAAGCTGTTGCGCTCCGCGCCCTTGCGGGCCATGAGGTAGGTCAGCTTCGCGGCGATCTCGCACTCGGCGACGCCCGGCTTGATGTCGTTCAAAATCTCGGTAAAGGCCTCGTCCGTCACCCGCTGGGCCTCCCGCATGGCGGCAAGCTCGTGCTCGTCCTTGACCATGCGCAGGGTTTCGAGAAGCTCGGAGGCGGGCACCAGCTCGGCGCTCACGCCCTCCCGCCAGAGCCCGAACTCCGCCACGGACATGTAGTTGTCCTCAAAGCCCATGCGGCGGATGCCGGCCTTCTGCACGATGGCCTCCACCAGGCTCCGGTAGGTCTCGCCGGTGCGGATCATGCCCACCTGGGCGCCGCTGATCTGCTGCTGGGCAGCCTCGATGTAGCGGGAGTCGGTGTAGTACCAGGTCTTGTCGGCGGTGACCACCGCCGCGCCCTCGCCGTGGAAGCCGGCGGCGTAAAACTCGCCGGGGGCGGAGGTGACAAGCATGGCGTCCAGGCCGCGGGCGGAAAGCTCACGGGCAATCTTTTCAAAATGGTTCATTTCAAAGCAGCTCCTTTTTATGTAAACTCAAAACATAATTTCTGTCCGTGCGCGGCGACCGGCGCGGACGCCTTACGGCGTCTGCTGCGAAAGCGCCCGGTTGGCGGCCCTTTCATATTCCTGGTAAATGCGCTTCATCTCCAGCGCGTCTGCCGCCTGGGTGCCCGCGCTTGCTCCCCGCCAAATTTCATTTGTCGGGGGCCCCCTTATTTTTAATCCTCGGGCGGAATGAATCCGCCCTTGCGGAAATTCTGCGCTTCGCTTCGAATTTTACGCGCCATCTGGCGCGGACGCCTTACGGCGTCTGCTGCGAAAGCGCCCGGTTGGCGGCCCTTTCATATTCCTGGTAAATGCGCTTCA
>CAKUIM010000010.1 GCA_934660965.1 uncultured Oscillospiraceae bacterium | reverse complement strand
CTGGTTTCTTTCTGCACCCCTGACAGCATCGCTTCCATCTTCACCACCTTCCTCCCCACCGTGGGCAACATGTTCCAGCAGTTTCTGCTGCTGTACACCATCGGCGGCGCCTTCGGCTTCTGCCTGATGGAGAGCGGCCTGGGCTCTGCCATGGCCAACCACATGATCAAGCTCTTCGGTGAGAAGTGGATTGCCGTGGCTCTGTTCGTCATCACCTGCCTGATGATGGCCGCCGGCGTTGCCTCTTATCAGTACGCCATCCTGGCCATTGCCCTGCCCATCCTGAAGAAGCTGAACATGTCCCGCAAGGTGGCGCTGGCCGCCATGTCCGCCGGCGCCGGCTCCGTTGCCTATGGCACCCTGGTCGGCATGCCCAACGCCCTGAACATCGCCCCCACCACCTACCTTGGCACCACCACCATGGCCGGTGTCAGCATCAGCCTGGTGTGCACGGTGTTCTCCGTGGCCTTTATCGTCATCTACCTGATCACCCTGACCAACCGCCTGAAGAAGAAGGGCGAGGGCTTTGTCTCCTACGACGATGATCCCAAAAATACTGAGGACGAGTCCAAGCTGCCCGCCGCCTGGAAGGGCTACGTCTGCGTGGCCGCCATCATCGGCTTTAGTCTGCTGTTCCAGAAGCTGGGTATCGCTGCCATTCGCGCTACCACCTATGCTCAGGTCCTGTCCATCATCCTGGTGTTTGTCCTGGTCGGCAAGAAGCAGCTGCCCCACGTGTTCGATACCTGTGTGCGCGGTATCCAGGGCTCCCTGATCCCCGTGGTGTTCATCTCCATCGTTGTGGGCTACGGCTCCGTCGTTCAGGCCACCCCCGTGTTCACCTGGCTCGTCGCCAAGGTCCTGAGCATGAATATGCACCCCTATCTGCTGACCTTCGTGGCTGTCAACCTGCTGGCTGGTCTGACCGCTAACGGCACCGGCGGCGTCACCCTGTTCATGAAGAACTTCGGGCCCTCCATTCTGGCCACCCCCGGCGTCAACCTGGGCGCCCTGCACCGCATCGCCGCCATTTCCGGCGCCGGCTTCGACTCCCTGCCCCACAACGGCGCCATCGCCTTCCAGCTGTCCGTGTTCAAGCTGTCCTACAAGGAGGGCTATTTCCAGCAGTTCATGATGTCCGTCCTGGTCAACCTGATCGCCGGCGCCATCGCCGTGGTCATGGCCATGCTGCTCTACTAAGCGGCGGCCTTTCCACCTTATTGTTTCGCAACGCTCATAACACATCTATTGTATCTGCCCAACACATCTGAAAAATTTAATTGGAGGTAATTTATTATGGGTAAGCCCCTGGCCGATTACGTGAAGCTCCCCGAGCTCGACGAGTATAAAGAATGGTTCAAGGATTTCGCCGATCTCTACCGTGAAGACGGCATCCTGCAGGTCACCTGGAAGACCCTGGACGGCCCTATGCAGCACAGCGGCATGTCCCACCGTGCCATCAGCCAGCTGGTCCGGATCCTCTCCCTGGACTTTAAGAACGAGATCATCATCTTCACCCACATCGGTGACAGCTGGATGACCGAGTCCGACCCCAATGGCTGGGAGACCTACTCCGAGCTGCCCACCCAGCGCTTCCAGCACCAGTACTTTGACGACACCAACCTCATCAAGAACATGATCTTCGATCTGGACGTGCCCACCATCGGCGCCATCCCCGGCCCCGGCTTCCACTGGGATTCCGCCATGCTGTGCGATGTGACCATCTGCTCCGAGGACACCTGGATGGAGGTCCCTCACGCTCACGGCGGCCTGGTCCCCGGCGACGGCATGGGCCTGATGGCGCAGCACTACTTCGGCACCAAGCGCGGCAACTACTACATGATGACCGCCCGCCAGTGGACCGCCCAGCAGATGCTGGACTGGGGCATGGTCAGCGAGGTCGTTACCAAGGACAAGGTCATGGACCGCGCCTGGGAGATCGCCCGCATGTGGAAGACCATGCCCTATGAGAACCGCACCATCATGTCCAACCTGGCCAAGCGGCCCCTGAAGAAGCTGCTGGTGGAGGATCTGAAGCTGCACACCGTGTCCGAGCAGTACGGCTCCCTGCTGCGCATCGCCGCCGGCGATATGGGCGACACCCATGCCGGCCAGCAGGACGAGAAGTACATCAGCCAGACCAACGACTGGCGCTACTGCCACGACTGGATGCAGCAGCCCCCCACGTGCGAGAGCTGGGCCGGCTTCCGTACCAAGCCCTTCGAGTGGTTCAAGGAAGTTGAGGCCGGCAAGGCTGTCAACCCCTTTGACCCCAACAAGGAGGTCACTCCCTATCGTCCCAAGGAGGGCTGAACAGGGTCCGTTTTGACATCATTCAGGAGGTACATTATTATGGGCAAGCCCTTAGCTGATTACGTGAAGCTCCCCGAGTTCGACGAGTACAAGGAGTGGTTCAAGGATTTCGCCGACCTGTACCGTGAGGACGGCATCGTTCAGGTCACCTGGAAGACCAACGACGGCCCCATGCATCACAGCGGCATGTCCCACCGCGCCATGAGCCAGCTGACCCGCTGGCTGTCCCTGGACTTCAAGAATGAGATTATCATCTACACCCACATCGGCGACAACTGGATGATCGAGTCCGACGCCAACGGCTGGGAGACCTACTCCGAGCTGCCCACCCAGCGCTTCCAGCACCAGTACTTTGACGACACCAACCTCATCAAGAACATGATCTTCGATCTGGACGTGCCCACCATCGGCGCCATCCCCGGCCCCGGCTTCCACTGGGATTCCGCCATGCTGTGCGACGTGACCATCTGCACTGAGGACACCAAGATGGAGGTCCCCCACGCCCAGGGCGGTCTGGTACCCGGCGACGGCATGGGCCTGATGGCGCAGCACTACTTCGGCACCAAGCGCGGCAACTACTACACGATGACCACCCGCCAGTTTACCGCCCAGCAGATGCTGGACTGGGGCATGGTCAGCGAGGTCGTTCCCAAGGGCAAGGCTGTTGAGCGCGCCTGGGAGATCGCCCGCATGTGGAAGACCATGCCCTACGAGAACCGCACCATCATGTCTAACCTGGCCAAGCGGCCCCTGAAGAAGCTGCTTGTAGACGACCTGAAGCTGCACACCGTGTCCGAGCAGTACGGCTCCCTGCTGCGGATCGCTGCCGGCGACCTGGGCGATGAGAACTCCTCTCAGCAGGACGAGAAGTACATCTCCCGTATGGCCGACTGGCGCTATGCCACCCGCGACATGGAGGAGCCCCAGACCGCCGAGTCCTGGCGCTCCATGCCCCGCAAGGCCGGCGAGTGGTGGGAAAAGGTCCGCTCCGGTGAAATTGAGAACCCCTATGTGTACGAGCACAGCAACGAACCTGAAGGCTATCAGTTCTAATTTTACCGCAATCAACCGGAGGCAGGGGCCCGTGGGGGCTCCTGCCTCCGGTCAAATCCAAACCTAATCTGAGGAGTTGTTCCAAATGGCAAAGACTATCATTACCGCCGCCCTCACCGGCGCCGTTACCCCCGCGGGGTACAATATTCCCGAGACTCCCGAGCAGATCGTCCAGGCCGCCTACGAGTGCTGGCAGCTGGGCGCCGCTGTGGTGCACATCCACACCCGTGCCGCCGACGGCAAGGGCGCTATGAACACCGCCGCCTTCAAGGAGATCGTGGAGGGCATTCGCGCCCACAAGGACTGCGACGTGGTCATCAACTGCACCTCTTCCGGCGCTACCCCCGACCATCCCTGCACCGACGAGCAGCGCTACCTGCACCACATGACCGTCCCCGGCATTGAGATGGGCTCCTACGACGCCGGCACCTTCAACTGGATGCCCGGCGGGGTGTTCATGAACACCCCCCAGTTCCTGCAGAAGCTGGGCGACGCCTACATGGAGAAGGGCATCAAGCCCGAGATCGAGATCTTTGACGCCGGCATGCTGGGCATCGCCGACTACTTCGTGAAAAAGGGCCACCTCTCCACCCCCTGCCACTACCAGTTCTGCCTGGGCGTGCTGGGCGGCATGCCCGCCACCGTGGAGAACCTGCTCTACCTGAAGAACCACATCCCCGCCGGCTCCACCTGGTCCGCTTTCGGCATCGGCGCCGGCCACCTGCCCATTATGTACGCCGCACTGGCTCTGGGCGGCCACATCCGTGTGGGCATGGAGGACAACGTGGTCTTCGGCAAGGATGAGAATGGCAACAAGGTCATGGCCACCAACCAGATGCTGGTCCAGCGCGCCGTGGAGGCCGTCAAGACCTTCGGCAACCAGCCTGCCACCCCCGCTGAGGCCCGTGAGATCCTGGGCATCAAGCCTCTGGCCCGCTGAAGGAGGCCCCGCATATGAAGGTTTCCGACATCAAGAACGTCGCCTGCGTAGGCGGCGGCGTCATCGGCTCCAGCTGGGCCATTCAGTACGCCCTGAAGGGTCTGAACGTCACCCTCTATGACATCAACGACGAGCAGCTGGCCAAGAGCCATGCTCAGATGCTCAACAGTCTGGAGGCTCTGGTGGATCACAACGCCATCACCGCCGCCCAGAAGGATGAGATCGTCGCCCGGGTCCGCACCACCACCTCCATGGAGGAGGCCGTGAAGGACGCCCAGTTCATCCAGGAAAGCGGCCCGGAGCGCATCGAGATCAAGCGCTCCATCCTCGCTCAGGTGGAGCAGTTTGCCGATCCCAGCGCCCTGTACGCCAGCAGCACCTCCGGCCTGCTCATCTCCGACATCGTGGCCGAGGCCGCCCATCCCGGCCGCTGCATCGGCGCCCACCCCTACAATCCCCCCCACCTGATCCCGCTGGTGGAGCTCACCCGCTGCGGCAAGACCGACGATGCCTGCGTCAAGCTGGCCTACGACTTCTACCAGTCTATCGGCAAGGAGGCCGTGCTGCTGAACAAGGAGTGCCCCGGCTTCATCGCCAACCGTCTCCAGCTGGCCCTCTACCGCGAGGTGCAGGATCTGGTCATGCGGGGTGTCTGCTCCGTGGAGGACGTGGACAAGGCGCTGGTCTACGGCCCCGGCATCCGCTGGGCCATCTTCGGCCACAACATGATCATGCAGATGGGCAACCCCGGCGGCCTCACCGGCATGGTGAACATGCTGGGCAACTCCGGCGACCGCTGGCTGGCCGACATGGCCAGCTGGACCCACCAGCCCGACAACTGGGCCGAGGTGGCTCAGCCCGGCGTGGATCAGGAGATGGCTAACTTCCCCGACTACATCGGTCATACCAACGCGGACTGCATCGCCTACCGCGACCAGATGCTCATCGACATCCTGAAGCTGCATAAAAAACTGTGAGGTACCCCCATGAATGACATCAACGTGTTCCTGAAGCGGCGCTGGTCTGCCATGGTCGCCAGCCTGATCATCTGTATCTGCGCCGGTTTTGGCTATGCCTGGAGCGTGCTTCAAACCCCCATTATCGCCGCTCATGGCTGGCCGGATGGACAGGTATCCCTGACCTACACGGTCACGGTGCTGTGCTCTACCATGGCGCCCCTGTTCTTCGGTGCCTTGATCCGCCGCATGGGGACTCGCCGCTGCATCATTCTGGGTGCCATTCTCTTTGGCGCGGGCATTGCCGCGACCGGCTGGATGAGCGGCGGCGTATGGCAGCTCTACCTGTTCTACGGCGTTCTCTCCGGCCTGGGCTGCGGCTTTATATACCCCGCCATGATGGCCTATGTGGTCCGTCTTTTCCCTGAAAAGTCCGGTATGGCCTCCGGCCTGGGCACGGCGGCCTACGGCTCCGGCGCCATCCTGTGGGCCCCCATTGCCAACGCCCTGATCCAGGGTGTTTCCCTGCGGGGAATGTTCTGCATCCTGGGCGGCGCCTTCCTGGTGATCATTCTGATTGGCAGCTGCTTCCTGGCGGAGCCCCCTGATGGCCTGCGTGAGGCCCTGTGTCCTCCTGCCGGCGGCTCCGCCGGCCAGCCCGAGGGTCTGCGCCGGGGCGAGATGGTAAAGACTGCCTCCTTCTACGTGATGGTAGTCATCTTCACCTGCGGACTGGTGGCAGGCGTGATCGTCATCAGCCAGGCATCCCCCATCCTGCAGAACGCCTACAGCTTCACCAGCGGCACGGCGGCGATTTTCGTCAGCGTGTTCGCTGCCTGCAACATGGCGGGCCGCTTTTTGTGGGGCAGCCTGTCCGATAAGCTGGGCCTGCGCAAGGTGGTCACCGCCGTATCCGCCGTGTGTATCATCTCCATGGCCGTGCTGGTGCTGTGCAAGGCCACCGTCCCCGCCGTGCTCGCCATGTGCGTGGCCGCCTCCTGCTACGGCGGCTTCGCCTCCGTCCTGACGCCTCTGACTGCCCAGGTCTTCGGCGCCAAGTATATTACGGAAAACTACGGTGTCATGTATGTCGTCTTCGGCCTTGCCAGCCTCATCGGGCCGGTGCTGGCAGTGCGCCTGCGCACCCCCGGCGGGGCCTACACCTGGGCCTTCGCCGCCGCGGCCGCGCTGGCTGCCGTGGGCCTTATCCTCAACTGTGCTGTCAAACTCACCGTCGGAAAGGGAAATCACCATGGAAAGTAAAGTCACCAGCCGGGAGAAGATTATCTCCTGCTTCAAGGATGGCCAGACCATCGCCATCGGCGGCCAGACCGGACGCTGCATGCCCGAGCGCCTCATCGACTGCATCCTGGACAGCGGCGCCCGCCATCTGACCGTCTACTCCATCGACACCAGCGACCCCGGCGTGGGCATTGGCCGCCTGATCCGGGAGAAGGTCATTGACAACATCGTTACCTGTCATGTGGGCACCAACCCGGACACCAATGCCCAGATCCAGGCGGGCACCCTCCACGCCGAGTTCAGCCCCATCGGCAGCTGGATCGAGCGGATCCGCTGCGGCGGCATGGGCCTGGGCGGCGTACTGACCAAGACCGGCCTGGGCACCGTGGTAGAAGAGGGCAAGCAGATTATTACGATCAATGGCGAGCAGTATCTGCTGGAGACCGCCCTTCGGGCGGACATCGCTATCACCCGCGCCCGCCGGGCGGATCCTATCGGCAACCTGGCCTTCCGAGGCAGCACCGGCCGGGCGTCCCACCCCATCGTGGCCACCTGCGGCGACCTCTCCATCGTGGAGTGCGACCACCTCTGCGATCTGGGCGAGATCATCCCCGACGAGGTGGAGGTCCCCGGCATGTTCGTGGACATGATTCTGGCATAAGGAGGCGCTGACCATGATGGATAACAGAAACTTTATCGCCCACAGGGCGGCGCAGTACTTCCACAGCGGCGATGTGGTCAACCTGGGAATCGGTATTCCCAGTCTCTGCGGCAACTACGCCGAAAGCGGCACCCTCTTCCAGACGGAGAACGGCTTCATCGGCGTGGGCGCCACCGCCGTCGGCATTGAGGCCAACGACCGGATGTTCAACGCCGGCGGTATCCCCTATCTGCCCGTGCTGGGCGGCTGCGGCTTCGACGTGGCCATGTCCTTTGGCGTTATCCGCTCCGGCCGCATGGCGGCCACCGTGCTGGGTGCCCTCCAGGTGTCCGAGCACGGCGACCTGGCCAACTGGGCTACTCCCGGCCGTGCCTTCGGCATGGGCGGTGCCATGGACCTGGTCAACGGCGCTAAGCAGGTGATCGTGGCCATGGAGCTGTGTGCCAAGGACGGCTCCCCCAAGATCGTCAAGGAATGCACCCTGCCCTACACCGGGCGGAGGTGCGTGGACCACATCGTTACCGAGCGCTGCGTCATCGACGTGACGCCGGAGGGTCTAATGCTCACCGAACTCCGCCGGGGCTACTCCATCGAGGAGATCCAGGCCGCCGTGGAGCCTGAGCTCATCATCTCTCCCGAACTGAAGGAAATGGAGGAAATTTAACAATGGGACAGTTTGAACATGTGGTGGTAGTGGCCTGCGGCCGTTCCGCCGTTGCAAAATCCGGGAAGAAGGGCGCCCTGCGCAATATGCACCCTGTCACGCTGGGCGGCCTCACCCTCAAGGGCGTGCTGGAGAAGCTTCCCCAGCTCAAGCCCGATCAGATCGACGACCTGATCGTCGGCTGCGCCATCCCTGAGCGCAAGCAGGGCTTCAACATGGCCAGGCTCGTGGCCGCCCGCGCCGGCCTGCCCGACAGCGTCTGCGGCATGACCATCAACCGTTTCTGCTCCTCCGGCCTGCAGGCCATTGCCCTGGCTGCCGGTCAGATCGCCTGCGGCGTGGCCGATGTCATCGTCGCCGGCGGCGTGGAGTCCATGACCTCTTGCCCCGTCAATGTGGACATCTCCGATACCTTTGATCCCGACCTGCTCCTCCAGCGTGAGGAGGAGTACCTGCCCATGGGCCTCACGGCTGAGAACGTGGCTGCCCGCTACAACGTCACCCGCCAGGAAATGGACGAACTGGCCGTAGAGAGTCACCGCCGCGCTGCCGCTGCCCAGGACGCCGGCAAGTTCGATGACGAAATCATCCCCCTGCCCGGCGTGGACGCGGACGGCAACCCCATCGTCTTTGACAAGGATCAGGGCATCCGCCGGGGCACCAATCTGGAGTCCCTCGCCGCCCTGAAGCCCTGCTTCAAGGAGGGCGGCGTGGTCACCGCCGCCACCTCCTCCCAGACCAGTGATGCCGCCTCCTTCGTGGTGCTCATGACCGATGCGAAGGCCAAGGAATTGGGCATCAAGCCTGTCGCCGAGTTGGTGAGCTTTGCTGTGGCCGGCTGCGATCCCGCCTACATGGGCCTGGGTCCCATCTATGCCGCGCCCAAGGCCTTGGAAAAAGCCGGCCTCACTGTGGCTGATATGGACGTGGTGGAACTGAACGAGGCCTTTGCTGCCCAGGCCATCCCCTGTATGAAGGTGCTGGGTCTGGATCCCGCCAAGACCAACCCAAACGGCGGCGCCATGGCTCTGGGCCATCCGCAGGGCGCTACCGGCGCCTTCCTCACCTGCAAGGCCTTGAACGAACTGAAACGTACCGGCGGCAAGTATGCCATGGTCACCATGTGCATTGGCGGCGGCATGGGTGCCGCCGGGATCTACAAAATGCTCTAAGCCCCGCCCCAAACAGCTTGTCCTTGACTCTCCCCGAAATCTCAAGAGCCCCGCATCCGTCTCGGCGGATGCGGGGCTCTTGGGCTATCGGCAGCCGGATCGCGCCATGCCGGGCCTGCCGGCGGTAAGAACCGGAAGCCGTGGTCGAGGTATTTCCGGACACCAGATGCCCCCCGCTCGCCGCTTGCCGTACTCCTTGCCCTCACAACAAGCCAGGGCCGCCGGGAACTGCTGTCCCCGGCGGCCCGTTTGGCCTTATGGGATATGCGCCTTTTGTTACTTCAGGCCCTTCTCGTAGGACTCGATCATCTTCTTGACCATCTGGCCGCCGATGGAGCCGGCCTGGCGGGCGGTGATGTCGCCGTTGTAGCCGTCCTTCAGGTTGACGCCCATCTCGTTGGCAGCTTCCATCTTAAACTTCTCCATGGCCTCGCGGGCCTCGGGGACTACCAGCTTATTGGAACGATTAGCGTTAGACATAATCTTTTCTCCTTTTTCTTTTTTCGGATTTGGAATCCAGTGATAGTTTGAGCGTCCCCGATTTTTCTATGCAGACAACCCTTTCGTAAATTTTGGCAAAAAACATCCGGGGCAGGCCGCCTGGCCCGTCCCGGATGTTCTCTTATAGCTTAGCCGAAGCTATGGCGGTTGATGATCCAGGGGTCGTGGCCGGTCAGGTACCACTTGGGCTCGAAGGTTTCAGCCAGGCACTTGAGCTTGTTGTAGCTGTCAAAGGCGGCGTAGTGGTCGTAGATTACGCTGTTGAAGAGATAGGGCATCATGTTGTCCGGCGCCGGGGTGATGTCGATCATCTCGCCGCCCAGCAGCTCATACCGGTCGGTCTTGGGGAAGAGGGAAAGATAGAGATGGGGAATGTCGCCGGTGATGACATAGCGCCCCTCCCGGGTGGGCACCACGATGGCCATAGAGCCGGAGGTGTGCCCCGGCAGCTTGTGGAGCTCCAGGCCGTTGGGCAGCGTCAGGTCGCCGTCGAACATGTACACATCCTTCAGCTGCGCCAGGTCGCCGGGAGTGCGCGGATCGAAATCCTCCCGGATTTTCTGGGTGGGCAGGGGATTTAAGAGGTTTGCATACTCGTCCTTCTGGAAATAGGTCTTGGCCTCGGGGAACAGCAGGGCACAGCCCGCGTGGTCGTTGTGGAGATGGGTGTAGAGCACCGTGTCGATGTCCTTGGGGGTAAGTCCCTCCCGCTCCAGCGCCTCCAGCACAAAGCGGGAGCCGCCCTCCGCCGGGCAGCCGCCCCAGGCCTTGCCGTCCACAATGTGGTCCTCGTGAATGCCGGTGTCCACCACAATGTTCTGCCTGCCGTTTTGCAGCAGATAGCCTGTGTAGGGGAAGTCCATGGCCAGCTCCGGGTCCAGCCCCGCCGCCAGGGCGCCCTTTTTCACCGTGATCTTGCCGTAGTACAGCGCTTTGATGGTCCAGTTATTCATATCGTACCTCCTTTACAAGTCGGGCAAGGTCCCGCTTGCCCATATGCCGCTTACATACTTCTGCAAGTGTCATGCCACCTTCCTCGTCCCGCAAAACCGGCCCCGCCCAAGACCTTGCGGCTTCGGCCGCCCTTTTCCCCCTTTTTCAGGCTGTATCATTTCCTATACGCCATCCCCGCCGTCCCACGCGCCCAGTCAGTTTCGACTCTGTATCAAAATCGGAACGTTTTATTTTCTATACACCATTTTGGCTCTAAAATCGTCTGAATGACGGCAACTTTTTCTTTTGTTTCTATTTTTTTGTGCGAACGCACAATTCTTTTTGCTGCCAGGAGTCATTTTTGGCTCCCGTCTGCGGCGTTTCTCCCCCTCCGGGAATTGACAGGGCATTTCCCCCCCTGCTATAATTTGACCATCGGCGGCCCAAGCTGCCGGCTGATAGGGGGATGCCTTTATGGAACTGGGCGGCCTGAACGAATACACCCGGGAGCAGCTTTTTGCCCTGCTCATCGAGCAGCTGGACGGCTTTATCGTCTCCGATGCCGAGGGCCGCTACGTCTATGTCAGCCAGCGCTGGACGGACATGACCGGCCTGCGGCTGGAGGACGTCAAGGGCCTTTATGTGCATGACGTGATGCCCGACTCCAAAATCGACCAAGTGCTCAGAAGCCGCGCGCCCCGCTCGGGGGAGCTCATCAAGGTAGAGACCCGCAGCGGCGAAGTGCTCCACCTGCTGTGCTCCTACACGCCCCTGTTCCGCAGCGGCGAGCTGCTGGGCTGCTTCACCGTCACCTCTCTGCGGGGCTCCGACGAGCTTCTGGGCTTCAACTCCCGGATGGAAGAAATGCTCCTCCGCATCAACTATTATCAGAAGGAGCTGGCCGAAATCCAGGGCGCCAAATACTCCATCTCCAACATCATCGGCAGCAGCCGGGGCATCCAGGTCCTGAAGGCCGCCATCCACCAGGCTGCCCGCTCCTCCTCCACGGTGGTCATCCAGGGGGAGACGGGCTCGGGCAAGGAGCTTGTGGCCCACTCCATCCACGCCCTGAGCCCCCGCTCCGCCCAGCCCTTCGTCAAGGTCAACTGCGCCGCCATCCCCAGCGAGCTTCTGGAGTCCGAGCTGTTCGGCTATGCCCCCGGCGCCTTTACCGGCGCCAGCCGCACGGGCAAAAAGGGAAAATTCCAGCTGGCCAGCGGCGGCACCCTCTTTTTGGACGAAATCAATCAGCTGCCCCTCGCCCTCCAGCCCAAGCTTCTCCGGGCCCTGCAGGAGCACGAGGTGGAGCCAGTGGGCGGCACAGGCAGCGTGCCGGTGAACTGCCGCATCATCGCCGCCAGCAACGTGCCCCTGGAGAAGCTGTTGCGCGCCGGGGCCTTCCGGGAGGATCTTTTTTACCGCCTGAACGTGGTGGCCCTCACCGTCCCCCCGCTGCGGGAGCGCAAGGAGGACATCCCCGAAATTGCCGACGCCCTGCTGGAGCGGCTCAACGCCCAACTGGGGCTGGACATCCCCGGCATTGCCGACGACGTAAAGGAGCGGCTGGGCGAGTACGACTGGCCGGGCAACGTCCGGGAGCTCCAGAATGTCATCGAGCGGGCCATGAACATCTCCTGGATAGACACCCTGACCTGGAAGCACTTTGCCGACTACTTCCATCACCGACGCACCCCCGCCGTCCTCTCCCCCTCAGGCGAGGTGCTCTCCGTGCGCCAGGCCAAGAACAGCGCCGAGCGCGACGCCGTGGTCCGGGCCATGGCTGCCGCCGGCGGCAACAAGACCCACGCCGCCGCCATGCTGGGCATCACCCGGGCTATGCTGTATCAAAAGCTCAAAAAATACGATTTGTAATCGCTTTTGGCCCCATCTGCCCCTTCTCCCGGCGGAAGGGCGCAAAAGGGCCGGAGCAGCGTCTGCCGCTCCGGCCTTTTTTTTCGATTCATTGAGGCTGCTCCGGCGAGGCGCTCTCCCGTCCCTTGGCCGCCGGGGCCGTCCACTTCTGCCGCCGCAGCCGCAGCTGCACCGCCAGCACGGAGATACCGGTGGCAACCAGGGGCACGTAGCAGCTCACCAGCCGGGTGAGGATCATGGCCGGGCCCAGCACCGCGCCGAAGATGACGGTAAAGCTGCGCAGGAAGACGTTCTCCGCCGCTCCCGCCGCACCGGGCAGGGGCAGATAACCCACAGCAATGGCGCACAGCACCTGGAGGAAGAATACCTCGCAAAAGCCCGCGCCGGAGAGGTGGAAGGCCCGGTAGACCATATACGTCACAAAGTAGGAGCATCCCAGCTGCGCGCAGGAGAGCAGCAGCACCCGCGGCAGCAGCGTGGGCCTGGCGCGGATGAGCATGGCTCCCTCGCCGTACTCCCGCAGCTGCACGTCCAGCTTCTCCATCAGCGCCTCCCGGTCAAGGCTGCGCCGGAAGCGGCAGGCCGCCCCCACGCACCAGCTGCCCAGCCGCCGGGCGGGGCCGGGCCGGAAGAGGAAGAGAATCATGGCCGCATTGAGAAAGAAAAAGACGGAGAACCCCAGGCCCAGCAGCAGCCCCACACCGCCGCCCATCTGCTCGGGCAGGTGGGGGCAAAAGATGAGAGCCAGAATGCCGTAGATCACCATAGCCGTGTGGTAGCCGATGGTCACCAGCAGCATGTCGATGGTGCCGTAGGCCGGCGGCACCCCGTCCCGGTTCATGTAAAAAACCTGGGCAGGCTGCCCGCCGGTGGCAGAGGGGGTGATGTTGCTGAAGAAAAAGCCGGAGCAGGAGTAGAAGTAGCACCTGCGATAGCTCTGTCCGGCGCCCAGAGCCCGTAAAATCTGATGGGTGGAGAGGGCCTCACAGCCGATAAACGCCGCCATCAGGGCAAGGCCGGCCAGCAGAAAGCGCAGGTCCGCGCTGATGAGCGCCCGCCAGAGCTGACCCGGCGTCTGCTCCCGGAGGATGGTGCGCACCGTCCACCCGAGCAGGACGGCCACCGCCGCAAAAAGTATCCAGCTGCGCTTGTTCTTCATGCACACACTTCTCCCAAAATCACTTGATGCACCACCCGGTCAATGGCGTTGCCCTGCAAATCGGCGCACATCGCGTCCATCCGCCGGGCCATGGCGGAGAGCAGCGCGTCGTGATAAATACACGCCCGGACGGCGGCAAGGCAGGCCGACTCCTCCCGGGCGGCCACAAGGCCGATGCCGTTATCCAGCAAAAACCGGGCGTTCTCCCGCTCCTGCTCCAGAAAGGGCTCCCAGGCCAGGATGGGGAGCCTGGAGGCAATGGCCTCAAATACGGTGATCCCCCCGGGCTTGGAGAGCATCAAGTCCGCCCGGGCCATATACCGGTCCACCCGGTCGGTAAAGGGCACCGCCTCAATATTTGCATAGCGCCCCGCAAGGCGGCGGAAGAGCTTGTCATTGCGCCCGGTGAGAATGGTGGTGTGGACCCCCGGGAGGCTGTCAAGCGCCTGATAGAAGCCGTCCCGCCGGGGCATGAGCCCCAGGCCGCCCCCCATGATGAGCAGCTCCCGCCGGCGGCCGCCGGGGGCCTCCCCACCGGCCGCAGTACCGGCTGCGCCGAACTTCCCGCTCACAGGGATACCCGTCACCGCGATCCGAGCGCGCTCCACTCCCTTGGCCGCAAGGCCGCGGCCCACGGCGGCGGAGGGGGCCAGGTAGCAGTCCGTCCCCCGGTGAATCCACTCCGAATGGCAGGTCACATCCGTCACGCAGGTAATCAGCGGCAGCCGGGCCCCCAGCTCCCGCTTATACCGGGCGGCCGCGCCGGCGCATACCGGGTGGGTGGCAATCACCGCGTCCGGCCGCACCGCCGCGAGCAGCTCCGCCATGCGCCGGGTGAGCACTCCGGCCAGGGGCACCTCGTCCGCGCCGTTGCGTGTGGCCCGGTGATAGAGGTTGTAAAGCCCGCCGCCGTAGCGCACCAGCAGGCCAAACCCCCGGTAAATGGCCGGCGCCCACTCGGGCAGGGCGTAGGCAAAAAAGTCCACCACCTGGGCCGTATGTCCCTCCCGCTCCAGCCGCTCCCGAAGGGAGCAGGCGGCGGACCAGTGTCCGTTCCCGAATTTTCCGGATAGGATCAGTATTTCCATCCTCAAGCCTCCTTGCCCGGGCGCCGGAGCGGCGTCGGTGTTCTTCTGTACGGTCTAAACTATACCAAAAGCACTTTAAAAGAGAAGAAGGAAATCTTAAAATTTTTCTTAAATCGCCGCTCCTGCCGGAGCAGGGCCGTCAGGGCCTAAAGCAGCCGGTCGCGGTCAGCTCGCCCTTCTCCACCCAGCGGATAGCGCCGGGCAGCGCGCCGCCCGCGCACACCGCCGCCGCCCAGCCCTCCCCCCGATAGCTCTCGTGAGGGCAGGGGGGCGTGTCAGGCAGCCGCCGGGGGGGATAGAGTGGGATGTCCTCCCGCTTGCAGTAGCTCTCCTTGAGGGTCCACAGCCGGTAAAACTCCGCCCAGTCATCATCGCCGCCCGTCCCGCCGGGCGTCTCGCGGATATAGGAAAGCAGTCCGGGCCGCCTGGGGCGGATGAGCTCGATGTCCACCCCCACGCTCCCCTCGTCCGACAGGGCGCACAGCGCCGCGCCGCCGCTGTGGGACAGGGAGAACCACGCCCCCATCTCTGATGGAAAAAGGGGCTTTCCCCGGTGGCTGCGGGTAATCTCCGGAAGGCTTCTCCAGCCCCAGCACACCCCCGCCGCATAGCGCAGCAGCGCCCGGGCAAGGGTGCGGCCATCCTGCCCCCAAACGCCGTAGAGTACCGTCAAAGCCTGTCACCTCCGGGGTAAAAAGCAGGCGCACTCTCCCCTATTCCGGGGGGCGCGCGCCTGCATTTTGGTTGTTTCCCCGCCGGAGCTTACTCCGCGGAGATCATATAGTAGTACACCGGCTGCCCGCCGCACAGGAGGGTGACCTCCGCGTTGGGGCAGGTTTTCCGGAAGATGTCGGCGGCGCGCTCCGCGTCCTCCTCAGAGACGTCCTCGCCGTAGTAGATGTTGATAAACTCCGCGTCCTGATGGGGCTGGGACTGGGCCAGGTGGGAGAGCAGCGCGGAAAGATCCCGCTCGGTGCCGAAGAGCTGCCCGTCCTGCAGGGCCATAAAGTCGCCCTCGTGGATGGCAAAGCCGTCAAAGTCGGAGTTGCGGGCGGCATAGGTCACCTCGCAGGTACGCACATGCTCGCTGGCCTCGGTCATGGCCTGGATGTTGGCCTGCTCGTCGGCGTCCGGGTCCAGCACCAGCATGGCGGACACCCCCTGGGGCACTGTGCGGGTGGGGATGACCACCACCTGCTTGCCCTCGGCAAGGCCCACGCACTGCTGGGCGGCCATGATGATGTTCTTGTTGTTGGGCAGCACAAAGACGATCTCCGCCGGGGTGCGGTCGATCTCCCGGAGGATGTCCTCGGTGGAGGGGTTCATGGTCTGGCCGCCGGAAATGACGCCGTCCGCGCCCAAATCGCGGAACACGCTGGCAAGGCCCTCGCCGGCGCACACCGCCACCACGCCGAAGCGCTTCTCCGGCGGGGCGATCTTCTGGCCGCGGTCGTCGTGGTCGTCCGCCAGGTCGTCGGTGGTCTGGGCCTTGCGGCCCGCCGCCAGGTCCTCCGCCTGGGTGCGCATGTTCTCAATCTTGGCAAGCTCCAGCGTGCCGTACTTCTGGGACTCGGTCAGCGCATCGCCGGGGGTGTTGGTATGGACGTGCACCTTGAAGGACTCATCGTCCTCCCCGATCACCAGGCTGTCGCCGATGCTGTTGAGGTAGGCCCGCAGCGGGTCCAAATCCACGTCCTCGTGGGCCTTGCGCATGATATACACCGTGTCGTAGGCGAAGGTGATCTCGCCGGACTCGAAGGAGGCGAAGTCCGCCTTGTCGTGGGTCTCGGCCTCGCTCTCACCCCCCTCGCTCTCGGGCATGGGCAGCCCGCGCAGCTCGTCGAGCATGCCCTGGAGGATGATGACAAAGCCCTTGCCGCCCGCGTCCACCACCCCGGCCTTCTTCAGCACCGGGTTCTGGTTGATGGTCTCGGCCAGGGCAAGCTGGCCCTCGGCAATGGCCGCCTCCAGCACGGCCTCCACACTGTTTCGCTCCTCCGCCGCCCGGATGGCAGCCCCCGCCGCCATGCGGGACACGGTGAGGATGGTGCCCTCGGCGGGCTTCATCACCGCCTTGTAGGCGGTGGTCACGCCGGACTCCATGGCCGCAGCAAAGGCCCGGCCGTCCGCCGTGGTGTGCTCCTTCAGGCCCTTGGACACCCCCCGGAACAGCAGGGAGAGAATGACGCCGGAGTTGCCCCGGGCGCCCCGCAGCAGCGCGCCCGCATTGATGGACAGCGCCTTGCCCAGGTCCTCGGTGGGCTTCTTCCTGGCCTCCGCCGCGGCGGTGCCGATGGTGAGGGACATATTGGTACCGGTGTCCCCGTCGGGCACGGGGAACACATTCAGCTCATTGATGCTCTGCTTTTGAGCATTGATGGCAGCTGCGGCATGGATTACCATGCGTTGAAAAAGCGCACCGTCAATACAATCGATCATAGCTTGTTGTTCCTTTCTTCGTCCGGGCGCAGTTCACCCAATGACCATAGAATCCACGCAGACGTTCACGCTGCGCACTTCCACCCCGGTCAGGCGGTTGACATCGTACTTCACCCGGCTCATGATCGCCCGGCCGATCTCCATGAGGTTCACGCCGTTGTCCACAATGATGTGAAGCTCAATGGTGACCGCTCCATCCTCATGACTGGTCACTTTTACGCCCTTGGACATGGACTCCCGCCGCAGCAGATGCACCAGGCCATCCGTCTTGGAACGGAACGCCATGCCCTTTACGCCGAAGCAGCTGGTGGCCACGGCGCCGGTGATATTGGTAAAGACCTCGCCGTCAATGCGGATCAGGCCTTTTTCCGTTTGCATTCTCATATCGGATCCCTTCCTTTCCTGAAGAGCTGCAAGAGTACCTTTTCGTTTTCATAGGTTTTTATATTGTAATCCATTTTCGCTGAAATTACAAGAGCGCTTTTCGTTTGCTTTTCCCGCCGGGCTATGCTATCCTGAACGGTAAGCACATTGACCGGAAAGGAGCGCCTGACCATGCACAACGAACTGACCCGCCAGGACATCGAGCTCATGCAAAAGGAGCTTGACTACCGCCGCCTGGAGCTCAAGCCCCGCCTCATCGAGGCGGTGAAGGAGGCCCGTGCCTTCGGCGACCTGTCGGAGAATTTTGAGTATAAGGCCGCAAAAAAAGAGAAGAATCAGAACGACAGCCGCATCCGCTACCTGGAGAACATGATCAGCACCGCCGTGGTCATCAGCGGCAAGGCCGCCGCCGACGCCGTGGGCCTCTACGACCATGTCACCGTCTACCTGGAGGACGATGAAGAAGAAATGACCCTCCAGATCGTCACCACCATGCGGCAGGACGCCCTGAAGGGCCTCATCAGCAAGGAATCCCCCGTGGGCCGGGCGCTGCTGGGCCGCCATGTGGGCGACCGGGTGCACATCCAGGCAAGCGAGAGCTACGGCTACGACGCCGTCGTCCGCAGGATTGAAAAGGGCTCGGATGACGGCTCCGCCCCCCTGGTGGCCTACTGACCGCTTTGGCGCGCGCGGGCCGCGGCGTCGATGGCGGCGAGGTTTTCCTCCAGCCAGGCCCGCATGGCCGCAAGCCCCTCCTCGCTGACGGGGAAACAGGCGGTGCGCTCCGCCCGGCTGAGCTCATAGCAGACGGGGCCGGTCCAGGCCTCCACAAAGAGCCGCTCCCCGCCGCCCTCCTCCCCCTTTTGGGGCGTCACGTGATAGCTGGCCCGGCCAAAGCTGCCCGACCAGAAATTCCCCAGCTGCCAGTGGCTCAGGGTGGGGATAAAAAGGCTGTCCATCTGCGCTCCTCCTTGCGGAAATCGTTTTTTCCGGCCGCTGCGGCGGCCCTTTTTCTCATTATACCCTGCCGGCGGCGGAAAAGCAAACCCTCCGCGCCGGCCATTTCGCCGAACAGGAGGCACACCGCCATGCAGCTGCTCGCCGCCCCTATGGAGGGCGTCACCGGCTACCTCTTCCGCCGCGCCCACGCCGCCGTGTTCGGCGGGGCGGACGGCTACCTCACGCCCTTTCTCTCCCCCACCGAGACCGGCGTTCTCTCCCCCCGGGAGCGCGCCGACGTCCTCCCCGCGCACAATGCGGGCCTGCCCGTCATCCCCCAGATCCTCACCCGCCGCTCCGACTGCTTCATCTGGGCCGCCCGGAAGCTCGCGGACCTGGGCTACCGGGAGATTAACCTCAACCTGGGCTGCCCCTCCGGCACGGTGACGGCCAAGGGCAAGGGCGCGGGCTTTCTCGCCCATCCGGACGAGCTGGAGCGGTTTTTGGACGAGATTTTCTCCGCCGTCCCTCTCGCCATCTCCGTCAAGACCCGCCTGGGCATGGAGCGTGCGGAGGAGTTTGGCCCCCTGCTGGAGCTTTATAACCGTTATCCCATCTGCCGGCTGGACGTCCACCCCCGCACCCGCGCCCAGTTCTACTCCGGCGCGCCCGACCTTGCCGCCTTCGCCCTGGCCGCCGGAAAAAGCCGCGCCCCGGTGTGCTACAACGGCAACCTCTTCACCCCCGCCGATCTCGAGGGAGTCCGCGCCGCCTTCCCCGGCGTAGAGCGCTTCATGGCCGGGCGGGGCCTTGTGGCCTACCCGGGGCTCTTGCGCCTCATGTCCGGCGGCACGCCCATGACGCGGGAAGAGGTGCGCCGCTTCCACGCCCTGCTCTATGAGGGCTACCGCGCCGTCATGCCCGGCCCCAGACCCACCCTGGCCCGGATGAAGGAGCTGTGGGCCTATCTTCTCTTCAGCTTCACAAACCGGGAGCGCTACCTGCGCCCCATGCGCCGCGCCTCCACCCTGTCGGAGTACGAGTCCGTCACCGCCGCCATCTTCACCTATGAGGACATCCTCCCTCCCGGCGCCCTCAACCCCCGGGAGCTGTAAGCGCGCAAAAAACCTCCCTCCAAAATCCGTTTTCCCCGGGGACATGCGCCCCAGGGAAAACTCTTCTCGGGCTGCAAACGTGCCCATTGCCCGCCGTAGGCGGCGCAATGGGTGCGCCGCCGCAGCCCCCAAAGCCTCCCTCTGACGAGGGAGGTGGCAAGCCCGGAGGGCTTGACGGAGGGAGAGATCAACGCCGCTCTCACAAAACCCGCCGCAGCAATTTTCATCCGAAGCATAAAAACACCCCCCGGGGCCAAAGCCCCGGGGGGTATTCTCATGTCAGAAACTGACTTTGCTGCTTCCTTGGCGGATTAGGCCATGGTATCGATCACGTAGATGGCGAACGCAGCGCCGTAGTTGGAGACGATGATCAGGTCCTTGTCAACCAGGTTGGTCAGGTCACCGTGGAAGGTGGCGGAGCCCAGGGTGTTGAACTGGACGGAGGTGCCGTTGATCTGGATGGCGTTGGTCAGCAGGGTGTAGGTGCCGGCCTTGAGGAAGTTGACCTTGGTCACGCCGTTGGCGCAGGTCACCTCGCTGTGGCCCGCGGTCTCGTTCAGCTCAAGGACAAGCTCGGTAGCCTCGTAGTAGCCGTTGCCGTTGGCGTCGAAGGCGTAGTAGGCGCGGCCGGCCACGAACTCGCCGTTGGCGGCGTTGCCGTCAACCCAGACAGCGGGCACAACCACGTCAGTGAGCACGCCGGCAACATAGGCGTCCTTCAGGGTGACGTAGGTGGGATCAGCACCGGCAGGAGCGTAGGCATAGGCCAGGCTCTTGACGTAGACGATCTTCTCGCTGGCGGCAGCAGCGGCGTTGCCGTACACATACACGTACTTGCAGGCCATGTTGCCGGCGTTCTGCACGCCGTAAACGGTGGCGTTCTGGAGGCTGGTGATCTGGTTGTAGCCGGTCACGACGTTCCAGGTGTAGGTGGTGTAGTACAGACCGGTGGCGGTGTCAACAGTCTTGGTGCCGGTACGGACCAGGTACTGGGTGGCGTCGTCCACATACAGGTAGCTGGAGCCATCGGTGATGGCGGGGATACCCTTGGTCATGTTCACGCCGGTGAGCTTGGAGGTCACGGCAGTCAGGGTGACGGTGCCGTCAGCGGCCTCGGCGACCTGATAGAGCTCCTCGCCGATATACTCGCCGTTGTAGCCGTAGTTAGCGGACACAGCGCCGGTGGCCAGATTACCCTTGAACAGGGTGTAGCTGACCTTGTTGCCGTTGATGGCGGTCACGGTCTTGGTGCTGGTCTGGCCGTCCATGCCAACCAGGGTGGCGATGGCGGAGCCGTAAGCGCCCAGGGGGTTGCTCCACTGGATGTCCTTAATGACAGCGTAGCTGTAAACAGCGGCGATGTCGAAGGAGCCCAGCAGGTTGCCGTACTGATCGAAGAACCAGGTGAAGGCCTTGTTCGCGGTCTTGCCGGCAGCATCGTGGTGATACTGGAGGTTGTCGGCATAGGTGGTGCCGCCCACGGTGTGCTTGGCCTGGTTCTGCCAGATGATGGTCTGAGCGCCGGTGGTGCTCTGAGCAGCGCCGACGATCTCAACGGCCACGGGCACAGAGTAGTTGGTCAGGCCCAGAGGCTTCACGGGAGTAGTAGCGGCGTTGGGGTACACAGCGACGGTGTCAACCACAGCGCTGGTGTTGGCAGCGTTGACCAGCAGGATCTGGCCGGCGGCGTAGGTGTAGTTGGCGGTGTAGCTGGTCAGGTACACATAGGTGCCAGCAGTGCCGGTCTTGTCGAACACCTCGAGGTAGAGGGTAGCGGCAGACTTCATGTGGCCGGCGGCGTCGTAGGTAGCATTGGCAACAGCCTTGACCTGGGCCAGGTAGGTGTCAACGTACACGATGCGGTCGGCATAGACCTCGGTCAGACGGCCCTGGGCGCCGATGGTGGCAGTGGTGGCGATGGGGTTGATGGTCTGGCCGTTGACGGTCTTGTTGGCAACACCGTTGGTGTAGGTGTCAAAGGTCTTGGAAGCGGCAAGCTTCAGATCGGTGGCCACGTCGCACTGGGTCACGGGCACGGCGTAGGTCTTGATGGGAGCGGTCTTGATGGTGCACAGCTTCTTGCCGGTGGCCTTGGCGGACAGGTTGTTGGTGGTAGCCTTGTAGTACCACACGCTGCCGGGACGGCCCCAAGCGTCCACGTTCTCGGTGTCAGCAACGCTGATCAGGCCGAAGGTGGCGAAGCCCAGGGTGTTCATGTCGTTGGTGCTGTAGGGGTACACCACGGGCAGGGTGATGGGACGATAGCCCAGAGCGGGGGTGTAGCTCACCTTGTAGGCACGAACGATGGCCTGGAAGATGATCTCAGCCACGACCTCACGGGGAGCGGCGGCGCCCAGAGAGGTGGTGATGTTCTTGAGCATGCCCAGCTGGGTGGCGGTGGAAGCGACCTTCACTTCCCAGCCGGAGCCGGTGAACTCGCCGTTGGCGTCATAGCCCACAGCGCGCAGGATCATAGCCAGAGCCTGGTAGCCGGTGACCTTGCCCTCGGGATCGAAGGTGCCGTCGCCGTTACCCTTCACGAGCTCGGCGTTGGCGCAGTAGCCAATGTAGCCGGCAGCCCAGTGAGTGCTGGGAACGTCCTTGAACTTGTTGTAAGCGGCATGGATGGACACGCTCTTGTCGGTCACATCGCCGGTCACAACGCGGTAGATGATGGCGGCGACTTCGGCGCGGGTGATGCTCGCCTTGGGAGCGAAGCTGCCATCGGTGTAGCCCTTGATCACGCCCAGGGAGGACAGGACGGTGGCCGCTTCGGTATACTCCGCGGTGAAGTCCTTGTCATCACTGAACGCGTTGGCGGTGGTCATCAGGGACAGGGTCATGACCAGAGCCAGGGCCAGCGCGAGAATCTTCTTCAGATTTCTCATGTGGATCTTACCTCCTATTAAATTTTCGGGGGTCCCTTTCCGGTCCTCCCTTTTTATTTGGAAGGCCCGGGGGCCTTGCCAACATGTATGGTGCGGGTTCCTTCCCCGCCTTACGGTTTGACTATAGCACCCACCCCGCCGCGCCGTCAACAGCCCGAACGCTTTTGTAACATAACTGTAATATTGCCCGCGGTACAGGGCGCATGCCCCCTCCCCCTATGGGCCTCGGGAGCTTTCTGTCTAAATTGAGACGTTCCGCCGCCGAAAAAGTTCCCCAAAACGGGCCGATTTTTCAAAAAAATTGCGGCGGCCCGCAGTGCAGGCCGCCGCAGCTTCTCTGTTCTTTTTTCCCGGTTTTGAGGGGCGCTTCCTTATTTGAAATAGAGCGCGCCCGACTCGAAAATGGGCTGATACTTGTCCCCGGGGATATTTTTCGCCACGTGCTCCCCGGTGCGCTCCGAGTGGCCCATCTTGCCGAACACCCGGCCGTCCGGCGAGAACAGGCCCTCCACGCAGTCCATGGAGCCGTTGGGGTTGCAGTCGATACCCATGGTGGGCAGGCCCGTCTCGGCGCTGACGTACTGGGTGGCCACCTGGCCGGCGCGGATGAGCCCGTCCACCACGGAGCGGGGGGCGGTAAAGCGGCCCTCGCCGTGGGAGATGGCCACGCTGTGCAGGTCGCCCACCTGGCTTTTGAGCATCCAGGGGGACTGCACCGAGGCCACCCGGGTGGTGACATAGCGGCTCTGGTGCCGGCCGATGCGGTTGAAGGTGAGGGTGGGGCTGCTGGGCTCGGCGGGGCGGATCTCGCCGTAGGGGACAAGGCCCAGCTTGATGAGGGCCTGGAAGCCGTTGCAGATGCCCAGCATCAGGCCGTCCCGGTTGCGGAGAAGGTCGTGGACGGCGTCGGTAATGCGCGGCGCGCGCAGGAAGGAGCAGATGAACTTGGCCGAGCCGTCGGGCTCGTCGCCGCCGGAGAAGCCGCCGGGCAGGAACACGATCTGCGCGGCGCGGATGGCCGCCTCCAGCTCCCGGGCGGACTGGGAGAGCGCCTCAGGGGTCAGGTTGCGGATGACCACCGTCTGTGCCTCCATCCCCGCGCGGATGCAGGCGCGGGCGGAGTCGTACTCGCAGTTGGTGCCGGGGAACACCGGGATCACCACCCGGGGCCGGGCGATGGAGCCGGAGAACACCGCCGGGGAGCGCCGGGCGCAGGATACGGCCTCCACCGGCTCGTCCGGGGTGCCCGGGTCGGTGGGGTACACCCCCTCCAGCACGCCCTCACTCCGGCGCAGCAGGTCGGCCACGGCGGCGCGCTCGCCCCCGAGGTTGAGTTCCGGCCGGTCGTCGGTGACGCCCAGCAGCAGCGCGAAGGGGCTGTCCGTCTTTTCGGTGAGCTCGGCCACGATGGCGCCGGTGCGCCGCTCGTACCAGTCGAAGTCCGCCCCGGCGCAGGCGGTAAAGCCGATGGCGTTGCCGAAGGACATCTTCATCACCGCCTCGGCCGCGCCGTGCTCCACCGCGTAGGCGGCGCGCACCCGCCCGGCGGCGTGGAGGGCGGCAAGGGCCTGCCAGGCGCTCTTGCTGTCGTCGGAGGCGAAGAGGTAGACCGGGTGGCCGGCCTCCTTGAACTCCGGCGAGAGCACCGCCCGGGCCTTCACCGGCGCGATGGCGAAGGAGATGAGGGTGGGGGGCACGTCCCGGTCGAGGAAGCTGCCGGACATGGAGTCCTTGCCGCCGATGGCCGCCGCCCCCAGCTCCAGCTGGGCGTCCAGCGCGCCCAGCAGCGCCGCAAAGGGCTTGCCCCAGCGCACGCTCTCGTCCCGGAGCTTCTCGAAATATTCCTGAAGACTCAGATAGGCAAGGCGGTAGTCCGCACCCGCCGCCACCAGCTTCGCCACCGACAGATACACCGCACTGTGGGCGCCGGTGTAGGGGTCGGCGGTGCTCAAATCCGGGTCGAAGCCCCAGGCCATCACCGAGGCCTGGTCGGTCTCGCTGCCGGGCAGCACCGGCAGCAGGGCGGCCATGGCCTGGGCCGGGGTGCGCTGGGTGCGCCCGCCGAAGGGCATGAGGATGCTGCCCGCGCCGATGGAGCCGTCAAACCGCTCGGTAAGGCCCCGGCGGCTTGCGCAGCGAAGGCTGCCGGCCATTTCCTCAAGGCTTGCGAACAAGGGCTTCTCCGCCCCGCCGGCGGGGCGCGCCACCTTTACGGCGGTGTGCTTGGCCGCGCCGTTGGTGTCGAGAAACGCCCGGGATAGGTCGGCGATCACCTTGCCCCGCCAGCGCATCACCATGCGCGGCTTTTCTGTCACAACCGCCACCCGGTAGGCCTCCAGGTTCTCCTCCCCGGCGGCGGCGATGAGGGCGGCCTCGTCCTCGGGGGCCACCACCACCGCCATGCGCTCCTGGGACTCGGAGATGGCAAGCTCGGTGCCGTCCAGGCCCTCGTACTTTTTGCGCACGGCGTCCAGGTCGATGGAAAGGCCGGGGGCCAGCTCGCCCACAGCCACCGACACGCCGCCGGCGCCGAAGTCGTTGCAGCGCTTGATCATCCCCGTCACGTCGGCGCGCCGGAACAGCCGCTGGAGCTTGCGCTCCTCGGGGGCGTTGCCCTTCTGCACCTCGGAGGCCATGGTTTCAAGGGACTTGCGGTCGTGGCTCTTGGAGGAGCCGGTGGCCCCGCCGATGCCGTCCCGGCCGGTGCGTCCGCCCAGCAGGATGACCACGTCCCCAGAGGCCGGGCGCTCCCGCCGGACGTTGGCTGCCGGCGCCGCCGCCACCACCGCGCCGCACTCCAGGCGCTTGGCGATGTACCCCTCGTGGTAGACCTCCGCCACGTGGCCGGTGGCAAGGCCGATCTGGTTGCCGTAGGAGGAATAGCCCGCCGCCGCCATCTGGGCGATGCGCCGCTGGGGCAGCTTGCCGGGCAGGGTGTCCGCAATGCCCGCCCGGGGGTCGCCGCCGCCGGTGACGCGCATGGCCTGGTGGACGTAGGCCCGGCCGGACAGGGGGTCGCGGATGCACCCGCCGATGCAGGTGGCCGCGCCGCCGAAGGGCTCGATCTCGGTGGGGTGGTTGTGGGTCTCATTTTTGAACATCAAAAGCCAGTCCTGGTCCTCGCCGTCCACCCGGGCATTGACGTGGATGGAGCAGGCGTTGATCTCCTCGCTCTCGTCCAGCTCGGGCAGCAGCCCCCGCTTCTTGAGGGTCTTGGCGCCGATGGTGGCGATGTCCATGAGGGTCTGGGGCCGCGCCGCCGCCTTTTCCGCCCCGTAGACCTCCTCCCGGGCGGCGAGATACCGCCGGTAGGCCGCGCCCACGGCGTCGTCATCGATGTCCACCCGGTCGATGTGGGTGGAGAAGGTGGTGTGGCGGCAGTGGTCGGACCAGTAGGTGTCCACCACCCGCAGCTCGGTGACGGTGGGGTCCCGGCCCTCCTCGTCCCGGAAATAGGCCTGGAGAAAGGTCAGGTCGGCAAGGTCCATGGCAAGGCCGTAGCCGGAGAGCACCCCCCGCAGCCCCTCGCCGTCCATGGCGGTAAAGCCGGTAATGACCGCCACGTCCGCCGGCTCGGCATAGCGGCCCTCCAGCGTCTCGGGCTTGTCCGGGGAGGCCTCCCGGCTCTCCACGGGGTTGATGAGATAGTGCCGGATGCGCCCAAGCTCCCCCTCGGAGAGCGCCCCCTCCAGGGCGTACACCCGGGCGGCGGCCACCCGCGGCCGCGCGCCGCCGGAAAAGAGCTCGATGCACTGCCCGCAGGAGTCCGCCCGCTGGTCGTACTGCCCGGGCAGGGCCTCCACCGCCAGCAGCACGCACCGCGCCGGCAGCTCCGGCAGGTGCTCGTCATAGATAACGTCGCACTGGGGCTCCGAAAATACGGTGGTGCGGGCCGCCTGATAGACGGCGTCGTCCACCCCCTGAACGTCGTAGCGGTTGAACAGCCGCACCCCGGTCAGCCCCTCGATGCCCAGCTGGCCGCGCAGCTCGCCCAGCAGCCCGGCGGCCTCCACGTCAAACCCCGGCTTTTTCTCCACAAAACAGCGGTATACTCTCTTTGTCTCCACGCCCGGTCTCCTCCAACATACAGTTTTTCTCTTTTTTGGGCAGAAAAAGCAGCCGCCCTGCTTATTCCAACAGTTCAATGGCGGCTGCCATGGAGCCTCTGGCCTCGCCCTGCAGGCGGTGGCTCCAGTATTTATCCTTTAAGCAGGCCGTGCACTCACCGCTCACCGCGATGTTCTCCGCGGCAAGGCCGGCAAGCTCCAGCCGCCTTGCGTTGATGCCCTTGAGGTCCACGGCAAACTTCCCGTTTTCCTTGATGGTAATATACGGAAGCGCCGGGGACGCCACTGCCGCCATCATGGCGTTGGGCACGTCCTCGTGGGTCTCGAAGCAGTCGGGGCCGATGCCGGGGCCAACCGCCGCCAGAATGTCCTCCGGCCGGCAGCCGTACACCAGCTTCATGCGCTCCACCGCCTCGGTGACGATGCCCGCGGCCGTCCCCCGCCAGCCGGCGTGGACCGCGCCGATGACCCGCCGCCGGGGGTCGTAGAGCAGCACCGGGATGCAGTCGGCGGCAAAGACCAGCAGCGTCACCCCGGGGATGGCGGTGATCATGCCGTCCCCCTCGTAGCCCAGCTTTTCATAGAGGTCGGTCTTGACATCCGCGGTGGTGATGGTGCGCACGTGGCAGCCATGGACCTGATTGCACATGGCAAGCCGCGCCCCCCGGGCGCCGATGGCCCCCAGGAAGCGGCGGTAATTCTCCCGGACGCAGGCGGGGTCGTCCCCCCGGTTGAGCCCCAGGTTCATGGAGGCGTACACCCCTTCGGACACGCCCCCCAGCCGGGTGGAAAAACCGTGGGCGATGCCGCCCCGGGCCTCCAGCTGCTCGGACGCCTCAAACACAACGCCGCAGCGCTCCCGCTCGATGATCGCCATACGCATCTCCTTTCCGCCCGCGCCGGGGCCGCCCTGCGGCCCTGTGGAAAAAGTGCCGCTTCCGCTCACTTTTCCACACCGGGCGCGGAAATCTTACTGCACGTCCCTATGATACTCCGGGCAGGTGCACTTTCCCCCCCAGCCGGCTCCCGCCGGCCGGGGACCCCGTTTTTCATTGCGCGGCAGAAATGAATTCTGCCTTGCGCCAAGCTTTTCGCTGCGCGAAAAGACTTGTACGGCGCACCCGCGCCGGGGCCGCCCTGCGGCCCTGTGGAAAAAGTGCCGCTTCCGCTCACTTTTCCACACCGGGCGCGAAAATCTTACTGCACGTCTCTGTGATACTCCGGGCACGTGCACTTTTTCCACTTCAAGCCGGAGCCACAGGGGCACGGGTCGTTCCGGCCGATCTTCTGGGTCTTTTTCACCGGCTGCTTCTTCACGGTGCCGTCGGCGCCGCCGGACTCGCCGGTGATCTTGGCCACCCGCTCCCGGCGGATCTCCTCGTTGCTCTTAACGCGCGCGGTGAACAGCCGCCGCAGCGTCTCCTCCTGGATGGCGGCGACCATCTGCTCGAACATGTCAAAGCCTTCCCGCTTGTACTCCACCACCGGGTCGGACTGGCCGTAGGCCCGCAGGCCGATGCCCTGGCGCAGCTCGGTCATGGCGTCGATGTGGTCCATCCAGTACTCGTCCACCACCCGCAGCAGCACCACCCGCTCCAGCTCGCGCATGGGCTCCCGGCCGTCCCGGAAGAGGGGGGCGAGCAGCTCGTTGACCTGAGCCTCGCGCCTGGCGTAATTGCTCCGGAGGGTCTCGGTCATCTTGTCGGTGAGCTCCCCGGTGGTCAGGGCCGGGGCCTCCCGCTCCAGGGCCAGCAGCTGGGCGCTGGTGAAGAGGGAGCCGCTCAAATGGGCGGTGGCGGCATGGAAGGTCTCCTCGTCCAGGTGCTGCTGCTCGCCGGCGTGGCCGGAGACAAGGCCGGACACGGTGGAGGTGAGCATGTTCTCGATGGAGTCCTTCAGGTTCTCCCCGTCGAGCACCTGCCGGCGCTGCTTGTAGATGATCTCCCGCTGGGTGTTCATCACGTCGTCGTACTCCAGCACGTTCTTACGGGTCTGGAAGTTGCGGGACTCCACCCGCTTCTGGGCGGACTCGATGGCGTTGGAGAGCACCTTCTGGTCCAGGGGGGTGTCCTCGTCCACGCCCAGGGACTCCATCATGCTCTGGATGCGCTCGGAGCCGAACAGGCGGAGAATATCGTCCTCCAGAGAGAGGAAGAACCGGCTCTCACCCGGGTCGCCCTGACGGCCGGCGCGGCCGCGCAGCTGGTTGTCGATCCGGCGGGACTCGTGGCGCTCGGTGCCCAGGATATAGAGACCGCCGGCGGCGCGGACCTTCTCCGCCTCCTCCCGGATCTCCTCCTTGAACTTGGCCTCCGCCTCGGCAAAGGCCCGGCGGGCGTCCAGAATCTCTTGGTTGTCGGTCTCGGCGTGGCCGGTGGCCTCGGCGATGAGCTCGTCGCTCATGCCCGCCTTGCGCAGCTGGGCCTTGGCCATATACTCGGCGTTGCCGCCCAGCATGATGTCGGTGCCGCGGCCGGCCATGTTGGTGGCCACGGTGACCGCCCCCAGCTTGCCCGCCTGGGCCACGATCTCGGCCTCTTTCTCGTGGTGCTTGGCGTTGAGGACGTTGTGGCGGATGCCGGCCTTGGTGAGCATTTTGCTCACCAGCTCGGAGATCTCGATGGAAATGGTGCCCACCAGCACCGGCTGGCCCTTCTCGTGGCAGGTCTTGATCTGCTCCACAATGGCCCGGTACTTGCCCGCCTTGGTCTTGTACACCACGTCCGGCTGGTCAATGCGGGCCAGGGGCCGGTTGGTGGGGATCTCCACGATGTCCAGGGAGTAGATGGTGCCGAACTCCTCCTCCTCGGTCATGGCCGTGCCGGTCATGCCGGAGAGCTTGCTGTACAGGCGGAAATAATTCTGGAAGGTGATGGTGGCAAGGGTCTTGGACTCCCGGGCCACGGTGACGTGCTCCTTGGCCTCGATGGCCTGGTGCAGGCCCTCGTTGTACCGCCGGCCGTACATCAACCGGCCGGTGAACTCGTCCACGATGATGACCTCGCCGTCCTTGACCACATAGTCGATGTCCCGGCGCATCACGCCCCGGGCCTTCAGGGCCTGGTTGATATGGTGGGAGAGGGTGGAGTTCTCCGGGTCGGAGAGGTTTGCAACGTTGAAGGCCTCCTCCGCCTTCTTGATGCCCCGGGCGGTGAGGGTGGCGGTGCGGGCCTTCTCGTCCACGATGTAGTCCGCGTCCACGTTGGTGTCCTCTTCCTCTTTCGCGTCGGTGCTGGCCACCCGCAGCATCTTCAGCCGGGCCACAAAGTTGTCCGCCAGCTGATAGAGCTGGGTGGACTGCTCGCCCTGGCCGGAAATGATGAGGGGGGTGCGGGCCTCGTCGATGAGGATGGAGTCCACCTCGTCCACGATGGCGAAGGCGTGGCCCCGCTGGACCAGTTCGCTGGCATAGATGGCCATGTTGTCGCGCAGGTAGTCAAAGCCGAACTCGTTGTTGGTGCCGTAGGTGATGTCGGCGGCGTAGGCGGCCTTCTTGTCCGCCTTCTCCACCCCGTGGATCACAAGGCCCACCGAGAGGCCCAGGAACTTATACACCTTGCCCATCCACTCGCTGTCGCGCTTGGCGAGGTAATCGTTGACGGTGACGATGTGCACGCCCTTGCCCGCCAGGGCGTTGAGGTAGGCCGGCAGGGTGGCCACCAGGGTCTTGCCCTCGCCGGTTTTCATCTCGGCGATACGGCCCTGGTGCAGGATGATGCCGCCGATGAGCTGCACCCGGTAGGGGCGCATGCCCAGCACGCGCTCGTCCGCCTCCCGGCAGACGGCGAAGGCCTCGGGCAGGATGTCGTCCAGGGTCTCGCCCTTTGAAAGGCGCTCCCTGAATTCATCCGTCTTGGCGCGCAGCTCGTGATCGGAGAGCGCCTTGTACTGGTCGGAGAGCGCCTCAATCTTGTCTACGATCGGGTTGAGCGCCTTGACCTCCCGCTCGGAGCGGGTGCCGAAGATCTTGGAAAAAAGGCCCATAGCTTCTGTATCCTTTCTTTTTCCGCGCCCCGAAAATTCCCCATGGGGCGCGGCTGTTCTCATGCATGGCTCCGGCCGTTTAAGCGGCCCGTCCCCGGCCCTGCCCGCAGGCCGCCGGGGCGGTGCCCTCGCCCGGTCAGCCGCCGTTTTGCGTTATTATACCATACCCTCCCGGGAGAAAAAAGAGGAAATTGTAAATTAAACGCGCCCACTCCCCCGCAGCCCAAGCCGCTCTCCGGCACGCCGCAAAAATAGCCCCCTGCCGGGTCCCTAAAGAACAGGGCGTTCCGGCAGAGGGCCGCTTTGTGCTGGGTCGAAGGAAGGGCGGCGCAGTCAGGCGCGGCCCCTCCCGTCAAATGGACGCAAAGGAGGACAGAGGGGCATATTGGTCGCTCATCAGGAAGATCTTGACCATCCCCGCCCCCGCCGGAAGGGTGAGCTGGGCGCTGAACGTGCCGCTCCCCGCCTCCACGCTGTAGATGGCGACGGACAGGAATCTCCCCTGGGCGTCATAGCTGGCCACGGCCAGGCGGCACTCCTCCTCCAGCGCCTCCCGCCGCTGCATATGCACGGTGCAGGTGCTCTGCCCCGCCAGATCGCAGACCCACCGGCCCTGGCTGTCGGTGAGGAAGAGCTCGTAGCTGCGGCCGTTGATGGTGACAGCCTGGGTGCCGTCCAGGTAGAGATAGAGCTGCTCGTCCCCAGGGTGGGCCGCCGGCACAGTAAAGCTCTCCTCCCCCACACGCACCTCATAGGGCGCATCGAGGCCGGCCACCGAATAGGTGTGCAGCGACACGGCGCCGTAGGGCGCGGCGGCGGCCCGGGGCTCGCTGCTCATGGCGCCTCTGGTCTCGGCGCCCACTGCCTTTACGCTGCATGCGCCCACCAGGATGGTATCCGCCTCAATGCCGTAGCCGTAGCCGTTGCTGCTGGCGCTGGCCGTGACCGTGCCGCCGGTCAGCGTGACCTGTCCGGCTTTAATGGCGCTGTGACTGCTGCCGGAAAGCTCCACCTCGCCGCCGGAGACATTCAGCGCGGCGCAGGTCATAGAACCAGCCTTCACGCGCCCGCCGCTGACAGTGATATTGCAGCTCGCTCCGCCGATATTATAATGGTTATCAACAATCAAAGCGCCGCCCGTCACCGTGATGTCGGCGCTGACGCTCTGCCCCCCATATTCGGCATTCAGCGCACCGCCGCTGACCGTCACCGCGCAGCCATTCACGCCCCCAATGCCGCAGTTGGTCTGCAGCGTTCCGCCATTGACGTTCACGCTTTTGAGCGCTATGCCATAGAATCGCAGTGACTCCGAAGGGTTTATGACGGCCAGGTCGCCGCCCTCCACCGTCAGGCTCCCGCCGCCGGAAACAACGCTGCCAAACACATTCTCCAGTTTCAGCGCGCCGCTGCCCGAGACCGTCATGGCGCAGCCGCTGCCCATGTGCAGAGTCGGGCTCTGGGCGGCGGTGCAGGCAGCGCTGTTCTCCCCCTCCAGGCGCAGGGCAAGCTCCTGGGCACACAGAACCAGGGGAATCCGGGTGTTGGTCAGCTTCACATTCTCAAAGGTCACATTCAGCGCCCCCGTCCCCTTGCACAGGATGCGCCCCGTCACCGTCTGCCCATCCCCCTGGACGGTGTAGGTGCCCGGCGCATAGAGGATGAGGTCGCCCCCGGCGGGCAGCACCGCGTCGTCCTCCGGGCTGCACGGCTGGCCGTTGACGGTGATGTCTGTGACCGTCTCGTCAAGATAGAGGTGGAGATAGTCCGAATCCGCGTCGTGGGAGGCAGGAATGATAAAGGTCTCGCTGCCGGCCGTGACGGTAAAGGGCGCCGTCAGCCCCCGGACGCAGTAGCGCCGGGGTGTGCCGATATTGCCGGAGGCGTTTCCAACCGTGTAGAAATCGCTGCCGGCGTTGCCCATGAAAACGCTGGCATTTTTCACCTTCACGATGGAACTCGCTACCTGTCTCAATCTGTACTTTGCGCCCACAACGCCGTCTGCACACTCGGAGAACACATTGACCGTGGCCCCGGAAATATTCACCGTGCTGCTGATGGGGGTGCCGCCCGGCACGGCGCCGATGACAAAACCCGTGCCGCTGGCGGTAACGGTGCCGCCCGAGATGGTCACGCTGGCGGAGCTCGCGCTGCTGGTGCAGTTGTAACCGATGGCCGGCTCGCCCACCGCCTCCACCTGTCCGCCGGAAATCACAATCTGCCTGCCCAGAATGCCGCCGTCGGGGACTGCTACGGTGCCGCCGCTGATGGCGACGGCGTTCTCCTCCGCCGCCGTGCAGGTGGCCAGAATGCCGCCATTTGCGGTGACGCTGCCGCCGCTGATGGATACGGTCCTTGCGTTGAACGCAAGGCTTCCGGTGGCATTGACCGTGCCGCCGCTGATGGTAAGGCGCATGGTGCTGCCGGAGGCATAGCTGCCGATGGCGGGGACCTGGGTTTTCTTGTCGCTGCTGCGGTTGCTCACGGCGGTCACATCGCCGCCGTAGATATGGATTCCCGAACACCGATTGCCGCCGATGGCCACGGCGCTGCCGTAACCGCTCGTGGCCCGGATGGTACCGCCCCTGATGGCGATGGCGCCGCAGTCGCTGCCGCCGATGCCGGACTCGCCTCTGCCGCCCTGGGCAGTCAGGCTGCCGGTGCCGTCGATGGAGATATTGCCGCTGCCGCCCACCTCCAGCCCCGGCCCTTTGGAGCTTGTCAGGGTATTCTCGCCGGCAAGGGTGAGGAAAACGCTGGGATTGCCGCTGATAGAAAGGGCCGTTCCCGCGCTGATGTTCACATTGTCCAGCGTGACATTATATCTGCCGCCGCCCGAGCCTGCCGATACGGTGACGGCGTTGGCCGTCTGCACGCCGTAGCCGACAATCCGGTAGGTGCCCGGCTCAGTAAGGGTAACAGAGCCCTGTACCAGGTCCAGGACCTGCTCCTGCCCATCATCCGCTGCCGCCGGGAGGATACAGACCGCCGCCAGCATCAGCACAAGCAAAAATCTGAAAGCACGTTTTCTCATTGCCGCTTCGCCCTCTCTTCCATGGAGTCCGTCATGGTTTTCCGCATTTTATTTATTAATATGAATAGTATACTCCCTCTGCCCGAAATGTCAACTTCCGCCCCCCGCCGCCAGTCCCTCCCGCCCCCCGTCGGGCCCGCCCGCCCCCTTCCTTCCGTCCGCCCGCACAAAGTTTTCCCCCGCCCCGCCCCGCATTTTGGCGCTCTTTCCGCCTCCCCGGGGCTTGACGCCGTCCGTGCAGTGCGGTATAATGTCCATCACAACTGAACAGAACAGACGAAGCGCCCAGGAAAACAGCCGTTACGGCTTACCGAAGGAGTAACACTCTCAGGTGTCCCCCAGGGGATCAGGACTGTGCGCGGATGTAACTCTGGAGAAGCTCAATGGTTTGAGTGCCGAAGGTGCAAAGCGGACGGTCGGAAGCGGCCGCCGCCAATCTCTCAGGCAAAAGGACAGAGGATGACGAAAACCCCGGCGGGCGCATGCCCGCTGCCTTTCCGTTTTTCCCAAGGCCGTGGAGCATCCCTCCGCGGCCTGTTTCTTTTCGGAAAAGAGGAGAGGTTTACTATGGAAAATCTGGAAAACGTACTGCTGCCCATTGTGGCAAAGATCAACGAGTACCTGTCGAACTATATTCTGGTGTTCCTGCTGGTGGCGGTGGGCCTTTGGTACTCCGTGCGCACCCGGTTCGTGCAGGTGCGCTGCTTCGGCGAGGGCATGAAAAAGGTATTCGGGACCCTCACCCTCCGGGGCAAAAAGCATGAGAGCGGCATGAGCTCCTTCCAGGCCCTGGCCACCGCCATCGCCGCCCAGGTGGGCACGGGCAACATCGTGGGCGCCTCCGGCGCCATCCTCACCGGCGGCCCCGGGGCCATCTTCTGGATGTGGATCATCGCCTTCTTCGGCATGGCCACCATCTACGCCGAGGCCACCCTGGCCATCAAGACCCGCAGGGTGGACCAGGACGGCACCGTCCACGGCGGCCCCGTCTACTATATCACCACCGCCTTCCGGGGCGCCTTCGGCAAGTTCCTGGCCGGCTTCTTCGCCGTGGCCATCATCCTGGCCCTGGGCTTCATGGGCTGCATGGTGCAGTCCAACTCCATCGGCTCCACCTTTGAGACCGCCTTCGGCATCCCCTCCTGGATCGTGGGCGTCATCCTGGCCGTCATCTGCGCGGTGATCTTCCTGGGCGGCGTGCAGCGCCTGGCCGCCGTGACGGAAAAGATCGTCCCCATCATGGCCCTTATCTTCCTTGCCGGCGGCCTTGTGGTGCTCATCGCCCGCATCACGTACCTGCCCGCCACCTTCGCCATGATCTTCAAATACGCCTTCCAGCCCCAGGCCATCATCGGCGGCGGCTTCGGCTACGCCATCAAGACCGCCGTCAGCCAGGGCGCCAAGCGGGGCCTGTTCTCCAACGAGGCCGGCATGGGCTCCACTCCCCACGCCCACGCCCAGGCAAACGTCAAGGACCCCCATGACCAGGGCGTGGTGGCCATGATCGGCGTGTTCATCGATACCTTTGTGGTGCTCACCCTCAACGCCCTTGTCATCATCTCCACCCTCTACACCGCCGACGGCCCCCTCGCCTCCGGCGCCATCCCCGCCGGCATCGGCAAGGCAAACCTCGCCCAGACCGCCTTCGGCACCGTGTTCGGCACCCAGGTTGGCTCCATCTTCGTGGCGGTATGCCTGTTCTTCTTCGCCTTCTCCACAGTGCTCAGCTGGAACATGTTCGGCAAGATCAACGTCATCTACCTTTTCGGGAAAAAGCTGGGCAAAAAGACTGCCGCCGCCATCTACTCCGTCATCGCCCTGGTGTTCATTTTCCTGGGCACCCTCATGAGCAATGACCTGGTCTGGGAGCTCACCGACATGTTCAATAACCTCATGGTCATCCCCAACGCCATCGCCCTCTTCGCCCTCACCGGCATGGTGGTGAAGATGGTGCATTTTAAGCGCGGCGCGGGCGCAAGTCTCCGCTGACGCCCCCCACACGACCCGCAAAATGACCGCCGCCCCGGTGCAAATTGCACAGGGGCGGCGGTCATTCCCGCTCCACAGGGCAAAATTCGCCGAATTTCTCCCCGGGACGTTGACAGCGCTGCATGGCCGCGCTATAATGCTTGCAAATTGAACCAATGATAGAGGCGCGGCTACGAAAAGTACCCGGAGGGCAAGGACAACTGCTTCCGGCGAAAGGCGTCGCCGCCGAAGGGCGCAAGGGCTGGTCCGGCCGTGCGTGCCTGGGTCAACGGGAAATACCCGTTGGACTGTCACACCCCCGTGTGAAGCGCTATCATGGAGGAGCGGCTCCCTCTTTTCCGGGCGGAGTTTTGTCGGCCATGATCGCATCTGCGGTTCATGGTCTTTCTTTTTGCCCTCGGGCAAGAGGAGCAAAACAAACGGAAAAGGAGAACAAACATCATGAGAAGAAGAACCCTTGCCCTGCTGCTGTGCGCCGCCATGGCGCTGCTGCTGACCGCCTGCTCCGGCGGCGGCCAGGCCAGCTCTCCCGCCCCCTCCCAGAGCGCCGCCTCGGGCAGCGCCCAGCCCTCCCAGGAAACCCGCACCCTGCGGGTGGGCATGGAGTGCGCCTACGCCCCCTACAACTGGTCCCAGACCGACGACTCCAACGGCGCCGTGCCCATCTCCGGCACCAACGAGTACGCCAACGGCTACGACGTGCAGTGGGCCAAGCGCCTGTGCGACGCCCTGGGCTGGCAGCTTGAGATCGTCCGCTCCGACTGGGACGGCCTGATCCTGGGCGTCCAGGCTGGCACCATCGACTGCGCCATCGCCGGCCAGTCCATTACCAGCGAGCGTCTGGAGACCGTGGACTTCACCGAGCCCTACTACTACGCCTCCATCGTCACCCTGGTCAAGGCCGACGGCCCCTATGCCGACGCCGCGTCGGTATCTGACCTTTCCGGCGCCACCTGCACCAGCCAGATCAGCACCATCTGGTACACCTCGTGCCTGCCCCAGATCCCCGGCGCCAACATCCTCGCCGCCCAGGACACCGCCCCGGCCATGCTGGTGGCCCTGGAGACCGGCGTGTGCGACCTTGTGGTCACCGACATGCCCACCGCCACCGCCGCCACTATCGTCTACCCCGACCTGAAGCTGCTGGACTTCTCCGGCACCGACGGCGACTTCGAGGTCAGCCAGGAGGAGATCAACATCGGCATCTCCGTGCAGAAGGGCAACACCGAGCTGTGCGACGCCCTCAACAGCGTCCTTTCCCAGTACACCGCCGATGACTTCAACACCTTCATGGACGAGGCCATCGCCATCCAGCCCCTGAGCGAATAAGAAGCTGCGGCAGCCGCCCTTCGGGCGGCCCGGGCCGCGGCGAGAAGGAGTGTACAGTTCCATGTCCTGGTCAGAAATGACGTTTCTTCAAAAGCTGGGCCGGGTGCTGTCGGAAAACGGCGTCGTTTTCCTTCAGGGCGCCCGGGATACCCTGATTGTCGCCCTGGTGGGCACCCTGTTCGGCTGCCTCATCGGCTTTGTGGTGGGCATTGTGCAGACCATCCCCCTGTCCCGGCGGGACAACGCCGCCAAGCGCATTGTGGTGCGGGTCATCCAGTTCATTCTGGGCGCCTACGTGGAGATCTTCCGGGGCACCCCCATGATCGTCCAGTCCATGTTCATCTTTTACGGCTGGGCCATGCTCACCGGCAAGCCCATGGGGGTGTGGCCGGCGGCGCTGTTCATCGTGTCCATCAACACCGGCGCCTACATGGCCGAGACCGTCCGGGGCGGCATCCTCTCCATCGACCCGGGCCAGACCGAAGGGGCCAAGGCCATCGGCATGACCCATGTGCAGACCATGACCGCCGTCATCCTGCCCCAGACGCTGCGCAGCATCCTGCCCCAGATCGGCAACAACCTTATCATCAACGTCAAGGACACATCGGTGCTGTTCCTCATCGGCTTTACCGAGCTCTTCTACCGGGCCAAGGCTGCCACCGGCGCCAACTACCAGTATTTCGCCACCTACACCATCATCATGGTCTACTATTTTGTGATGACCTTTGTCCTCTCCCGGCTGCTGCGCCTGCTGGAGCGGCGGCTGGCCGGCTCGGACAGCTATGACCTTGCCACCACCGACACCCTGGCCCACACCAGCGGCAGCTACAGCTACCCCGGCAAGGGCAGCAATTTTGACGAGCGCAGCAAGGAGTACGCCCAGGGCGTGCCCGCCGGTAAGGAGGAGGAAAACCATGAGTGAGCCCATTTTGGAGGTGCGCCACCTCTCCAAGTCCTTCGGAAGCCACCAGGTCCTGCGGGACATTGACTTCACCGTCCGCCCCGGCGATGTGACCAGCATCATCGGCGCCTCCGGCTCGGGCAAGTCTACCCTGCTGCGGTGCATCAACCTTCTGGAGACCCCCACCGGCGGCGAGATTCTCTTCCACGGCCAGGACATCACCGCCCGGGGCATGGACGCCGCCGCCTACCGCTCCAAGGTGGGCATGGTGTTCCAGTCCTTCAACCTCTTCAACAACATGACCGTGCTGCAAAACTGCATGGTGGGCCAGGTGAAGGTCCTCCGGCGCGGCAAGGACGAGGCCCGGGAGAACGCCCTGAAATACCTCGACCAGGTGGGCATGACCCCGTACCTCAACGCCAAGCCCCGGCAGATCTCCGGCGGCCAGAAGCAGCGGGTGGCCATCGCCCGGGCCCTGGCCATGGAGCCGGAGGTCCTGCTCTTCGACGAGCCCACCTCCGCCCTGGACCCCGAGATGGTGGGCGAGGTGCTCGCCGTCATGCGGGACCTTGCAGGGGGCGGCATGACCATGCTGGTGGTCACCCACGAAATGGCCTTCGCCCGGGACGTATCCAGCCATGTGGTCTTTATGGCCGACGGCGTCATCTGCGAGGAGGGCGAGCCCCAGGCCCTCTTCTCCGCCCCCCGGGAGCCGCGCACCCGGGAGTTCCTCTCCCGCTTCATGGCCCATTAAATCTGTCCGCAAACAAGAAAGCGCGGGCGCTTCCCAAGGGAAGCGCCCGCGCGTTTCTTTCTCTCAATCCTCCTGGCCGCACAAATCCAGGATAATGTGGGTGAACATCCGGGCGGAGAGCATCAGGTCGGAAATGCGCACCCGCTCGTCCGCGCCGTGGGGATGGGTGTCAAACCCGGGCATGGTGCAGCCGAAGGCCACGCCGCCGGGGATGTCGTGGACATAGGTGCCGCCGCCGGTGGCAAGGCACGCGCCCTTCTCGCCGCTGTACTGCTCATAGCGCCGCAGCAGGGTCCGGACAAAGGGGCTGTCCTCCGGGGTGTGGTGGGGCTGGTCCTGCTCACCGGAGAAGGTGAAGCCCCGGCTCTCAAAGGCCTGCCGGGCCACCTCCAGGCAGTTCTCCCTGGTGGCGCACAGGGGCACCCGGGCGTCAAAGCGGCCCTCCAGCCCGGTGTCCGTCACCTCCAGCAGGGTGAAGGCCACAGTGAGGTCCCCGGCCACCGGCTCGCTCTGGGCGATGCCCAGGGCCCGGCCAAGGTAGTCCCCGTGAGGCAGCAGCTCACCCAGCTGTCCGATCGCCTGCCTGCACGGCCCGTCCGCCAGGGGCAGCTGGGAGAGCAGCGCCACAAGGCCGGTGATCGCGTTGTTCCCTCCGTTGGGCCAGGCCGCGTGGGACCCTGCGCCCTTGGCACGGATGACGGTCAGGCCGTCCTCCACGGCGTAGGAGAACTGGATACCCGTGCGCACCATCAGCTCCCGGGCATAGGGTACGATGTCCGCCGGGGCGATGCCCTCCACCGCGGCAGATGCGTCGCCGGGCAGCACGTTGATGCGGAAGCCGCCGTGGAGCCAGCGCAGCCGGGGCAGCGCCTCCTGCACCGGCCAGCTCTTGGAGAAGGTGGGCTTGAAGCCGCCCTTTTCCGTGTTCACCACCGGGAAGCCCGAGTCGGGGGAGAAGGTGGCAGGGGCAAAGGGATTGCGGGCAAAATACCAGGCGATGTCGCCGGAGCCCGACTCCTCGTTGGTGCCCATAATCATCCGGCAGTTGGCCTTCAGGGGCGCCCCAAGGTCCTTCACCGCCTTCATGGCCAGCAGGGAGGCCACGACGGGCCCCTTGTCGTCGTCGGTGCCCCGGCCGTAGAGCAGGTCGCCCTCCCGCAGGGGGGAGTAGGGCTTGGTCACCGTCCAGCCCTCGCCGGGGGCCACCACGTCCAGGTGGCCCAGGATGTGCAGGGCGTCCTCCTTGTCACACAGGTCGGCGGTGCCCACATAGCCCTCGTGGTTCTTCGTGATGAGGCCCCACTCACCGGCGATCTTCAGCGCCTCGTCCAGCGCCCGGGCAGGGCCTGGGCCGAAGGGTGCGCCGGGCGCGCCCTCCCCCTCCACGCTGTCGATGGATACCAGGCGCTCCACCGCCTTGACCAGTACGTCCTCCTTGTCCGCAAAATATGCGTCGATCTGTTCCTTTTCGATCATGATCCTCTCTCCTTTGTCAGGCGCCGGCCTCTTCGGCCACTTCGCTCAAATATTTATAAACCGTATACCGGGATACCCCCAGGCGCTTGGCCACATAGGGCACCGACTTCCGGTAGGAAAAGGCGTTGTGCTGCTCCAAAAGGCCGATGATCCGCACCCGGTCGCGCTTGCTCAGGGCGTCCACCGGTTTTCCAAGGGTGTCAAGGCAGCGCTCGAAGAGGTCGGCCAGCTGCCGGGACTCCTCCTCCCGCCACAGGGCGGACTGCAAGTCGGACTGGGCGCTCATTAAATCCACCAGGATGCGGTTTGCAAACACCAGGGACGTGTAGTCAAAGTTGATGCCCAGGGCCAGGTTGTAATCCTCTCCAATCATGTGGAAGGTGGAGGATTTGGTCTGCCGGCCGGAGGGGGTGGTGGCCGCCAGGTTGACCTGGTCGGTCATGCTGGCCTGCTCGTCCAGCTCCAGGCCGATGCCCATAATGTCCATGGTGGAGCCCACCTCCCGTCCGGACACATGGCCGTTGTAAATGGACAGGATGGGGTGGGAGGGAACGCCCATGTCGTGGACCAGCGTCTCGCAGGATGAGCCGAACATCTCGGCAATCCCCCGGGCGGTGCGGTCCAGGAATTCAAAAGCCTGCTCGCGGGTCATGGCAGTGCGCTCCTTCCTACAAATTGTCAACTTCTATTGTACGTTCCCGCCGCGGAAATAGCAACCCCTTTCCGCAAATTATACCATCCGCCCAGTATCCTTTTTTGGCGAAACCCCGCCGCGCCGGAAAATCTGCCCCCGCCACGCCAGAAAGGCCGGCCCCCAGGGAGCCGGCCTTTGCCTTATTGTTTGTCTGCCGTTTTGCGGTGGGGGCTGAGCCCGTCGTCCCCCCGGGGAATGAGCCAGAGGGTCAGTGCGATGATGGCAAGCCCGCATCCCGCCGTGATGAGGGACAGGTTGGAGAACACCTCCGTAATGGCCCGGGACAGGTGCTCTCCGCCGCCGGCCGCCATGGCGGCATCATAGCGGGTGTTGTAGAGGACGTTGTAGATTACCGTATACACCATGCCGCTCAGGGCACTGGCAAACTGGAGGGAGCCCATGGCGCCGCCCATGTCCTCATTGCTGACCGTCAGCTGGGTGAAGGGCTGCACCCCCACCGCCTGGCAGGTGGTGCTCACGCCAAAGATCAGCATGCCCAGATAGATGAGCACCAGGGGGGTGGCGCTGCTCCAGGTGGAGGCGAACAGTCCGCCCAGCCCCGCGGTGACGCCATAGAGCAGGAACACCGAGCGGAACCGCCGGGTGTCCCGGGCAAGCCAGGCCCCCATGACGGAGGGCAGCACCAGAAACAGCAGATTTTTCGGCATGGCCAGCGTCCCGCTGACGGTGGCGGACATACCCAGGCTCTTCTGCCCGAAGAGGGTGATGCCGGTGGAGCACAGCTGCACCATGGGGGACACAGCAATATACATCCCGCAGGACATGGCAAAGTTCCGGTTGCGCAGCAGCGAGAAGTCCAGCACCGGGTCCTTCGCCCGCCGCTCGTGGAGGAAAAAGATCGCCAGCAGCACTGCGCCCGAACCAAGAAGGCCCAGGCCCAGGGGGGAGATGCGGGGGAAGAGCAGCCCGCCGAAGCTCGCCCAGCTCAGCACCAGCACAAGGCCCGCCCCCATAAGCACCATGCCGCTGCCGTCCAGGGCGGTCTTTTCCGCCCGGGGCCGGTTGGGGTAGTACCGCCAGGCCAGCCACAGGGACGCAATGCCCACCGGCGTGATAATCCAGAATACATGCAGCGCCCCGAACAAATCCACCACCGCGCCGCCGCCCAGCATGCCCAGCAGCAGCCCGAAGCCGTTGACCGTGCCGAACACGCCGAACCAGCGGGCCCGCTCGGTGATGACGGTCACGTCGCTCAAAATCGTGGTGTAGTAAGAGTTGAGCAGCCCGCCCGCCAGAGTGGAGAGGGTATAGGCCGAGAAAAACACTGCACCGCTGGTGGGCAGGGCACACACCAGCAGCAGTACCACCCGGGCCGTGCCCACAATAAGGTACACCCGCCGGCGGCCGAACCGGTCGCCCAGCTTGCCCCCGATGGGGGTGACGATGCACGAGCCCAGGGCCACCACGCCGGAGAGGATGGCGTAATAGCCCATGGTACCGTAGCGCTCCATAATAGACGGCAGCACCACCGGCATGCTGAAGGAAAAAAGCACCTGCCACAGCCACAAAAGGGCCGCGCTGGCGATCACCCTGTTTTTATCTTTTTCCGGAAGGCTGATATATGCCCCGCTCTGCCCCATCCTGTCCCCATCCTTTCTTTTCTCGCCTTTGACCCTACTCGTTTTCCCCCTTTCTGTCAATAGTTTTTCCGAAATTAAGTTTTCTTTCTCTGAATTTCCAAAATTCAGGTCTTTCTTTTTCGGGTTTTCAAATCAAATCGCCAGTGCCGTCCCTCTCCTCCCAAGGGCTTGCGCCGGGCCCGCCGGGGGTGATACAATAGGGACAGCCTGTCCGTCCCGGCCGCGCCGGGGCGGCGAGAGGAGATGCGCCCTTTGTCTGACCTGCTGCTCCATATCTGCTGCGCGCCCTGCTCGGTGGCCTGCGTGCACCAGCTGCGGGAGGAGGGGACCGAGCCCACCGGCTTCTGGTACAACCCCAACATCCACCCCTATCTCGAATACAAGGCCCGGCGGGACGCCCTGCGGGACTACGCCAAAAGCATCGGCCTTGCCCTGCGGGAGGAGGACTTCTACGGCCTGCGGCCCTTCACCGCCGCCGTGGCTGCCCACCCGGAGCAGCGCTGCGGCTACTGCTACGCCTGCCGTATGGAGGAGACCGCCCGCTATGCCGCCGAGCACGGCTTTGCCCGCTTCTCCACCACCCTGCTCATCTCCCCCTACCAGAACCGGGAGCTTCTCTGCGCCGCCGGCGAGGCTGCCGCCGCGCGCCATGGCCTGACCTTCGTCCCCTACGATTTCCGCCCTCGCTTCCGGGAGGGTCAGGAGGAGGCCCGGGCCCTTGGCCTCTACATGCAGAAGTACTGCGGCTGCGTCTACAGTGAGGAGGAGCGCTTCTCCAACCGCCGCAAGAAAGAGCTCCACCGCCAGCACAAGGCCGCCGCCCAGGGCCGGTCCCCCCAGGGCTGACCGCCCCCCGCCGGCGCCCGTATAAATGAAAAAAGAGCGATGGGCTTATACCCATCGCTCCTTTTTGATGCCGAAGACTTACTGCTCCTGTGTGGGAGCTCCGCAGTGGGGGCAGACGCCGTTTTCCAGTCTGGTGCCGCACATCTGGCAGAACTGGGCGGGACGGGCGGTTTCATCCCGGTCGGGCCGCGCCTCCTGCGCCGCCTCCCTGCGCTGGCGGACGGCGTCCTTCAGCTCCTGTACATCGGGAACGGCAAACGCATCGCCGCCGCTCACACCGGTCTGGCTTGCCAGCTTGTTGTTGATGGTGATGACATTCTTCACCAGCAGAACGGCCATCATGAGCAGCTCAAAGCTGAGACGAACTGCGATGGGCCCCAGAATGATATACAGCAGGCCGACGCCGCCCATCCAAGTACTCTTGCCGGTCCAGAAATTCTCCTGGACGTTGAACAGCTGGAGCACCCCGTAGATGATAATGTAGGCCGTGGCAAAGATGTACAGGGTCTGCAGGACCTTTTCCACTACAAGAAACTTAAAATTGCAGAGGTCGTGCAGGAATTTCCCAAAGGCGTTCATCTTCTCCCGGCGCTTTTCCGGCACAAAGAAGATGAACGCAAGCACCGTTGCCGCAATCGCAAGAATAACCGCAATGATCAAAAAAACCAAACTTTTCATAAAAACCTCTCCTCTTCTCTGCATTTGTTACAATTATAACTATAACAACGGTTTGTGTTGTTGTCAATATGAAATAACGCAGCACCCGCCGTCCCCCGCAGCTCTGCGTGCGCGCTTCGGCAGGCCGTCGGGGAGCGCAGCGGCCGGCACATGAGTGAAGGATATGCCGCCGGCATGCCAGAGCCGCGCCATGACGGAGGAAAAGAAAAAACCCCCCTCGTCAGAGGGAGGTGGCACGGCGTTAGCCGTGCCGGAGGGAGAGACAAAGCCTCCCCTTGTGCCCAAAGGGAGGTGGCGAGCAGCACTCTTGGCTCTCCCTTTGGGAGAGCTGTCACCGCAGGTGACTGAGAGGGCCTTGCTGATAAGCAAAAGCCGGCGGCACAGGTGTGCCGCCGGCTTTTTTACGTCCTTACGCCCCGACGGCCTCCGCCGCCCTGCCGTGGCGGGGCAGCCGGGCCGGGCGCTCCCGCTCCGCGGCCAGGGCCCTAAGGATGGCCTGCCGGGTGACGATGCCCACAAAGGCCCCCCGGTCGTCCACCACCGGCACAAAGCTCTGCTGCATGGAGCGCTCCAGCAGCTCCTCCATAGTCACCCGGATGTCCACCGGCGGGTTGAACTCACCCCGCAGGATGGTGCGCAGCGGCGCGCGCTCCTGCCCCCGGAGGGTGCGGTCGTCCTGCTCCAGCAGGTACCAGAGAAAGTCGCCCTCGCTCACCGTGCCGGCATAGCCCCCGTCCCGGGTAAGCACCGGCAGGGCGGTGTAGCCGTGGTGGCGGAGCTTTTCAAGCCCCTGGCGGATGGTGTCGTCCTCATATAAATAGGCCACCTGCACCTTGGGGTTGAGCAGGGACATCACGTTCATAAAGGGCCTCCTTTTCAAAACCTGCCGCGCCCGCAGACTCTCCCGGGCGCCTCCTACAAGCCTATGCTACCATACCCGCCGCTGCGATTCTTCAATAAACTGTAAATTCCCCCCGCCCATGGCAGGCCCGCCCACGTCCCCCGAGCGCGGCCAAATTTTATTTGCCCTGGGCGCGGCGGCATGCTATAATAACGCAAAACAGCGCATTTTCCGCCCCCGGCGGCGGTCTGCTCCCCAGCGGGGCTAACCGGCGGCGCTCGCGGCTATACTAAGCCGGGCGGGCCTCCCGCCTGCTACATCAGATAAAAGAGGGTATTTTTCATGGAGCTTTCCCAGTTCAAGGCAAACGAAGGCAAGCAGGTGGAGATCCGCGTGGGCGAGCGCACCTTTGCCCGCCACGCCATTGCCACCCATTTCGTCCAGGTGGGCGAGAGCTATCTGGACCTCATCAAAAAATATGTGGTCCCCATCTACGAGGAGGGTGACATCCTCTCCTCCAGCGAGAAGATCATCTCCCTGTGCCAGAAGCGCATCGTGAAGAAGTCCGACATGAAGCTGTCCTGGCTTGCGAAGTTCCTCTCCAAGTTCGCCTCCCACTCCTCCGCCGGCATCGGCGTGGACTCCCCGTGGAAGATGCAGTTCGCCATCGACCAGCGGGGCGCCCTCTACGTCATCTGGGCGGCCATCTGCGCGGGCTTCGGCAAGCTCTTCGGCAAGCGGGGCGTCTTTTACAGGATGGTGGGCCAGGAGGTGTCCGGCCTGGACGGCTTCTACGACCACTGCTTTGATGTATACGGCGAGTTCGGCATCCGCATTCCCGAAAATTCCGACGGCGTGTGCGAGGAGGTCTACAAGGAGACCGGCGTACGCATGATGATTGTAGACGCCAACGACCTTGCCCAGGAGCTGCTTGGCAAGTGCTCCGCCATCCACGAGAGCGAGGCCGACCTCATGGCCATGATCGCCGACAACCCCTGCGGCAACGGCACCCAGCTCACCCCCATGGTGCTCATCCGCGAGATAAAATAATGCGCAGGGCGGCCCCGATCGGCCGCCCTGTGTGCAATCACCCGGTGCCGCCGGAATCAAAAGGAGCGTTACAACATGAAAGGCTATGCATTTCTCTCCAAGGGCCAGGCAGGCTGGGTGGAAAAGGACCGCCCCCATGCCAGCGCCGCCGCCGCGGTGGTGCGGCCTCTGATGGTCTCCCCCTGCACCTCCGACGTCCATAACGTAGAGTTCGGCTATGTGGAGCCCGGCCGCATCCTGGGCCATGAGGGCGTGGGCGAGGTGGTAGAGGTGGGCGAGCTGGTCCGGGACTTCGCCCCCGGCGACATCGTCGCCATCCCGGCGGTGACGCCGGACTGGAGCACCCCGCTCTCCCAGAAGGGCGTCCCCCAGCACTTTGCCGGCCCCATGACGGGCAACGTCATCTCCAACCGCATCGACGGGCTGCTGGCCGAGTATGCCCTCATCCCCAACGCCGACGCCAACCTCACCCCAATCCCCAAGGGCGTGTCCTGGGAGGCCGCCGTCATGGCCACCGACATGATGACCACCGGCCTGTACGGCGCGGAGCTTGCCGACGTTCAGTTCGGCGACACCGTGGTGGTGCTGGGCATCGGCCCGGTGGGCCTGATGAGCGTGGCGGGGGCCAGGCTGCGGGGCGCCGGGCGGATCATCGCCATCGGCAGCCGCCCCAACTGCGTGGAGGCCGCCAAATTCTACGGCGCCACCGACATCGTCAATTATAAGGAGGGGGACGTTGTCAAGCAGGTCTTTGCCCTCACCCATAAGCAGGGGGCGGACCGCTGCATCATCGCCGGCGGCGGGGATGACGCCCTCAACCAGGCCCTGTCCATGGTGCGCTACGGCGGCACCATCGGCAATGTCAACTACTTCACTACCACCGGCAATCTGGAGATCTCCAACCCCCGCTGGGGCTTTGGCATGAGCAACAAGACCATCCGCTGCGGCCTGACCGGCGGCGGCCGGGCCCGCATCGGGGCCATGCTGGAGCTGGTACGCTACGGCCGTATCGACCCCACGGTGCTCATCACCCATCGCTACCAGGGCTTCGACCAGATCCCCGAGGCCTTCCGGGCCATGACGGATAAGCCCCGGGACCTCATCAAAACCTGCGTCACCCTCTGACGAGGGAGGCTAAGGGCTTGCGCCCACAGCCCCTTTGGCTCTCCCTCTGGGAGAGCTGTCACCGCAGGTGACTGAGAGGGCCTTGCAGATGAGCTTCTGGGGGCCTATCGTATGGTCATTGTTCCCCCTCTCCGGTTTCGCTGCGCTCAACCACCTCTCCCAAAGGGAGAGGCAAGAATTGCGCCCACAGCCCCTTGGCTCTCCCTCTGGGAGAGCTGTCACCGCAGGTGACTGAGAGGGCCTTGCAGATAAGCAAAAGCCGGCGGCACAGACTGTGCCGCCGGCTTTTTTATGTGCTCATGTCCGGGCGTCCTCCGGGAAGCGGAAATAGAAGGTGCAGCCCCTGCCGCTCTCGCTCTCCACGCCGAACTGGGCGTGGTGCTGCTCCAGAATGGAGCGCACGATGGCAAGGCCCAGCCCCCGGTGGTAGCCGTCCTCCTCCGCCTTGGAGTAGTTCACCTCCCACACCAGCTCCTGCTCATCCTTTGGGATGCCCTTGCCGTTATCGCTCACGGCGGTGTAGATCATGTCCCCCTCCTGCCGGACGGTCAGGCGGATCTCGGTGGCGCCGCCGCTGTGGGCCATGGCGTTGCTCAAAAGGTTGTAGAGCACCTGGCTCATGCGCACCTTGTCGGCGCACACCCAGAGGGACTCCGGCCCGTCATACAAAAAGGCGCAGCTGCCCCCCGCCTTCAGGTGCTGGTGCTGCCGGATGATGGCGCGGCACTGCGCGCCGAAGTCGAAGCGGGTAAAATTCGGGGCGGTCTGCCCCGCCCCGGGCAGCTCCGGATAGACCAGGATGTTGTTGACAAGGTCGCTCATCCGCCTTGCCTCGTCGATGATGACCTGCACGTTCTCCGGGGTGTTCTCCCCCGGGATGTCCCGCATGGCCTCGCCGTAGGCGATAATCATGGACAAGGGGGTGCGCAGGTCGTGAGACGCCTTGGCGAAGATCTCGCTGCGCATCCGGTCGAGCTGATCGAGGGCCTGGCTGGTCTCGTTGAGCACCTCGTTGAGCTCCTCGATCTCCCGGAAGCCGCCGCCCTCAAACTTCACGGTGTAGTCCTGGGCCTTGAGCCGGCGCACCCGCTCCGCCACCTGGGTGATAGGCCGCACGGTGGTGCGGCTGATCCACCACACCATCACCGCCGCGATGCACACCGCCGCCGCCGTAATGATCTTCAGAATAATCTGAAGGACAGACAGCATCCCGTTGATGGGGGAGAGGGCGCTGTTGTAGTAAATGGCGAAGGCCTCCCGCCCGGGGGGCTCAAACACCTGGACGTGGAGGATGGCCTGAGAGCCCGAGGGAATCTGCCGGTAGAGGAGGTTGCCCGTCATGGCATAGATCTCCGTCTTGGTGCCGCCGTTTTCCTCCGCCTGGCTCCACAGCTCCCTCAGAGACTGCTTATCCAGCGAGTGGATGGCACAGTAGGGCATCAGGTCCAGGGAGAGCACCTCGGTACCCGAGGCGGTGACCACCCGGATGCAGGCCGTCTCCTCCTTGGCAAAGCTGACGATGCGGCGGGTGATGTTGGGGTTTGACATGTCCTTCCCCAGGGCGGTGACCTGCCCGGTGACGTCCGCCTTGCGGTACTCCTGATAGATGCGGGGCAGCAGATGAATCTGGAAAATCCACAGCACGGCCAGCAGCCCGAAGGTATAGCCCAGCAGATATTTCGCAATCCGCCAGGAGATGCTGCTATGCGACTTCAAAGCGATACCCCACCCCGTAAATGGTCGTAATGTACCCGCTGCACACCCCAAGGGCCTTGCGCAGGCACTTGATGTGGGTGTCCAGCGTCCGGCTGACGTTCTGGGCGTCTGATCCCCACACCGCCATGCACAGCTCCTGCCGGGGGATGACCCGGCCCGGCCGGCCCATCAGGTAGCCCAGCAGCTCCAGCTCCTTGGCGGTGAGCTCCGTGCGCTTGCCGTCTGCCTCCACCCAGCGTCCCTCCGGCGAGAAGGTCACCCGCCCGGCGCTGATGTCCCGGTTGGCCCGGCCCTGCTTTGCGCTGCGGCGCAGGATGGACTCGATGCGCAGCATCAGCTCCTTGGGGGAGAAGGGCTTGACCACATAGTCGTCCGCCCCCGACTCGAAGCCCACAATGCGGTCGTACTCCTCGCCCTTGGCTGTGAGCATGAGAATGGGGGTGTCGCACAGCTTGCGGATGCGCCGGCAGGCGGTGATGCCGTCCATCCGGGGCATCATCACGTCCAGGATGATAAGGTCAAAGCTCTCCTCCCGGCAGCGCTCCACCGCGTCCTGCCCGTCCACCGCCTCAACGGTCTCATAGCCCTGAAAATCCAGGTATTTCTTAATGACCTTGCGCAGCTTTTCCTCGTCGTCTGCCACCAGAATCCGGTGCATGGTCGTGCGCCTCCATTCATAAGGGGGGCCTTGCCGGCCCGCCCGGTCTTGTCCCCTCCCCGTCTCTGCGGCGCAGCGCCGCAGAGACGGAGAGACGTTGATTTTTCTATTATATCAGCCCGCGGCGCCGGAGGCAAGGCTCTTGCCGCCGCCCTTTTTCACGCCCATGCCCACAAGGCAGCACAGAAGGCTTGCCGCCACGCCGATAAACAGCGGGTCGATGCCGATGCCCGCAAGCTTGCCCGCCACCACGGCGATGGCCGCGCACACCTCGGAGGCCACCACCCAGCGGCTGTCCACCCGCCCGGGGAGGAACAGCGCACAGGTCAGGGGGATGAAGATCACCGCGCCCCGCAGGCCCATGGAGAGGAAGCCCAGGTCGTTGATGACCGCGCCGGAGGTGCCAAGGGCCACCCCCGCCGCCGCGATGAGCACGCCAATGATGGTAAGGCGGGTCACCAGCAGCTTTTTCTCCGGCGTGGGCAGCCGGTCGGTGGCCTTCTTGAAGAGGTCATTGAGCAGCACCGTGGCTGTCCCAAGGCTCAAGCCAGCGCCGCCGCCCACAATGGTGATGAAGAGAGTGCCCAGCACCACGCCGCCCAGCAGCGGGTTCATATGCCGGATGACGAACATGGGGAACACCTGGGCGGTGGAGGCGATCTCCGTCATGCCGGCGGGAATGGCCTGGCCCGCCGCCTGGAGGGCCGCGATCTCCGCGGTGGTAATGTAGTGCCCGCGCATAAAAAGGCCGATGAGGATGCACGCCGCCCCGATGGGGGGGATGAGGAAGGTGGAGAGCAGCGCGCCCCGCCGGGCCTCGCCGTCGCTCTTGGCGGACATCACCGCCTGGCCGTAAATCTGGGTGGACAGCACGCCCAGCAGCAGCGAAAGGCCGGAGCCCAGGTCCTTGGCCGGCCCCCGGGCTACCAGGCTGAAGAACCGCCCGGAAATGTCCCCGGCGCTCTCAATACCCGAGAGCGCCCCCAGCTCGGTGTTCACCAGGGCCCCCTTCAGGTTGGAGAGCAGCCCGCCGAAGCCCCCGGAGAGGGTCAGGGCCATGATACACCCGGCAATGGCGGCCAGGTACAGCAGAATAAGCTTCACAACGCCGCCCATCCCGGCGCCCCACAGCCCGCCGAACACCACATAGATGGCCATGAGGGCGATGGCAGTCACCGCCGCCATCACGGAGTTTACCGACACCACGGAGGAGATGAGAGCCACCGCCGACACCACCTGGGCGATGACGCTGATAAAAATGCCCACGGAGGAAAAGAGCGAGCCCACATACCGCGCGGTGGAGCCGTACTCGTTGGAGATGATGCCCAGCAGCGTGCCGCTGCCGCCCCGGCGCAGCCGCACGGCGTAGCCCAGGGCCAGGGCAAGGCAGCCGATGCCCGAGCCCAGGGTAAACCACCAGGCCGCGGCGCCGTAGTTGAAGGCCAGCTGGGCGGTGCCCACGGTGGCCTGGCCGCCCACAAGGCTGCCCATGATGGTGCCGCACACCATCCAGCGGCCCACCTTGCCGCCGCCGGTGGTGAAGTCGGCGGCGTTCTTCACTTTTTTGCCGGAGTACAGGCTCACTCCCGCAATCAGCAGCAGCACCGCTGCAATGCCGATGATATGCCAGATCTGAATTCCCATTTGCTAAAATCCTTCCCTATCATCCGCCGGGGGCAGGCCCTCCCGCCGCTCCGGCCGATGGTATATACCTTTGCGTTTCGAAAAAACACGGCCGGCGGCCCATCCGGAAGGGATGGGCGCTGCCGGCCGTATCTTGTCTGCTTCGTCAGGTCTCAGGCCATGCAGCCGATCTTCTCCGGAATGATGAGCTCCGCCTCGGTCCGCGCGAGCACATCCTCCACCGTCACCCCCGGGGCCAGCTCCTCCAGCACAAGGCCGGCCTCGGTCTGGTGCAGCACGCACAGCTCCGTCACCACATAGGTGACCTTATGGGAGGCAGTCAGCGGCAGGGTGCACTTTTTGAGCACCTTGGGCGCGCCGGTCTTTTCGCAGTGCTCCATGGTAATGATAATCTGCCGCGCGCCGGACACCAGATCCATGGCGCCGCCCATGCCGGCGGCGGTGCGCCCGGGCACAATCCAGTTGGCGACGCTGCCCTCCTGGTCCACCTGGAACGCGCCCAGCACCGTGGCCGCCACATGGCCGCCCCGGATGAGCCCGAAGGACTCAAAGGAGCCCACAAAGCTGCCGCCCTGCCGCAGGGTCGTGAAGCCGCCGGAGGCGTCGATCACGTCCGGGTCCTCCTTGCCCTCCTCGGGCTTTCCTGCCAGGCCGATTACGCCGTTTTCCGACTGAATCCACACGTCCCGGCCCTCGGGGATGAAATTGGCCGCCAGGGTGGGGATGCCGATGCCCAGGTTCACAAGGTCGCCGTCCTGGAAGAAGCGGGCGGCCCGGCGGGCAATAAATTCCTTCTTTTCCTGTTTCGTCATTTCTACCACAGTGATTCCTCCCCTCTCATTCGCCGCAGGGCACCACGGCGTTCACGCAGCAGCCGGGCGTCATGACCTCGTCGGGGTCGATCTCGCCCACCTCTACAATGTGCTCCGCCTCCACGATCACGTAATCCGCGGCAGTGGCCATGATGGGGTTGAAGTTCTTGGCAGAGTGGCGGTAGACCAGGTTTCCCATTTTATCCGCCTTCCAGGCGTGGAGGATGGCCACGTCCGCCCGCAGGGGCTTTTCCAGCACATAGCGCTTGCCGTCCACCTCGATGACCGGCTTGCCCTCCTCCATCATGGTGTCAAGGCCGGTGGGGGTGAGCACGCCGCCCAGCCCCGCGCCGCCGGCCCGCACCCGCTCGCACAGCGTGCCCTGGGGGGTGAAGGTGATGTTGATCTCGCCGGCGATATACTTTTCCACCGTCTCGGTGTTGTTGCCGATGTGGGAGCAGGTCAGCGCGCGGATGCTGCCCGCGTGGACCAGAAGGCCGATGCCCTTGCCCTTGACCGAGGTGTTGTTGGAGATGACGTGCAGGTCGCGCACCCCCTTCTCCACCATAGCCTCGATCAGATGCTCCGGCACGCCGCAGTTGACAAAGCCGGGAATCATTACGGTCATTCCGCTATGGCAGTGCTCCATAGCCTGTTCGATGGTCATTACCTTTGATTTCATAGTCTGTCCCCTTTCGTGCTCAAACCGGGTCGTCCATAAACTTCTTTTCCAGGCGGAAGGCCTCGAAAAGCTGCTTGTCGCGCTTGGCCATCAGCGCATCCATGTCAACGCCGGTGTAGTCGTAAAAGCCCTTCCCGGTTTTAACCCCCAGCTCGCCTTTGTCAAGATGCTTTGCCAGGGAAACGGGCATATCCTTCTCCGGCGGCATGGTATAGCTGTGGTTCTTGAAGTTGTTGCCCGTCATGGCAAGGCCGCCGAAGTCCATGCGCTTGCACAGGCCAAGCACCATGGCCCGGGGGATAAAGCTGGTTTTCACCGCCTTGTCGATGTCCTCGGGGGTGCAGATGTCGTTGTCAAGGAGGTTAAAGACCTCCTGATTGAGGCACATCTGGAGGCGGTTGACGATATAGCCCCGGATGAATTTCTTCATCTGCACCGGGGACTTGCCGCACTTCTCCAGCAGCGCGGTCATCACGTCGGCCAGCTCCTGGGGGGCCTGCTCGCTCTTGACCACCTCCACCAGGGGGATCATCTGGGCGGGGGCGTACCAGTGGGCGATCACCGCGTAGGGCAGCCGCCGCTCGGGGATGACCTCAAAGATATTGAGGGCCGAGGTGTTGGACGCGATGATCACGTCCTCGGGCAGCAGCGCGTCCAGCTGGGCAAAGACGGACTCCTTCACGTCCCGGCGCTCCACCACGCACTCCATCACAAGGTCGGCGTCCTTCACGCCCGCCTCATAGGCCGTTTCATAGCTCACCCGGGCAAAGGCCGCGTCCGCCTCGGACTTCGTGAGCATGCCCTCGGCCACAAAGGTGTCAAGGCCGTTTTTCAGGCTCTGCTTTCCCTTCTCCAGGGCCTCGGGAAAAATATCCACCATGGTGACGGCGTAGCCGCCGATGGCAAAGATCTGGGTGATGCCCGGGCCCATGGTGCCCGCGCCAATGACTGTAATCTTCTTGATGTCAGAGAGTGTTTTCATCTCAAGCGCTCCTTTCCGCTCCCGGTCAGGCCCGCTTCCCGATGCCCAGGATCTTCCGGGCGTCGTCGGCGGTGGCGATCTGGCGGCCGGCCTCCTTGGCAAGGCGCACCGCCCGCTCCACCAGCATCACATTGGTGGCGATGACCTTGTTGCCGTTCTCGTCCTTGCCGTACATCACGTTGTCCTCCAGGCCCACCCGCAGGCCGTCGCAGCCCAGGGCAAGGCCGGCGAGCATCATGGGCATGTGGGCCTTGCCGATGCCGGACACGGACCAGATGGCGTTCTCGGGCAGCTTGTCCACCAGGAAGGCCAGATTCCCCGCGGTGCCGGGCATGGCGCCGCCAACGCCCATGATGAACTGATAGTAGGGGTCGCCGGGGATGTTGTGGGTCTTGATGTAGTGGTTGGCGCTGTCGATAAAGCCGGTGTCGAAAATCTCAAACTCGGGCTTGACGTTGGTCTTGACCACCTCGTCGGCCAGGAGGTTGAGGAAGCGGGGGCTATTTTCAAAGATATAGCTGTTGGCCCAGTTGAGGGTGCCCGGGTCGAAGGAGCACAGGTCGGGCTGGAGGGCAGAGAGGTGCTGCAGCCGCTTATAGTCCTCGTACTCGCCGCCGGAGGTGGTCAGGTTGATGAGGATGTCAAGGCCCGCCTCGGCAAGGTACTGCTTGGCGAGAGTCACGGTCTGGGTGAACTGGCCCAGGTCCATGGACTTATAGGCCTCCACAAAGGTGCCGTCGGGCAGGGTGGTGTCCTTGCGGACATGGATGTGGGCCACCGCCGCGCCCGCCCGGGCCACGTCCACCACCTGGCGGGCGATCTCCTCGGGGGTGTAGGGGACGGTGGGGGCCTGCTCCCGGCGGGTGCCCGCGCCGCACAGGCAGGCGGAAATAATCACTTTATTGGATTTCATATTCGGTTTCCTCCTTTAGACGTTGACGGTCAGTCGCACAGCTCCACCACGGTAGCCTGGCCCATGCCGCCGGCGATGCACAGCGTGGCAAGGCCGTAGCGCACGCCCCGGCGCTGCATCTCGTGGACCAGGGTGACGATGATGCGGCAGCCGGAGGAGCCCACCGGGTGGCCCAGGGCAATGGCGCCGCCGTTGACGTTGACGATATCCATCCGGTTTTCAAGGCCCATCTCCCGGATGCAGCCGATGGACTGGGCGGCGAAGGCCTCGTTGAGCTCCACAAGGCCGATGTCGTCCATGGTGATGCCCGCGTTGCGCAGCGCCTTGGCGCTGGCCTCGATGGGGCCAAGGCCCATGATGCGCGGGTCGATGCCGCTGGCGCCCATGCCGATAATCCTGGCCATGGGCTTCAGGCCCAGGTCGGCGGCCTTGTCGGCGCTGGTGAGCAGCAGGGCGGACGCGCCGTCGTTGCGGCCGGAGGCGTTTCCGGCGGTGACGGTGCCGTTTTCCCGGAACACGGTGGGCAGCTTCGAGAGCTTCTCCATGGAGGTCTGGCGGGGGAACTCATCCACCTCAAAGCAGATGGGGTCTCCCTTGCGCTGGGGCACATAGACGGGGACGGTCTCCGCCTTGAAGCGGCCAGCCTCGATGGCGGCGTGGGCCTTCTCCTGGGAGAGCAGGGCGAAGGCGTCCTGCTCCTGGCGGGTGATGCCCATCTTCTCGGCCACGTTCTCGGCGGTCATTCCCATGTTGAAGCGGCCGTAAATCTCCTGGGGCTGGGAGCAGAACTGCACCTCGGTGACGGAGTCTACCAGGGTGGTATTGCCGGTGCCCACGCCGTAGCGGGCATTGCGCAGGTAGAAGATGGCGTTGGACATGGACTCGGTGCCGCCGGCCAGCACCACATCGTTGAGGCCGCACATGATGCTCATCGCGCCGTTCTGCACGGCGGTCATGCCGGACGCGCACTGGCGCATCACCGTGTGGGCGGACGCCCGCTCGCTCACTCCGGCGCGCAGGGCTGCCACCCGGGCGATGTTGGGGTCGTCAGAGCTCTGGCGGCAGTGGCCCATGACCACCTCGTCCACAAGCTCGGGGTCGATGCCGGAGCGGGAGAGTGTCCCCTCCAGCACCACCCGGGCCAGATCCACCGCCGGGACGGGCCGCAGGGTGCCGCCCATCTTGCCCACGGCCGTGCGGCACGGGGCGACAATCACAATATCTTTCACGAAAAATCCCTCCGAAATTTTGGAATCAGCTCTCCGGGCGTCAGATGCCCAGGTAAGCGGCCCGGACGTTGTCGTCCTTCAGCAGGTCGGCGGCGTTGCCGCTGATGACGTTGTGGCCGTTTTCGATAACGTAGGCGCGGTTTGCGATCTGGAGCGAGGACTGCACGTTCTGCTCCACCAGCAGGATGGTCACGCCCATCTTGTTGATGCGGATGATGGTCTCAAAGACCTGCTCCACGATGACCGGCGCAAGGCCCAGGGACGGCTCGTCGAGCATCAGGAGCTGGGGGCACTGCATCAGCGCCCGGGCGATGGCCACCATCTGCCGCTCGCCGCCGGAGAGGGACCCGGTGAGCTGGTCGCGCCGCTCGGCAAGCTTGGGGAAGATGTCGTAGCACAGCTCCAGGTTCTCCTGGCGCTTGGCCCGCGTCACCTTGGCGTAGGATCCCATGAGCAGGTTCTCGTGGACGGACATGTTGGGGAAGAGGCGGCGTCCCTCGGGCACCTGCACAAGGCCCAGGGAGGAAATCTCGTGGAGCTTGTACTTGGAGAGGTCCTCCCCCTTGAAGTAGATGGAGCCGGACAGGGGGTGGAGAATACCGGAGGCGGTGTTGATGGTGGTGGTCTTGCCCGCGCCGTTGGAGCCCAGCAGCGCCACGATCTCCCCCTCGTTTACCTCCAGGGACACGCCGTCCAGGGCCTGGAAGCTGCCGTAGCTGACGTGAATCTGATCGATTTTAAGCATCTTTCTTTGCACCTCCCAGATAGGATTCAATGACCAGCGGGTCCTTCACCACATCCTGGGGCAGGCCCTCGGCAATCTTGCAGCCCTGGCTGATGACCACGATATGGTCGGAAAGGCTCATCATGGCCCGCAGCACGTGCTCGATGATGATGATGGACATGCCCTGATCCCGGATGGTCCGGATAAGCTCGATGGTCTTTTCCACCTCCGAGGGGTTCAATCCGGCGATGACCTCGTCGAGCAGCAGCACATCGGGCTCGGTGGCCAGGGCCCGGGCCACCTCCATGCGCTTGAGCTGGGGCAGGGTCAGGGCGTTGCCGGCGGAGTTTGCCACGTTGGCAAGGCCCACCCGCTCCAGCACGGCATAGGCCGCGTCCCGGGCCTGGGACGTTTTGGAGTAGCGGATATAGGCCCCCACCATCACGTTCTCCAGCACGGTGAGGTTGCTGAAGGGCTGGCAGATCTGATAGGTCCGGCCGATGCCCATCTTGCACATCTCGTCCGCCTTGGGGTGGTGGATGAGCTTGCCGTGATAGTAGAGCTCGCCCTCGGTCATGGGCAGGGTGCCGGAGAGCATGTTGAACAGGGTGGTCTTGCCGGCGCCGTTGGGGCCGATGAGGCCCAGGATCTCATTTTTATGGAGGACGATGTCCACGTTGTTCACTGCCACCAGGCCGCCGAAGCGCTTGGTTACGTGCCGGCCCTCCAGAATGACGTTCTGGCTGTTGTTCTCACTCATGGTTGTCACCTCACTGTTTTTCCGCGGCGGCCGCCTTGCGCGCCTTGGAGATGCGCATCTTCTCCCGGCCGGCCTTGATATAGTGGAGGATACCGCTGGGCATGAAGTACACGCACAGCATCAGCACCACGCCGAAGATCAGGTCGGCAATGCCGTTGAGGGAGCTGGGGGCGTACATGGTGATAATGCGGTTGACGGTGTACAGCAGGCCTGCGCCCAGCACGGGGCCCCACAGGGTGTTGGCGCCGCCCACCACCGCCATCATCATCACGTTGATGGACATGCTGCTGCCGAAGAGTGTATTGGGGGCGATATAGTTGATGAACATGCAGTAGAAGCCGCCGCCCATGGCGGTGAAGAAGGCGGAGATGAACTGGGCGCGCACCTTCATATTGAACACGCTCACGCCCAGGGAGGACGCGGCCTCCGCGTTGGCGCTGATGGCCCGGAAGTAGAAGCCGCTCTTGGTCACCGACAGGTAGTAGGACACCAGCAGCACCAGCACCAGCATGAAGAGGATGATGTAGTAGTAGGGGTACTTGCTGGCAAACTGCATGTTGGCCGGGTCGTTGGCCGCGCGGATCTTAAAGCCCTCGGAGCCGCCCAGGTACAGCCCGAACAGGTTGGGAAAGTTCATGAAAATGATCTGCATCACCTTCACCAGGGCGCTGGTGGCCAGGGAGTAGAACACGCTCTGGAGCCGGAAGGTGGGGAAGGCCAGGGCCACAGAGAAAAGGCCCGTCAGAATGCCCGCGATGGGGATGCCGATATAGGGGGTGATGCCGCCGTAAACAAAGAGACACGCAGTGATGTAGGCGCCAAGGCCGATGTAGATGCCGTTGCCCAGGCTGAATAGTCCCGTGTAGCCGCCCATGATGTTCCAGGCGCTGGCCCAGTACATATAAAGGAGCACGGTGATAAGGATGGACATGGTGGACAGCTTGAGCTTGAGGGCCACGGGCAGCACGATCATCAAAATGAGCACCACGGCCAGGATGATGAGCTTTCGGGTCTTGTCTGCTGCAAATTTCTTCATCTCGCTCACCCCTTCTTGCGCTTGGCCAGCAGGCCGTCGGGCCGGACGATCAAAATCACGATGAACATCACGAAGATAAAGATCTGGGCCAGGTTGTCGCCCACAAAGTAGCCGCCCACCTTCTCGATCACACCGATGATCACGCCGGCCAGCAGCGCGCCGGGGATGCTGCCCTTGCCGCCCATGGCCACGATGATAAAGGACTTAAAGCTGAAGGTAGAGCCCACATAGGGGTTGACGGAGTAGAAGGGCACCAGCAGTGCGCCGCAGATACCCACAAGACCCAGGCTGATGGCGAAGGCCAGGTCGAACACGGTGTTGGCATTCACGCCCATAAGCTGGGCGGTGACGCGGTCCTGGGAGGTGGCGCGCAGGGCGCGGCCCGCCTCGGAGCGCTGAAGGTAAAAGTACAGCCCCACACAGCACACCACCGCAATGATGCAGGAGATGAGCTTGGGCAGGGACACCAGCACGTTGCCCATGTGGAGCATGCCGCTGTACTTCGTCTCCACCGCCTTGACCTCGGCGCCGAAAATCATGTTGAAGATCGCCTGGAGGGCCATGCCCACGCCGGCGGTAAAGAGCAGGATGTCGCGCCAGGCCATCTTGCTCTGGCGGATGAGGTTGTTGAGGACGTATTTTTGCAGCAGGAAGCCAAATACGCCCGTGACAGCCACCGTCACGATGGCGGTCAGATAGGGGTCAAAGCCTCCGTATTTCACCAGATAGAACGAGATATACATGGATACCATCAATACCTCGCCGTGCATCCAGTTCACCACACCCATAACGCCGTAGGCAAGGCTCAGACCCATGCCGATGGCCGCGTAAACGCCGCCGATCAGAAGGCCGTCTACCAGCGCCTGAATGACTAAGGTCATAGTTACGGTCATTCCTTTCTGCCGTGTCCGCCGGACACACTCCGGACAGACACGGTTTTTCTTATTTTCCGGGGCGCGTCCGTGCCCCGCTCCCGCCGCCCTCCGGCGGCCTTCTGGAACCCGCCCCGCTTCTTTATAAAAGGGGGCCTTCTATGCAAAAGCTCTGCACCGGGGGCCCTCCGGCTTCCCGCCGCAGCGCCCTCTCTCTCCAATTTGTCGGGAGGGGAATCCCCTCCAAATTTCCGTTTTTCGCTGAAAATCAGGCAAAATTTCGCTAAAATTTGGCAAAAAAGTCCTCCCGGCCCGGACGGGCTTCACTGCCCGGGCCGGGAGGACACAAACAGCAGATGCTTCCTCCGCCGCGCTTCATCCGAAGCGCCGGGATATTTTGTTCAGGCTCGGATTAGTAGTGGATGGTGGTCTGGTCGCCGTTGTAGGACTCGGGATACACCACGGTCCACTTGCTGTCCTGGACCTGCACAATCACGTAGCCGCACATCTCGCCCACGCGGTCGTTATTGTTGTAGCGCACGCCGCCGGTGTAGACCTCCTTGTGCTGGCCCTCGGTGGCAAAGTGCATGCCCTCATAGCCGGAGAACATCATGATCCAGTCGTTGGAGGGGTCGTCGTCCTCCTTCCAGAAGTCGGTGACATACAGCGCGTCGGCCACGGCCTCGCGGTCGGCAGAGCCGGCGCGGTTGATGGCGTCCGCGATGGTGGCCATGCCCAGCCAGCCCCAGGAGGGCTCCATGGTCATGTCGTAGCCGTAGATGCCGGCGAACTTGGCGTTCATCTCATTGGCCATGTCGCTGCCGCCGCCGTACTTGGGCAGCCACGGAGCGGCATACAGCACGTCCTCGGAGGCGCTGCCGCAGTTCTGGATGAACTCGATGTCGCCTACGCCGCCGCCCAGGCCCACGATGGTGCTGCCGCACTCATACTCGGCCATTTGCTTGACCAGCAGGTTGGTGGCCGCAGAGAAGGCCGCCACAACGACCAGGTCGATGTCGCTGGTCTTGATCTTGTTCACCAGAGTGGACAGGTCGGTGGAGGACTCGGAAACAGCCTCGCTGATGACGATCTCACAGCCCATTTTGGGGGCCATGTTCTTCCAGGAGTTGACAGAGGTGGTGCCCCAGTCGCCGGAGTCATACACGATGGCGATGCGGTCGGTGGGGTTGTCGGGACGGATGCTGTTGAGGTAGTCGATCACGACGCCCCACATATTCTGGTTGTCGGAGGAGCCCATGTTGGTGCGGTATACGTACTTGTTCTCCACGTTCATGAAGTTCTCGCTGGTGCAGTTGACCAGAACGTAGGGGACCTCATACTGGATGGCCAGGGGAGCGGTGGCCGCGCCGACGGTGGAGCTGTACGGCCCGATCACGGCGGTAACGCCCTCTTCCACCAGCTTCTCAAAGGCGGACACGCCGGTCTCGGGGGCGCTGGCGGTATCCTGCACCACAAGCTCCAGCTTGGCGCCGTTCATAGAGGCGATGCCGCCCAGGGTCTCGTTGACGTAGTCCACGCAGAACTTGATGCCGTCGAGCTGGACGCCGCCGTAGTAAGAGGCGGAACCGGACAGGGGCAGCAGCACACCGATCTTGATCTTCTCGGCCGGGGCCTGGGAATCGTCAGGCTTCTGGCTCTCGGTGGTGCCGGCATTGCTCTGCTGGGGCTGCTTGCTCTCCTTGCTGCCGCTGCCGGAGCAGCCGGCCAGCAGGGTCAGGCTCATGGCCAGGACAAGGAACAGGCTGATTGCTTTCTTCCACTTCATCTCTTGTTTCCCTCCAAATTGTTTTTGCGCCTTCGCGCTACGCCAATGTGTTATTGCAAGGGGAATGCCAACTTTTCCCTCCGATATTTCCAACAAGGCATAATTTTTCCGATTTTATTGTCGCTTCCCTCATTTTTCCGCATTTATTCAGACTTTTTTGCCGTATTTTCCGTTTCGGCTTTTTGGGCGCGCAAAATGTGTTCTTTTCCGCCATTTCTCTTTGAGTCAGATTCGCCGCCTGAATTTTCAGATTCCCTTCACATTGCCGGGCAGGCGTGTCGTTTCCAGCGGCTCGAACAAAAACAGAAACGACCTGGATGTGACTCACTAAGTCATATCCGGGTCGTTTCTGACGCGTTATAGAAATTCAACAAGCCGCTTGTCAGCTCTCCCTATAATTTTTATCTTTTGCACAAAAACTGTGGGGGTACAGCCGATCAGCGGGTGTCGATCCCCAGCTGCCGGGCCTTGCGGCTGAGGGTCGACTGGCTGGTGCGCAGGGCGGCGGCAGCCTTGTAGGTGCTGCCGTACTGGGACAGGGCGGAGGAGATCAGCTGACGCTGGAACTGGTCGGTGGCGTCCTGGAGAGACAGGTTCTGCTCCGCCTCCCCCGCGCCCTCGCTCTCCTGGGGCCAGAGGTAGGCCCGCACGTCCCCCTCGGTAATCCGGGGGGAGGCCCCCAGGATCACCAGCCGGTCCACCAGGTTGCGCAGCTCCCGGATGTTGCCCGGCCAGCTGTAGTTCAGGAGCACCTGCTTGGCCCGCTCGGTAAAGTATTTGTGCTTGCCGTTGCGCTCGTTGCACTTCCGGAGGAAATCCTCCGCCAGCAATATCACGTCGCCCTCCCGCTTGCGCAGGGGCGGCAGGCGCAGGGGGATGATGTTCAGCCGGTAATAGAGGTCCTCCCGGAATTGCTTCTGTGCCACCATCTCCAGCAGGTTCCGGTTGGTGGCGGACAGCACCCGGATGTCGATGGGGATGGCCTCGCTGCCGCCGATACGGAAAATCACCCGTTCCTGGATGGCCCGCAGCAGCTTGGGCTGCATGGTCAGGGGCAGCTCGCCGATTTCGTCGAAGAGGACGGTGCCGTGGTTTGCCTTCTCCAGCAGGCCGATCTTACCGCCCCGGGCCGCGCCGGTAAAGGCCCCCGCCTCATAGCCGAACAGCTCCGATTCCAGCAGGGTCTCGGGAATAGCGGCGCAGTTGATGCGGATGAAGGGGGCCGCGCTGCGCCGGCTCAGGCGCTGGATCTCTCCGGCCGCCACCTCCTTGCCCACGCCCGTCTCGCCGATGATCATCACAGTGGCGTCGGTGGCAGCCACCTCCCGGATAAGCCTGCGCACCCGCTCCATGGGGGCGGAGCCGCCGATCATAGTCTCCTGCTCGCCGCTCTGCGTCCCGGCGGCCGCGGCCAAGCGGTGCTGGCACTGCGTCAGGTCCTGCTCCAGCACGCACACATGGGTCAGCGCGCCGCTCTCGTCCCGGATGGGATAGCCCACGGTGCAGCGGCACTCGTCCTCGGAAAAACAGCCCGCCTTCTCTCCCGTCTCCAGCACCTGCCGCCAGATGCCCCGGCGCTGGCTGCTGTCCTGATCTGTGCCCCCTCCGGGACTGATGCACTGGGCGGAAAAAGAGTAATCCCACAGTACGTCCTTCACCCGGCGGCCCAGCACCGCCCGCTCCTGCATGCCCAGCATGGCAAGCCACGCGGGATTTGCATAAGTGATGTACCCCTCCGTGTCCACCACGTAGACCCCGTCCTCAATGCGGCTCAAAAATGTCCACTGCTCCAAACCGGTGTCCCCTCTCAAGCCCCGCGCCCGCCCGAGGGGCGCAGAGCCATATATGTATATGTATATTTATTATACAGGAACTCCGGCCATTCCACAATAGCCACTTTTCCGTCTTGATGCGCAAAAACGCAGAGCCCCATCCGGGGCCCCGCGTTTTCCTTGTCTCTTATGGGTCTTTTATCCCGCCATGCCCACATGCATGGCCGGGCACAGCGGGCTCATGGCCCCATCCTCCAGCCAGAACAGCCGCACGTCCGCCGCCCCGGAAAAGGCGGTCAGATCCTCGGTGCACGCGCCGTTGACCAGCTCCACCGTGCGCATGGCAAGGCGTACCAGCCGCCCCGCACCGTCATAGGCGGCCACGATGACCTGCGCCTGGGTCTTGGTGCTGTTGTTGGTCATCTGATAGCGCAGCACGCCGCCCTCCAGGGCAGTAAGCCGGGTCTCAATGGTGCCAAGAGACGTGTCCGGAATACTCACCCGGGCGGAAATGCTGCCGCTGTAGGCGCTGTTTACAGCCTTGCAGACCAGGATGCACCCCACGTCCGCCTCGGTCAGGCGGTAGTAGGCGGTGGTGACATTCAAATCGGTGGCCGCCCCATCCCGGATGCGCTGCCAGCTGTAAAGCAGGGCCTCCTCCGCCCCGGCGGGCTCCACCCCCGTCACCTCGGCGTACACATACCCTCCGGCGGCAAGGCCGTCCCCGGTGAGGGTCATGGTGCCCCGCAGGCGCGTCTTTTCCACCAGCACCCGGGGCGTTTGCAGCGTCACATTCTCATAGGGGAAGAGGGGGCAAACCTCGCACTGGAGATAATAGCCCGCGGCGTCCTCGGGAATGGTGAGCGTCAGGCCGTCGCCCAGCACCGCAATCTCCTCGCCGAACTCGCTGCGCAGCACCCACCGCAGGGTATAGTCCTCCCGCTCCATGGCCGGGGCCACGCCGGAGAAGTCCGCTGTCACGCGCTCCCCCGCCGCCGCGGTGCCCAGTATGGCAAGCTTGCCCGTCACCGCGATGGGCGCGGGCAGGGCCAGCACATCAGACGTCACCGTGTCCCCGTAAATCCCCTTGCCCTGCACCGCCGCCCGGAGATACCCGCCGAAGCCGAACCGCGGCCGGTAGCTCTCCCAGGGCTGGGTCTCATCCACGGTCACGAAGTCGCCGTCCGCGCTCTCGGCATAGGCCCAGCGGCACACATAGTCGGTGAGCTCCGGGGTGACGGCGCTCACGTCCACGGTGAGCAGTTTGCCCTCCCAGGTGATGCTCACGCTGCCCCCCAGGGTGATGACGCCGGTGACAGGGTTGGCATTGTCCGCGCAGGAGAAGCGCAGGTTGTTGCCCCCCGCGTCCGCCGTCAGGCCGTCAAAGCCAGCCTTGGGCAGCCAGACCCACAGCCGGCTGTCCCCATCGGTGTAGAGGCAGGCGTCCGCCCAGCCCGCGCTCCAGCCGTCGTGGGGCGTCACCCTGGCGTCGGCGCGGTCAAAGACCAGGATATGGCGGCAGAGCGTCTCGCCCGCGCTGTTCACCGCAGGGCAGTCCTCATAGGCCATAAAGCTGCTATTCTCGATGACCACCTTGTTGTCCGCGTTCTCCCGCAGGCTGCCGATGACCGTGCTGCCGGAAAGGGAGAGCTCGCTGCGCTCATAGCCGTAGCTGCCGCTCGTGCCCGCGCCGCCGATGCTACCCGCCGTCACAAAGCTATTGACGATGCGCACCCCTGTCAGGCTCCCACCCGTGCCAGCGGCGGCGGTGTCGGCCACGCCGAAGCCGATGCCGCAGGCGTTGGCATTGCCCGCCTGGGCGGTGACGGTGGAATTTTCAATTACAATGCCCGACATGGCCGGGGGGTACTCATCATAGCGGCCCGAGCCGATGCCCGCGCCGTAGGACCCGCCCTGGGCAGTGACGGTGGAGTTTCGGATGACGATGTCCCGGATCTCCCCGGCGTTGGCCGCGGAGGTGACGGTGCTCACCCTCGCCTCGCCGCCGCCGATGCCTGCCGCGCCGGTGCCGCCGATGGCTGTGACATCGGCGTTTTCAATCACAATGTCCGCGCAGCTGTAGCCCACTCGCCCGTTGACCAGGCGGCCGAAGCCGATGCCCGCGGCATAGGCCCCGCCCTGGGCGTACACCGTGCAGTCCTTGATAGAAATGTGGCCGGTGTCGCCGGTGACGGTGCCGATACCCGCGCCGCCGTAGTTCCAGGCAAAGCCGGTGGTGACGCCGCCGTAGGCGGAGAGGGAACCCGGCCCGGTGATGGTCAGCGTCCCATAGGCACCCTTGTAGATGGCCGTGCTGCGGGCGGACTCCACCCGGTTCTCTCCCACAAGGCGCAGCACCACGTCGCTGCCCGTCCGGCCCGTCCCATCGCAGTAGGTGCTGATGGCTATGGCGTCCGTTTTCAGGTTCAGGTTGTCCAGGGTAATGTCATAGCTGCCGCCCTCGGCCACATCCACCGCGGCATCCACCGCCCCGGCGCCCTCCTGCCGCAGCGTCACCGCGCCGGAGTAGGTGTAGATGGTGTCATTGATAATGTAGGCGTCCTGATAGAGCTTCACGCTGTCCCCCCCGGTGAGGGTGATGACGCCGCTGCCCGCGCCGCCCATATCGTAGTACCAGCCGTCGCGCAGGATCTGGGCCACGCTCTCCGCCGCCGTGCCCCCCGCCTGGGCGCTCACGCGCTCCGTGCCGGGCAGATAGAGGAACACCTGGCCGTTTTCGTCGGCGGTGATGCCGAAGGTGAGGTACTGGTAGGGCATGGCGGTGAAGGTCACCTTCGCCCCGGCGTTCTCCGCGCCGAAGTCCAGCTGGTGGCGGTAGAGGGCCTCGCCTCCCGCCCCCACAAGCTCCGCCGTGGTCTTGTAGATGCTGTCAATACGCAGGCTGCCGCCGGTGACGGCGGCCCGCTCGCCGGTGATGGCGTTTACCGACAGCGTGCCCCCACCGGCCAGCGTCACGCCGCCGCCCTCCACCGCAAGGGTGCCAAGGCTGCTGCGCCCGGTGGTGCTCACGCTCACGCTGCCGCCCTTCACGCTCAGGGTTCCGGAGGAGCGCAGGGCGCTCAGATTCACCGTCACGTCCCCGTATACCCGGCAGTTGTCCTTGTCAGGGCTCGCGGCGGTGCCGCCGGTGAGGGTGTAGGCGGGGCTTGTCACGGTGTGCATCACCTTGGGCGCGGCAAGGTCGATGTAGCCCTCCTCCGTGAGCAGCACCTCCCCCAGGCCCGTCACATCCAGCACGGCGCTCTCAGCTGCCTCCCGGGTCAGGCCGCCGCCCCCGGCAGTGGAATAGCAGCGCACCGTCCCTGCGCTGTCGATGGTGTGGAACTCCGCGTCGGCGGAGAGATAGAAATAGTAAGCATCATAGACGGGCTCCACATTCTCGGCGTTGTACGCCGTGGAGGACACCCAGGAGATCACCTTCTCGTCCGCGCCGAAGGAGAACGTGTGCTTCGTGCCGATGGACGCGCCGGTGCCGCCCTTGTTGTCGATCACATTGCTGCAATTGCTGCCCTCTTTGAGGTAGATATTGCCGCCGGTAAACACCGTGTAGCTGATGGAGCCGAGGGTCGCGTACTTGGAGCTGCCCGTGCGGCCGTAGCCGATAGACGCGGCGTTGCCGTAGCCGGTGATCTTCCAGGTGCCCCCGGCGATGGTGAGCTTGCTGCAGCTGCCTGTGGCGCCGGTCTTGGTGCCGCCGCCGCCGATGCCCGGGCCGTTGTCGAACCCGCCGTAGATGGTGCCGCTGCCGCCGTTGAGGGTGATGGTGTCGCCCCAGCCGCCGTAGCGCCGGTATTTCACGCTCGACGACTTGTCCAGTCCGGTGCAGGAGCCGCCGCCAATCCCCGCCGCGGCGCCGCTGCCCCAGGCCGTCACGCTGCCGCCGTTGATGGTGATGTTCCGGCCGTCGATCCGGGGTACACTCTGGGCGGTGGTGCGGCTTGTAATGCTCGCAGAGCCTCCGCCGATGCCCGCCGCACCGCCTAAGCCGGTGGCGCTCACCGTGCCGCCGTTGATGATAAGGCCGTCCAGGCTGCTCTCGCTGCCGCCGCCGATACCCGCGCCGCACACTCCGCCCCGGGCGGTGATGGTGCCGCCGTTGATGACGATATTGCCGCAGGTCACCTCCGCCGCGCTCCCGATGGAGAGCAGGCCGCCGCTCACGCCGATGCCGGCGCTGTTAGCGCCGCCGGTGGCCGTGAGGCTGCCGGTGCCGTCAATGGTCAGGGTGCCGCTTGTGGTCATCTTGCTCACCGCCGCCTGGCCGCTGCCGCCGGTGATGGTGTTCTCTCCCTCCAGGAAGAGATCCACATCCGCCCCGTCCGCCACCACCAGCGACCCGGTGAGGGTGAGGTTGTCCAGTATCACCTTGAGTTTGCCGCTCTCCGGCCGCAGCGTCACCGTCCCCTTGCCGGTGCCGGTAATCCGGTAAACAACGGAGGTGTCGGTGAGCACGCTCACCTTCTCTGTCCCGATGTCGATGACCTGTTCCGGTGCCGCCGCCTGCACCCGGGGGCTTACCGCCGCCAGGCACAGCAGCACCCCAAGCACCGCCGCCAGCTTCTTTCCCCACCTCATCATCATGCCCTTTCCCTGCCCTTCCCGGCCCCGTCAAGGTCGGTTTTTATTTTGAAATAAAGAGAATTTGAAAAAAAGACAGAGCAAGCGCTGTGAGCTTGCCCCGCATCCCCCGTCCCCGCCAAATCGAAGCCCAGCGCGTGCGCGGGTTCGATTTGGAAAGGAGCTGCGACAGAATGAGTGAGAAGTGACTTTTTATGCCGCGCATAAAAAAGTCGCTGCGAACGATATGGCGTCCGCAGCGACTTGGCACGCCCGGCGCGATTCGAACGCGCGGCCTTTCGCTTAGGAG
>CAKUIM010000009.1 GCA_934660965.1 uncultured Oscillospiraceae bacterium | reverse complement strand
AACCCCACCCGGATGGAGCTGACCCGGCTCAAGGGCAAGCTCAAGACCGCCCAGCGGGGGCATAAGCTCCTCAAGGACAAGCGGGACGAGCTGATGAAGCAGTTCCTCGACACCGTCCGGGAGGTGCGCGCCCTGCGCACCCGGGTGGAGGAGGAGCTGATGCAGGTCCACGGCTCCTTCACCGTGGCCTCCGCGCTGATGAGCGGCCCGGCCATGGAGCAGGCCCTGATGTACCCCAAGCAGAGCGTGGAGCTGGATATGACCTTCCAGAACGTGATGAGCGTCAACGTGCCCGTCTACCACTATAAGACCCGCACCGACGACACCGGCGACATCTTCCCCTATGGCTTTGCCAACACCTCCGGCGAGCTGGACGGTGCGGTGGAGGCCCTGGGCGACGTGTTCCAGTCCATGCTCAAGCTGGCCCAGATCGAAAAGACGGCCCAGCTGCTGGCGGAGGAGATCGAAAAGACCCGCCGGCGCGTCAATGCCCTGGAATACGTGATGATTCCCCAGACCCAGGAGGCCATCCGCTACATTTCCATGAAGCTGGATGAGAACGACCGGGCCACCACCACCCGGCTGATGAAGGTCAAGGATATGCTCCTGGATCAGGCCATCGAGGAACAGCGCGTCCGGGATCAAAAAGCAGTCGAACAGTTTCGCTCCTGAAGGGCGCTGCGCCCGGCAGAGGCGGGAGGTTCCGTAAATGTCCAAGCGGCAGGGCCGGGCAGAGTTTTCTGCCCGGCCCTGCCGCCGTTTTTGCCCGCCCTTGTGCCCGGCAGGCAAGAATTTTTGCATCCGGGGGTTGACAAATGGGGAAGAAAGTCATATCATAACATGTGAACAGATGAGCATATGTTATTGAATGGAGCGTGGATGATATGGAACAGCAGACCCAGCGGGATGTCAGCCGGGCCCCGGAGGGGCAGGGCGAGGTGGAGCAGTGCGGCTTCCTGTGCGTTCACGAGAGCACGGTGGAGCAGGTGATGGATGAGATGCCAGATGACGAGACCCTTTATGACCTCTCGGAGCTGTTCAAGGTGTTCGGGGACTCTACCCGCATCAAGATCCTGTACGCCCTTTTTGAGGCGGAGCTTTGCGTGTGCGACATTGCCAAGCTCTTGAGCCTGACCCAGTCGGCGGTATCCCACCAGCTGCGCATCCTCAAGGCGAACCGCCTGGTGAAGCCCCGGCGGGACGGGAAAACGGTATTCTACTCCCTGGCCGACGACCATGTGCGCAAGATTATTGCCCAGGGAATGGAACATATTGCGGAATGACCGGCACGGCCCGGAGAAAAGGAGAGCATGAAGCATGAAAAAGACGTATAAGCTGGAGGATCTGGACTGCGCCAACTGCGCCCGGAAGATGGAGGAGGCCATTGCCAAGCTGCCCGGCGTGACGGCGGTGAGCGTGAACTTCCTGGCCCAGAAGCTGACCATCGAGGCGGCGGACGAGGGCTTTGACGAGCTGATGAAGGGCGTTGTGAAGTGCTGCCGCAAGGTGGAGCCCGACTGCACCATTGTGATGTGACAAGGCCCGCCCGGGCGCCGGGCGGCAAGATGAAGAGAGTTGATGCGTGATGACCAAGAAGCAGAAAAAGAGCCTGTACCGCATTCTGGCGGGGGCGGCGGCGCTGCTGCTGGCCCGGTTCGCGGTGCCGGCGGGCATCTGGCAGCTGCTGGCGTATCTGGCGGCCTACTTCATCGTTGGCTGGGATGTGCTGTGGCGGGCGGTGCGCAACATCGCCCACGGTCAGGTCTTTGATGAGAACTTCCTCATGGCGGTGGCCACCGTGGGCGCCCTGGCCCTGGGCGAGTATGGCGAGGCGGTGGGCGTGATGCTCTTCTACCAGGTGGGCGAGCTGTTCCAGAGCTGCGCGGTGGATAAGTCCCGCCGCTCCATCTCCGATTTGATGGATATCCGGCCGGACAGCGCCCATGTGGAGCGAGAGGGCGGCACCGAGACGGTGGATCCGGAGGAAGTCGCCCCCGGCGACATCATCCAGGTGCGCCCCGGCGAGAAGATCCCCCTGGACGGCACGGTGATGGAGGGCGTATCCTCGGTGAACACCGCGGCCCTCACCGGCGAGTCGCTGCCCCGGGACGTGGCCCCCGGTACCGACGCCCTGGCCGGCTGCATCAACCTGACGGGGCTGCTGCGCATCCGGGTGACCAAGCCATTCGGGGAGTCCACCGCGGCCAAGATTCTGGACCTGGTGGAGAACTCCGCCTCCAAGAAGGCGAAAACGGAGAACTTTATCACCAAGTTTGCCCGCTACTATACCCCCGCGGTGGTGGGCGGTGCGGTGGTGCTGGCCATTGTCCCGTCCCTCATCACCGGGCAGTGGGCCACCTGGATTCAGCGCGCGCTGATGTTCCTGGTCATCTCCTGCCCCTGCGCGCTGGTGATCTCGGTGCCGCTGACCTTCTTCGGCGGCATCGGCGGGGCGTCCTCCCGGGGCATCCTCGTCAAGGGCGGCAACTATATGGAGCTGCTGAGCAAAACCCGCACGGTGGCCTTTGACAAGACCGGCACCCTAACCCGGGGCAGCTTCGAGGTGGCGGCGCGCTACCCCGAGGCGGGCGTGAGCGAGGACGAGCTGCTCGCCTGCGCGGCCCTGGTGGAGAGTCAGAGCAGCCACCCCATCGCCCAGTCCCTGCGCCGGGCCTACGGCCGGGAGATCGACGAAGGTCGGGTGAGTGATATTCAGGAGGCCGCGGGCTACGGCCTGACGGCCACGGTGGACGGCAGGAGCGCCGCCGCCGGCAGCGCCCGGCTGATGGAGCGCCTGGGCCTCAAGGCCCGGGACGTGGAGGACGTGGGGACGCTGGTCCACGTGGCCCTGGACGGGAAATACCTGGGCTGCCTGGTTATTGCCGACCAGATCAAGGACACCACCCCCGACGTGATTGCCAAGCTCCATGCCCAGGGCGTGTACACCGTGATGCTCACCGGCGACAGCCGGAAGGTGGGCGACGCGGTGGGTGCGCGCATCGGCCTGGATGAGGTTCACGCCCAGCTGCTGCCCGCAGATAAGGTCAATGAGCTGGAGGCGCTGATGGAAAAGCGCGCGTCGGCCGGTGCTCTTGCCTATGTGGGCGACGGCGTGAACGACGCGCCGGTGCTCTCCCGGGCGGACGTGGGTATCGCCATGGGCGCCATGGGCTCGGACGCGGCCATCGAGGCGGCGGACGTGGTGTTCATGGACGACGACCTGGAGAAGCTGCCGGAGGCCATGTCCATCGCCCGCAAGTGCATGTCCATCGCCTGGCAGAACATCGTGTTCTCCCTGGTGGTGAAGGGGCTGTTCCTGCTGCTGGGCGCCCTGGGCAAGGCCAACATGTGGGCGGCGGTGTTCGCCGATGTGGGCGTGACGGTGATCGCGGTGCTCAACTCCACGCGGATGCTGCTGGGCAGAAGGAAAGACAACTAAATGCGCAAAGGGCTGCTCTGGCAAGGCTGGGGCGGCCCTTTTCTGCGTCGGGGTGCGGGGGGAGATTGACTTGGGGCCCAGGTCTGGTATAAAATGGGGAAAAGGCCGCCCGAAGGGGCGGCGGGTAAGGAGCGGTGACCACAGTGGACGAGATGGAGCTGGAGCAGGCCGGGCAGGCGCAGGGCGTGTGCGCCAAGGCGGAGGCAGACATCCGGAATGCCTATGACGAGTATAATAAGACGATCACGGAGCTGCTGGAGGGCAGCGGGAGGAGCAGCATCACCATCATGCTCTTCAAAAACCGCACCTTGCAGGACGCCAAGGTCAACGACGCCTTCATCGCCCAGGTGCGGGGCCATGTGGACGAGATCATCGGTGCGCTGGAGGCCGGGGCAGAGCCGGAGGAGCTTGCCCAGGCGGAGGCGGTGGTGCGCTTTATGATGCTGGAGGCCTGCCGGGACTATGAATACGCCGCCGAGGGGGGCGCCTTTGCCAAGGGGGCCTGGACCCAGAGCAGCACCTACTGGATGTTCTGCGCCATGCAGACCCTGTGTACGCCGCTGCTGCGCTATCTCTCCCGGGACGCCCTGGCGGAGATTGCCGGCGAGTACGAACAGCGGGTGCCCCGGAAGCGGGAGCTGCCCAACCAGAAGAAGCTGAAGAAGGAGATGCGCGCCCTGCTCAAGGGCTGACCGGAGGCCGGAACGGCCCGGCCGGGGGCGCGGGAGGCCATAATTTTTTCGGCACTTTATATACAGCGTAAAATGTATAAGGCCGCCTCCGCGCCATGCGGAGGCGGCCTTATAATATGAGCTCCCACACGGTTTCCACAACTTCCACAGACTTTTCCACAGAGCTTCAACAGGTTGACCAACCCGCTTTTTATGCAGAATGGGTTTACATAAGCCATGTCAAGGGATTTTTCTCTGCAATTTTTTACAAAAAGCGGAAATCGTGCCGGCGGCTGGCGGGAGACGAAGGGGCAAACTGAGGCTGGGATGGGAGGGGAAAGCAGGCGTGCAGGGCACGCGGAGCGGGGGCAGAAGGGGCCGAAAGCAGCAGAGAAGGGCCGCGATAGGCTGGCAGGCCGGGACGCAGAGCGGGCGCGGGCGGAGGGCGGAAAAAGAAGCCCCGCGCCGGGACAAATCCCGGCACAGGGCTTTGGATACATCGCTTGTCAAGCGTTGGTGCAGTCAGTGCAGCACCTTGGAGAGGAACTCCACGGTGCGGGGCTCCCGGGGGGCGGAGAAGAAGGCCTGGGGCTCGTTTTGCTCCAGGATGTGGCCGCCGTCCATAAAGAGGACGCGGGTGGCAACCTCCCGGGCGAAGCCCATCTCGTGGGTGACCACCACCATGGTCATGCCCTCCTGGGCCAGTTCCTTCATGACGGCAAGCACCTCGCCCACCATCTCGGGGTCCAGGGCGGAGGTGGGCTCGTCGAAGAGCATGAGCTTGGGCTTCATGGCCAGGGCCCGGATGATGGCGATGCGCTGCTTCTGGCCGCCGGAGAGCTGGGCGGGATAGGCGTCCGCCTTGTCGAGCAGGTCTACCCGGCGCAGCAGCCGCTCGGCCTCGGCATCCGCCTCATCGGGCTTCATCAGGCCGGTGCGCACCGGGGCCAGGGTGATATTTTTCCGGATGGTCATGTTGGGGAAGAGGTTGAAGTGCTGGAACACCATGCCCATCTGGCGGCGGATGGCGTTGATGTCGGCGCCGGGGTCGGTAATCTCGGCCCCGTCAAAGGAGATGGAGCCGGAGGTTGGGGTCTCCAGCAGGTTCAGGCAGCGCAGGAAGGTGGACTTGCCGGAGCCGGAGGGCCCGATGACCACCACTTTTTCGCCGGGGCAGATGTGCTCGGAGATGTCGTCGAGCACCAGATGGCTGCCGAAGGATTTGGAGAGATGTTTAATGTCGATCACTTTGACGCAGCCTCCTTTCCAGCTTGCCCAGCAGCCACGTGAGGATCATCACGATGATGAGGTACACAAGGGCGATGCCCAGATAGGGGAACATGTACTCATAGGTCTTGGCGCCCACCGCCTGGGCGAAGTAGACAAGCTCGGTGCCGCCGATGGCGGAGACCAGGGACGTGTCCTTAAAGAGGGTGATGAACTCGTTGCCCAGGGAGGGGAGAATATTCTTGAAGGCCTGGGGGATGACGATATAGCGCATGGTGTCGAAGTAATTGAGGCCCAGGGAGCGGCCGGCCTCGGTCTGGCCGATGTCCACGCTCATCAGGCCGCCGCGGACGATCTCCGCCACATAGGCCCCCGAGTTGATGCCCAGGCCGATGATGCCCACCAGGGTGTGGTTGCGGCTTGTTTTGAAGATGACAAAGCCCCAGATGAGCAGCTGCACCATCATGGGCGTGCCGCGGATGACGGTGGTATACACCTTGCACACGGCGTTGAGAATACCCAGAAGCACATTGCGCCGGCCCAGCCGCTGCTGGTCGTGGGCGGTGCGCACCATGGCAACCGCCACGCCCAGAATGACGCCGATGATCAGGGCGGCCACGGTCAGCTCCAGGGTGACGCCCACGCCCTTGAGATAGAGCTTCCACCGGCCGCCGTCCACAAAGGCCTTGTAGAAGCTTACAAAAAATTCCTGCCCGAAGGACAGCTGCCCGCCGCCCTTGAGCAGCTCGGTCAGCTCCAGGTAGGTCTGTGCCCAATCCATGGAGGCATCCCCCTTTTCAATATGATTCGCGGCAAGGCGGACAGCAGCCGCTGCCCGCCTTGTGCAGAGTCGTATTTTCCTGTGTGCCGGGTTTAGTCGGCGGTGATGTACTTATCCACGATGGCCTGGAAGGTGCCGTCCGCCTTGAGCTCGGCCATGGCCTTGTTGATGGCCTCCAGCAGCTGGGTGTTGCCCTTCTTCAGGCCGATGGCGTAGTCCTCGCTGACCCACTCGCCGTCCAGGATCTTCAGGCCGGGGTTGGCCTCCACAAAGGCCTTGGCGGGCTCGTTATCAATGATGACGGCGTCGATCTGGCCGTTCTTCAGAGCCTCCACCGCCAGGGCGCCGGTCTCGTAGGCGGTGACGTGGTCCTCGCCGTAGCCGCCGTTATCCGGGGTGTCGGAGGCGTAGATGTAGCCGGTGGTGGCCTTCTGGCAGCCGATCATGCCGGCGCTGGCCAGGTCGTCGATGCTCTGGATGGCGGAGCCCTCCTTGACGATGACCACCTGCACGCCGGTGGCATAGCTGTCGGAGAAGTCCAGGACGGCCTTGCGCTCCTCGGTGACGGTGACGCCGGCCATGACGATGTCGCTCTGGCCGTTCTGGGCGGCCAGCAGGGCGGCGTCAAAGCCCATGTCGTCCACCACCAGCTCCAGGCCCAGCTTCTTAGCGATGGCGCCGGCCACCTCAATGTCAATGCCCTCGAAGGAGCCGTCATCCTTGACCATCTCGTAGGGAGGGAAGGCGGCGTTGGTGGACATGTGGAGCTTGCCCTTTTCAACGGTGGTCACGCCGGAGCTCTTGCCGCCGCAGGCGGCCAGGGCCAGGACCATCAGTCCGGCCAGGGCCAGGGACATGATTTTCTTTGCTGCTTTCATTTTCATCTATCTCCTTATGTTTGCATTCCATCCGGCCTCATGTGGGAGGCGCTTCTTGATGTTCGGATTATACGGCGTATTCGCATAGAATGCAAGGGCTTTTTTGCCAAAAACCACATTTTGGCAGGTTTCAACCAGGAGAGATGGAGTGTTTATACATTTTTGGTGAATTATTGCGAATCAGTCGAAAGCGCAGCCCAGATAGCCGCCCGCCCCCGGCGGGCACCAGGGGGAGGGGCGGCCGAAGAGCCAGCGCACCGCGCCGAAGGGGACGCTCTCCCCGGGGAAGGCCGACCAGGGGGGCAGGCGCAGCACGCACCGGCGGGCGCTGTGGCGGCGCAGCAGCAGCGCGGCGGCGGCGGGGATGTCGGCATCGGCGCACAAAAGCTCCTTGACGGTGAGGCAGTCTCCCTCCAGCTCCGCCGCGGCGCAGCCGTCGCCGCCGGGGAGGGTGAGAAGGTACATGCCGGCGCCGCTCTCCCGGGAGAGATAGTGCTGGAAGGCGGCGCCCGCCTCGCCCAGGTCTGCGTAGAAGCGCCCGGCGAGAAGGGCCCGGCGCAGCGCGGCATACTGCCCGGGGGTGGGGATGGTGAGGGCGTCCTTCCCGGGCAGGTCATCGGGCAGGTCTGCGGGGGTAAGCTCCGCGCGCAGGTAGGAGAAGGCGGGGGCGTAGCCCTGGGTGCCGAAGAAGCGGAAGAGGGAGCGCTGGGCCGGCACCGTGACCGCGCAGTCGCACCCGCCGTCCCGCAGAAGAGCCTCGGCATAGCGCAGCAGCCCCGCGGCGTAGCCCTTGCCCCGGTCGCCGGGGCGGGTGGCCAGCGCGTAGATATATCCGGCGCGGAGGGTGCGGCCGTTGGGGAAGGAGAGGGCCATCTCCGGCACGGACAGGATGGAGCGCACCTCCCCGCCCTCGGTGAGGGCCAGCTGCCGGTCATAGGAGGCGCACAGGTCGTAATAGCGGCGGATGAGGGCGTCGCCATCCCCAAAAACGGCGCGCCAGAGGGCGGCGGCGCCGGGGGCCTCCTCCGGCCGGGCGCGGTGCATTTCGATCATAGGGCTCCCATCTCCTCTCTTGGCCGGGCCGGTCAGCACTGCGCGGCCTGGCGGGCGGTGTATTTTTCCAGCAGAATATCGGGGAAGTAGGACAGCTTTGCCTTGCGCAGGCCGGGCAGGCCCATGTCGTCCTCCCGGTTGAGGTAGGCAAGGCCCGGATAGGAGGCGCGGAGGTAGCGGGCCAGTTCCCGGTTGATGACGGCGTAGGAGCCCTGAAGGTCGGCGTAGGCCTTCTCGAAGTGGACGTCGAAGCAGCGCTCGGTGATGGGGCTTGCCAGGGAGAAGGCCACCACCCGGCCCCCGGCGCGGATGAGGCCGCCTACAAGGCCCAGCTCGTCCATGTGCTCCAGGGCGGTATAGATGGCCCGGCGCTCCCGCAGAAGGCTCTCGTCCACCCGGCCCAGCTCCTCCTCCTGGCGGAACCAGTCGCGCTCCATGGCGGCGCACTCCTCCACCTGTGCCGGGCCGATGGGCTCGAAGAGCCAGTCTGGGAACTGGTCGCAGAAGCGGCTGATGTGGTTGCGCTTGCCGTGGAGCTTCTTGCCGGCAAGGTCGGCGAGCTTGTCCACGCTGTAGAGGTAGTCGAAGCCGTCCCGGTCCTCCTCGAAGGTGAAGCGGCCGGGGAATTCCTGCTCCAGCAGGGCTTTTTGCTCCGCGGTGAGGCAGATGAGGGTCAGGGGGGCGCCCTGGGCGTCGGAGGCGGCCTGGGCGGCTTCAATGGCAGGGGCAAGAGGGCCGCTGCCCATGGGGCACAGGTGGCACAGCCCGGGAGTGCCCCGCAGCTGCACCAGCAGCCGGCCGCCCACCCGGGCGATTTTTTTGGCGTACACGCCGGACCAGAGATAGATGCTGGCAAAGCTGTGCTCGCAGGCAAGGCTCCCCTCGTGGGAGAGCAGTTCGGTGACCCATTGCCGGTCAGAAAATTCCGGCTGTTTGAAGATTTCCATAAAAACTTCCTTTACGAAACGAAGAGTAGTCCGCCCGGGCGCGATGGCCGGACGGGAGGGGGGCAGTGAGCCCTTTTTGGCTATTGTAGCATGGACAGGGCGGAGAAGCAAACGAAAAGCGGGGAGGGCTGGGCGCAGGGGCAGAAAGCAGGGGGCGGCGCTGCGCGCCGCCCCCTAAAAAACGGGTTTACTTTGCGTATTCGATGGCCTTGGTTTCCCGCACCAGGTTGACCTTGATCTGGCCGGGGTACTCCAGCTCGTCCTCGATCTTCTTGGCGATCTCCCGGGCCAGCAGCACCATGCGGTCCTCGCCCACCTCTTCGGGCTTGACCATGATGCGCACCTCCCGGCCGGCCTGGATGGCGTAGGCCTTTTCCACACCGGGGAAGGAGGAGGCAATCTCCTCGAGCTTTTCAAGGCGCTTGATGTAGTACTCCACATTCTCCCGCCGGGCGCCGGGCCGGGCGGCGGAGATGGCGTCGGCCGCCTGCACAAGGCAGGCAACGATGGTGCGCGGCTCCACGTCGCCGTGGTGGGCCTCGATGGCGTGGACGACGGCCTCGCTCTCCTTATACTTGCGGGCAAGCTCCACGCCGATCTGGACGTGGGAGCCCTCCACCTCGTGGTCAATGGACTTGCCCAGGTCGTGGAGCAGGCCCGCGCGCTTGGCAAGGGTCACGTCCGCGCCGATCTCGGCGGCCAGCAGACCGGCCAGGTGGGCCACCTCGATGGAGTGGTTGAGCACATTCTGGCCGTAGCTTGTGCGGTAGTGCTGGCGGCCCAGGAGCTTGATGAGCTCGGGGTTGAGGCCGTGAACGTTGGTTTCGAACACGGCGCGCTCGCCCTCGGCCTTGATGGTGGCGTCCACCTCGCGCTTGGCCTTCTCCACCATTTCCTCGATGCGGGTGGGGTGGATGCGGCCGTCCAGAATGAGCTTTTCCAGGGCCAGACGGGCGATTTCCCGGCGCACCGGGTCGAAGCAGGACACGGTGATGGCCTCGGGGGTGTCATCAATGATGAGGTCCACGCCGGTCATGGTCTCCAGGGTGCGGATGTTGCGGCCCTCCCGGCCGATGATGCGGCCCTTCATCTCGTCGTTGGGCAGGGGCACCACCGAGACGGTGGCCTCGGCCACATGGTCGGCGGCGCAGCGCTGGATGGCCAGGGCGATCTGCTCCCGGGCGTAGGTATCGGCCTCTTCCTTGAAGCGGGCCTGGATCTCCTTGAGCTTGACGGCCTCCTCATGGGTGACCTCGTTTTCCAGCTGGTCAATGAGGTAGCGCTTGGCTTCCTCGGTGGTAAGGCCCGAGATCTGCTCGAGCAGCTGAAGCTGCTGGGCCTTCATCCCGTCCAGCTCCTGCCGGTCCCGGTCAAGCTCGGCGAGCTTGGCCGCGGCCAGCTCTTCCTTGCGCTCCAGGTTCTCGGTCTTGCGGTCCAGGGTCTCTTCCTTCTGGTTCAGGCGGTTTTCCTGGCGCTGGAGCTCGCTGCGGCGGTCCTTGACCTCGCGGTCGAACTCGGTGCGCTCCCGCAGGATCTGCTCCTTGGCCTCCACGGTGGCCTCGCGCTTTTTGCTCTCGGCGCTTTTGATGGCCTCGTTGATGATCCGCCGTGCCTCTTCTTCGGCGGAGCCGATCTCGCGCTCGGCGGCAGCCTTTCGCCGCTGATAGCCGATGACGGCGCCGGCGGCCAGGCCCACCAGAAGGGCCACAACGATCAGAATGATCGCCAGATAAAGCGGCATTGCTTTTACACCTCCAAGTTGTGATTTGTTCTCTTACGTCCTCTCGTTTGTCAAAGGCAGCAAAAATAAGACGCGATATGCCGGGAACGGCACACCGCGATAATCGAAAAACCGCCGCCCCAATCGGCGCGGTATTTGAGCGTATATGGCGAATTTAATCCATGTATATAAAAAACGCACATAGAGGCGCGCGAACTCTCAAACAGGCAGACAGCGCCCGGCTTTTCAGAATTATCCGTATATATTGTAATGTGCCGGGCGGGCTGTGTCAAGGGAAATGTGGCAGATATGTCTAAAAAGCGTCCGCGGGCAAGAGACAAAGCTCTTGCCCGCGCTCACGCGCTTACCGCACGATCTTATAATAGGTGCGGGCGGTAAGCAGATATACAAGGGCATATACGGCGCAGAAGGCAAGAAGGGTGGCGCCGGTGCACGCGGCGGTGAGGGGCACGTCCCGCAGGGAGAAGAGGGTGAGCAGGCGCACCACCAGGTTGAAGTCGAACAGCAGGTGGAGGGCGGCGGCCAGCATGGGCAGGAAGAATACCAGCAGCACCTGGCTGCGCACGCAGGCGCGGATTTCCTCCTGGGTCAGGCCCACCTGGCGCATGATGGCGAAGCGGCGCTGGTCCTCATAGCCCTCGCCCAGCTGCTTATAGTAGATGATGAGGGCGGTGGCGGCAAGGAAGATGCCCCCCAGCAGCAGCCCGAGGAAGAGAAAGCCGCCGGCGGAGCCGTAGCCGTCCACGGCGGCGTCCGCCCGGAAGGAGGAGGAGAGGAAGTCATAGCCGCCCAGGTCGGCGCTGCCTGCGCGGCGCAGCCACTCGCCCTTGAGCGTGAGCGCCTGCTGGGGGGTGCAGGCGAGGTCCAGCAGGGCGATGAAGCGGTAGTCCCGGTCCATCACCGGCCTTTGCAGGGCATAGACGGCGGCGAGGGCGGCCTCGTCGGGCAGCACCAGGCACACGGTGGGGTCGCGGTCGAAGGTGGCGGCGAAGAAATCGACGGCGGGCAGGGCGGCGGAGAGGGCAAGGGTGAGCGCGCCGGCGCCCCGGGCCGTCAGGGTCAGGGGGCCCAGGGGGAGCCCCTCGCCGCACACCGCCGCCTGGCCGGGGGCGAGGGCCGGGGCGGCAAGACCGGTGAAGCCGGCGTAGTCCCGGGCGGTGATGAAATAGACGGTATAGCCGGCCTCCTTCGGCCCGGCTGTCCGGACGGCCCAGCCGCCCTCATCCCGGGAGATGCTGAAGCTGAGGTAGGTGACGGTGCGCAGGGCGGTGACGTCCGCCCCGTTCTCCGCAAAAAAACCGGCGGCCAGGGCGGTGAGGTCATCGCCCCGGAAGGGGTCGGCCTGATCGCCGGCGTAGCGGGCCTCCAGCTGGAGGTCCGAGGGGTAGCGGGCGTCGATGATCTTGCCGGTGCCCAGGTAGAGGGAGAGGGTGCCGGACACCATCACCATGACCATGGTGGACAGAATGCAGATGCTGGCAAGGCCCACGGCGTTGCGCCGCATCCGGTAGAGCATGCCGGACACGCCGATGAAGTGGCTGGTCTGGTAATAAAAGCGCTTATTGCGCCGCAGGGCGCGCAGCAGCGTGATGCTGCCGGCGGTAAAGAGGCAGTAGGTGCCGATGATGACCAGGATGACGGCCAGGAAGTAGAGGGACAGGGCGGTGAAGCCGTCGGTGGTGGTCACGGCGATGGCATAGCCGGCGCCCAGGGCGGCAAGGCCCAGGACGGCCAGTGGGAGGCGGGCGCGGGGGTCCCTCTCGCCGGCGCTTGCGCTGCGCAGCAGCGCCACGCTCTGGCTGCGGCCCACCTGCACCAGGTTGACAAGAAGGGACAGCGCGAGAAGCGCGCCAAAGACCAGCACGGTCCGCCCGGCAGCGGGGAGGGAGAGGGCGGAGGAGAAGGGGATGGAGAAGCGCAGCAGGGCCAGCAGCGCGGCGGTGGCGCCGCGGTGGAGCGCAAGGCCCAGCACAAGCCCGCCGCCCATGCCGATGAGGGCGGCGTAGAAGCTCTCCCAGCACAGCAGGGCGGCCAGGTTTTTCTTGCTCATGCCCAGAACGCTGTAAAGCCCCAGCTCCTGCCGGCGCTGCTTCATGAGGAAGCTGTTGAGGTAGAGCAGCAGCACCGCCGAAAAGAGCCCGGCCACCACAAGGCCGATGGCCATGGTCACGCGGACGTACTCCGCGCCCCGCAGGTTCCGGGCGCCCGGGTCGGAGGCCAGGGCGGCCATCACATAGAAGGCGGCGAAGGTGAAGGCCACCGAGAGCAGGTAGGGCAGGTAAAACCGGCGGTTTTTGCGCAGGCTCTGGCGGGCCAGCCGGGGATAGAGCCGGTTACGCATGGGCTTCACCCCCGGCGGCAAGGTCGGTGAGCACGGCGCTGATGGCGCGGAACATCTCGCCGTCGCTGCGGCCGGCCCGGCGCAGCTGGTGGTAGACCCGGCCGTCCCGCAGAAAGAGCACCCGCTGTGCCCGGCTGGCCGCGGCAGTGGAGTGGGTGACCATCAGGATGGTCTGCCCGGCACGGTTGACGGCGGCGAACAGGTCCATAAGCTCCTCGGAGGACCGGGAGTCCAGGGCGCCGGTGGGCTCGTCCGCCAGGACGATCCTGGGCCGGGTGATGAGGGCCCGGGCCACGGCGCAGCGCTGCTTCTGGCCGCCGGACACTTCGTAGGGGAACTTATCGAGCAGGCCGTCGATGCCCAGGGTCTGGGCGAGAGGGGTGAGGCGCTGCTCCATCTCCGGGTATTTTTTCCCGGCGAGGACCAGGGGCAGGAAGATGTTGTCCCGCAGGCTGAAGGTGTTCAGCAGGTTGAACTCCTGGAACACAAAGCCCAGATGGTCCCGGCGGAAGGCAGCCAGGTCCCCCTCCCGCAGGGCGCTGAAATCCTGCCCGGCCAGGGCCGCCCGGCCGGAGGTGGGACGATCCAGCGCCGCCAGAATGTTCAAAAGCGTGGTCTTGCCCGAACCGGACTCGCCCATGATGGCGATGTATTCCCCTTCCTCCACCTGAAAGGTGACGTCTGAGAGGGCCTCCACCTGCTGGCCGCCAAACCGGGCGGTGTACACCTTGCGCAGGTGCTCCGCTTCCAGAATGATCATGAAAAACACCCCTTTATCTGCGCTTACTATACTAATCGTGTTAGTACAGTTAGCATACAGAAAAAGGGGATGGATTTCAAGGAAAAAAGTATTTAGTTTTTCTTAAATTTGCGGAGGGAGGTTCTTTAAGCCTCCCTCTGACGAGGGAGGTGGCACGGCGTAAGCCGTGACGGAGGGAGAGAAAGATAGCGCCGGGGCAGAAGGGCTCTCTCCCTCAGTCAGCCTGACGGCTGACAGCTCCCTCGTCAGAGGGAGCCAAGGGCCCAGGGTGATATACCCAGCACTCCCGGTTAAGCCTTGTGCCCCTCGGGCAGGGAATCGTCCTGGTCAATCCATTCACGCTGAACATCAATCACCCGGTATTCCGTGGGCGTGTCACGGATGACCACCCGGGCGATGCCGGCGTTGATGATGAGCCGGCGGCACATGGAGCAGGAGGTGGAGCCGGGCAGCAGCGCGCCGGATTTCGGGTCTTGGCAGGCCATGTAGAGGGTGGCCCCCAGCACCTCCCGCCGGGAGGCGGAGATGATGGCGTTGGCCTCGGCGTGGACGGAGCGGCACAGCTCGTAGCGCTCGCCGGAGGGGATGTTCATGGCCTCCCGGGTGCAGAAGCCCAGGTCGGCGCAGTTTTTCCGGCCCCGGGGGGCGCCGTTGTAGCCGGTGGAAACGATCTCGTCGTTCTGCACGATGATGGCCCCATAGCACCGGCGCAGGCAGGTGGAGCGCTCCTGCACGGTCTGGGCGATGTCCAGATAATAATTTTCCTTGTCGATACGGCCCATGAGGCACCTCTTTCTGTCTGAATTGAAATCAGTATAGCAAGAATTTTCCGCCGCCGCAAATTTTCAGTGCGCATTTTTCCGGAAAAGAGGCGGATTGTCTTTTCCGGCGCCGTGTGATACAATCGCTGCGGAACCCCGGGTGCCCGGGCGGGCACCTCACTAATATAAAAAGGAGCGGATGCATATGTCGATCCTGGTCAGCGGCGGCGCGGGCTATATCGGCAGCCACACCTGCGTGGAGCTGCTGGAGGCCGGCTATGAGATCGTGGTGGCGGACAACCTGGTCAACTCCAGCCGCGAGGCGGTGCGCCGGGTGGAGCGGCTCACGGGGAAAAAGGTCCCCTTCGTGGAGGCGGAGCTGTGCGACCGCGCCGCGGTGGAGGACTTGTTTGCCCAGTATCCGGACATTTCGGCGGTGATCCACTTCGCCGGGCTCAAGGCCGTGGGCGAGAGCGTCCGGAAGCCGCTGGAGTACTACACCAACAACCTGGTCAACACCCTCAACATCCTCAACGTCATGCGGGAGCATGGGGTGAAGGATTTCGTCTTTTCCTCCTCCGCCACGGTGTACGGCAGCGACGCCCCCGTGCCCTATCGGGAGGACATGCCCACCGGCGGCACCACCAACCCCTACGGCACCACCAAGCTCTTCATCGAGCGCATCCTCACCGACTGCTGCGCGGCGGACCCCGCGCTGAACGTGGCATTGCTGCGCTACTTCAACCCCATCGGCGCCCACCCCTCGGGCCTCATCGGGGAGGACCCGGAGGGCATCCCCAACAACCTCGTGCCCTACATCGCCCAGGTGGCGGTGGGCAAGCTGGAAAAGCTCCACGTCTACGGCGACGACTACCCCACCCCCGACGGCACCGGCGTGCGGGACTACATCCACGTGGTGGACCTGGCCCGGGGCCATGTGGCCGCCCTCGGGAAGCTGCGGGAGGGCTGCGGCCTTCTGGTGTGCAACCTGGGCACCGGCCGTGGGTACAGCGTGATGGACGTGCTCCACGCCTACGAGCGGGCCTGCGGGAGGAAGCTGCCCTATGTGGTGGACCCGCGGCGCTCCGGCGACCTTGCGGCCTACTGGGCCGACCCCGCCCGGGCCAGGGAGCTGCTGGGCTGGGAGGCGAAGCTGGGCATAGACGAGATGTGCGCCGACAGCTGGAACTGGCAGTCCCACAACCCCAACGGCTACCGGGAGTGAGAGGACTGGAAAGGGCTCTCTTAAGAGCGCCGGGCCGAAAGCCTCCCTCTGACGAGGGAGGTGGCGCGGAGCGCCGGAGGGAGAGAAAATGCGGCACCAATACGGAAGGCCTCTCTCCCTCAGTCAGCTGCGCTGACAGCTCCCTCGTCAGAGGGAGCCAAGGGCGCGGCCCGCCGCCAAGCCGGGGGAGAAATGTTACAGTTTTCTTACATTGCGGGGAAATGCCTTGACGAAGCGGGAATTCCCCTGTAAAATGCGGGACAGAACGGAAAAATTCAAAAGATGGGCCCATCTTTTTATGCTCTGCTGCGCAGAGCATAAGAACCCCTCCTCACCGGGGCGCGCGCGGCGCGCGGGGCTTCCAGATTTTGGAGCATGTCCGTCCCCGCCCCGATTGGCTTGGCCGCGAGGCCTTCCAATAAAACGGCCCCCCGGGGCCGAAACTAAAATAGGAGGTAAGATCCACATGAGAAATCTTAAAAAGATTCTCGCACTGGCCCTGGCTCTGGTCATGACCCTGTCCCTGATGACCACCGCCAACGCTGCGTTCAGTGACAGCAAGGATGTTTCCGCGGCTTATAACGAAGCTGTGGAGGTCCTCAATGGCATGGGCGTATTCAAGGGCTACACCGATGGCAGCTTTGCGCCCAAGGCTTCCATCACCCGCGCTGAGGTCGCGGCCATCATCTACCGCATCGTCACCGGCGATGTGACGGATACTCAGGCCAAGATCTACGCGGACTACGCCAAGTTCTCCGATGTCAAGACCAACGCCTGGTATGCCGGCTATGTCGGCTACTGCGCCAACGCCGAGTACATCAAGGGCAACGGCGACGGCACCTTCGATCCCGAGGGCAAGGTCACCGGCTATCAGGCCCTGGCGATGATCCTGCGCGCCATGGGCTACGACCAGAACGGCGAGTTCACCGGCGCCGGCTGGGAGGTCCGCGTGGCCTCCACCGCCCAGCAGCGGGACATCCTGGTCAACGTCAACTCCGGCACCCTGGGCGTGGCCGCCACCCGTGAGCTGGTCGCCGAGCTGCTCTTCCAGGCCATTCAGAAGAACACCGTGGTGTACACCCCCGCTCTGGGCTACTACACCGCCGATTGGCTGGCCAGCAATACCACCTCTCTGGGCATGAAGACCTTCGGCCTGACCTGTGACGAGCGCTACATCGTGGGCAACCAGGCCACCGGCGAGGCCGCCACTATCCTGGGCGCCTACGGTGCCTCCAACGCTCCCGGTGTTGCTGCCTACAAGCTGGACACCACGCTGGAGCAGTTCGGCCACCAGACCAAGGTGTGGTACAGCAGCAAGTCTGCTGTGGGCGGCGTGTACCAGACCGTGTACGCCACCTTCGACAAGGCCACCAATGCCAGCATCACCAGCGCTGACTATGCGCTGATGACTGCCGCCCAGAAGGCACCCTATGTGGCTGCGTCCGCCTACTATGACGACTTTACTGCCGGCGCTGTGGCGGCTGCTCCCGCCCGCTACAACGTGGTGGTCAACAACGCCAACGGCACCAAGGCCCTCATCGGCGTGTACCTGACCATTGACCGCTACACCGCCATCAACAACTACTTCACCACCAAGACCGTGTCCTTCGCCACTGCCGGCACGCTGCCCCAGGGCAAGGTGGACGGCTTTACCACCCTGAACCTGGGCGCCTATGTGAACATGAACCGGGTTACGGGTACTGCCGGCTCCGACGCCACCAAGACCGGCGGCTTCTATAAGTACAACGTCTCCGCGCTGGGCGTGGTGCAGGGCGTCGTCTCCTACGTGAACAACCTGACCCGGGCCATCACCCTCAACGGCGTTGAGGTGAAGTACTCCTACGACGAGCTGGTGGCCAGCGCCACCGCCCCCGCCGTTGGCCTGAGCGTGCCCGCCACCTGGAGCTTCGTGACCACCTACAATGTCTTCACCGACATGCTGGGCAACTATGTTGCCGCCGTGCCCGCCACCGGCAACATCAGCTACCTGAAGGCCACCTACGCCTACTACCAGACCAACATCGTGGACGGCTCCATCAAGTACTACGCCCAGGGCGTGGACATGACCGGCGCCATCCAGACCGTTGAGCTGGCCATCGACGCTGGGACCTATAACGGCCTGATCTGCACCAGGCTGGACTGGAGCGGAAACACCATCACCAATACGGGCACCAATAATATGGGCGTGACCCAGGATCTGATGCTGACTCCCGCCCCGGCTCCCCGCACCGGCTATGCGATTGTTCCAGGCGCCAGCCTGTCGACCATCGGCACTATCACCGGCGGCAGCGGTGCTACCGTGACGGCCCAGACCGTGGCCCTGGGCACCAGCTTCAACTACTTCGTGGACGCCAACACCAGCTTCTACTATGTCACCGGCTACGGCGCTACCGTGAAGGTGGACGCCTTCCAGGGCCTCACCGCCCTGCTCAACGGCAACCGGAACTGCATGCTGCCCAAGGAGGCCGTTGTGAAGACCACCCGCGTGTATTCCGCCTCTGTGCACACCGACAACTACCACATTGACGCCGTCCTCATCGGCGGCGCCCCCGCCCTCACCGGCGTGAGCACCCTGATCTATGTGCCCACCGTGCCGGTTCTGCAGGGCGGCACTGTAAACAGCGCCACAACCTACTACGGTGACGTGTACCTCAACGGCGAGAAGACTCAGGTTATCATGGCCGCCTCCACCGGCACCATCACCGCCCAGACCTTCTACAACTACACGGTGTCCAACGGCGTGTACTGGCTGGCTGATGTTTCTTCCAGCTCCACCGCCCGCGTGGAGGATGCGCAGCTGAACAGAACCGGTGCTACGGGCAACTCCTACCTCTTCGTCACTGACGCCGCCGGCGTGCAGCGCTCCGTGGCCGTCAACGCCAAGATCATCAACCTGGTGACCGGCGTTGCCAACGTGCCCACCACCGCCCTGGAGCTGATCGTGGCTCTGGAGACCAACAACATCACCGTGGACGCCGAGATCGTCAACGGCACCGTGGTCAACCTCTACCTGGTGGGCTACGCGCAGAAGTAAGCTCGGACGCGAAACGGCCCTGCGGCGCATAGCGCCGCAAACCCAGCAAGGCCCCGGGACCCAAGGTTCCGGGGCCTTGCCCTTCCGGCAGAGGGGAAGCGGCGCTTCCCCTCTGCCGGAAGGGAGGGCGGAGAGGAGGGGAAGCATGGCCTACGAGATTGTCAGCAAGCTTATCCTGCGGGATGGCACCATTTATATCGAGAGCGCGGACAGCGCCGTGCGGCCCCTGGAGTTCCGCCGGCGGGTGGACGGGGAGCTCACCGCGCGCTGCCGCGCGGCGGGGCTTGCCGCCGCGCTGGAGCTGGAGGGGCGGCGCATCCACCGGGGGGAGCACCATCTGCGGGCCAAATCCCGGCTGACCCGGGCGCTGCGCAGCGCGATGAGCGCCATCGGGCTGGAGCAGTTCCAGGCCATGGCCGAGGCCGAGGGCGCGGCGCGCCTTGCCGCCCTGGCCGCCGCGGCCCTGGCCGGGTACGAGGAGGAGAAAATTTAAGAATTTCTTTCGCTGGATTTATGAGAAACCCAAGCCGCCTGTGATAAGATGGTCGAAATTTCCGGGGCGCGGCCCCGGCGCGGGGAGGCGGAGGACATGAACGCGATGTGGCTGCGGGTGATGAGCTATCTCACGGACATCCTGGACGTGATTCCGGCGGCGGTGGCGGCTGGGTGCGTATACCTGCCGGTGCGGCTGCTGCGGGTGCGGCGGGGTGCGGCCCGGCGGACGCGGGGGCAGGAGGCGGCGCGGCTGCTGCTGGTGTGCTATCTGGCGGCGCTGCTGGCCCTGACGTGGGTGCCGGCGAACTTCTGGAGCATGGCGTGGGCCAAGCTTTTCCGGGGCTATCAGGACGCCATCCGCGTGGCGTGGCTTGGCGGGGCCTTCTCCCTGCGGCCCTTCTTTCTGGACGGGGGGCGCTTTTCCTGGCAGATGGGGGCCAACGTGCTGCTGTATCTCCCGCTGGGGGTGCTGCTGCCGCTGGTGTGGCGGGAGACGCGCTGGTGGACGGCGGCGGGGGCGGGGCTTGCGCTGTCGCTGGCGACGGAGCTTTTTCAGCCCATCGTCGGGCGCAGCTTCGACGTGGACGATCTGCTCACCAACGCCCTGGGCGCGCTGGCGGGGTACGGGCTGCTGGCCATAGTGCGGCTGCTTGTCCGGGCGGCGGAGCGCGGGAGAAATGGCCGGGGGGAAGGAGACGCGGGCTCCCTCTGACGAGGGCAGCAAATGGGTTGGCGCTCTCAAAGCCTCCCTCTGACGAGGGAGGTGGCAAAGCCACAGGCTTTGACGGAGGGAGAGATAAACGGCAGTGCCGGTGGAGGGCTCTCTCCCTCAGTCAGCTTCGCTGACAGCTCCCTCATCAGAGGGAGCCAAGGGCGGGCACAACCCCTTAGTCTCGCTTGCGCTCGACAGCTCCCTCATCAGAGGGAGCCAAGGGCAGTGCGCGGACAATCCCTCAGTCAGCCTTGCGGCTGACAGCTCCCTTTACACAAGGGAGCCTAAGGGCACTGCCCCAAGCCTCCCCTTGCGTTCAAGGGGAGGTGGCGAGCTTGCGAGCCGGAGGGGATAGAAGCCCGGCCGCTTCGCTACCCCTTACACAGGGGAGCCTTTGGACATGAAAAAGCCGCCCGCCGGGAGCTCCGGAGGGCGGCTTTCGTTATGCCGGGGTTTAGGTTTGCTGCGGGGCGGCGTCAGCGCAGCTCCTGGTACATGGCGGCGGCGTCGGCCTTGCCCACGATGTCGGCGGTGGAGAGCACCTCCACCCGGATGAGCTTTTCGCCGAATTTGAGCTCCAGCACGTCGCCCACCCGGACGTCGTAGGAGGCCTTCACCGGCCGGCCATTGGCGCTGACCCGGCCGTTGTCGCAGGCCTCGTTGGCCACGGTGCGCCGCTTCATGATGCGGGAGACCTTGAGCCATTTATCCAGTCTCATAGGGGGAGCACGTCCTTTCCATACAAGGGGGTGGCCCGGCCCCTTTCGGAAGGGCCGGAGAAAATCGGAAGCGGCAGGGCCTTGGCCCTGCCGCTTTTGATTGGTCAGATCAGCCGGAGACGGCGTCCTTCAGGGCCTTGCCGGGCTTGAAAACAGGGGTCTTGGAGGCGGGAATCTTGATCTGCTCCTTGGTGCGGGGGTTGCGGCCGATGCGCTCCGCGCGGGCCTTCACCTCAAAAGCGCCAAAGCCCACCAGCTGAACCTTGTCGCAATTCTTCAGAGACTCGGTGATCGCGTCGATGGCAGCATTGACAACAGCCTCAGTGTCCTTCTTGGACAGACCGGACTTTTCAGCGGCGGCATTGATCAGTTCAGCTTTATTCATAATATGGTTCCTCCTGTAAATCATTCTTTGCGGTTGCCCGCAGCTCGATTTATCACTTAAAGCGCACGGGGCGCTGTTAAGCCTTGGCTTGCTTGGCCTCGTCCCACAGGGCGTTGAGCTCATCAAGGGAGAGAGTGTTCAGGTCCTGCCCGCGCCGGGCGGCGGTCTGCTCCACCAGACGGAAGCGCCGGGCAAACTTGTCGCTGGCGGCGTGGAGGGCGGCCTCCGGGTCGACCTCCAGGAAACGGGCGATGTTGACGGCGGCAAAGAGCAGGTCGCCCAGCTCCTCCGCCGGGTCGCCCCGGCCGGCGATGGCGCCGGCGAGCTCATCGGTTTCCTCCCGGAGCTTGTCCATAGCGCCGGAGACGTCCGGCCAGTCGAAGCCGGCCTTGGCCGCCTTCTTCTGCACCTTTTCCGCCCGCCACAGGGCGGGCAGGCTGCGGGCCACGGCGTCTACCGCGTCCGCCTGGGTCTGCTGGCCCTTTTCTTTCTTTTTGAGCTCTTCCCAGTTGGAGAGGATCTCGTCGGTGGAGCCCACGGTGACATCGCCGAACACATGGGGATGCCGGTAGATGAGCTTGCGGCACACGCCGTCGGCCACGGCGTCGATGTCGAAGCGCCCGGCGTCCTCCTCGATGGAGGCGTGGAAAACCACCTGGAGAAGTACGTCGCCAAGCTCTTCCTTCAGGTGGTCGGGGGAGCCCTCATCAATGGCTTCGGCCACCTCATAGGCCTCCTCAAGGAAGTTGCGGCGGATGGACGCATGGGTCTGGGCACCGTCCCACCGGCAGCCGCCGGGGGCGCGCAGGATACGGACAATTTTCACCAAATCCTGGAAATTATATGGGGGCTGTTTCAATAAATTTATCATATTTTCTCCTGTACTGCAAGGCTTTTTTGCTTTTTTGTGAAAAACAGCGGAGGGGAGCCGGCGGGCTTGTCAGCGCACCCGGAGGAGCCTTGAGAGCTTGTCGCCGTGGGGCATGAGGGCCAGATCGTCCTTGGAGATGACGCGGAGGGCCACCACCAGGATGAGGTAGACGATGCCGCCCACGCCGATGCCCCCCAGGGTGGAGAGCACGATGCCCATGCGGGAAAGGCCCGTGACGGCGCCGGAGGCGTCCACCGCCCGGAAGGGGGCGAGCATGCCCAGGAGCTTGGCGAGCAGCCCATTGGCGGCCCAGGCGGCGGCAGCCATGACGGCGGAGGCGGCCACGGGCTTAACGAAGATGCGGCTGATGCGGGGGGGAGAGGGGATGATGCGGTGGATGACGAACAGGTCCAGCAGGGCCACCACGGCAAAGCAGCACAGCGTGCCGATGGCGGCGCCCACCACGTTGATGGACTCGATGCCCACCAGCACGTAGTTCACCGACAGCTTGATGATGCCGCCGATGGCGGCAATGGCCACCGGGAGGTTGACCATGCCGTGGGCCTGGAGGATGGAGTTGGAAAGGAGCATGATGCACACGAAGATGGACGCGATGCCCAGCCACGCAAGGCAGCCGCCGGCGATGGCATTGTCGTACCGGGGGTAGAGCATGGCGGTGATGGGGCGGGCCAGGGCGGTCAGGCCGAAGCCGGCGGGCAGGGCGATGAGCATGCCCATGCGCATGGCGGACTCGCTCACCCGGGAGGCCCCCAGCTTATCCCGGCGGCTGCGGCAGGCGGACACGGCGGGCAGGATGGAGGCGGTGAAGGGGATCATCAGCGAGGAGGGCAGGGAGTAGAGGGTGCCGGCGGCGGAGTAGATGCCGTAAAGGGAGTCGGCCTGATTCTGGGTCATGCCCAGGGAGTTTTGCAGCTGATTGAGGATGAGGCCGTTGTCCACCAGGTACACGATGTTGGTCACCGACGAGCCGATGGTGATGGGGATGGCAATGGACACCAGGGTGCGCAGGATGCTGCCGGAGCTGTCGGGGATGTCGTCGGAGCGGCTCTGGGCAAGGCCGCCGGAGCGAACGAAGATGAACACGAGCAGCAGCAGCGCCACAAGGGTGCCGATGGTGACGCCCAGAATGGCGCCGGCGGAGGCCAGGGCGATGGACTGACGGGCCAGCAGGTAGGCCAGGGCAAGGCCCAGCACCAGCTTGCACAGGGCCTCCACCACCTGGGACACCGACGTGGGCACCATGTTGCCGTGGCCCTGGAAATAGCCCCGGAAGGCGGCCATGCAGCATACAAACAGCGCCGCGGGGGCCAGGGCCCGGACGGAGGCCCGGGAGTCGGGGCTGCCCATGAACTCCGTAATGGGGCCGGCGCCGATGAACATGATGAGGGTGCTCAGAGCGCCCAGGATGAGGAAGGTGGTCAGCGCCACCCGGAACACCCGGCGCACCTGGTTGGCGCGGCCCAGGGCGTTGGCCTCGGACACGGTTTTGGACAGGGCCACCGGAAGGCCGGCGGTGGAGATCATCAGAAGGACGTTATAGACGTTGTAGGCGGTGTTGAAGTAGCTGAAGCCCGTCTCCCCCAGGATGTTGGCCAGGGGGATCTTATAAAGCGCGCCGATGAGCTTGACGATGATGACGCCGGTGGCCAGGGTGGCCACCCCGCCGAAAAAGGTGTTTTTCTTTCCTTGACTTGCCATAGCTTGCTCCTTTTTTGCTTTTTTCAGTCCGGCAGCGCCCGCCCTTGGGCGGCTGCGGCGTCAGCCGAAGATCAGCGGCAGGGCGTAAGAGCGCACCTCGGACTTGATCTGCGCAAGGTCCAGGGTCAAAAACTCTCCGTTTTTGTATATGACCCGGCCCCGGGCCATATTCATGACCACATTGGAGCCGTGACAGGCAAAGACAAGGTTTTCCGCCTCGCTGTGGCAGGGGATGAGGTTGGGCGCGTCGAAGTCCACCAGGATGAGGTCGGCCACATATCCCGGGGCGATGCGCCCGGTATCCGTGCGGCCCAGGGCCAGGGCGCCGCGGACGGTGGCCATCTCCAGGGCCTGGCGGGCGGTGACGGCGGCGGGGTCGCAGGAGACGCCGTTGTGGAGCACGGCGGCGAGCTTCATGTCGGCAAAGAGGTCGGCGCTGTTGTGGGAGCTCATGCCGTCGGTACCCAGGGCGATGTTCACCCCGGCGCGCTCCATGGCGGGGATGGGGGCCACGCCCGAGCCCAGCTTGAGGTTGGAGTAAGGGTTGTGGACGCAGGACACGCCCCGCTCGCGCATGACGGCCCAGTCCTCGGGCGTTGCATACACGCAGTGGGCGGCGATGCCGCCGTTTGCCCACACGCCGTACTGGTCCAGAATCTGGATGGGAGTCTTGCCCCAGCGGCCCAGGCACTCCTTGTGCTCCGAGCGGGTCTCGGAGATGTGGACGTGGGCGCGCAGGCCGTTTTCCCGGGCGAAGGCGCCGATGTCGGCCCAGAGCTGCGGCCGGGAGGTATACTCGCCGTGAATGCAGGCGTCCACCCGCAGCTGGCCGCCGTTATAGCCGTGCCAGTTCCGGACAAGCGCCGCCTGCTCCACGCAGCCGGGGAAGGTGCGGAAGTCGTAGTCCGGGGCGAACAGGGTGGTGCCCCGGGCGATGTTGGCGGAGATGCCGGCGCGGAGCACCTGCTCTACGATGGCCTCGCAGTGATCGTACATGTCGGCAATGCAGGTGATGCCCGAGGCGATCATCTCTGCAAGGCCCAGGGCCGCCCCGGCGGCCACCGCCCGGTCGGTGAGCCTGGCCTCCGCCGGAAAGATATAGTCGTTGAGCCAGGTATGCAGGTCGTGGCCGCCGCCGTAGCCCCGCATGAGGGTCATGGGGATGTGGGTGTGGGCGTTGACAAGGCCGGGGAGCATGATGCGGCCGGCGCAGTCGATGGTCTCGTCAAAGGCCCCGGCCGGCCGCCGGGCGCCCACAAAGGAGATGTGCTGCCCCTCCACGGCCACAAAGCCGCCCTTCAGGGTGGTGAAGCCCTCGTCCATCAAAAGGGCGGTGACGTTGGTAAAGAGTACGGACATGGAATCCCTCCCGAACGCTTACAGCCAGGCAAGGCAGCCGAGCACCAGGTGAGAGAATTTGTCCCGGGCGCACGCTGCCGCGTCCAGCACCTCCTGCTCGCTCAGGGGCTGGTCCAGGATGCCGGCGGCCATATTGCTCAAAAGGGTGAGGCCCAGCACCTCCATGCCGCAGTGGCCGGCCACGATGACCTCCGGCGCGGTGGACATGCCCACGGCGTCGGCGCCCAGCGCGCGGGCGGCACGGACCTCGGCAGGGGTCTCATACTGGGGGCCGTAGCAGTAGAAGTAGACGCCCTCGCGCAGCGTTACATCCTGCGCGACGGCAACGCCCCGGGCCAGCTCCTGGAGCCGGAGCGTGTAGAGATGGGAGGCGTCGGGGAAGCGCACGCCGAACTCCGGCAGGTTCTCGCCCCGCAGGGGGGACTCGGAGAACAGCTTGATGTGGTCGGTGATGAGCATGATGTCCCCGGCCTGCCAGTCGGTGCGCACGCAGCCGGCGGCATTGGTGACGATCAGGGTGCGGCAGCCCAGCAGGCGCAGTACCCGCACGGCATAAGACACATCTTCATAGGAGTAGCCCTCGTAGTGATGCATCCGGCCCTGCATCACAGCAACTTTCCGGCCGGAGAGGGTGCCGAACACCAGCCGGCCCTTGTGGCCGGGGGCGGTGGAGGGCTTGAAGTGAGGGATGCCATCGTAAGGCACGGGGACGGCGTCCTCCACCACGTCGCCCAGAAAGCCCAGGCCGGAGCCCAGGATCATGGCGACCTCGGGGACGAAGGATCCGATTTTGCCGCGGATATAGTCGGCGCTTTCCTGATACTGTGCAAAGGTGTAGTGCATGGTGTGAACCTCCTTTTCAGCGTTTCGGTATGTGGGAAACGGATGGGGGTGGGCGGTCACAGGGCGAGCAGGTGCCGGCCGTAGTTGGTGTTGGCCATGCCCTGCCCAACGGCGTGGGCCTCTTCGGCGGTGATCCAGCCTTCCCGGAGGGCTGCCTCCTCGATGCAGGAGACGTACTGCCCGCCGGCTTGAAGGGCCTGGATGGTCTGGGCGGCGGAGAGCAGGCTGTCGGCGGTGCCGGCGTCCAGCCACACGGTGTCCCGGGAGAGGGGGAGCACGTCCAGCGCGCCCCGGCGCAGGTACTCAAGGTTGACATCGGTGATCTCCAGCTCGCCCCGGGCGGACGGGGTCAGGCCCCGGGCGATGGAGATGACGGAGCTGTCGTAGAAATAAAGGCCGGGGATGATGTAGTTGCTCTTGGGGGTCTGCGGCTTCTCCTCAATGGAGACCGCCCGGCCCTGCGCGTCAAACTCTACCACGCCGAAGGGCCGGGGATCGTCCACGTAGTAGCCGAACACTGTGCCCCCCCGGTTGCCCGCGGCGGCCTTTTTCAGGGCGCCGGTAAGGGAGGGGGAGTGGAAGATGTTGTCCCCCAGGGCGAGACACACGCTCTCTCCGGCCAGAAAGTCCTCACCGATGAGCAGGGCGTCGGCAATGCCCCGGGCCACGGACTGCACGGCGTAGGAGATGCGCATGCCAAGCTGGGAGCCGTCCCCCAGCAGGGCGGAGAAGGTGCCCTCCTCCCCCGGGGGGACGATGATAAGGACCTCGGAGATGCCCGCGCTGATGAGGACGGACAGGGGATAGTAGATGAGGGGCTTGTCGTATACGGGCAGGAGCGGCTTGCAGACGGGAAGGGTCATGGGGTAGAGACGGGTGCCGCGACCGGCGGCCAGGATGATGCCTTTCATGGGATGCCCTCCGTTGTGTTCATAGACTTGCCGACCGGGGCCGGATGACAAGAACATTATAGAGGAACTGCCCGGGAAAGTCAACGAAGCCGGGCGGGGAAGAGCTGAAAAGGGGAGAAAAAGCCGCCCCGGGCGTGAACCCGGGGCGGCGGAGAGGGCCTTGCGCGGCAGGAACGGGCGATCAGCCCTTGGGCGGCATGACGGTGGCCACGCCGGTGATGACGGTCTCGCCCCGCTGGTTGGTGACGACGGTCTCCAGGCGGATGCGGTTTTTCTCCTCGATGCGCTCGATGACGGTGGCGGTGGCGGTGACGGTGTCGCCGATGTAGACGGGCTTGACGAAGCGCAGCTCCTGGCCCATGTAGATGGCGCCGGGGCCGGGCAGCTGCATGCCCAGAACGGCGGAGATGAAGCCGGCGGAGAGCATGCCGTGGGCAATGCGCTGGCCGAACATGGAGTCCTTGGCGGACTCGGCGTTGAGGTGGGCGGGGTTCATGTCGCCGGTGATGCCGGCGTAGAGGACGATGTCGGTCTCGGTTACGGTTTTGGTGAAGGACGCGCTGTCACCCAACTGAATCTGTGCGATGGTTTTCATCATGATTCCCTCTCATCATATTGAATTTCGGCGGCGTGACGCTGCGCCGCGCCGAGCCCGGCCCACGCAGGAAGGGCCGGTTGGAGCCGGGGAAGGCCAGGCTCCGCCAAGTCAAGGATACGATGAATGGGAGGAAATGTCAAGATGAAAAGAGATTCATGTTTTTGGCGGAAGAACATCTCAATCTGCCCCGGTGCATAAAATCTATCATTCTGAAACGGGAATCGGAGGGATTGGAAATGAAGAGAATCAAGGCAATCAAAGTGGTTTTTCTGAAGAAAAAGCTGCTGACGGCGGCGGGGTGCCTGGCGGCGGCCATTGTGATGCTGACGCTGGCGGGCCACCCGGCGGTGGTGGGCGCGGCGGCGGCGACCAGGCAGCTGCCCATTTACTGCGTGCAGAAGGACTACAAGGTGCTCTCCATCAGCTTTGACGCCGCCTGGGGCAACGAGGACACCCAGCTGCTTATCGACATCCTGGGGAAATACGGCGTGAAGGCCACCTTTTTCGTGGTGGGACAGTGGGTGGACAAATACCCCGAGTCGGTGAAGGCCCTCTCTGACGCCGGCCACGAGGTGATGAGCCACTCCAACACCCACGCCCACTTCAACAGCCTCTCTGCCCGGGAGATTACCGAGGACCTTACCGCCTGCGCGGAGAAGATCGAGGCGGTGACGGGGGCCGCCCCCACCCTCTTCCGCTGCCCCTATGGGGAGTATGACGACCATGTGATTGCGGCGGTGCGCGCCATGGGGGTGGAGCCCATCCAGTGGGACGTGGAAGGGCTGGCAGCGGCTGCAAGGGCTTGACAGGCCGGGAGCATGTCAGAGCTGCGCCGTGACCGACCCGCAGCGAGACTGAGGGCTGTGCACCCGCGCCCTTGGCTCCCTCTGACGAGGGAGCTGTCAGCCGTGAGGCTGACTGAGGGAGAGAGCCCCTAATAACTATCTGTATTCTATTCTCTCCCTCCGTCACGGCTTACGCCGTGCCACCTCCCTCGTCAGAGGGAGGCATTGGGGGGCCGGCGGGGGCGCATAGATGTGATAAAAACGGCCGTCGAATTTTGTTGAAATTATGTGGGGACATGAATCAGGTTTTGAGCTATAATAAAAAATATAAAATATCGGTTTATGCCGCGAAAAAGAAGGAATCCCTTATGGAGCACATAGACGCAGCCCAGCTGCTGGCCAACTACCCCAAGACCCGGCGCGGGCAGGAGACACTCAACCGTATCTGCGCCGCGGCGGAGGAGTTGTTCTGCGAGGCCGGCTATTACGGCACCTCCATCAACGACATCACAAACCGTGCCGGCGTTGGGGCCGGGACGTTCTATATTTATTTTGAGAGCAAGCTGGCGCTGTATGAATACCTGCTGCTGGAGTATGGCCACCGCATCCGCAAGCATCTGAGCATGGCGGTGGCCGGCTGCACCACCCGCCGGGAAATGGAGCGGGAGGGTCTGCGGGCCTGGCTGGAGTTCATTGTGGAGCACAAATATGTGTTCAACATTACCTGGGAGGCCATGTTCATCGACAAGCGGCTGTTTGACGACTATTACGCCAATTTCTCCCGGGCCTATATGAAGCACCTTGCCCTGGCCCAGGACGAGGGAGAGGTGCGGGATATTGACCCCGAGGTCTTGAGCTTTGCCCTGATGGGCGTGACCAATTTTGTGGGCCTGCACTGGGTGGTGTTCAAAGAGGAGAAAAATTTTGACTATGTGGTGGATCAGACCATGAAATTTCTCGATGGGATGTTCACTGACAGGGCGTAAAACATGCCCGGAGACAAGGATTTTGCCTCCGGGCATTCCTTTTTTCTGCGATTGGTGAAAACGACCAAACGGGGCGAAAAAATGGGAAATAAAACTATTGACATTGCTCTTTTGAGATGGTATGTTTGAGTAAACATGAAACATAATTCAGGTTTCATGTAGGAGTGCATGCAGTTCCAAAATCGGTGACAGAAAGAAGGAGGCAAAACGTATGAACATATCCAAGAGCAAAACCCCGATCGCGATTCTTATCGCGATCCTCTGGATCGCCTGCATCGTGACAGGCACCACAGGGCACTTTGTGGTAGGCATGTGCCTGGGCGTGGTGCTCATGTTCCTGCACATGATGCTGGGCGTGGCGAAAAACGGAATTGTGTCCAAGCGCTTCCTCATCTACCCCATGCTGTGCTGGGCCGTGCTGTGGCTGGTGAGCTTCATCCTCTCCGGCTACTACGGCGATCTCTTCGCCGGTGTGGAGCCTACATTCACCTTCCTGGGCTTCCATCCGTCCTTCGCACCTACCATTTTCCTCTACTGGATCGGCGGGCAGCTGACGCTGAACCTGGGCCTTCAGCTGCGCCAGGACGAGTGGCTGTCGGAAAAGGACTGGGAGGACTTCTGCCAAAAAGTCCGCAGGATAGACGAAGTAAAGGGGGCTTGCTGATATGGGAACCACGACCGTTATTATTATCGCAGTTTTTTCCGCCCTGATGATCGCGATCTCCTTCGGCATCGGCGTCTGGTCCAAGAAGAAGGCCAACACGGCCCAGGCGTACTTCGGCGGCACCGCCATGTTCGGGCCGGTGGCCGTGGGCCTCTCCTCCATGGCGGGCATCGCGTCCGCCTTCGCGCTGGTGGGTGTGCCCGGTATCATCTACACCTCCGGCAACGCCATGACCTTCTGGATGCTCTCCGGCGCGGCCTTCGCCATGAGCTACATCATTCTGGGCAAGAAGATGCGGGCCATGGCCGAGATCGCCCCCATCTCCAGCCTGGGCGACATCTGTGACGTGCGCTTCAACAACAACCGCCTGATCAAGGCCATGATGTCCATCATCATCTGCCTGGGCTGCGTGGGCTACCTGGCCGCCCAGATCTCCGCCGGCTCCGCCCTCATCGCCCAGCTGGTGGACATCCCCCCCATCGTGGCGGGCTTCCTGATCTTCGGCTTACTTACCATCTACACCGCCCTGTCCGGTGAGGTGGGCGGCCTTCTCAGCCAGGCATTCCAGGGCCTGGTGATGGTGTTTGCCGGCCTGGTCCTCATCATCGCGTTCTTCGCCGTCACCGGCGGCTTCGGAAACGTGCTGAAGGCCGTGTCCGCGGTGCCCTCCGTCACCGGCGCCACCAACGGCGTGACCAAGACCCTGGGTGCCACCCTGCTGGACGCCTGGGGCACCATGCCCGGCGGCATCAGCCTGACGTGGATGCTCATCCCCATCCTCGGGTGCGTGGGCCAGCCCCAGGTGCTCACCCGCATGTATGCGGTGAAGAGCCCCCGCGACCTGCCCAAGGCCGGCCTTGTCACCGCCATCACCCACACCATCGTGGGCTTCCTGGCCGTTGTGGCCGCCTACGGCGCGCTCTATCTCGTGGCTACCGGCACCATCGAGCCTCTCGCCTCTGGCGACCAGGCCATTTATGCCTTTGCCGACTATCTGGGCATCTGGGCCCAGGTGCTGGTGTACGCCGCCGTGCTGGCCGCGGCGCTCTCCTCCGCCAGTATGTTCCTGACGTCGTCCTCCACCCTTATTTCCAAGGACCTGACCTCTGCCCTGGGCATCAAGATCGCCCCCGAGAAACAGGTCAACGTCTCCCGCATCTTCATGTTTATCCTGGGCATCGCCTCCATCGTGGTGTCCATCTACTCCACCGAGATGGTGGCCCTGCTGGGCACCTTCGGCTGGGGCACCCTGGTGTCCGGCACCTTCCCCGTGTTCGTCATGGGTCTTCTGTGGGACCGCTGCAACGAGAAGGGCGCGCTGTGCGGCGTGGCGGTGTCCCTGGTGTTCAACATCATCCCCTTCTTCGGCTTCAAGTACCCCAGCAGCCTGCCCGGCTACTTCATTACCTCCGCCCTTGCGGTGGCCGTGACGGTGATTGTCTCCCTGTGCACCAAGAAGCAGGAGCTCTCGCCCAAGCTGGACGCGGTGATGAAGCTCTAAGTCTTTGCCGCTGACCCTGCCGGGCGCCCGGACCGGCTGCCCCGGATGCCCGGCAGACCTCCTGTGCGAAGCCCTGCAGCCTTACTCCGGACGGGCCTCTCGGAGCCCGTCCGGAGTAAGCCAAAAGTCTATGACTGGCAGGATAATTTGGTTTCGTGAAAGCGTCTCCGAACGCGAGCCTGAAAATCTTAAAGCATGGGGTGTTTTTCATGAAAATTCTGGCTCTCTCCGGCAGCCCTCGCGTCAATGGCAACACAGACCAATATCTGAACATGGTTCTGGAGGAATGCGCCGCCAACGGGGCGGAAACGGAACTCATTCGGGTATGCGACCTGAATATCAAAGGCTGCCGCGGCTGCTACGGCTGCGTTCAGGCAAAGGCTTGTGTCCATCAGGACGATTTTCAGCCGGTATTTGCAAAAATCGTGGAGGCCGACGTGCTGCTGTTAGGCAGCCCTGTGTACCACAGCTCGATCTCTGCTGAACTAAAGGCTGTTCTGGACCGCACCGGCTTCTGCGGACGCTGGGCTGTCAGCGAGATGAAGGCAAAAGAAGGCGCTTACGAATTCAGCGCAAGCGTCCTCAGCGGCAAGATTGCGGCGCCTGTGACCGTAGCCCGCCGGGCGGGGCATAACTTCGCCTTTGCTCAGATTCTGCTGTGGGCGGCCGCCAATGACTGCCTGATTGTAAACAATACCTACTGGAACGTCGGCGTTGCCGGAAAAGGCGGCGCAAAGGACGCGGCCGAAGACACTGAGGGCGTCACGACGATGAAGAATCTGGCACAGCGCATCCTGTATGTCGCTGGTAAAATGAACAGTTAAGAGCAAACTTGAAAAGGAGGCTTTCACATGGATAACGGCTGGATCGGCAATTATGCATATGCCCGGGCCCGGCTGGAGCCCAACAAGGTGGCCGTGGTGGACCTGGATACCGGCTGCCGCTATACATACGGCGATCTGGATCGCCGCGCCAATACGCTGGCCAACCTGCTGCGCGACCGGTACGGCATCAACAAGGGTGACCGCGTGGCCTTTATCAGCCGCAACCGCATCGAGCTTATCGACGGCTATTTCGCCACCGGCAAGCTGGGCGCCATCCTGGTGCCCTACAACGCCCGCCTGTCTGCCGAGGAGCTGACGCAGCTCATGACCAGCGAACAGCCCAAGGTGCTGATTTATGAGGGCATCAACGCCGCCACAGCCCAGAAGCTGGCCGAGAACGGTGTGATGAAGCAGTTCATCTGTCTGGACGCTCCCAACCCGCTGGGCCACGCAGTGTATGACGAGCTGCTGGAGGGCGGCGATGCCGCCGCCGTCTCCTGCCCCACGTTGGAGCTGGAGGACATCCACCTCATCATCCACACCGGCGGGACCACCGGCCTTCCCAAGGGCGGGCTCATCTCTCACCGGTGCGAGATCTTCAACTCCTTCAGCGAGATCTGCACCTGGGGCCTCAATTACAACGACAGCGCGGTCATCCTGCTGCCCCTGTTCCACACCGGCGGCTGGAACCTGCTGACCCTGCCCCTGCTCCACGTGGGCGGGACCATCTACATCAACCGGGTGTACGACCCCAAGACCACCCTTGCCGTTATCGAGAAGGAGAAGACCACCCTCCTGTTCGGCGCGGCCACCATTTTCCGCATGATGGTGGAGCAGCCGGAGTTTGCCGCGGCGGATCTGAGCAGCCTTCGGTGGGTCATGGCCGGCGCCGCCCCCACCCCCATCAATATCATGGAGGAGTTCTGGAACAAGGGCATCAAGTTCGTGCTGGGCTACGGCATGACCGAGGCAGGCCCCAATAACCTGTCCACCCCGCCCCAGTTTGTCTCCGACGAGACCGTCCGGGAGAAGTTCGCCTCTGTGGGCAAGCCCTTCTATCTCACCATGGTAAAGCTCATCGACGACGACGGCAATACGGTGACAACGCCCGATACCCCCGGCGAGCTTTTGTGGAGCGGCCCCCAGATCTTCTCGGGCTATTGGGGCAACGAGACCGAGACAGCTTCCACCCTGGTGGACGGCTGGGTCCACACCGGCGACATGGCAAGCGTAGACAAGGACGGCTTCTATTATATCGTGGGCCGGAAGAAAAATATGTTCATTTCCGGCGGCGAGAACGTGTTCCCGCCCGAGATCGAAAGCGCCCTCTACGACATCGACGCCGTGCGGGAGTGCTGCGTGTTCGGCGTGCCCGATGAGAAGTGGGGCGAGGTGGGCAAGGCGGTGGTGTCCCTCAAGCCGGGCAGGGCCATCACCAAGGAGGAAATTCTCGCCTGTCTCAACGGCAAGCTGGCCCGCTATAAAATCCCCAAGTATGTCACCTTTGTGGACGACGTGCCCAAGAACAACGTGGGGAAAATCGTGGTCAAGCAGGTGACAGACCTTTACGGCCAGCCCCGGGATTAAGGGGGGCGCGGCATGAACGATGTGACAGTGGGCATCCGCAGCATCGGCTGCTATGTGCCCGAGGCCATCCGGGACAGCGCGTGGATTGCCCAGGCATCCGACATCCCCGAGCAGGTTATCCGGGAGAAGTTCGGCATCAAGCTCATCCACAAGGCGGGGCCGGAGGAAACAGTTTCTTCCATGGGAATTGAGGCGGCAAAGCGGGCTTTGACAAATTTCGACCCTCTTCGCCTTGACATGGTGGTATATTGTGGAAGTGAATACAAGGACTTCTACTTATTCAACTGCGCGGCCGCCATTCAGCACGGCATCGGCGCGGACAACGCCGTGGCCTTCGAGATTCACAACCTGTGCTCCGCCGGGGTATGGGGGCTGAAGGTGCTCAAGTCCATGATGCTTCAGGACCCGTCCTTGCAGCACGTGCTGATGGTCTCCTCCTCCAAGGAGGGGGACCTCATCAACTATAAGGACTCGGCCAGCCGCTTTATGTTCAACTTCGGCGACGGCGCCGCGGCGGTGCTGCTGGAGCGGGGGCTGCGGGAGAACGTCATCCTGGAGAGTGCCATGATTACCGACGGGCAGTTTGCCAAGGACATCTCGGTGCCCGGCTTGGGCTGCCAGAACTTTGCCAACTTTGACCACATGCCGCCGGGGGATAAATACCTGCGGGTGATGGATATCAAGAATATGAAGGAGCGGCTGGACCCGGTGACCATGGACAACTTCATCTCCGTGGTGGCCCGGGCGGCCGACCGCAGCGGCTTCGGCCGGGATCATATCGACTATCTGGCGCCCATTTTCATGAAGCGTTCTATCCTGGGCCATCTGCTGGGCCGGTTCGGCCTGACGGAGGACCAGACCTTCGTTCTGGAGGAATACGGCCACTGCCAGAGCGCCGACTGCTTCATCTCCCTGTGGGAGGGGGAGCGCGCGGGCAAGCTCCGGGCCGGGGACAACGCGGTGCTGGTGTCCGCCGGCACGGGCTACACCTGGGCGGCCACCGGCGTGCGGTGGGGGCCCTGGGATGAGTGAGACGAGATTTATCCCCTATGATGAGATTAAGGTAGGCCAGACCGCCCAGATGGGGGTCCGGCTGGAGGAGGGCCAGGTGGACGCCTTTTCCGCCCTCATCGGCGACCGCGATTCCTTTCATGTCAGCGACGAGGCCGCTGCACGCACGGTGTTCCGCCATCGGATCTGCCACGGCGTGCACCTGCTGGCCTTTGTGTCAGTGCTGATCGGGCAGAAGCTGCCCGGCTTCGGGACAGTTTACTGCTCCCACAGGTTTGAATTCCACAGCCCGGTGTATCTGGGTCAGGGTATTTTGGTGACGGTGCGTGTGCTGGAAAAGCTGCCCCATCACCGGCTGCGGATGGAGACCACCATCCTCCGAGAGGATGCTGTGCCCGTTCTGACTGGAGAGGCGGTGGTCAAAACCTACCAATGAAGGGGGGCGGATAGGCGGCCGCCGGGGCCTCTTTGCGGGAGCTTGTGGCGGCGAGGGTTTTACGGAGGACAGCTCCGGCGAGAGCCGGAGTGCTTTACCGAAGGGAAGGAGTTGTGATGAAAAGATTCGTTTCCAAAGGTTTGATCCGTATGTGTGCCGCCATTGTGTGCGCCGCCTTGCTGTGTGCCGGCGCCGCCGCCTCGGAGCCCTCTGCTCTTTATGAGTACGCCGGCGTTCTGGGCAGCGGCGTGGGCAAGACGCAGCCCGACTACAACCTGGGCAATCCTGTAGCAATCTCCAAGGACACCTATGGCTACTACTATGTGGCCGACATGGCAAATAACCGCATTCTGAAGCTCAATAGCTCTTTTCGCTGCGTGGACTCTATCACCGGGATTGACATGCCGCTGTTCGTCTATGTGGACAACGCCAACAACATCCTGGTGTGCGAGCTGGGGAGCAACACCATCAAGAAGTACAGCAACGCCCTGACCTTTGTCTCCCAGTGGGGCGGGGCGGGCACCGGAGAGGGGCAGTTCAACATCCCCCGCTCCATCGTCCAGGACAGCCGGGGCAACTACTATGTCAGCGATGAGCTCAACCATCGCATCCAGAAATTTGACTCCGACGGCAATTTTCTGGCCGCCTACGGCTCCTACGGCACCGCCCAGGGGCAGTTCGCCGTGCAGCAGGGTCTGTCCATTGACAGCCAGGACCGGCTCTATGTGGCGGACACCTACAATAACCGTATCCAGGTGTTCCAGACCTACCCCAGCTGGCAGTTTCTGAAGTCCTTCGGGGCCTACGGGGTGTACCAGCCCTTCAATTACACCAGCTTCCAGCCCGGGATTATGAACCACCCCCGGGGGGTCTATGTGGAAAAGAGCACCGGCCGGGTCGCCGTGACCGACAGCGCGAACAACCGGGTGATGGTCTACAACGGGTACGCCAGCAATTTCTCGTTCTACCAGTCTCAAAACGGCTATTTGGGGATGAGCCTTCCCACCCACGCGATTCTGGAGAATAACAAGCTTACTGTGCTGGATTCTCACAGCCGGATTCTGCGGTACAACTCCGTGCTCAACAACACCAATCTCTTCACCGAGTACGGCACCTACCGCAATTCCTCTGCGCAGTTCTCCAATCCCCAGAGCGTGTGCGTGGACCAGCAGACTGGAAATGTCTACATCACCGACTCGTTTAACCACCGCATCCAGAAGTTTACCGCTGACGGCCAGCTTCTTGCCAGCTACGGCGGCATCGGCGGGCCCTACGGCTACGGCACGGCTCTGGGCTACTTTCTCTATCCCAAGCAGGTCACGGTCTGGCAGGACTATGTGTTTGTGGCCGACTTCGGCAACTCCCGCATCGTCTGCCGCAAGCCGCTGACCGGGGCCTTCGTCCTCACCACCGCGGTGGCCTCTCCCTGGGGCGTGGCGGTGGACAGCGCGGGGCTGCTCTATGTGTCCAGCTGGGGCGACAACTCCATCAAGGTGTACAGCGCCGGCGTCCTGGTGAATAGCTGGACCGGCGCGGGCACCCCCGGCGGGGCGCTCAACAAGCCCAGCGAGCTGAAGATCGGCACCTATCAGGGTCAGACGGCCCTGTTCGTCGCCGACTGCGGAAACAATAAGATTCAGATCTACTCCCTCACCGGCAGCTACCTGGGCCAGCTTGGCGCAAGCGCCATCGACCCCCTGGGAAGCTACGCGGAGAATAAAGCTGACGGCGGCATGCTGTTGCCCTACGGCGTGGCCATCGCCGCCAACGGCAACATCGTCGTCTCCGACAGCTCCCACAAGTGCATGCGGGTCTACGGCTCCGACGGCACGCTGCTGGAGACCTGGGGCGAGATGTCCAACACCCCCGGCAACTTCTTCTCTCCCATGGGGTGCGACATCAACCGCGCCACCGGCCGGCTCTATGTGACGGACGGCGTGCTTGAGCGCGTGCAGTACTACGACGCCGTGGGCACGGCGCAGTAACCCCATCCGCAATACCTGGAAGGCCCCGCACCCGGGAATGGGTACGGGGCCTTTTTATGCCCGGAGGGTGCGGAGTTCTGCCGGGGGCGCTACCGGAGCGGCCCGGCCTGCGCCGCCGGAGGGTGTACTGCCGCTACAGCTTCCAGAGAATGTTGACCTGCTCGCCGTCCAGGAGGATGCGGTCGATGAGCACCCCGGCCACCAGGCGCTTTTCGTCGCGGCACAGGGCGGCAAAGGAGAGGGGGGCGGCACGGGGCGCGGGGGCGGCGCGCTCGAGAACGGCGCGCCGCTGTTGGTGCAGGCGGTCAATCTCGCCGGAGATGTAGGCGGCGGAGACGGCGCTGCTCTCCGAGAGGGCGGCAAGCAGCCGGGCAATCCTTTCGTCCAGGGCGAGGAGGGCGGCGTCCGCCCCGGCATCGAAGGCGGGCTCGTCCGGCGGGCACTGGGCGAGCAGCGCGGTAATTTCATCGGCCACGGCATCCTCCAGCGCGCGCAGGTCAAGGGGGATGGTGCGGCTGCACACCGCGCGGTTGGAGCGGCCGGAGCAGGAGAGGTAGAACCGGCCGGAGCGACCGTCCCGGCTGATGCGCACGGCGTAGCCGCACCCGGCGCACTTGAGCAGGCCGGTGAGCCAGGAGTGGGCGCCGGCGCTGCTGCGGCCGAGCTGCCGGTTCTGGCGCAGCTTTTCCTGGACAGCAAGCCAGAGGGGGGCGTCCACAAGGCCCTCGTGATTGGAGACCGACACCGTGCTGCCCCCGCCGCTGCGCCGGCCCAGGACGGCGCAGGCGTGAACGCCGTCGAAGGCCTCCGGTCCCTGCTGGGCGGTAAGGCCCTGGGCAAGGTAGTGCCAGTACACGTCCTCATCCGCCCGGACATAGGCGGGGCTGCGCAGCAGCCGGGACAGTCCCGCACTGTCCCATGGGCCCTGCCGCGGGCCGGGAACGCCGCCGTCGGTGAGGGAGCGGGCCAGGGCGCGCAGGGATACCTCGGGCTGGGCATAGCGCCGGAAGATAGCGCGCACCGTGTCCGCCCGGTCATCCGGGGTCAGGGTGGACACCCGTCGGCCCCCCTCCCGGCATTTGGAAAGCCGGAAGCCGTAGGGGGCCGGGCCGCCGGGCCACTGGCCAAGGGCAAAGCGGTGGAGGTAGTTGTCCCGCACCCGGGCGGCGGTGGTCTCCCGCTCCAGCTGGGCAAAGACCAGCACGATATGCAGCATGGCCCGGCCCATGGGGGAGGAGGTGTCAAACTGCTCGGTGGCGGAGAGGAACTCCACCCCCCGGCGCTCCAGAAGCTCCCACAGGCGGCTGAAGTCCGCGATGGAGCGGCTGAACCGGTCCAGCCGGTAGACGAAGAGCTTGCCCACCTGCCCCTCCTCCACCGCCAGCAGCAGCCGGGAGAAGGCGGGGCGGTTGACATTTTTGCCGGAAAAGCCCCGGTCCTCGAACACCAGGGCGTCCTCCCCGGCGAAGCGGCGGCACAGCTCCACCTGGCTTTCGATGGAGAGGCTGTCCTTCTTCTCCACCGACTGCCGGGCGTAGATGGCGTTCACGGTGCGCCCGCCCTGCCCCGGCGGCGCAGCAGGGCAAGGCAGCGGCGGTAAAGTACCTCCAGCTTGGCTTGGCGCTGCCCGGGGTCGGCGGTGAGGTAGGTGTTGACGATCTGCAAGGCCTGCGCCCCCTTTCCGTAGAGGATATGCGCCGAGGGGGGCGCTTATGCCCGGGGACGAGGGGCCGCGCCGCCGGGAAAGGCCGCCGCCGCGGGGCCTTGCAGGCGCTGCCGGCGGGGATAGCCTGGACTGGAAGGATCTCTCCGCCGCCGAGATCACCAAGCGGGTGACAAGCCGGGTGCAGCCGGGGTCCATCGTCCTCTTCCACAACGCCGCCAAGCACACGCCGGAGGCCCTGCCCGGTATCATCGAGGCACTGCTTCAGGACGGCTATACGTTTGTGCCCATCTCCCAGCTGATCCTGAAGGGGGAGTACACCATCGACCACACCGGGCGGCAGTGCCCCGCCGGATGAGGGACGCTGCGGAAGCTAAGCGCAAAAGGCGCAGGCCGCCCTTTTGGGCGGTCTGTGCCTCTTGTGCTGCCCCAATGGCAGGCTTTTGGGTGAGATAGGCTCTTGAACTTGCCGGTAAAATTGTGCTACACTATTATATAATACACTATCACTTGGCAAGGATAGTGAATATCAGAACATAAAAGTGCTGCGGCGGGAAAACTTTCCCCGCGCGAGGGGCGGACGGGGGTGTTTCCCGCGCCCCAAGGACCCGCCGCAGCCAGAGAAAAGGAGATGACGAGCATGCAGGGAGCCTTTTATATGCCCACCCGGGTGTTCTCCGGCCGGGGCTGCGTGCGCGGCCAGGGAGAGGCTATGAAGGCCCTGGGCCGCCATGCCCTGATCGTCACCGGCGCACACTCGGCCAAATCTACCGGCGCCCTTGACGACCTGACCGCCGCCCTTGCGGCAAACGGCCAGGGCTATACGGTATTTGACGGGGCGGTGCCCAACCCCACGGTGGACTCGGTCTATGCCGGCGCCGCCGCGGCCCGGGCCGCCGGGGCGGACTTTGTGGCGGCCATCGGCGGCGGCTCCCCCATGGACACCGCCAAGGCCATCGCCCTGCTTGCCGCTGGGGACATTCCCCGGGAGCAGCTGTTTGCCGGCATCGGGGACCGCCCGGCCCTCCCCATCGTGTGCATCCCCACCACCAGCGGCACCGGCAGCGAGGTCACCCAGTACGCGGTGCTCACAAACGACGCCGCCCAGACCAAGACGTCCCTGCTGGGGCCCCAGCTCTTCCCCCGCCTTGCCTATCTGGACGGAGGCTACACCGACCGCCTGCCCCGCCGGGTGACGGTGAACACCGCCATTGACGCCCTGTCCCACTGCGTGGAGGGGCTGCTGTCCCGCCAGGCCTGCGGCATCAGCGATGCCCTGGCCATCGAGGGCTGCCGGCGCATCGCCGCCTGCTTTGACGCCCTGGAGCGGGACGGGCTCACCCCGGAGCAGCGGGACAGCCTGATGCTGGCCTCCACCCTTGGCGGCATGGTCATTTCGGGCACCAGCACCGTGGCGGGTCACGCCATGGGCTATCCCCTGACCTATCACCACGGCATCGAGCACGGCCGGGCCAACGGCCTGCTGCTGGGGGCGTTTGTTGAGTTCTGTGCGGCGCGTGCCCCGGAGCGGGCGGCCCTGGCCCTCGCTGCCTGCGGCTGCGCCGATGGGCGCGCCCTCTCCAAGGCGATGGCGCGGCTGCTGGGAGAGCGGGAGAGCATCACCCGGGATGAGACGGCCGCCTATGCCCATCTGGCCGCCCCCACGGGGAACGTGGCCAAGAGCGTGGCCGTCCCCACGGAGGCGGAAATCCAGGCGCTCTACGAGAGCAGTCTGAACATTCTTTAAGCTTGTCAGCAAGGAAAGGGAGAATCCATTATGGTTCAAATTGACCTGGAAAAATGTGTCGGCTGCGGCAGCTGCGTGCGCGACTGCACCATGTCCCGCATTTGCCTGGAGGACGGCAAGGCCCGTGTGTTGGGCAACTGCTTTGAGTGCGGCCACTGCGTATGCGTGTGCCCCACCGGGGCGGTGACCATGGAGGGCTACGACCAGAGCGAGGTACTGCCCATCCCCAAGGATGGGGGCGCCCTGGACCCGGACAAGCTGATGATGGCCATCCGCAGCCGCCGCTCAGTGCGTCAGTTCCAGAAAAAGCAGGTGGAGCGGGAGAAAATTGTGCCCATTCTTGAGGCCGCGCGGTTCTCCCCCACCGGTTCCAACGCCCAGGATGTAGAGTTCATCGTCTTGCAGGACCGGCTGGATGAGTTCACCCGCCGCGCCCTCAAGGCCCTGCACGACCTGGGCGGCGAGATGCTCCGGCACGCAGAGGAATTGAGCCACTCCCAGGCCCGCTATGCCCAGCGCTTTTTCGAGATGGAGGGGCAGTATGAGGAGCAGGGGCTGGACCGGCTGTTCTTCGGCGCGCCCACGGTGCTGGTCTTTACCGGCACCAACGAGATTGACCCGGCCATTACCGCCTCCAAGGCGGAGCTGATGGCCAACGCCCTGGGATTGGGGTGCGTGTACATCGGCTTCTTCCGCGCTGCCGCCGAGTACGACCCCACCCTGCGCCAGGCCCTGGGCCTGGAGGAGGGCCGGCACGTGGTGTGTACCCTGGCCATGGGCTACCCGGCGGTGCGCTACTTCCGCACCACCCCCCGCAAGCCCCGGAAGACTCAATTTATGTAAACCTGCCCAGGCTGGCGGGACAGAAAATGGGCCTGACGCATTCCCCGGAGGAGGGGAGGGCGTCAGGCCCTTCTTTGCGCGGTTTTGGCTTGCCCTGGGGGGCAAAGCATGCTACAATGTATCAAACTGGGGGTGTGGGCTTTTCCGGCCCCCGGCAAGGCAATGCGAGATCATTCTGGAGGGATACCCTTGGAGAGAAAGACCCCGGTCATTCCGGCGCAGGACATTCAGCGCCAGCGGGAATACTGCGAAGAGGTGCGCGGGCTCAACAGCCAGCTTGCGCGCGTGCCCCGGGCTTATGTAGATACCTACGGCTGCCAGCAGAACGAGGCAGATTCGGAGCTCATCCGCGGCATGCTCACCGAGATGGGCTATGAGATTACCGACACCGACGAGGGCGCGGATGTCATCGTCATCAACACCTGCGCCATCCGGGAGCACGCCGAGCAGCGGGTGTTCGGCAATGTGGGCGCCCTGGTCCACGGCAAGCGGCGCAACCCCGATCAGATCATCTGCCTGTGCGGCTGCATGGCACAGGAGCCCCATGTGGTGGAGCGGCTGCGGGAGTCCTACCGGCATGTGGATTTGGTGTTCGGGCCCCATGCCCTGTGGCGATTCCCGGAGTTTTTGCGGCGGATCTACCTGCGCCGGGGGCGGGTGTTTGAGACGGAGGCCTCCGACGGCGCCATCGCCGAGGGTCTGCCGGTGCGCCGCTCGGGCACGGTGAAGGCGTGGGTGTCCATCATGTACGGGTGCAATAATTTCTGCTCCTACTGCATCGTGCCCTACGTCCGCGGGCGGGAGCGCAGCCGGGAGCCGGAGCTTATCCTCGGCGAGATCGCGGAACTGGTCCGCCAGGGCTACAAGGACATCACCCTTCTCGGGCAGAATGTAAATTCCTACGGCAAGGATTTGCCCGGCGGCGTGGATTTCCCGGCGCTGCTGCGGCGGGCCAATGCCATACCCGGGGAATTTGTGCTGCGCTTTATGACCAGCCACCCCAAGGACGCCACCGACGACCTTTTCGGCGCCATGGCCGCGTGCGAAAAGGTGGCCCCCTGCCTGCACCTGCCCTTCCAGTCGGGCAGCACCCGGGTGCTGCGGGCCATGAACCGGCGCTATACCCGGGAGGAATATCTGGCCAAGGTGGCGGCGCTGCGCGCGCGCATCCCGGACATCGTGCTGACAAGCGACGTGATCGTGGGCTTCCCCGGCGAGACGGCAGAGGAATTTGAAGAGACCATGACGCTGGTGGAGCAGGTGCGCTTCGACGCCCTCTTTACCTTCATCTACTCCCCCCGGAAGGGAACGCCGGCGGCGGAGATGAGCGACCCGGCCAGCCGGGAGGAAAAGGGCGCGCGCTTCAACCGCCTGGTGGAGCTGCAAAACAGCATCTCCCTTGAAAAGCACCGGGCCTACATCGGCACGGTGCAGCGCTGCCTTGTGGACGGCGAGGGGGACGACAGCCGCTACAGCCTCAACGCCCGCACGCCGGGGGGGCGGCTGGTGCATTTCAGCGGTGACAAGAGCCTCATCGGCAGCTTTGTGCCGCTGCGGATTACCGACTGCTCCACCTGGGCGCTGTTCGGGGAGCTTGCGGAGTAAGAACAAGAAAAGCGACCCGGAAGGAGGGACGGGGTGTGACCAGAGGGGACCGGATCCGGAAATGGCTGGTCTACGGCATTTTGCTTGTGCTGCTGACCATTTTGAATTACGACGTGCTCGCCGCCCTGTCCCTGCCGGCCATTCCGCTGCTGCTGCCGGTGGCGGCGGTGGCGGCGGGGGTGCTGGAGGGGCCGGTGTTCGGCGCGGGCTTCTCCCTGGCCGCCGGACTTTTGATGTACGCCGCCGGGGGGAGTGCCGCCCTGGTGGCGGTGGTGCCGGCCATCGGCCTTGCCTGCGGCCTGCTGGCCCAGTTCGTCCTCCGGCGGGATTTCTGGGGCTTTGTGCCGGCGCTGCTGTGCACCATGCTGCTCTGGGAGCTCTATGAGGTGCTCTCCCGCCTGATAGGCGGCGCGGCGGCAGGGGTGCTGCTGTCGGTTGCAGGGGCGGAGTATCTGTGGACGGCGGCCTTTGCCGCCCCGGTCTACTTCCTGTGCCGGTTCTGCTGCATCCACCATGGGAGAATTTACTATGAGTAAGGGAAACAAGCGATACGGCAGCGCCGAGCCGCCTGAGGCGCGCACCGAGCAGGAGAGCCGGCAGTTTAAGTGGCGCAGCATTGTGCTGCTGGCCGTTTTTGCGCTGGTGCTGGGGGCGTACGGCTTTGTGCTCTATGATACCCAGATCCGCAACGGCGACGCCTACCGCACCACCGCCTCCTACACCATCAAGGAAAAGGAGACGGTGGACACTGTCCGGGGCGACCTGCTGGACAGCCGGGGCAACGTGCTGGTGTCCAACAGCTTCCACTATGAGGTCACGCTGGACACCTCCCTCATGGGCAAGGACAAAAACGACACCATCGCAAAGCTGCTGGTGCTGTGCCGGGAGATGGAGCTCGGCTGGACGGACAACCTGCCCATCACGGACGAACCCCCCTATGAATTTACCCGGGAGGACGTGTACACCTACCTTTTCACCCGCACGGCGGAGGGGGAGGACGGAGAGGAGACCACCACCACAGAAGAGCGGCTTACAAACCTGGGGGCGCTGGCGGTCAAGTACAAGTGGATCGACAACCCCCTGGCGGAAAACCCCAAGGACAACGGCGTTTTTTATCTGGATGCCCAGGCCCTGATGGCCAAAATGTGCAAGTCCTTCGGCATCAAGCTTGCCGAGGGAGAGAGCGTATCCGCCGAGACGCGGCAGCTGCTGGGGGTGCTCTACGAGCTTGCCCTGCGCAGCCGGGACGTTGTATATACCCAGTACACCTTCACAAGCGATGTGGACATCACCTTCATCTCCCGGGTGAAGGAGGCGGGCCTTGCGGGGGTCAAGGTGGAGTCGGTGGCCACCCGGCAGTATTTTACGGACTACGCCGCCCATGTGCTGGGCACCACGGGAACCTATCTCAATGACGCCATGTGGCAGAAGTATAAGGAGCTGGGCTATTCCTACGACGCCATTGTGGGCCGCAGCGGGGTGGAGCTGGCCTTTGAGCAGTACCTCCACGGCACAAGCGGCGTGCGGGAGATCGAGCGCAGCGACCAGGGCAAGATCACCGACCAGGAGTGGCTGGAGGAGCCGGTGCCCGGCGGCAATGTGACGCTGACGCTGGATATCGGCCTGCAGGAGGTGGTGGAGAACGCCCTGGCCGCCCATGCCCAGTCCCTGGAGGAGTCGGGGGGCGCGGCCTGCGCGGTGGTGGACATGACCGGCGGGGTGCTGGCCCTGGCCTCCTACCCCACCTATCACCTTGCCACCTACTCCCAGGACTTCAACGACCTGCTCCAGGACCGCCTGCAGCCCATGCTCAACCGGTCCACCAACGGCCTGTACGCCCCCGGCTCCACCTTCAAGCTGCTCACCGCCACCGCGGGGCTTATGGAGGGGATCATCACCCCGAACGACACCATCCGCTGCACCGGGCAGTACCGCTATGAGGGCTGGCGGGGCCACGCCCCCTGGTGCTGGAAGCGCAGCGGCCACGGCACGGAGAACCTGATGAAGGCCATCAAGGACTCATGCAACGTGTACTTTTTCGATGTGGGCCGCCGGGTGGGCATCGCCAGGCTGGACAAATACGCCGCCCTGTTCGGCCTGGGGCAGAATACCGGCATCGAGATCGGCGACGCCAAGGGCCGGGTGGCCGGGCCGGAGACCTCGGAGAGCCTGGGCCAGACCTGGTACGAGGGCAACATCACCTCCGCCGCCATCGGCCAGGAAAATAATCAGTGTACCCCCCTGCAGCTGGCAAACTATATTGCCACCCTGGTAAACGGCGGCGACCACTATGCCGCCCACCTGCTCCAATCGGTGAGCACCCACGACAACAGCGCCGTCACCTATGAGTACGAGCCGGAGCTGCTCGGCTCCATCGACATCAGTGCCTCCGCCCTCAAGGCCATGAAGGAGGGCATGTATCAGGTGACCCAGAATGCCGCCATCGCCAAGTATTTCAGCGCCCTGCCGGTGAAGGCGGGGGCCAAGACGGGCACGGCGGAGCTGCGCGCGGGTGTGGACAACAAAGAGACCAACGGCCTTCTGGTGGTGTTCGCCCCCTATGAGGACCCCCAGATTGCCATGTGTATCGTCATGGAGAAGGGGGCGTCCGGCGGGTCGCTGGCATCCATCGCGGCAGACATCCTGAACTATTATTTCGGCTCCTCCGGCACGGTGGAGGTGCCTGCGGAAAGCTGAAAAGCATCCGGCGCACAAGCGGTGCGCCGGATGCTTTTCTTTTTTGCGGGTGGGGGGAGCGTCATGCCTGGGGCGTATGGGTGCTGAAATATTCGTCCAGCACCTCCCGCTCGGAGAAGTGGGAGCGCACGCCGTTGACCTCGATATACTCCTCGTGCCCCTTGCCCAGCAGGGCCACGATGTCGCCGGGGCGGGCCATATCCAGGGCGTAGAAGATGGCCTGACGCCGGTCGTAGATCTCCACCGAGGGGATCTTGCCGGCAAGGCCGGAGGTGATATCGGCGCAGATGTCCTCCACGCGTTCGGTGCGGGGGTTGTCGGCGGTAATAACGGCGAAGTCGGCGTAGCGGGCGGCCTCCCGGGCCATGTCGGTGCGGCGCATCCGGGGGCGGTCGCCGCCGGCGCCGAACACCACGATGATGCGGTTGTGGTCATAGCCCTTGAGGGTGGACAGGACGCTCTGGAAGCTGACGTCGTTGTGGGCGTAGTCGATGAGGACGATATAGTCCCCCGGGTGGGGGTAGACCTCCGTCCGGCCCCGGACGCTGGCGTGGGCAAGGCCGGCGCGCACCGCCTCGTCGGGAATGGCGAGGGCCCGGCTGACGGCGATGGCAGCCAGGGCGTCGGCGGCGTTGAAGGCGCCGGGCATGGAAAGCTCATAGGGCTGCGCCGTGCCCGCCACGGGAAAGCGGCTGCCCAGCAGGCCCTGGCCCCGGATGGGGGAGACGGCGCCGCCGCGCACCTGGGCCGCGCAGGAGAAGCCGAAGGTGCTCACCGGGCAGCCCGGGCGGACCCGGGCGGCCATGGCGGCCCAATTTGGGTCATCCGCGTTGCCCACCGCCATGCGGCACTGGGCGAAGAGGGCGGCCTTGCAGGCGCGGTATTCGTCAAGGTCGGCGTGCTCCGCCGGGCCGATGTGGTCGGGGGAGAGGTTCAGGAATACCGCCGCGTCAAACTCGATGCCCGCCACCCGGTGGAGCTTCATGGCCTGGGAGGAGACCTCCATCACCACATGGGTGCAGCCCTCGGCGGCCATGCGGGCAAAACGCTCCTGAAGTTCCAGCGACTCGGGGGTGGTGTTGCGGGCGTCGCAGACCATCTCATCGCCGATGAAGGTGCCCACCGTGCCGATCATACCGGTTTTGTACCCGGCGGCGGTGAGAATGGAGCGCAGGAGGAAGGCGGTGGTGGTCTTGCCCTTGGTGCCGGTGATGCCGACAAGCGTCATGCGCCGGGCGGGATAGCCGTAAAAGGCGGCGGCGAGCAGGGAAAGGGCGATGCGGGCGTTTTCCACCAGCACCACCGCCGCGCCCGCCGGGGCGTCCACCGGGCGCTCCACTATGGCGGCGGCAGCCCCCTGGGCGAAGGCGGCGGGGACAAAGCCGTGGCCGTCGGCGCGGGCGCCGGGCAAAGCCACGAAGAGGCTGCCCGACCCGGCCCTCCGGGAGTCGCAGCACAGCGCGGTAATTTCGGTCTCGCCGCTGCCGGCGAGCAGGGTATGGGGAATGTGGCTGAGCAGTTCGGACAGTTTCATGGCAAGGCCCCGCTTCCTGTTTCTTGAATCGGTTTTTCTCTAATCTATGCCAGTATAGCCGTCCCGGACCGGGGGCAAAAGCGCCCGGCGGGAAAATTTTGGGGTAGGGGTCAGCCGCCGGCGCGCTTGACGAGGAACACGCCCTGAATCTGGCTGAGCTTGTTGATAACGCTGCCCAGCTCCCCCTTGTCCTTGACGGACAGCACCAGGTAGACGGTGGCATAGCCGTCGGGCTGGCTGCGGGCGGAGAGGTTGTTGACCTTGACCTTCAGGGCGGACAGGGCCATGGCGATGTCCAGGGCCAGGCCGTCCCGGTCCTTGGCGGAGATCTCCACCGAGGTCTGGTAATACTCCTGCTCGCTGCCCACCCAGGCCACGTCCACCCAGCGCCCGGCCTCCTCCGGCTTGCGGCGGGCGGGGTCGGCATTGGGGCAGTCGCGGCGGTGGACGGATACGCCGTAGCCCCGGGTGATAAAGCCCACCACCGGGTCGCCGGGGACAGGGGTGCAGCACTTGGAGAACTTGACCATGCAGTTGTCAAGGCCGGCCACGATGATGCCGCTTTTGGTGTGGCGGGGCTTTGCGGAATTCTCCTGCACCTTGGCGGAGGCGGGGAAGATGGTGTCTGCGCCGGGGGAGGATGCGTTGGCGATGAGCTGCTGCTGTTGGGCCTGCTGGCGCTCCAGGCGGCCCATGCGGTTGAGCTCCTCCTTCATGCGGGCGGCGGCCTTCTGGGCGGACATGCCGCCGTAGCCGATGGCGGCGTACAGCTCGTCCAGGGAGGCAAAGCGCACCTTCTTGAGCATGGCATCCAGCACCTCGCCGGAGGCGGTGATGGCAGAGATGGAAAGGCCGGCATATTTCAGCTCAGCCTCCAGGCTGGCGCGGCCGGTGGCAATGTTCTCCTCCCGGCGCTCCTTCTTGAACCACTGGCGGATTTTGTTGCGGGCCTCGTTGGACTGGCAGATCTTCATCCAGTCCCGGCTGGGGCCCTTGGCGGACTTGGAGGTGATGATCTCCACGATGTCGCCGGACTGGAGCTTGGCGTCAAAGGGGACGATGCGGCCGTTGACCCGGGCGCCGGTCATGTGGTTGCCCACGGCGGAGTGGATGGAGTAGGCAAAGTCGATGGGGGTGGCGCCGGCGGGCAGGCTCTTCACGTCGCCCTGGGGGGTAAAGACAAACACCTCGTCGGCAAACATGTCCACCTTGAGGGTGCGCACGAACTCCTCGGCGTCGGTGTCCTGCTGGCTCTCCAGCAGCTTACGGATCCACTCGTAGGCGGACTCGCTGCCCAGCTTGGCGTTGGCCATGCCCTGCTTATACTTCCAGTGGGCGGCGATGCCGTATTCGGCGGTCTGGTGCATGTCCCAGGTGCGGATCTGCACCTCGAAGGGGATGCCCTCCCGGCCGATGACGGTGGTGTGCAGCGACTGGTAGCCGTTGGGCTTGGGGGTGCCGATATAGTCCTTGAAGCGGCCCAGCACCGGCTTGTACATATCGTGGATGCAGCCGAGAACGTTGTAGCAGGTGGGAATGTCCTGCACGATGACCCGGAAGGCGTAGAGGTCGAAAATCTCCTTGATGGTCTTGTTCTGGGCGTACATCTTGCGGTAGACGGAGTAGATGTGCTTCACCCGGCCGTAGACGGTGCACTCCAGCCCCTCCTGGCGCAGCCGCTCCTGAATGTGGGCCTGGGTGCGGGCGAGGAATTCCTCGTGCTCGGCGGAGCCGGCGGCCAGTTGCTCCTCCACCTCCCGGTAGCCGATGGGGTCGAGGTACTGCAGGGACAGGTCCTCCAGCTCCCACTTGATGCGCTGCATGCCCAGGCGGTGGGCGATGGGGGCGTAGATCTCCATAGTCTCCAGCGCCTTTTCCCGCTGCTTGGCCTCCGACTGGTACTCCAGGGTGCGCATGTTGTGCAGCCGGTCGCACAGCTTGATGAGGATGACCCGCACATCCTTGGCCATGGCCATGAACATCTTGCGCAGGTTCTCCATCTGCTCCTCCTCCTTGGAGGTGTACTGCATCCGGGTGAGCTTGGTCACGCCCTCCACCAGCTCGGCCACGGCGGGGCCGAACTGCTTTGCGATGTCGTCATGGGTGGAGGAGGTGTCCTCAATGCAGTCGTGAAGCAGGGCGGCGATGACGGAGTCCTGGTCAAGGCCCAGGTCCAGCACGATGTCCGACACGGCGATGGGGTGGATGATATAGGGCTCGCCGCTTTTGCGCAGCTGCCGGCCGTGGTGGCTGTTGGCGTATTCAAAGGCGGCGCGCAGCCGCTCTACATCAATATGAGGGTTGACCTGGAGGGCCTTGCGCTCCAGCTGCTCATATAATTCATGGATCTTATCCATGGGCTGCCTCCTTTTTGTAAAAGCCGGCCGCCGGCGCGCAATGCGGGGGACGGCGGGGGTCTATTGCTCCAGAAATTCCTGTAAGCGCCGGAGCCACTGGGACTGCGTCAGGTCTACCTTTTTCTCCGGGGTGCGCAGGGAGATGCTGGCGCTTCGACGGGTGCGGTCCACGGTGATGAGGCCCCGCTCGTCAAGGACCATCAGGCACACCATGGCCTTGCCGTAAGAGCGGCGGGCGGCGCAGGTGCGGGTGGCGGAGAGCACCAGCTGCTCGATGGGCACCGTGGCCGGGCCCTGGGCGCACAGCCGCTTTAAGAAGCGCCACATGCCGGCAAAATCGTCCCGCTCGGGCAGGAGCATGGCGGCCTCCTGGGCGGTGAGGGGGGCGTTGGCGTACAGCCGCTCCACCAGGGCCTGCTCCACCTGGGTCCGGGTGAGGGCGGGGCGCAGGTCGCACAGCTGGAGCTGAAGCTCCCGCCGGCCCCGGAACTCGTTGACCTCGGGGGTGAACACCAGGTCCACCCGGTCGCCGGGGGAGATACCGGCCGCGGCGCAGCTGACGGAGAAGAAAATGGCGTCGAACATGTGCTCGCCCCGGCGCACCCGCAGCTTCATGTGCCGCCCGCCCCCTACGTCCGCGCAGGAGAGCACCAGAGCGGAGCGCAGGCGCAGCACCGGCTTGGGGTTGCCGGCGCCGAAGGGGCCAAGGATGGACAGTGCCTCCACCTGGGCGCAGGTGAGCAGGGCTGCGTCCGCGTCCACATCGATGCGGATGGCGGAGGTCATGGGGCTGCCGGCGGTATACTCCGCCACCAGGGCCTCCATCCGGGCGCGGAAGGCGGGGATGTTTTCCTCCAGAATGGTGAAGCCGGCGGCCAGCTCGTGCCCGCCGTATTCCTCCAGCAGGGGGGCGCACCGCTCCAGGGCGGCAAAGAGGTTGAAGCCGCCGAAGGAGCGGCAGGAGCCCTTGCCCCGGCCGTGGTCCAGGCAGATCATAAAGGCCGGGCGGTGGAACTGCTCGGAAAGGCGGGAGGCCACAATGCCCACCACCCCCTGATGCCACCCCTCGCCGGCGAGGACGATGGCTCCCTTGGGGGCGCTGCCCGGCTGGGAGAGACAGGCAAGGCACTGCTCCAGAATCTCGCCCTCCCGGGCCTGACGCTCCCGGTTGAGGGCGCAGAGGGTCTGGGCCAGGGCGCGGGCGCGCTCTTCGTCCCGGGTGAGCAGCAGGGACAGGGCCACCCCTACCTGCTCCATCCTCCCGGCGGCGTTGATGCGCGGGGCAAGGCCGTAGCTGATGGTGACGGCGGTATAGACGCTTTGATTGGGGGCCACCTCGCCGAGCAGGGCGCGCAGTCCGGGGCGCCGGGTGTGGGGCAGTCGGGCAAGGCCCAGGGTGACGATGGCGCGGTTTTCCCCTGTGAGGGACATCACATCGGCCACGGTGCCGATGGCGGCAAGCTCTGCATAGCGCAGCAGCACGGCCTGGCGGCCGCTCTCGGGGGTGAGGGCCAGGGCCAGCTTCAGCGCTACCCCCACTCCGGCAAGCTCGGGGAAGGGGTAGGGGCAGTCGCTCCGCCTGGGGTCCACCACAGCGCAGGCGTCGGGCAGGATATCCTTGCAGCGGTGGTGGTCGGTGATGACGATGTCAAGCCCGAGGGTGCGGGCGTAGGCCACCTCGCTAACGGCGGTGATGCCGCAGTCCACGGTGACGATCAGGCTCACCCCATCCCGGGCGAGCTGGGCGATGGCCTCCCGGTTGAGGCCGTAGCCCTCCTCCATGCGGTCGGGGATATAGCTGACCACCCGGCCGCCCAGGCCCCGGAGGAACTCGGTGAGCAGGCAGGTGGCGGTGATGCCGTCCACGTCATAGTCGCCGTAGACCGCGATGGTCTCCCCGGCGTTCAGCGCCCGGGTGATGCGCGCGGCGGCCCGGTCCATGTCCCGCATGAGAAAGGGGTCGTGGAGCAGCTCCGGGCCGCTGGCCAGGAAGGCGCGGGCGGCCTGGGGCGTATCCAGCCCCCGGGCGCACAGCACGGCGGCGCACAGCGCCGGCAGCCCCGCCGATTCCAGAAGGGGCCGGCCTGCGGCGCGCCCCTCCCGGCGTAGAATCCACTGTTCGTACTTCATAATTAAGCCTCAAAAAATAAATTATCTTTTATTATACCAAATAGACGCGCTTTTTTCAACCGCCTGGACGCCCCGGGAACGGAAAAAGGCGGGGCCGCTGCGGCCCCGCCCGGCCTGCCGGAGCGCAGGCGCCCCGGCAGGAGATGGAATGCTTACTTTTTGTTGCGCAGAAAGACCTGGGTGCCGCTGTAGTTGGCGTTGCGCCGCTCGTCGATCTCAAAGCGGCCCAGGGAGGCGATGAACCGGGAGAGCTTGGAGAAGCCGTAGTTGCGCGGGTCAAAGTCGGGCTGCTTTTTCAGCAGCAGGGTGCCCAGGTCGCCCAGGTAGGCGTAGCCGTCCTCGTCGGCCAGGTCCTCCACCGACTGGGCGATGAGCTCGCCGATATCCTGCTCCTTGGGGGCTGGGGCGGAGGCAGACTTTTTCCGGGGCTTTTCCGCCGGGGCGGGGGTCTCCGCGGCGGAAAGGGACTCGCCGGCCTTGAGGGACTCGATATACACAAACTTGTCGCAGGCCACGATAAAGGGCTTGGGCGTCTTTTTCTCACCCATGCCGTAGACCTTCATCCCCGCCTCCCGCAGGCGGGTGGCAAGACGGGTGAAGTCGCTGTCGCTGCTCACCAGCACAAAGCCGTCGCAGTGGCCGGAGTAGAGCACGTCCATGGCGTCGATGATCATGGCGGAGTCGGTGGCGTTTTTGCCGGTGGTGTAGCTGTACTGCTGGAAGGGGGTGATGGCGTGCTCCAGCAGCAGGGGCTTCCAGCTGCCCATGCTGGGGGACGTCCAGTCGCCGTAGATGCGCTTGATGGTGGGGGTGCCGTACACGGCCACCTCCGCCATGATCTCCCGCAGGGCGGTGCGGGGGGCGTTGTCCGCATCAATGAGGATGGCAAGGCGTGGTTCCTGTTCCATAAAAACCTCCTGTTGTGCCGTGTGTGCCGCCGGGGGGCGGCGCGGATGGAAGGGTGGGAGCGGTCAGCCGTCGCTCAAGACAAAGTGGCAGAAGCGCAGCATCTCATACCAGTCGTCGGTTTCAAAGCAGACGAATTTGTCGCGTTCCAGTGTTGCACCGGGGTAAAAGCTCTTGGAGTAGGCGGTGTGGTGCTTGAAAAAGTCGATCTCCATGCGGAAGTGCGCCGGCATGGGCACGGCGCACTGCGCAGCGGCGGCCACTGCGGCACTGGCCGCGGCCTCGATGCGCTCCACCGCCTCATCCGGATGGATGGACACGGTGCTGCCCCCTCGGCCGGAGAGCACGCTCACCGTGGTGACGGAGGGGATCAGCTCCCGGGCGGCCCGGCACAGCGCCTCGTCCCCGGTGACCAGGGCCACGGGCACGCCGTAATACCCGGCGGTGTAGGCGTTGAGCAGAAACTCGCTGCACGGCGCGCCGTTGAGGGTGACGTGGTCGTTCTGACCGTTCATGGTGTGGGACAGGGGGTTGCCCGGGCAGCCGGCCCAGGCGTGGCAGCCGGTGAAGAACACCGCGCCGAAGTCCTCCCGGTCAAGGCCGCTCATCATGGACAGCGGGTCCCCGGACCAACCCCGGCTCAGGCGGGTCTTTCGGGGCAGGGCGGCGGGGTCGATGTTGCGGGCGGAGTCGTGGGCGTCCTTCACAAGGATCTCCTCCGCCCCGGCGGCCAGGGCGCCCCGGCAGGCGGCGGCCACCTCCCGGGACATCTGCTTCTGGATGGGGGTATAGTCCATGGGGGTGGCGCGCTCCGTCTCCGGCCAGGCGGTCACGCCGCAGGTGCCCTCCATGTCGGCACTCAGAAATATTTTCATGTGAGGTCTCCTTTCGGGGGTCAGTGGATATCGCGCAGGATGGCCTCCACCTGGGCGAGCTGCTCCGGGGTGTTGACCCCCAGCATCTCCCGGGGGGAGCAGGTGGCGCACAGGCCCACCCGGCCGCCATCGGCGAGGATCAGGGCGGGCACGTCGGTGAGGTAGAGCTCCCCCTGGGCGTTGTCGGCGGAGAGCCGGCCCAGGCAGGGCAGCAGCGCCCCCACCCGGAATACATAGGTGCCGGTATTTACCTCGGTGACGGCGGCCTCGGCCGGGGTGCAGTCCCGGGCCTCCCGGATGGCCAGGAAGGAGCCGTCGGCGCGGCGGAGGATGCGGCCGTAGCCGCCCCCGTCGGGCAGGCGGGCGGAGAGCATGGTGCAGTCGTTATCCTGGCGCAGGTGCTCGGAGATCAGGCCCTCAAAGGTCTCCCGGCGCATCAGGGGCGCGTCGCCGCAGCAGATGAGCACATGCCCGTCGGGGTTTGTGAGCAGGGGGGCGGCATAGCTTACCGCGCCGCCGGTGCCGTTGAGCTGCTCCTGCACGGCGCAGGGGTAGCCGGGGAAGGCGGCGAGGACCTTGTCCTTCATCCAGCCCACCACCAGGATCACGTCCTCCCGGGGGAGAAAGGACAGGGCGGAGAGCACATAGTGCAGCAGGGGGCGCCCGTCGGCCTGCCGCAGCACCTTGGGAAGGGCCACCCCGTCCGACTGGAGCCGGGTGCCCCGCCCGGCGGAGAGCACCAGGGCCTTGATGTCAGCGTTCAAATGAAAACACTCCTTGCGGGTCTGTGGTAAGCGCCCGCTGCGGGGCGCCCTTGTCTGTCGGTAAAAAATATTATATCATATCGGCGGGGCCTTGAACAGGGCGGAAAATATTTTTGCGCCCGATGCAGCAAATGAGGCTCCTTCGGCGTTTTATAGGTGAAGGAGGTGGAGAGATGGAGCAGCGGTGCCTGACGGACCTGGTGGAGCGGTATGCGCCCGCCATGCTGCGCGCCGCCGCGGCCATTCTGGGGGACGTATCGGAGGCGGAGGACGCCGTGCAGGACGCCTTTGTGCGCTGCCTTGAAAAGCGGCCCGCGTTCCCGGACGAGGCGCGCTGCCGGGCCTGGCTTTTGAAGGTGACGGCCAACGGCTGCAAAAGCCGCCTGCGCGCCCGGAAGCGCCGGCCCACCCAGGCGCTGACCCACGACATGCCTGCCCCGGAGCCGGGGGACCGGGCGGTGGCGGAGGCGGTGATGGCGCTGCCGCCGACCCAGCGCGGGGCCATCCATCTCTACTACTACGAGGGCTATTCCACCGACGAGATCGCCGCCATCCTGGGCAAGCGCCCCGGGACGGTGCGCGCGATCCTCACCCGGGCCCGGCAGGCCCTGCGGGAAACGCTGAAGGGAGACGTGACGCTGTGAAACGCTACTGCAATTATATGGATGAAATCAAGGCTTCGCCGGCGCTGCGGGAGCGCTTGGCCGGCCTTGGCGCCCCGAAAAGGGCGAACACCCGGCGGCGGTACGCCGCCGCGGCCGCCGCGGTGTGCCTTGCCGTGGGGCTGGGCCTTTACGGCGCGCTGCGCCCCGTGCCCGGGCGGCATGGCACGGCGGAGGTGGACCGGATCGAGCCGGGCATTGCCGCAGCCCCCGGCGTGGCGGAGTTCGTGCCCGGAAGATATACAGAAACGGCGGGAGGCTACGAGGTCATCCACGGCGAGACGGCAAGCTACTATAGGCTGCCCAAGCTCACCTACGGCAGCGCGATAGACGCCGCCGACTCCATCGCAGCGCCGGACGGGGTGGAGCGCCGGGACTTAACAGAGGAGGAGATCGCCGCGGTGTTCGGCGGCGGCGATGTTCTGGAGCAGCACCTTGCCTGGGGCGAATATGAGGTGGGCGGCTTTGCCATGGAGTATCCCGACGGCACGCTGTGGCTGCTGTGCGTCTACGGCAGCCGGGGGGAGAGCGGCCTGGAGCATTTTGAGCTCACCGTCAGCCCCGGCGCGCTGCCCCCGGCGTGCATCGCCTGTCCGGAGGAGAAGATCAACCGGGTCTGGGGGGCGGACGTGGCCGCCGCGGGCAGCGACAGTGACCTTGCAAGCCACCGCCGGGTGAGCTTTGTGGCCAACGGCTACGGCTGCCGGTTCGACATCGTGGGGCGCAGCGCCGACGAGGTGGAAAATCTCACCGCCCGCTTTGTCCGCCTGGGCGTGCGGGAGGGGCTGTTCTCCCAGAGGGAGACCACGCCGGACGGCGGGGACAGCGCGGGACAGCCTGGAGCGGCGAGCACCCCGGCCCGGGAGCCCGAGGGATAAAAAAGACAGCAGGTGAAAGCGCCGCGCGGGAGGGCATCCCGCGCGGCGCTTTGTCTTTGTGGCGTGCAGCTGCGTTAAAAGTAGGAGCCCACGGCGGTGAGCAGCCCGGGCAGGTCGGCGCGGTAGTCGGGGGCGGCGGGGTCCAGGCTGTTGACGGTAAAGCCGTCGTCCCCGGCGCGGCCGGTGGAGTGGCAGTAGCGGCCGTTCCCCAGGTACATGGCCACATGGCCGGGGAAGAAGAGCAGGTCGCCGGGGGCCATGCGCGCCCGTTCTATCTCATGGATGGGGAAGCCCTCCCGGATTTGGGCGTCCCGGTAGATGAGGATGCCGCAGAGCATATACGCCATGGACACAAGGCCGGAGCAGTCGATGCCCAGGGGGCTTTTGCCGCCCCAGCGGTAGTGGGTGCCGGCATAGGTCATGGCCGCGGCGGTGAGGGCCGCGCGCAGCCCGGCCTCGTCCTCCCGGCAGGGGGCGGTATAGTTTGGTCGGAGGATGGAGCGCTGGACATAGCCCTCCCGGCCGTCGGCCAGGGCCACCCGCTGCCAGCCGTTCTCCTCCTCGCCCACCGGCACCACAAGGCCGCCCCGGGTGAGGCTTTGGAGATGGGCGCCCTGCACCCTGGGCACCGAGAGCACATCGCAGCAGTTTTTGCCGTAGACGGTGAGCTTGGGCTGCGCCGCCCAGCGCTCCGCGCGGCGCGTGCCCAAAAGAAGGCAGGCGGCGGGGGCAAAGCCCTCGTAGCGGTAGTGGGTGCGCACCCGGTACCAGCCGGGGGCGGGGTGGTCGAGGATGTCCACCGCCATGCCGTAGAGGGCCTCGTCCGCCAGGGAGCTGTCCCGGCTGGGGGCGGAGCAGAGGGGGCAGACGGCGGCTTTTACAATGGCTTTCATAGGGCGGCCTCCTGGGCTTTCACATAGTCGTACACCAGCCGGGAGATGCGGCCGATGAGCTGCTTCTGGGGGCTCTCCCCGTCCAGGGCGGGGCCGTCCCAGGTAAAGACGCCGAGAAAATAGGGGCGTTTTTTCATCTGAAAGACGCCGGCGTCGTGGTTGAGGTGGTCAAGGCCGCCGCTTTTGTGCAGCAGGGGCACCGGGTCGGGGATATAGCGCTGGAGGCCGTCGAAGCAGCGGCTGCGCCCGAGAAGGTCCAGGGCCACGGACTGCAGATCGGCGGGGAGCAGCGCGCCGGAGAGAAGAGCGGCGTAGAGGGCGTACTGGTCGGCGGGGGAGGTGGTGTTCTCCCGGCCGGCGGCAGCGGCGTCGAAATCCAGCATTTTCCGCCGCAGGCGGGTGGCGGAAAGGCCCAGGGCGGCGCAGTAATCGTTCACCGCGTCATAGCCCAGAAGGGAGATGACGGCGTTGGTGGCGGTGTTGTCGCTCTCCACCGTCATCCAGTAGAGAAGCTCCCAGAGCGTACACGTCCGGGGCCGGCCGCCGGTCTCAAAGACCTGGGTATCGTCCCGGAAGTCCTCCGGCGCGATGGGGACGGCCTGGTCAAGGCACAGCCTGCCCTGCCCGGCCAGGGTGAGGGCGCAGCACAGGATGGGCACCTTGATGGTGGAGGCGGACACCACCTGCTCCTGGGCGCGGATGGAGACAAAGGGCGTGCCGGAGGCAAGGTTCACTGCCAGCACGGCGGCCTGGGCGGGGAAGGCGGCAAGCTCGGCGGCGACGGCGGCCTGAAGGGCCTGGGCGCTCATGCCCCGGCCTCCGAAAGGGTGAGGGTACAGGCGGCGCTGTCCAGGGCGCAGCGCCGGCCCATGGGCAGGGCCAGGGTGGGCTGTATATGGCCGCAGGGCAGATCGGTGAGCACCGGCTTGCCCGCGGGGGCGATGAGCTGGGTGAAGATTTCGGGGAGGGTGAGGGTGCGCTCGGGGTACTCGGGAACGCAGTCCGTCCAGGCGCCCAGCACCACCCCGGCGCAGTCCCGGAACTTGCCGGCGTTGCGCAGCTGGGTGAGCATGGCGTCGATGCGGTAGGTCTTTTCCCCAATGTCCTCCAGGAAGAGGATCTTGCCCCGGGTGTCGATCTCCCAGGGGGTGCCCAGGGAGGCGGCCAGCAGGGACAGGTTGCCGCCGCACAGCGCCCCCTCCGCCCGGCCGGGAACCAGGGTGCGGCCCAGCGCCGTCCCCTCCGGGGCCGCGAGTGCGCCGGACAGGCCGCCGGACAGCGCCTTTTTGAGATAGGAGAGGGTGTAGGGGCCGGGATTGGGCTCGGTGGAGGGCATGGTGCAGTGATAGGTCTCCAGGCCGCAGGCCTGGTTGAAGAAGGTGTGCAGGGCGGTGACGTCGGAGTAGCCGCCGAACCACTTGGGACTGCGGCGGAACACGTCCGCGTCCAGCATGGGCAGCAGCCGGTGGGCGCCATAGCCCCCGCGGATGCACCACACGCCGGCGATGGCCGGGTCGGAGAAGGCCCGGTGGAGGTCGGCGGCGCGCTGGCGGTCGTCGGCGGCAAGGTAGCCGTCCCGGTTGGCGAAAAAGCAGGAGGGGTAGGGCTCCGGCTCAAGGCCCAGGGAGCGGACAAAGGCCAAAGCCGGCTCCAGCTTCTCCGCCGGGACGGCGGAGGAGGGGGCCACCAGCGCAACCCGGGCGCCGGGGCAGAGAGGGGCTGGGGTGAACATGGGTATCATCCTCACTTGGCCGCGGTGGGCGGCGGGAAAGTTTTTACGGCGGTGCGGTTACAGCTGAAAACGGTCACAGCTCCCGGCGGTAGGCGGCAAGCTCTTCTTCATTGGCCAGCACGAAGTGGCCGGGGGTGATCTCCTGCCAGGCCGGGGGATCGTCGCCGGTGTAGCGGTGGCAGGCCGGGTCGTACACCAGCAGCTTTTTGCGCCGCTCGACGATGGGGTCGGGCTGGGGGATGGCAGAGAGCAGGGCCTTGGTATAGGGGTGAAGGGGATGGGCGAAAAGCTCCTCGCTTCCGGCAAGCTCCACCAGACGGCCCCGGCGGATGACGGCGATGCGGTCGCAGATAAAGCGCACCACGGACAGGTCGTGGGCAATGAAGAGATAGGTCAGCCCCCGCTCCTTCTGAAGGGCGGCGAGCAGGTTGAGTACCTGGGCCCGGATGGACACGTCCAGGGCGGAGATGGGCTCGTCAGCCACGATGAAGTCGGGCTCCATCACAAGGGCCCGGGCAATGCCGATGCGCTGGCGCTGGCCGCCGGAGAACTCATGGGGGAAGCGGCTTGCGAACTCGGGCAGCAGCCCCACGTCGGAAAGGGCCTGCTCCACCCGCGCTTGCCGCTCCTGGCGGGAGATGCCGGCGCCGTAGAGCCCTTCGCCCACGATATAGTCCACCTTGGCCCGCTCGTTGAGGGAGGCCATGGGGTCCTGGAAGATCATCTGGATGCGCCGGGTGACCTCCCGGTCCAGCTGCCGGGAGATGGGGCCGCTGATTTGATGCCCGTCAAAGGCGATGCGGCCGCCGGCGGCGGGGTGGATGCGCAGGATGGCCCGGCCGATGGTGGTCTTGCCCGAGCCGGACTCGCCCACAAGGCCGAAGGTCTCCCCCCGGAAGATGTGGAAGGACACGCCGTCCACCGCCGTAAAGCTCTGGCGGCGGGAGCCGAAGCGGACGGTGAGATCGTCCACCTCCAAAAGCTTTTCCCGTTCATTGGCCATGGCCTGCCCCTCCTTTCGCGCGCAGCGCCAGAATGTGCTCCGGCGGCTCTGTCTTGGGGGCCCTCGGGTCCAGCAGCCAGGTGCGGGCCTTGTGAGTGGGGGATACCTCGAAGAAGGGCGGCCGCTCCACAAAGTCGATATTCAGGGCCTGGGGGTTGCGGGGGGCGAAGGCGTCCCCGGCGATGGGCCGGAAGAGGTTTGGGGGCGTGCCCTGGATGGCGTAGAGGGGTTGCCCGGGGATGCCCAGCTGGGGCAGGGAGGAGAGCAGCGCCCAGGTGTAGGGGTGCCGGGGGTCGTAGAAAATCTCGTCGCACAGCCCCAGCTCCACGATGTCGCCGGCGTACATCACCGCGATGCGGTCGGCCACGTTGGCCACCACACCCAGGTCGTGGGTGATGTAGATGGTGGTCAGGTCGTACTTGCGCTGCATCCGGCGGATGAGGTCCAGGATCTGGGCCTGGATGGTCACGTCCAGGGCGGTGGTGGGCTCGTCGCAGATGAGGATCTTGGGCCGGCAGGCCACGGCGATGGCGATGACCACCCGCTGGCGCATGCCGCCGGAAAATTCGTGGGGATACTGGCGGCTGCGGCGCTCCGGCTCGTCGATGCCCACGTCGGCAAGGGCCTCCAGCATGGCGCGGCGGGCCGCGGCGCCGTGCAGGCTCTGGTGAAGCTCCACCGCCTCCAGGATCTGGGCGCCGATGGTCTTGAGAGGGTTGAGAGAGGTCATGGGGTCCTGGAGGACCATGGCAAGCTCCCGGCCCCGGATGGGCAGCCACTCCTTGTCGGTGCGGTTTTGGGCAAGGTCCCGGCCATCATAGAGGATGGAGCCGGACTCGATATAGCCGTTGGCGTCCAACAGGCCCATCAGGCTCTTGACAAAGACGGACTTGCCCGAGCCCGACTCGCCCACGATGGCAAGGCTCTCCCCCCGGTACACGTCCAGCGACACGTCCCGGATGGCGTGGAGCACCTGGCCCCGGAGGGTGAACTTGATGTTCAGGTTCTCAACGGAGAGGATGACGTTGTCTTTCATATGCGCCCTCCTCAGGTGTGGTTCCGGGGGTCGGCGGCGTCTGCAAAGGCGTTGCCGATCATGTAGAAGGAGATGGTGATGACCGCCAGCACGATCACGGGGAAGAAGAGCTGGTAGCGCAGGGCGGCGGCGTTCATCAGGCTCCGGCCGGTGGCGATGAGGTTGCCCAAGGACGGGGTGTCCGCCGGCAGGCCAATGCCGATGTAGGTGACGAACACCTCGTTTCCGATGGCGGCGGGGATGGCAAGGGCCATGCGCATGGTGATGACGCTCACAAGATACGGCAGCAGATTCTTGGTGATGATGCGCCCGGTGGAGGTGCCAAGGCAGCGGGAGGCCAGGTTATAGTCCCGGTCCCGGATGATGATGATCTGGTTGCGGATAAAGCGGGCCATACCCAGCCACCCGGTGAGGCACAGGGCGAAGATGATGGTGGACACCCCGGGCTTCATGATGTAGGAGATGAGGATGAGCAGCAGGGTCTGGGGGATGTTGTCAAGGATGTTGTAGAGCTCGGTAAAGAGGAAGTCGAGCTTTCGCACATAGCCCCACAGCACCCCCATGAGGATGCCCACCACCGCCTCCACCACCGCAACGGAGAAGCCGATGAACAGCGACGTGCGGGTGCCGGCCCAGATGCGGGCCCACAGGTCCTGGCCGATGGCGTTGGTGCCCAGGATAAAGCCCTGCTGGCCGGGGGGGATGTTGTTCAGGGGCAGGCCCAGCTCGTTTTTGTGGATGAGGATGGGGTCCTTCTGGCCGGGGAGGAAGGGCTGGACGACGGTAAAGGCCAGCACAGCCACCATCAGCGCCAGGAAAAAGACGGCGGCCTTGTTCTTGAAGAAGGCCCGGAGGGTGGCCCCCCAGTAGGAGTAGTTGGAGTAGCCGCCCCGCTCCGCCTCGTCGGAGTCGAAGCGGGCGAAGGCGAAGGGGTCGGCGGCGCCGGAGGAAAGGTCCGCGCGCAGGCGATCGGTGAGGCTCTCGCCCAGGGCGTCGGCGGCGCGGCGAGGCCGCAGGGTCTTTCTGCTCATCATCGCGCCCCCTCTCGCTTGGCAAAGCTGATGCGCGGGTCGGCAATGCCCATGAGAATGTCGCCGAACAGCAGCCCGAGGATGGACAGCACGGCGTAGATCAGCACCAGGGCCTGCACCAGGGTGTTGTCCTGCCGCTTGATGGCGGTGACCAGCAGCCCGCCCATGCCCGGGACGGAATAGAGGGACTCCACATACAGCGAGCCCATCAGGGTGAACAAAATGGAGTTGGGAATGTACTGGATGAGGGGCACCATGGCGTTGCGCAGCATGTGCCGCCGGGAGATGGCCCCGCCGGGCAGGCCCTTGGCCCGGGCAAGGCGGATGTAGTCCTTGTTGGCCTCGTCCACCATATAGCGGCGCAGCCACATGGCGTAGTAGGCGATGCTGCCGATGGACAGGGAGAAGATGGGCAGGATGTAGCTGCGCACGCTGGCGGCGTCAAAGAGCATGGGGAGCTTGAGCCCGTATTGGGAGCCGGCGAACTGGATGAGGATGTGATATACCGCCGCCGGCACGGCCTGGACGATGACGATGAGCACCGTGCCAAGCTTGTCGCCGATTTTGAAGCGGGTGCGGGAGGAGCGGGCCATGAGGATGCCCAGGGGCAGCCCCAGAGCCAGGGCCAGGGCCAGGGAGATGAGGCCCAGCAGCAGGGAGACGGGCATTTTTTCGGCGATGATCTCGCTTACGGGCACGCCGATGCGGTATTTGTTGGAGGTGCCCAGGTCCCCCCGGAGGAGCTGGCCGTAGAAGCGCACAAGCTGCCTGGGCAGGGGGTCGTTGAGGCCGAGCCGGTTGAGCTGGGCCTGGACCTGGGTCTCGGAGAGCTTGTCGATGTTCTCAAAATACCCCTCCACCGGCATGAGCCGCAGCAGGGCAAAGAGAATGGTGATGATGATGAACATGGTCAGAAGCGAGCGAAGCACCCGCTTGATGATGTATTTTGCCATAGATTGGCCTCCTTTGCGGGGCGTTCAGAGCCGATACCCTTATCTCTCCCCGGGAGGGACAGGGGTACGGGCTCCGCAGGCGGGAGCGGGACATACCGGCGCTGCCGGGACGCGCAGCCACGCCGCGCCGTACTGCGGCTGTGCAGGGGAGGCCCGCCTGGGGCCTCCCCTGCACAGTACCGGGTTATCAGAAAACAGGGATGCGGAACGAATCAGCCGGCCAGGGCCGCCTTCCACTGGGCGTAGGCGGCCTGATACTCCTCCAGGCTCATGGAGGTGTCGTAGACATGCTGGTCCTTATAGCGCAGCCGGGCCACGCCGAAGGGGGCGTACTGCCCCTCAAAGACGTTGAGCTTGCTCATGGAGTAGCTGCGGGAGCTGGTGTGGACGGGGATGGCGTAGCCGTGCTCCAGCAGGAAGGCCTCGGCCTTGGCGAAGGCCTCGTAGCGCGCGTCCATATCGTGGGTGATGGCCTTGGCCTCCTCCACCATGGCCCAGTACTCCTCATACTGCGCCTGGGTGGCCGGGTCCGCGGACTTATAGATGTAGTTATACTTCTGGGTGGGGCTGAAGGGGTCGGTCCAGGTCTCGGGGTCGGCGTAGTCCGCGCCCCAGTTGCACTTCATCAGGGCGTAGTTGCCGCTGCGCCGCTCGGCCAGGAAGCCGGTGTCGGGGCCGGCCTTGATGACCACGTCGATGAAGTCGGTGCCCAGCACCTCCTCCAGGTTCTGCTCCACCACCTGACACTCGTTGGTCCAGTTGGCGGAGGTGGGGTTGTAGACCAGCAGCACCTTCACCGGAAAGGTGGCCCCGGCGGCGGTGAGCTCCTCCACGGCCTTGGCCTTGTAGGCGGCGGCGGCGTCGGTATCATAGTACCAGGTGCCGTCGGCAAACTTGGGCAGGTCGCCGTAGGCGGTGAAGTCCTTGGAGGCGGAGGCGAAGCCCGCGGGGGTGATGGTGTTGTTCATGTAGCTTGCCGGGTCGAGGGTGTCGTTGGCGTAGAGGGCGGCCAGGCGGTTGAGGGCGTGGACCACCGCGAGGCGGAAGTTCTCGTTATTCACCGCCAGACGCCAGTTGTCCGGCTCGTACTCGGCGTCGAAATTGGGGTCGAAGTTGAAGAGATACCAGTAGGAGTAGGAGGTATCGCTGCGGGAGGGGTGGATTTTGTCGGCATACTGGGGGTCGGCCATCAGGGCGGAGAGCAGATCGGCGGAGATGTCGGCGCTGTCCACGCTGCCCTCCATGTACATGGTGGAGGAGATGGAGCCGGCCTCGGCGTTATACTTCTGCTCGATGGAGTCGATAAAGACCTGCTCGGGCTCCCAGTAGGAGGGGTTCCTGGTCATGATGCGCTGGTTCTGGGGCTGATAGGTGCTGAGGATAAAGGGGCCGCAGTACCACAGGAACTCGTTGGAGGTGCCGAAGCGGTCGCCGGCGCTCTCCAGCAGGGCGGCGCTCACGGGCATGTAGGCGCCCACGGACACCATGGACACGAAGTAGGGCCGGGGGGAGGTAAGGGTGTACTCCAGGGTGTACTTGTCAAGGGCGCGCACGCCGATGTCCTCGGCGCTGGCCTCGTCCACCGGCTCGAGGATCTCCTTCTCGCCGTCGGAATTGGTCACCAGCTTTACGGGGTTGCCGTCGGCATCGGTGCCGTCCTCGGCGCCGGCCAGGGCGATCTGGTAGGCGGTCCAGTTATTGTATTCCTTGGCCCCGGCCACCACGCCGGTGTAGTTGCTCACGCCGGCGGCGGAGTGGTTGGCATCGCACACATAGCGGGCGGAGGCGACAAAGTCGTCGGCGGTGATCTCGCCCATCTCCTTGCCGTCCTTATCCACCCACTGCACGCCCTCCCGCAGATGGAAGGTCCAGACGGTGGCGTCGTCATTGCTCTCCCAGCTTAGGGCCAGGGAGGGCTCCACCGCGCCGTAGGGGTCGTACTCCACCAGGCAGTCGATGACATTTGCCAGGATGGACATTTCGTTGTCCTGGGTGGTGATGAGGTAGTTGAGGGTAGTAATCTCCGAGGCGTAGAGGGTGCGGAATACCGCCGTTTCCGTCGGGGCGGGGGAGGAGGACTCGCCGGGGGCGGGGGAGGCGGAGCCAGCGGGCGTGCTGCCCCTGCACGCGGTGAGGGAGACGGCAGCGGTGATGGCCAGGAGCAGTGCGGGGATTCGTTTGCGTAATTTCATGGGTTTCATTCCTTTCGTGCCGGATTTGCCTTGCGCCGTTGCAAAGCGCGGAGAGCTTGTCGTGACCGCCCCGGTGGGGGCGGGGAAACACTTTTTAGTACCAGAGGGGGCAGGGCACGCCCTCCACGCCGATGCCGATGTCCCCGGTCATGGAGATGTGGGGGCCGTTGAAGGACGGGCCGCCGGCATACGGGTCCTGAGCACACAGGGAGGGGCCGTCCAGGTCGGCCATGGTGACCACGGCCTGGGCGGCGGCCAGATGGGCGGCGGCGGCCACCGACAGCCGGGATTCCAGCATGCAGCCCACCATGCACTGGGCGCCGTACTCCTGCGCCGTGCGGCAGATCTCCAGCGCCTTGTAGATGCCGCCGGTTTTCATCAGCTTGATGTTGATCATGTCCGCCGCGCCCATGTCGAGAAGGCGCCGGGCGTCGTGAACGGAGAACACCGATTCGTCCGCGAGGATGGGGGTTGCCACCCGCTGCCGGATGAATTTCAGGCCGTCAAGGTCCCAGGCGGGGACGGGCTGCTCCACAAGGGCGGGGTGAAGCTCCCGGTCTTCAATGGCGGTGAGAATGCGCACCGCCTCCTCCGCCGTCCAGCCCTGGTTGGCGTCCAGCCGGAGCTCGGCATCGGGGCCCACGGCGGCGCGGATGGCGGCAATGCGGTCAAGGTCGGCCTTTGCGTCCTTGCCTACCTTGATCTTCAGGATGCGAAAGCCCCGGCCTATGGCCTCCAGGCTGTCGGCCACCATCTCGTCCACGCCGTTGACCGAGATGGTAAGGTCGGTCTCAAAGCTGCTGCGCGCGCCGCCCAGCAGGCGGAAGAGCGGCTCCCCCTGGGCCTTGGCCCACAGGTCATACACCGCCATGTCTACCGCCGCCTTGGGGGTGGTGTTGTGGGCAAGACAGCCGTGGAGCTGCGCCATGATGCCCTCCAGGTCCAGAATGTCCATGCCCAGCAGGGCGGGGCGGATGTAGTCCTCAATGGCGGTGAGGATGGAGCCCCGGGTGTCGCCAGTGATGACCGCGGTGGGCGCTGCCTCGCCGTAGCCGATGGCCCCCTCATCGGTGCAGATGCGCACCACCACGTCGTTGACGGCGTCTACGGTGCGCAGGGCGGTCTTGAATGGGTGCAGGAGGGAGATGGAGATGTCCCCGGCCTGGATGTCTGTGATTTTCAGGGCGGATGCCCCCTTTCTCAAAAATGAATTTTTTGAAAGAGGAAATTTCATATCAAACGATAGACGCAAACAGTTTAACATATTTCAGCAGTAAAGTAAAGCGATAGCGGGGGGAAAGGGAAATAAATTTCGCACCCGCGAGACAGAAAAAGTGGGACAGGCTGCAAAATTAGCCCTCCGGAGGCGGCCCCGGACCGGGCCGCGCCCTTGAAAAAAGCGGCGGGGCGTTGTACAATTCAAAGAAAGGACATCCGGCCCGGCAGGGGCCGGGGAAAGGGGCGCGGCATGGCGAAAAGTGCAAGTCAGAAAAAGAAGCTGGTCATTTTGTGGCGGTTTCTCTGGCGGGAGACGGATGAGGATCACCCCGCCTCCATGGCCGCGCTTCTCTCCGAGCTTGCTGCCTGGGGGGTGAGCGCCGAGCGCAAGAGTATTTACGACGACCTGGAGGCCCTGGGGGAGCTGGGGCTGGACGTGCAGTGCCGCCGGGGCCGGGGCGGCGGCTGGTTTCTGGGCCAGCGGGAGTTTGAGCTTGCCGAGCTCAAGCTGCTGGTGGACGCGGTGCAGTCCAGCCGCTTTCTCACCGAGCGCAAGAGCGCGGCCCTTATCCGCAAGCTGGAGGGCCTCACCTCCCGCCACCAGGCGGGGCAGCTCCAGCGACAGGTGTTTGTGGACCGGCGGATCAAGACCATGAACGAGAGTATTTTTTATAATGTGGACCGCCTCCACGCCGCTATCGCCCGGGGCCGGGAGGTGACGTTCCGCTACTTTGACTATAATATCGAAAAGCAGCGGGTATTCCGCCGGAATGGGGCGCGCTACCGGGTGTCCCCCTGCGGGCTGATCTGGGACAGCGAGAATTACTATCTGGCCGGCTATGACGCCCCGAGCGGCCAGGTGCGCCACTACCGGGTGGACAAAATGTCGGACATCACCGTAGAGAAGCGGGAGCGCACCGTGCCGGCGGGGTGGAACGCCCGGGGTTACGCCGGGCGGCATTTCGGCATGTTCGCCGGGCCGAGCGCCGCGGTGCGCCTGCGCTGCCGGCAGGAGCTTGCCGGGGTGATGGTTGACCGGTTCGGCAAGGACGCGGTCATGGCCCCCGACGGGCCGGAACATTTTACCGTCACTGTGGACGTGGCGGTGAGCCGCACCTTCTACGGCTGGCTCTTCGGCCTGGGGGAGGGCGTGCGCATCCTGGAGCCGGAATGGGCGGCCCGGGAGTTTGCGCGCATGGCCCGGGCGGTGGAGGAGGAGCACGGCGGGGAAGCCGCCGCAGAAAATGAGGCGCCCCGGGGTTAAACCCGGGGCGTTTTGGTTATCCTTTGGAAAATGGCGGGCCGCTCCCCGGCGCGGCCGTTCTGGGATGCTCACCCCATCCGGGCGGACGCCGGAAAAAAGACTGTACTTTATCATAAAAATGTAGTATACTTTTCCAATACGCAGGTGCGGGCGGCGGAGCGCTGCCCCCTGCGCCGCCCGGGCCGCGGCCTATGGCCCCGGCGGCATCGGCAGCCTGCCGGTAAGCGTGCTATGGGGCCTATCGGCGCCCCAGTTACGGCAGGGCTACCCTTTTTTTCGGCGTAAAGCGCATGGAATGCGCTTTTGATAGAGCGGACAACTGCATAACGGGCCAGAAGGGACGATGAGCCGCAGCGGGGCTTGCATCCCGGCGCAGCCCCCGGCGGGACAGGGCCGGGGACGCTCCGGGACGCCGCCTTGAGACACGGCGCATCGGCAAAAGCAAGGCGGCCGGCCTGCCGGGCGGCTTGTAGCCTTGCGGCTTTGTACGCCCGAAAAGCGGGCCTTCCGGGCATTTTTGCATGCTGCGGCGGCACCGTCCGCGGAAGAGATACGCATATCATATGGAAAATTTTAGAAAAGCCAACGGCTGAAAGGAGACTCTATGGCAGAGAAACTCAAGATCATATCTTTGGGCGGTCTCAATGAGATCGGAAAGAATATGACGGTATACGAATACGGAAGCGACATCATCGTGGTGGACGCGGGCATGGGCTTCCCCGACGACGACATGTACGGCATCGACGTGGTCATCCCGGACTTTTCCTACCTCATCAAGAACCGGGACCGCATCCGGGCGGTGTTCATCACCCACGGCCATGAGGACCACATCGGCAGCATCCCCTACCTGATGCGGGACATCGATGCCCCCATCTACGCCACCCGCATGAGCGCGGGGCTCATCCGGCTCAAGCTGGAGGAGCATCACCTGGTCAACAAGGTCAAGCTCATCACCTGCGAGGCGGGTGAGACCGTCCGGGCGGGCAAGTTCACTGTGGAATTCATCCACATGAACCACTCCATCGCCGACGCGGTGGCCTTTGCCATCCGCTGCCCGGTGGGCGTGTGCGTCCACACCGGCGACTTCAAGATCGACCCCACCCCCATCCAGGGCGGCATGGCCGACCTGACGCGGCTGGGCGAGCTGGGCCGCGAAGGGGTGCTGGCCCTGCTGTGCGACTCCACCAACGTGGAGCGGCCGGGCTTTACCAAGAGCGAGCGCAGCGTGGGCGCCTCCTTTGATGCCCTGTTCCGGGGGTGCGAGGCGCGGATTATCGTTACCACCTTCGCCTCCAACATCGACCGCATCCAGCAGATCATCAACGTGGCCGCCAAGTACGGCCGCAAGGTGGCCGTCACCGGCCGGAGCATGGAAAACGCCATGAAGGTGTCCACCGAGCTGGGCTACATGAACGTCCCCGAGGGGACGCTGGTGGACCTTGCCCACATCAAGGGCCTGCCCAAGGACAAAATCTGCATCATCACCACCGGCAGCCAGGGCGAGACCATGTCCGCGCTGACCCGCATGGCCTTCAATACCCACCGCCAGGTGGAGATCCAGGCCGGCGACCGGGTCATCATCTCCGCCTCCACCATCCCGGGCAACGAGAACGCCATGGGCAACGTCATCAACGAGCTCTACCGCCGGGACGCTGAGGTGGTCAACGAGCGGGAGCTGCCCCTGCACGTGTCGGGCCACGCCTGCCAGGAGGAGCTGAAGATCATCCACGCCCTGGTGCGGCCCCGATTCTTCATCCCCGTCCACGGCGAGCAGCGCATGCTCAAGACCCACGCGAAGCTGGCCCGGGACATGGGCATGGACCCCCGGCACATCCTCATCAGCGATGTGGGCAAGGTCATGGAGCTGTCCGCCAAGAGCGCCAAAATCACCGGCACCGTCCCGGCGGGGAAAGTGTTTGTGGACGGCTACGGCGTGGGCGACGTGGGCGCGGTGGTGCTGCGGGACCGGCAGCACCTGGCCCAGGACGGCATGATCGTTGTGGTGGTGTCTATGTCCGGCGAGGACGGCCAGGTGATTTCCGGGCCGGACATCATCACCCGGGGCTTTGTGTACGTCAAGGAGTCCGAGGCCCTCATGGAGGAACTGCGCCGGGTGGCGGTGGAGGCGCTCACGCGGTGCGCTGACCGGAACATCCGGGACTGGGCCGCCATCAAGGGCGAGATCAAGGGCGAGCTGTCCAACTTCCTCTATAAAAAGACCAAGCGCAACCCGATGATCCTGCCGGTTATTATGGAGGTGTGACCTGCGCTTGGGCTTTGGGCCCCGCCGCAGGTGGGGCGGGCCGCGAACGGCCCGGCGGCGAGCGGGAATTCACTTCCCGCCGCCAAGAAATGAAATAACAAGCGCAATCCAATGATCCTGCCGGTTATTATGGAGGTGTGACCTGCGCTTGGGCTTTGGGCCCCGCCGCAGGTGGGGCGGGCCGCGAA
>CAKUIM010000008.1 GCA_934660965.1 uncultured Oscillospiraceae bacterium | reverse complement strand
CTGGGGCTTGTAGGTGAACTTGCCGTCGATGCCGATGCGCTCGCACAGGCCCTTGGCCAGCAGCTCGCCGGTGGCGGGGTCCAGCAGCTGATACTTCAGGGAAGAGCTGCCGGCGTTGATAACCAGAATTTTCATAGGTGATACAACTCCTTCAAAGAATTATTGATTGCGTCCGGGCTTCATATGGATTACAATAAACAAAAGCGTAACTATTTTAGTCTCTTTACGCGGAAAAGGCAAGCCGTTTTTGGATATTTCCAGCAGAAACTTTAGAAAGGCGGGAGCGGGATGAGGATCGTGGGCGTCGTAGCGGAGTATAACCCCTTCCATGCCGGCCACCGCTACCACATTGCACAGACCCGCCGCCGGTTCGGGCCCTGTGCCGTGGCGGCGGTGATGAGCGGCAATTTCGTCCAGCGGGGGGACTGCGCCGTGCAGGACAAGTGGAGCCGTGCCGCCGCGGCCCTTGCCGGAGGGGCCGATCTGGTGCTGGAGCTGCCCACCGTCTGGGCCTGTGCCTCGGCGGAGCACTTTGCCTGGGGGGCAGTGTCCATCCTGCGCGCGGCGGGGGCGGAAGCGCTGTCCTTCGGCAGCGAGTGCGGCGATGAGGCCGCCATTGCCCGCGCCGCGGCCTGCCTTGCCTCGCCGGACTATGTCCGGGCCCTGCGCGCCCACCTGGACCACGGCCTTCCCTTCGCCGCCTGCCGCCAGGCCGCGGCGGACGAGCTGCTGGGGCCGGAGGGGGCCGCCTGCCTTTCCCGGCCCAACGACAGCCTGGCCGCCGAGTATCTCAAGGCGGCCGCCCGCCTGGGCTGGGCACCGGAAGTGGCGGCGGTGGCGCGCGTGGGCGCCGGGCACGACGGGGGCGGCCATCCGGAGTATCCGTCCGCCTCCTTCCTGCGGGAGGAAATCTACTCCGGGGCAAGGGCGGCGGACAATCCCGCCGGCCTGCGCTATAACGAGCGGGGGGCGCTCTCCCTCCTGCGCAGCCTGCCCCTTGCAGCCTTCGAGGCCCTGCCCGACAGCGGCGAGGGCCTGGGGAGACGGCTCTATGACGCTGTGCGCCGCGCCCGGACCCTGGAGGAGGTCTATACCCTTGCCAAGACCAAGCGCTACGCCCACGCGAGAATCCGGCGGATGGTGCTGTGGGCCTGCCTGGGCCTTGCCGCGGCAGACCGGCCGGCGTCGCCCCCTTATCTGCGGGTGCTGGGGGCAAACCGCCGGGGGCGGGAGGTGCTGCGGGGCATAGGCGGCATCCCAATCATCACAAAGCCCGCCCACGGCCGGGGCATCCCCCTTCTGGAGGCGGAGGCCCGGTGCACAGACTTCTTCGCCCTGTGCGGCCGCGACCGGGTGGGGCCCTGCGGCCTTGAGTGGACCCGAAGCCCCGTTATGACAGAAAAAGAATAGAAAACACTTGACCTTCCACCTGGTGGAGGGTATAGGATGGCCCATGAAAGGGAGGGAACCGCAGTGAAGATCAACGAGGTGGAGCGTCTGGTGGGCATCACCAAGGGCAACATCCGCTTTTATGAAAAGGAGGGGCTGCTCACCCCCGGGCGCAACAGTGAAAACGGCTACCGGGACTATACGGACGGGGACGTGGTCTGGCTCAAGAAAATCCGGGTGCTGCGCATGCTGGATGTGCCCCTGGAGGAGATCCGGCGGTTGCATGCCGGGGACCTGACCCTCTCCGACGCCATGGGCCGGCACCTCATCGAGCTTGAGCGCAGCCGGGCGAACCTGGAGGCCATGCAGGCGCTGTGCGCTGAGCTGCGGGAGGCCCGCATCCAGCTCTCCGCTCTGGACGCGGACGAGGTGCTTGCCCGGATGGAGCGGCAGGAGCAGGAGGGAACGAAGTTTATGGACGTCAAAGGACAGGACCGCCGGGCCAAGTATGTGGCCCCCTTTGCGGCGGCCTTTATCACCACGGTGCTCATGGGGGCGGTGATCGCGGTGATCACCTGGCTCATCCTGGGCGATCCGGAGGCCCCGCGGGGCCTCATTGTGCTGGTGCTGCTGCCCCTGGCAATCATTCTGGGGGTGCTCTCGGCCTTCTATCAGCGCGTCAAGCAAATCAAAGGAGGGGAAGAGGATGCTGCTGCTCAATATTGACCACATCCCCGGAAGCCGCATCGAGGCCCTGGGCCTTGTAAAGGGCTCGGTGGTGCAGGCAAAGCACTTCGGCAAGGACTTTATGGCCGGCATGAAAACCCTGGTGGGCGGCGAGGTGGAGGGCTATACCGAGCTGCTCGACGAGGCCCGCCGGGTGGCCACCAAGCGCATGGTGGACGAGGCCGTGGCCCTTGGCGCGGACGCGGTGGTGAACGTCCGCTTTGCCTCGGCCTCCATCATGCAGGGGGCGGCGGAGATCACCGTTTACGGCACCGCCGTGCGCCGCCTGGGCGATGATTGAATCGTAAAAGAAGAAATCAGGGAAAGAACGAGGACGCCCAGACGGGCGTGAGAAGGAGAATTTATCATGCTGAAGATCGAGCATTTTTCCATGACCTATCCCGGGGGCAAGCGGGCGGTGGACGACCTGAGCCTTCATGTGAGCCCCGGGGAGATCTACGGCTTTATCGGCCACAACGGCGCCGGTAAGACCACCACGCTGCGGGCGGTGGCCGGGGTGATGGACTTTACCGAGGGGACCATCACCATCGACGGGCACGACGTGCGCCGGGAGCCGGTGGCAGCCAAGCGGGTCACCGCCTTTCTGCCGGACAACCCGGACCTCTATGAGTTTATGAAGGGCATTGACTTTCTCAACTTCATTGCCGACCTCTACGACATCCCCGCCCAGGACCGCACCCGGGACATCGCCCGCTTCGGCGGCGCCTTCGAGCTCACCGGCAGCCTGGGCTCTCCCATCGGCAGCTATTCCCACGGCATGCGCCAGAAGCTGGCCCTCATCTCGGCCTTCCTGCGCCACCCGAAGCTGCTGGTGCTCGACGAGCCCTTTGTAGGCCTTGACCCGTCGGCCGCCCACATTATGAAAGGGTACCTGGCCGAGCTGTGCCGGGAGGGCAGCGCGGTGTTCTTCTCCACCCATGTGCTGGAGGTGGCGGAAAAGCTGTGCCACAAGATCGCCATTATCAAGGGCGGGCGGCTTATCCGCTCCGGCCCCACCCAGGACCTGGTGGGAGACTCCTCCCTGGAGGAGGTTTTCCTGGAGCTGGAGGGGGAGCGGGAATGAAAAAGCTCTTTGCTTTAATCAAGGTAAGCGTCAAATCCATGCTGCTCACCTCCTCCGGCGCGGGCCGGGGCAAGAAAAAGCGCGCGGTAAGCGGCGTGGGGGCGGTGCTGGTCATCGCCTTTCTGGCCCTCTACCTCTCCGGGGTCTACAGCAGCATGCTGGTGGATGTGCTCGCCCCCATTGGGATGGAGGTGCTGGTGTTTATCTTCATGGGCATCGGCGCCGTTGCGGGCGGGCTGCTGTTCACCACCTTTGCCGTGAAGGGCGTGGTGTTCGGCGGGCGGGACAACGATTTGCTGCTGGCCCTGCCGGTTTCCACCACCATGCTTATGGTCAGCCGGGTAGTGGCCATCTACTTTGAAAACCTGGTCTTTTCCTTCTTTATGATGGTGCCGGCGGGGGTGGTGTGCGCCATCCATGCCGGCGGCGGGGCGGGTTACGGCGCTGCGTTCTGGGCGCGCCTTGTCCTGGCCGCCCTGGGACTGCCGCTGCTGGATACGGCGCTGTCCGTGCTGCTGGGGGCGCTGGCGGCCTTTCTCTCCTCCAAGCTCTCCCGGGGGAAGGTATTGGGGCAGAATCTGGTGATAGCGGCGTACATCGTGCTGATGTTCTGGTTCGGCCTTCGCCTCAACTCCATGCTGCGGGCTCTTACCGCCGACGCCGCCGGAGTCAAGTCGGGGATGGCCTGGGCCGCGCCCATCGTGTGGATGGGGGACGGCATTATGGGCGACTGGGGACGGCTGGGGCTGTTCCTTGCGTGCTGCGTCGTGCCCTTTGCCCTGATGGTGCTGATTTTGGGAAAGGTATATCGCAAGGCGGTCACCGCCTTCCGCGCCCAGAGCGCCCGCGGCGACTACCGCCTGGGGCAGCAGCGCTTTGCCGGGCAGACCAGGGCGCTGCTCAGGAAGGAGGCCCGGCGGTTTTTCGGCACCCCCATGTATTTCTGGAATGCGGGGCTGGGGCTTTTGATGCTGCTGGCCCTGGGGGCGGCGGCGGTGGTGAAGGCGCCCGCCCTGCGGGAGCTTGTGGGCCGCATGGGCCCCGGCGTCCCGGTGGTGCCGCTGTGCGCGGCGCTGGTGGGCTTCTGCCTTTCCACGTGCATCATCGCCGCCCCCTCGGTGAGCCTGGAGGGGAAATACCTCTGGATTCTCCGGGAGGCGCCGGTGGGGGAGGGGCGGATTGTGCGCATCAAGACCGGCTTCCAGCTGCTGCTCTCCCTGCCGTGTACGGTGATCGCCGTGGCGCTGCTCTCCCTGGCGCTGGGCCTTGCGGCCTGGGAGTGGGGGGTGCTGCTCTCGGTGTCGGTGCTGTTTGCCGTGGGCCAGGCGGCCTTCTCCATGCTTATGGGGCTGACCTTCCCCAAGCTGGACGCCGCCAACGAGACGGTGGTGGTCAAGCAGTCCATGGCGTCCATGCTCGCCATGCTCGTGCCCATGACGGCACTGGCTGCCGCCGGCCTTGCCTGGTATGCCGGCTCCCGTCTGGGTCCTGCCGTGGGCTACGCCGCCGCCCTGGGGCTGCTCCTGGTCCTCTCGGGGGTGTGCGTGGGCATCCTCGCGCGGCGGGGCGGAGCCATGCTGCGCCGCCTTTGATGGGGAGCCGAGCGAAAATCCGGGCAGAAAGTGCCGGAAATCCCTTGACAAATCGGGAGCGTCAGGTATAATAATTTAGTCTGCCGTATTATGTGATGCGGCGGGCGACATCCTTGCCTCCGGCGCAGACCGGAGGCCATACGTCCATAAGGAGGTGCAAACATTATGGCAAAACTGTCCGCAAACTACGAGGTGCTCTATATCATCAACCCCACCCTGGGTGAGGAAGAGACCGCCGCGCTGGTGGCCAAGTTCAAGGAGCTGGCCGAGAGCCGCGGCACCGTGGCCGAGGTGGATGAGTGGGGCAAGCGCAAGCTGGCTTATCTCATCAATGACCTGGACGAGGGCTACTACGTCCTCATGACCTTCTCCGCTGACCCCGCGCTCCCTGCCGAGCTGGACCGTCTGATGCGCATCAACCCCAACATCATGCGTTCCATCATCGTCTGCAAGGACTAAGGAGGGCCAAACAATGCTCAACCGAATCATTCTCATGGGCCGCCTGACCCGTGACCCGGAGCTGCGCCATACTCAGAGCGGCACCGCCGTGGCTTCCTTTTCCCTGGCCGTAGACCGGGACTTCAAAAGCCGCGACGGCGGCGAGCGCACCACCGACTTTATCGACATTGTCGCCTGGCGCAACACCGCCGAATTTGCATCCAAGTACCTCACCAAGGGCCGCATGGCCGTGGTGGAGGGCCGGCTGCAGATCCGCGACTGGACCGACCGCGACGGCGGCAAGCGCCGCAGCGCCGAGGTGGTGGCCGACAACATCTACTTCGGTGACTCCCGCCGGGATGGCGATGGCGGCGGCTCCTACAGCCGTCCTGCCGCGGCCCCCGCGGCCGACTATGGCATGCCCCCCGCCGGCGGCGACCAGTTCGCAGAGCTGACGGACGATGACGGCGAGCTGCCCTTCTAAGGCCTGACAAGCAAAGGGCCATCATTTTGTAAAGGAGGATTGCCACCATGGCTATGGATAATAACAAGCTGCGCAACCGCAAGCGCCGCAAGGTGTGCGCGTTCTGCGTGGATAAGGTCGAGTGCATCGACTACAAGGACGCGGCCAAGCTCAAGCGCTACCTGTCCGAGCGCTCCAAGATCCTGCCCCGCCGCACCACCGGCACCTGCGCCATGCATCAGCGCCAGCTGACCGACGCCATCAAGCGCGCCCGTCATGTGGCTCTGCTGCCCTACGTGACCGACTAAAAGAGCATCTCCGGTGCGGCATCCGCCGCGCCTGAAGCGAAGAAAAACGCCGCACCTGGGTTTTCGCCCGGGCGCGGCGTTTTTGCGTCCGGGGGCTTTGCTCGCGGCGCGCGGAGGTGCGTTGAATCTGTGCGGCGGCCCCATGCGGCCCTTGTGGGGCGTGCGGAAAGGCGGTCAAAAAGGCAGCCCAAAAGGCGGCGGCGAGGATTTGGACGTCTCTGTCGCCCTGGCGGGGCGCACCGGGAGAAGAAAACTTTGGTTTAGAAGGGCCCTTCGCTGTCAACACTATGAGCGGAGGTGTTTTGAAGTGAAACGAAAACCTGGCTTTCTGCAAAAAGTAACCGATTTTATCGGCGGCAAGGGTTTCTACCTGGTGGTGCTGGTGTGCGTGGCCGCCATCGGCCTGTCCGGTTACTACCTGGTGCGCTCCGTGCTGCCCGACCGGGAGCCTGTGGAGGCGGTGGGGGAGGCCCAGCTGCCCGCGTCTGCCCCCATTCGCCCCAGCGCGCCGGTGCTGCCGTCCCAGAATCCGTCCCAGAATCCGTCCCAAGCGCCGTCCCAGGCCCCGTCTCAAGCCCCGTCCCAAGTGCCGTCCCAGCCCACGGAAACGGCCCAGCAGCCCCCGGCGCAGCATATCGCCAAGCCCGCCGCCCTGGTGTTCACCTGGCCGGTTAAGGGCAGTATTCTGACCCCCTTCAGCGTGGAGACCCTGCTCTATGACGAGACCATGATGGACTGGCGCGTCCATGAGGGGATCGACCTTGCGGCCTCTATCGGCACGCGGGTGATTGCCGCGGCGGCGGGCACCGTGACGGACATCAGCGAGGACGACCTGATGGGCGTGACCGTGCGCATCGACCACGGCGACGGCCTGGAGAGCGTCTACTCCAACCTGGCTGCCGGGCCGAATATCGAGGTGGGCGAGCGGGTGTATACCGGCGATGTAATCGGCGCGGTGGGCAATACCGCCGCGGCGGAGATCGGCCGGGACCCCCATCTGCACTTTGCCATGTATCAGGACCAGTTTCCGGTCTCCCCGGAGAACTATCTGCCCAAGCGCTGACCCCGGATGGGGCGGCGCCCCGGGCGAATGCGGGGCCGGGGTCGAGCAGGCGGGGTGCGCCGGAGAGGGATACCCCGTTTTGCGCAGCGCCCTTGGCCCGCCTGATGCAACAAGAAGCCCTGCCGCAGAGAGCGCTGCGGCAGGGCTGTTCGTTTTTCAGGGGGACGGTCAGCCCTCCATGTGCTTGCCGAGGAAGGCTGCGGCGGTCTGGGCCAGCGTGAGCTCAACCTCGCCGGTGCGCTCGTCGGCGCCGTCGGCGGCCAGGAACACCACGCAGCCGAGCACGTCGCCGCCGGAGAGGATGGGAACGGCGGTGAGGACGAAATACTTGTCCGTCTCTTCACACACGCTCAGACGCTCGCCGCCGCTCTGGTGCTGCCAGCTCCGGCGGGCCTCCATGAGCGCCTCCAGCCGGGGGGAGATGCGCTTATCCAGCAGCTCCCGCCGGGCCATGCCTCCCACGGCGATGCAGCCGTCCCGGTCGGTGACGGCGGCGCCCTGGCCGCAGGCCCGGCTCAAAACGTCGCACAGGTCGCCGGCGAAGTCGGAGATGTCGCCCAGCTGGGAGTATTTTTTGAAGATGACGCCCCCCTCGCGGTCAGTGTAAATCTCCAGAGGGTCGCCCTCGCGGATGCGCATGGTGCGGCGGATCTCCTTGGGGATGACCACGCGGCCCAGGTCGTCAATCCTTCTGACAATTCCGGTTGCTTTCATATCGTCAAACCTTTCTGCTGTATTTTCTCTGTCATATGTGTCCCGCCGGGCGCTGCTCCGGCCGGGGCGGGAAGCAGGAAGCCGTTGTCATTTCTGACTGATTCTATTATCCGCAGACAAAAACTACTTATGCAGAAAGGGGTGATGGTTCATTTTGGCAGGACGCGGCCCGGAGAGACGCCGGGGGCGCCGGTCAGCGCCAGGTGAAGGTGATGAGGCCGTAGAAGTAGATGATGAGGATGCACGCCGGGACGAAGAAGCGGAAGATGGGCTTCATCCAGGGGCGGACCTTCAGCCCGCGTCCGGTGTTGGCCTCGGCCATGAAACGGTCCCAGCCCCAGCCGAAGCGGTTGCAGCAGAACAGCGCGAAGATGAGCGAGCCCAGGGGGAGCAGGTTGCTGCTGACGATAAAGTCCCACAGGTCCAGCCACGCGCTGCCCGGGGCGAAGGGCTGGAAGCCGGAGAAGGTGCTGTAACCCAGGGCGGTGGTGATGCTCAGAAGGAAGATGCCCGCGCCGCAGATGATGCAGCCCTTGGGGCGGCTCCAGCCGGTGAGCTCCCGCACGCAGGCCAGGATATTCTCAAACACGGCCAGCACGGTGGACAGCGCAGCAAACACCATGAAGAGGAAGAAAAGACTGCCCCACCAGCGGCCGCCGGCCATGGAGCTGAACACCGTAACCATGGTGTCAAAGAGAAGGCTGGGGCCGGAGTTGACCTGGACGCCGAAGGTGAAGCAGGCGGGGAAGATGATAAGGCCCGCCATGACGGCCACCAGGGTGTCCAGCACGATGATCCGGGCGGACTCGCCCATAAGGGTGTGCTCCTTGCCGATGTAGCTGCCGAAGATGGAGATGGCGCCGATGCCCAGGCTCAGGGTGAAGAAGGCCTGGTTCATGGCCCCCACCACCACCTGGCCGCTGATCTTGGAGAAGTCGGGCACCAGGTAGAAGGCCAGGCCCTCGGCGGCGCCGGGCAGGGTGCAGCTGTGGACTGCCAGCACCGCCATAAGCGCCAGCAGGGCCAGCATCATGTATTTGGTCACCCGCTCCAGGCCGCCCTGAAGGCCGAAGCACAAAAGGCCGAAGCACACCACGACCACGATGGCCATATAGCCCACGTTGACGCCGGGATTGGTGATCATGCTCACAAAGCCCAGGCCGGCGCTGCGGCCGGTGATAAAGCGCACGAAGTAGTAGAGGATCCAGCCGGACACCACGGTGTAGAAGGCCATCAGGCACACGTTGCCCGCAAGGGCGGCGTAGCCGTGAAGGTGCCACTTCTGGCCGGGGCGCTCCAGCTTCTGATACATCCCCACGGCGCTGGCCTGGGAGGCGCGGCCCAGGGAGAACTCCATGGTCATCACCGGCAGGCCCAGCAGCACAAGGCAGATCAGATAGATGAGCAGGAAGACTCCGCCGCCGTACTCTCCGCACATCCAGGGGAATTTCCATACGTTGCCGCAGCCGATGGCGCAGCCTGCGGACAGCAGGATAAAGCCCAGGCGCGAGCCCAGTTTTTCACGTTCCATAGATTGACCTCTCTCTCATTTTGAAGCGGTGCGCTGACAAGCACTGCGTATAATTATGCTTTGTCAAGTGATGGTATTATACAGGGAAAAACAGGAAAAGTCTACCCGCCGGGGGCAAAAAATACAGGGAAACGAAAAGGGCCGCCCGCGGTGCGGACGGCCCTTGAAGGCGGAGGGGTGATGAGGGCTTAGTAGCGGCCGAAGTCGCCGGAGCGGCCCTCGGTCACATCGGAGCCGAACTCGTAGTCCTTGCCGGGGAGGATGGCGTTGAGCAGGATGCCGGCGATGGCGGCGATGGCAAGGCTGGTGAGGGTGATGTGGGCGGCGCCGACGGTGAAGGTCAGGCCGCTGGAGAAGCCCAGGCCGCACACCAGGATGACGGCGGCGATGATGAGATTGCGGGAGTTGGTGAAGTCCACCCGGTTCTCCACCACGTTGCGCACGCCGATGGCGGAGATCATGCCGTAGAGAATGAAGCTCACGCCGCCGATGATGGCGGAGGGGATGGAGTTGACAATTGCGGCAAAGGCGGGAGAGAAGGACAGGATCACCGCGTAGATGGCGGCCAGGCGGATGACCCGGGGGTCATACACCTTAGAGAGCACCAGCACGCCGGTGTTCTCGCCGTAGGTGGTGTTGGCGGGGCCGCCGAACAGGCCGGACAGGGAGGTGGCGATGCCGTCGCCGATGAGGGTGCGGTGCAGGCCCGGGTCCTCAATGAAGTTCTGGCCCACGGTGGCGGAGATGGCGGACATGTCGCCGATGTGCTCCATCATGGCGGCGATGGCGATGGGGGCCATGACCAGGATGGAGGTCACGTCGAACTTAGCCAGGGCGAAGGGCTGCAGGCCGATGACCCTGGAGGCGGCCACGGCGGAGAAGTCGATGAGGGGGACCACCTCGCCGGCGCCGTTGACGATGGTTGCGCCGCAGGCGTTGGCGATGAGGGCTACCACATAGGAGCCCACCACGCCCAGCAGAATGGGGATGATCTTGATCATGCCGCGGCCCCAGATATTGGCCACCACGATGATGGCCATGGACACCAGGGCCAGCCACCAGCAGGTGGAGGCGTTGGAGACGGCGGAGGGGGCCAGGTTCAGGCCGATGAGGATGATGATGGGGCCGGTGACTACGGGGGGCAGGAAGCGCATGACCTTCTTCACGCCCACCAGCTTGATGATGGCGGCCAGCACCACATAGAGAAGGCCGGCCACCACAACGCCGCCCAGGGCGTAGGCCAGCTTATCCTCGGGGGACATGCCGGCGTAGGCAGGCAGGTTCGCCACTGCCTGGAAGCCGCCCAGGAAGGCGAAGGAGGAGCCCAGGAAGGCGGGCACCTTCATGCGGGTGCACACGTGGAAGAACAGGGTGCCGATACCGGCGAAGAACAGGGTGGTCTGGATGGACAGGGGCAGGCCGTAGTTGTTGACCAGGATGGGCACCAGCACGGTGGCGCCAAACATGGCGAACATGTGCTGGAGGCCCAGGACCAGCATCTTGGGCCAGCCAAGGGTCCGGGCGTCGCGGATAGGTTCTTGATTGTTCATAGCTCTCTCCCTTTCTCTCATTGCGGCGGCAGGGCAAAAAAAGAGACAACCACCAAAAATGGCGATTGCCTTACCCCTGCCGGGAAAAATGGAAACACAAGGCCCGCGGACCATGGAACCGACTGCACCGGTACGCGAACATGCTGCTTCCCCCTTCCTCATTTCGTCATATACTAACAAATTATGAACGGAATTGCAAGAACAAAAAGATAGAAATTCAAATAAAATCTCCGGCGCTTTTGTGCGAATCGCCCCGGGGGTGGGGGAGGAGAGGTTGGGGTGCGGAGCTATTGGCTCCCTCTGACGAGGGAGCTGTCGAGCGGCAGCGAGACTGAGGGAGAGAGTCCTTTGGAGGTGGCTTGCCGCTATCTCTCCCTCCGTCACGGCTTACGCCGTGCCACGTCTCACTGCGGCTCGGTCACGGCGCGGCTCTGACATGCCACCGGCATGTCATTCACTCCCGCGCCGGCGCTTCGCTGCCCTCGTCAGAGGGAGGCTTAGAAAAGCCGGCCGCAGGGGAATCCCTGCGGCCGGCGGGCTCTCTGCGGGCGGTTTTTGCCCGCGGAGATTCAGTCAAGCTCGAACTGCCCGGTATAGAGCTGGTAATACCGGCCCTTCTGGGCCAACAGCTCCTCATGGCTGCCCTTTTCCATGATCTGGCCGTGCTCGATGACCACGATGCAGTCCGCGTTGCGCACGGTGGACAGCCGGTGAGCAATGACGAACACGGTGCGCCCCTCCATGAGGGCGTCCATGCCCTGCTGGATGTGCCGCTCGGTGCGGGTGTCGATGGAGGAGGTGGCCTCATCGAGGATCATCACCGGCGGGTCCTTCACCGCGGCCCGGGCGATGGCCAGCAGCTGGCGCTGGCCCTGGCTCAAATTCGCGCCGTCGCCGGTGACCATGGTCTGGTAGCCGTGGGGCAGGCGGCGGATGAAGCGGTCGGCGTTGGCGGTGCGGGCGGCATGGATGCACTCGTCGTCGGTGGCGTCCAGCCGGCCATAGCGGATGTTGTCCATGACGGTTCCGGTGAAGAGGTGGGTGTCCTGGAGGACGGCGCCCTGGCTCAGCCGCAGGGAGTCCTTGGCGATGTCGCGCACGTCGATGCCGTCGCAGGTGATGCGGCCGCCCTGAATCTCGTAGAAGCGGTTGATGAGGTTGGTGACGGTGGTCTTGCCCGCGCCGGTGGAGCCCACGAAGGCGATCTTCTGGCCGGGGTTTGCGTAGACCGACACCTGTTTTAAAATGGGCTTGCCCTCCACATAGGAGAAGTCCACCTGGGTCAGGCGCACCGCGCCCCGCAGCTCGGTGAGGACATAGTCCGGGTGCTCGTGATTGACGGCGCCGCGGATCTGGTGGTATTCCCAAGGGGCCTGGGTGGGGTCCGCCGCGGCGGCAAGGTTGGGGTATTTCCAGGCCCAGATCTGGCCGGGGGCGCCCTCTTGGACCTCGGTAAAGGTGCCGTCGGCGTTTTTTACCACGCTTGCCAGGGTAAAGGCAAGGCCCGTGGGGGTTTTCCAGGCCCAATGGCGGGCACCGGGGCCCTCGCCGCGCTGGGTGAGGCGGCCGTCCGGCGTGAGGTCGGCGGGCACCAGGGCGACCCGGCCGTCGTCCACCTCGGGCTGGGCGTCCATGACCGCGAAGATGCGCTCGGCGCCGGCCATGGCAGAGAGCAGGGTGGTCATCTGCATGGAGATCTGGTTGATGGGCTGGGTGACCTGCTTGCTGTAGTTGAGGTAAGCCACCAGGCCGCCGATGTCAAAGCCGGCCACCGCAAGGCCGCCGCCCAGGGCGGCCGTGACGGCGTAGCCCATGTTGGCGATGGCGATGGAGATGGGCATGATGGCGGTGGAGAAGAAGTTGGCGTTGCTGGCGGCGTCCCGGTAGGTGTCGTTGAGGACGTGGAACTGCTCCCGGGCCTCATGCTCGTGGGTGAAGGCCTTGACCACCTTCATGCCCTCGATCATCTCCTGGATGTTGCCGTTGACGGCGCCCAGGGCGGCCTGCTGCTTTTTATAGTAGCGGCGGCTGCGCGAGCCGATGACCTTGAATACCAGCACGATGGCGATGATCATCACAAGGGTAGCCAGGAAGAGGACGGGGGAGAGGATGAGCATCATCACCACCGTGCCGATAAAGGTGACAACGGAGGAGAGCAGCTGAACAACAGACTGCTCCAGGGCCATCTGGACGTTATCGGCGTCGTTTGTGAAGCGGCTCATGAGCTCGCCGTGAGGGTGGGCGTCGAAAAAGCTTAGAGGAAGGGACTGGAGCTTGTCAAACAGGTCCCGGCGCAGCCGGTTGCAGCCCTTCTGGGCCAGCTGGGCCATGAGGTTTGCCTGAAGATAGGTGGCGGCGGCGGCCAGAGCGTAGATGCCCAGCAGCGCAAGGCAGGAGCGCAGCAGGCCGGGCACCGCGGCGGCGCCGGTTTTCAGGGCGGACTCCAGGCCATTGATGATGGGGCGCATCATATAGGTGGCGGCGATGCTGGCAAGGGAGGCGCCGATGACGCAAAGCAGGGCCACCGCCAGCAGCACGGGCTTTCCGGTGATATAGGAGAACATGCGCAGGGCGGTGCCTTTGAGGTTTCTGGGCTTTCCGTAGCCGCCGCGGGGGCCGGCACCGGGGCCGCCGGGGCCGCCTTGGGGCTTCTGAACGTTTTTCCCGGCCATTATTCCTGCACCCCTTCCTGCTGGGATTCGTAGATCTCGCGGTAGATCTCGTTGGAGGCGAGCAGCGCCTCGTGGCTGCCCACGGCGGACACCGCGCCGTTATCTAGCACGACGATCTCGTCGGCATACTGCACGGAGCTGATGCGCTGGGCGATGATGATGACGGTGGTGCCCTTGAGATTGGTTTTGAAGGACTCCCGGATGAGTCCTTCCGTGGCGGAGTCCACGGCGGAGGTGGAGTCGTCCAGAATGAGGATGGCGGGGTGCTTGAGCATGGCCCGGGCGATGCACAGGCGCTGCTTCTGCCCGCCGGAGACGTTCACGCCGCCCTGCTCCAGATGGGTATCGAAGCCCTCGGGCAGATTCTGGATGAACTCATAGGCCTGGGCGTTTTTGGCGGCCTCCACCATGCGCTCCTCCACCAGAGCGTCCCAGGTGATGCCCCGGCGCGCCATCTCGTCCCGGTCGGCCCGGGTCTGCTCGGGCATGCCCCAGAGCAGGTTTTCCCGGATGGTGCCGGAGAAGAGGACGTTATTTTGCAGCACCATGCCGATGCGCCGGCGCAGGTCGTCCAGCGGGTAGTCCCGCACGTCCATGCCGTCTACCAGGACGGTGCCGGAGGTGGCATCGTAAAAGCGGGGGATGAGGTTGACCAGAGAGGACTTGCCCGTGCCGGTGCCGCCCACGATGGCCACGAACTGGCCGGGACGGATGGAGAAGGAAATGTCCCGCAGGACGTCCTCCCCGGTGCCGGTGGCAAGGTATTTGAAGGAGACGTTCCGGAACTCCACGCTGCCTGTGGGGACGGGGAGAACCTTCTCGCCGGGGGCTCCGGTGGCGCGCTCGGCGGGGACGGCGGGGCCGTCCTCAATGTCGCTCTCGGTGTCCAGCACCTCAAAAATACGCTCGGCGGAGGCCTGGGCCCGGACATACTGGAGCAGGGTCATGGCCAGCATCAGAACGGAGAAGAGGATCTGAAAAATGTAGCTGATGATGGTCTGCAGGTCGCCCACGCCCATGCCGCCCCGGAGCACGACGCCCGTGCCGTTATAAAGCACCAGCACGGTGGTCACGGAGATGCCCATCATCATGATGGGCTGCATGAGGACGATGCGCAGCACGGCGGTGAGGCCGGCCTTGGTGTAGGCGTCGTTGGCGGCCTGGAACTTTTTGCGCTCGTGATTTTCGCGCACATAGGACTTGACCACCCGGATGGCCACCAGATTTTCCTGGACACTCTCATTGAGGTGGTCAATGGCCTTCTGCATCTTCTCAAAGAGGGGGTGGCACAGGAACATCAGCCCCCCCACGCACACCGCCAGAACGGGCAGTACCACGCACACGATGAGGGCCAGACGGACGCTCAGGGTGAAGGCCAGGATCAGCGCGGCGACCACCATGGTCAGCGCCCGGACGATCATCCGCAGGAACATGGCCGCGGTGGTCTGGAGGTTGGTCATGTCGTTTGTAAGGCGGGTGATGAGGGAGGCGGAGGAGAACCGGTCAATGTCGGCAAAGGAAAAGGTGGAGATCTTGTCGAACTGGGCCCGGCGGAGGTTGGCGCCCATCCCCTGGGAGGAGAAGGCGGCGGCCTTGGCCGCGAAGGTGCCGCACAAAAGCGCCGCCGCGGCAAGCAGCACCATCAGGGCGCCGGAGGTGAGGATCACGCGCATGTCCATATTGGGCACGCCCACATCAATGATGCGGGCCATCTGCAGCGGCATGAGCAGCTCGCACACGGTCTCCAGCATGACCAGAATGGGGGCCATTACGGCATATCTTTGGTAGCCCTTGAAGTAGGGCATCAAACGCTTCATCATGGGGGCAAATCATCCTTTCTCGGGGAATGGGGGCGGCGGACAGTCCGGGCCGTCGCCGCCGATCTGATAGAGGTTTTGGAGCATGCGCCGGTGGAGCCGGACGACCAGCTGCCGCTCCTCGGGGGTGAAGTCGTGGAACATGTAGCGGTCCACGGAGCAGAACGTATCCCGGCAGGTGTCGGCGGCCGCGCTGCCCATGGGCGTGATGGCGATGCGGTTGCAGCGGCTGTCGTGAGGGTCGGGGCTGCGGGTGATGTAGCCTGACTTCTCCAGGGAGCGCAGCGAGGCGGTGGCGGTGGCCGGGGAGATGCGCAGAAGGTCGGCAAGCTCCCGCTGGGAGGGGGCATCCCGGCCTGCCCGGTCTAAGTCCTGCAAAGCGAAGAGCACCCGGGGGGAGCCGAGGTTTGCAAGGCCGCGGCCTGCAAGCATGGACTGCTGGGCGTTGAAGTGGGCCCGGAGCAGGCTGTGGAAGAGAAATTCCGCCCTCAGATCCTGGGACGGTGAGGCCGGCATGTCCATGGCGGACCTCCTTTTCAAAATAGTTAGGGGGCAAATGAAGCGAACGGAGCTTATTTTAATTAGGATGCTAACGAATGTCAAGAGGCAAAGTGCAAAAATTTTTGGGGCAGAGCGAATAAAGTTTGGAACAAATGTTTGACAACGGCGGCGGGGTGTGCTATCATAAAACAAAAAGGGAAAACGGCGGGGGAAAGCCCCGGGAAGGGAGCCGACTATGAGCAAGCTTACGCCCAAGCAGCAGCAGATCTACGATTATATTCTTGCCTTCACCCAGGAACACGGTTATCCGCCCTCGGTGCGGGAGATTGCCCAGGCGGTGGAGCTCAAATCGCCCTCCACGGTGCATTTTCACCTCAAGGGCCTGCGTGAGGCCGGGCTTATCACCCAGGCGGAGGGCAAGACCCGGGCTATCTCGGTGACGGACGGCGCCCACGGCCGGCGGGACCAGATCCCCCTGCTGGGCTATGTGGCGGCGGGCAGCCCCATCCTGGCGGAGGAGAACATTGAAGAATACCTGACCTTTGACACCAACGGCCTGACCGGGGAGCATTTTGCCCTGCGGGTGCGGGGGGAGTCCATGCTGGAGGCAGGCATTCTGCCCGACGACCTGGTGGTGGTCCACCAACAGCAGCAGGTACGCAACGGCGACATCGTGGTGGCCCTTTTTGAGGACGAGGCCACCGTCAAGACCTTCCGGCGGGAGGACGGGCACGTCTGGCTCTATCCGGAGAACTCCAGCCCGGAGTATCAGCCCATCGACGGCGAGGGCTGCGCGATTCTGGGCAAGGTTGTGGCGGTCATCCGACGCTATACCTGATAGAAGGATACTACAAAAGCCCCGGAGCAACCTGCTCCGGGGCTTTGCATTTTGGATGGAACCTTGGCGGGGCGACAGGGCAGCCAAAGCCTCCCTCTGACGAGGGAGCCAGTAGAGCTGCGCGCGCAGCCTTTCAGGCGAGAGCCCAGCGAAGCGGCTCTCTCTTGATTGCTTTAGTGGCACTTCCCGTGCATGGGGCAGCTGCCGCAGCTGCCGCCGCAGGAGGACTTGCCCTGGCGCTTGCCGCGGACAATCCCGACCACGATGGCGGCGACAATGGCCGCAAGAAGCAGGGTGATGAGGATGGTCCCGATATTGTCAGAAATCCATGCGAACATATTTGTCACCTCCGGGATGATGTGCCTGCCCTCCCCCATCCCTGGGCGGGGGAGGGGCAGACGAAAGGTTTGAATGCGTGTCAGCTCACACCCTGGCGGCGGTGAGCTTGGTGGCCTCCTTATAGGGGCGGAAGAGCATGTAGAGGATCAGGGCCAGGAAGGCGATGGCGAAGATGAGGCCGACGACGCTCACGCTGCCGGTGAAGAGCTTGCCGAACTGGTAGACCATCAGGGCGATGACATAGGCGAAGCCGCACTGATAGCCGATGGCGAACCAGGTCCACTTGGCGCTGTTCATCTCGCGCTTGATGGCGCCGATGGCGGCGAAGCAGGGGGCGCACAGGAGGTTGAACACCAGGAAGGAGTAGCCGCTGATGCCGGTGAAGGCGTGGGCCAGGTTCTGGTAGACGGTGCCGTCGCCGCCGCCGTAGAGGATGCCCAGGGTGCCCACGATGTTCTCCTTGGCCACAAGGCCGGTGATGGAGGCCACGGCGGCCTGCCAGTTGCCCCAGCCCAGCGGCGCGAAGATCCAGGCGATGGCGCTGCCGATGACAGCCAGGATGGAGTGGTTGATCTCGCTCTCATCCAGCATGCGGAAGGTGCCGTCCACCACGCCGAAGTAGGTGGTGAACCACACGAAGATGGTGGACAGGAGGATGATGGTGCCGGCCTTCTTGATGAAGGACCAGCCGCGCTCCCACATGCTGCGCAGAACGTTGCCCAGCGTGGGCCAGTGGTAAGCGGGCAGCTCCATGACGAAGGGGGCGGGGTCGCCGGAGAACATGCGGGTCTTTTTCAGCATGATGCCGGAGATGATGATGGCGGCCATGCCGATGAAGTAGGCGGAGGTGGAAACCCAGGGGCTGCCGCCGAAGAGGGCGCCGGCGATCATGGAGATGAAGGGAACCTTGGCGCCGCAGGGGATGAAGGTGGTGGTCATGATGGTCATGCGGCGGTCCCGCTCGTTCTCAATGGTACGGGAGGCCATGATGCCGGGCACGCCGCAGCCGGTGCCGATGAGCATGGGGATGAAGGACTTGCCGGACAGGCCGAACTTACGGAAGATACGGTCCAGCACGAAGGCGATACGGGCCATGTAGCCGCAGGCCTCCAGAAAGGCCAGCATCAGGAACAGCACCAGCATCTGGGGCACGAAGCCCAGCACGGCGCCCACGCCGGCCACGATGCCGTCCAGGATCAGGCCGCTGAGCCAGTCGGCGGTGCCGGCGGCCTCAAGGCCGCTGCCGATGAGCACGGGGAGGCCGGGCACCCACACGCCGTAGTCGGCGGGGTCGGGCTCGTCAAAGCCGTTGGCCTCGAAATAGGCCACGGCGTCAAGATAGGTCATGCCCACGGTGGACTCTTCGTCGGCGTCATCGGGGATGGCGTCGTAGTAAGCGGTCATCTCGCTGATGGCCAGGGTCTCCTCGTCCTCCACCTCAATTGTGGCGGTGTTGGAGTCAGGCTGGAAGGCCTTCAGGCCGGCCAGGATGGCGTCAGGGTCGAAGTCCTCGTCCTCGGTGTCAAAGTCGTAGAAGGCCTGGGCCGCTTCCATGGCGGCGGTGTGCTCATCGGCGGCGTCGCCGTAGGCGGAGGAGCCGATGCCCAGCAGGTGCCAGCCGTCGCCGAAGACGCCGTCGTTGGCCCAGTCGGTGGCGGGGGCGCCCACGCCCACCATGGCGATCCAGTACACGGCGAACATGACCACGGCGAAGATGGGCAGGCCCAGATAGCGGTTGGTGACCACCTTATCGATTTTGTCGGAGGTGGAGAGCTGGCCGGCGGACTTCTTGTGATAGCAGCCCTTGAGGATGGAGGCGATGTAGATGTAGCGCTCGTTGGTGATGATGCTCTCGGCGTCGTCGTCCAGCTCCTTCTCGGCGGCGCGGATGTCCTGCTCAATGTGGTCGAGCACGGTCTTGTCAAGCTTCAGGGCGGAGAGGACCTTGTCGTCCCGCTCGAAAATCTTGATGGCGTACCAGCGCTGCTGCTCGGCGCTCATGGAGTGGACGGCGGCTTCCTCGATATGGGCGATGGCGTGCTCCACCGGGCCGGAGAAGGTGTGCATGGGGACGGTCTTGCCGTTCTTGGCGGCGTCGATGGCGGCTTCGGCGGCCTCCATTACGCCGGTACCCTTCAGGGCGGAGATCTCAACGACCTTGCAGCCGAGCTCGCGGCTGAGCTGGTCGACGTTGATCTTGTCGCCGTTCTTCTTCACCACGTCCATCATGTTGATGGCGATGACCACGGGGATGCCCAGCTCGGTGAGCTGGGTGGTGAGGTACAGGTTGCGCTCCAGGTTGGTGCCGTCAATGATGTTCAGGATGGCGTCGGGGCGCTCGGTGACCAGGTAGTTCCGGGCCACCACCTCTTCCAGGGTGTAGGGGGAAAGGGAGTAGATGCCGGGCAGGTCCATGATGACCACGTTGTCGTGCTTTCTGAGCTTGCCCTCTTTCTTCTCCACGGTGACGCCCGGCCAGTTGCCCACGAACTGGTTGGAGCCGGTCAGGGCGTTGAAGAGCGTTGTCTTACCGCAGTTAGGGTTGCCCGCAAGGGCAATTTTTACTTCTTGTTCCATAGTTCTCTCCTCACTTGATTAGCAGCGGCTAATCGACAATGAAAAAATAATGGGAGTGCCAAAGGGAGGTCACTCCACCTCGATCATTTCGGCGTCTGCCTTGCGGATGGACAGCTCGTAGCCGCGGACGTTGACCTCTACGGGATCGCCCAGGGGGGCAACCTTGCGCACATGCACCTGCACGCCCCTGGTGATGCCCATGTCCATGATGCGGCGCTTCACAGCGCCCTCGCCATGGAGGCGCACCACGGTGGCATCCTCGCCGACCTTTACCTGCCGAAGTGTTTTCATCGTGTTTCTCCTCCTCTTTTTATACCATGATCCTGCCGGCCATTTCGCGGCTGACCGCGACCCGGGTCTCCTTCACGTTGACGATCAGATTGCCGCCCAACGAGGACACCACCGTGACGCTGCCGCCGGCAACAAAGCCCATATCCTCCAGATGCTTCTTCAGCTCCGGACTTCCGCCAACCTTGCGGATCATCAGCTCTTCCCCCTGAGGGGCCAAGGTAAGGGGCATCATGTCGCCCTCCTCCTATCTGCGGAAGTTAGGGAACGCTAACCTCCGGGTGAAATAAAGTGGTTAGCAAACTCTAACCACCTTGTAGTGTAAAACATGGATTCCGTTTTGTCAACTGGCCAAGGGCAAAAAAATATACAAAAATGCGGCTCTTGCCCGCGAAAAAAAGAACAGCCGGACAAAGCCGCCCGAAGGGGCGGGCTTTGCCCGGCTGGAGAGGGAGGAACGGCTTAAGGCTTTTTGCGGCTGCGGCATTCTCTTTCTTTGCCACAGCCGGGGCACCCGCCGCAGCCGCAGGAACACTTGCCGCGGGCGCGGCGGGCGATACGCCGGCCCAGGTACCACAACGACCAGAGGATCAGGGCGGCGGTAAGGGCATAGACAAGGTATTTCAACATAGGCCTCCTTGCTTGCGCAGCTGGGTCAAATCAGCAGGGAGCCGATCTGGAACACCAGGAAGGACACCAGCCACGCCGCGCACAGCTGCCAGAGGACGGAGCGCACAGTCCAGCGCAGGCTGTTCATCTCCCGGTAGAGCGTGGAGACCGCCGCGACGCAGGGCACATAGAGCAGGATGAACACCAGAAAGGCATAGGCGGCAGCCGGGGTTGGAAAGGTGGAGGACAGGGCGGCGGCCACGGTGGCGCCGGAGTCCAGCGTGGAGAAGCCGTAGAGCATGCACAGGGTGGACACCACGGCCTCCTTGGCCACAAGGCCGGTGAGCAGCGCCACCACCGCCTGCCACACGCCGAAGCCCAGGGGAACGAACAGGGGGGTGAGAAGGGTGCCGATAGAGCCCAGAATGGAATCTGCCGGGTCATTCACCATGTGCAGGCCGCCGGAAAACCCGAAGGACTGGAGAAACCACAAAATGACGCTCATCGCCAGGATCAGGGTGCCGGCCTTTACAAGGAAGCCCCGCACCCGCTCCCACACATGCATCAGGCAGTTATGGGCGGTGGGCATGCGGTAGGGGGGCAGCTCCAGCACGAAAGCGGCGGGCTCGCCCCGGAACATGGTCCGGCGCAGGATGATGCCGGACAGGATGGCGCACAGCAGGCCCAGAAGATAGAGCGAGAAAATCACAAGGCCGGCGTACCGGGGGAAGAAGGCGGAGGAGATCAGGCCGTAGACGGGCAGCCGGGCGGAGCAGGACATGAAGGGCACCAGCATGATGGTCATACGGCGGTCCTTTTCGTTTTCCATGGTGCGCGCGCCCATAATGGCGGGAACGGTACAGCCAAAGCCCATAAGCATGGGAATAAACGCCTTGCCGGAAAGGCCGAAGCGGCGCAGCAGACGATCCATGATGAAGGCGGCCCGGGACATATAGCCGGAGTCCTCCAAAAAGGACAGGAACAGGAAAAGGATGGCGATCTGGGGCAGGAAGGTGAGCACGCCGCCCACGCCGGAGAGAATGCCGTCAATGAGCAGGGAGTGGACCCAGGACGCAACGCCCCACTGGGTGAGGGCCCGGCTCAGACGGACAGCCAGAAAACTATTGAGAAAATAGTCCAGCAGGTTGGACAGCTGCTTGCCCGGCCCGAAGGTCAGGGTAAACATGAGCAGCATGACCAGCAGAAAGGCGGGAACGGCCAGATATTTGTTGGTGACGATGGCGTCAATCCGGTCGGAGACGGTGAGAGCGTCCAGAGGCTGCCCGCGCTGGACGCTGACCTTGACGACCTGCTGGATAAAGCGGTAGCGGGCGTCGGCGATGAGGGTCTCCCGGTCCCCGAGGGGATAGGCCTGCTCATACCGATGGGCCACCGCGTCCACCTTCCAGCGGGTGGCGTCGTCGAGATCCAGAGCCTTTGCAACGAGCTCATCGCCCTCAATGAGCTTGATGGAGGCCCAGTGGGCGGGAATGCCCACGGCATAGGCGCGGTCATGAATCAGCTCGTCGACCTCGTGATGGATCTGATGGGTGAACTCGTCGTAGAGGTCATCGGGCTCCACGGTGAAGCCAGTGTGCATCTGATGATGGGCCAGCTCCAGCAGCTTCTGGACGTTTTCTCCGGTGCGGGCGGTAATGGGGATGACGGGGACGCCCAGCGCGCGGGAAATACGGTCCACGTCCAGCTTGTCGCCGCGCTTTTCCACCTCGTCCATGAAGTTCAGGGCAATCACCATGGGCCGCTCCAGCTCCAGCAGCTGGGCGGTGAGATAGAGGTTGCGCTCGATGTTGGTGGCGTCGATGATGTTGATGATGGCGTCCGGGTGCTCGTCCACCACGAAACTGCGGGCCACGATCTCCTCCATGGAGTAGGGGGAGAGGGAGTAGATGCCCGGCAGGTCCACGATGGTGACATCCCGGTTGTCAACCCGGGCAAGGCCTTCTTTTTTCTCCACGGTGACGCCCGGCCAGTTGCCCACGTATTGGTTTGAGCCCGTGAGAGCGTTGAACAGGGTGGTCTTGCCGCAGTTTGGGTTGCCCACCAGAGCGATCTTCATTTCGCGCACGTCGTGGTTTGCATAGTCGGCAACGCCTCCGTGCTCCCGGCGGCGGTGCTCGTGCGCGGCGGCCATTCGCCGGACGGCTCCGGCATCCGGCAGAATGTCCTCCGGGCGGCTCCCGTGGGGCTCCTGGCCGGGGGCGCACAGCTCAATTTTCCCGGCGTCCTCCTTGCGCAGGCTGAGCTCGTAGCCCCGGAGCGTGACCTCGATGGGATCGCCGAAGGGGGCGATCTTTTTAACGGTAATCGCGGTGCCGGGGGTAAGCCCCATGTCCACCAGCCGGCGCTTGACGGCGCCGCGCTGGAGGTTCAGGCTGTGGATCACGCCGGATTGCCCGGGCTGAAGGTTCTGCAGCACCAGCTGTTTTTCCTGGGTAGACATTGTGTGCTTCTCTCCTCTTTTCAGGAAACGTTCTGTCATCTGCTGGGGTTTTCTTAGTTGCCGTCAGGGCACAGGGCGGCCATATCCGCCGGCAGGGGGGCAGAGAGGGATAGGGCCTGCCCGGTGACGGGGTGAATGAAATCCAGGCGGGCGGAGTGGAGGGCGGGGCGGGCGATGAGGCCGGGGGCCTCCGCGCCGTAGAGAAAGTCGCCGGTGAGGGGGCAGCCGATGTGGGCCATGTGGACCCGGATCTGGTGGGTGCGGCCGGTTTGCAGCTCCAGTTCCAGAAGGGAGCGCTCCGCACCGGCGCGCAGAACCCGGTAATGGGTGACGGCGGGCTTGCCCGATGGGTCCACGCACCGGCGCACGGCAGAGCCCGGCGCCATGGCGATGGGGGCGTCCACCGCCCCCTCGGGGGGGCGGGGCAGGCCGTCGCACACGGCAAGGTAGCGCCGGCGCAGGCAGCCGGTGTGCAGCGCAAGGCGGAGCTTTTCCTGGGCGTAGGGGTGCTTGGCGCACAGCAGAAGGCCGGAGGTGCCCTTATCCAGCCGGTGGATGGGGTGGAAGCCGGCGCACTCCCCGGCGGCGCGGCAGTGGGCCATGAAGTAGTTGCCCACGGTGTCATCAAAGTGTCCGTGGCTGGGGTGGACCAGCATCCCCGGGGCCTTGGAGACGACGGCCAGGTCGGCGTCCTCCCATACGACGTCCAGCACACCCGGAGTGGGGGCGGGCTGGGCGCGGCTGTCGGGGTCGGACAGGCGCACGGCCAGCACCTGTCCCGGGGCGGCCGCGGTGCGCACCGTGACCCGCGCGCCGTCCAGGGTGATGCCGTCGGGCAGCTGCTTGACCCGCCGCAGCAGCGTGCCGGAAAGGCCCAGCCGGCGGCGGAGGATGGAGTTGACCTCCTGCCCCGCAAGGTCGCCGGTGATGGGCAGACGCAGGTAGCGCACGCCGGGGGCGGGGAAGAGGGGGGCGTCTGGGGCCATGAAATCCCTCCTTATTATTAAATGAGTATAGACGGCAGCCGCCGGAGTGTCAAGAGGCGGCGGGACGGGAAAAGTTTTCCGCCTGATTGCGCTTTTGCCGGATTTGTAGTATACTGGCGGCACCGATCAAGAGAAGGGAGATGCGCCGATGAACAAGTGGCTGGGACTTTATGTGCATATCCCATTTTGCCGCAGCAAGTGCGACTACTGCGACTTTTTCTCCCGCGCCGGCTGCGAGGGGCGGATGGACGACTATCAGAAGGCGCTCATCGTCCAGATTCAGGAGAGCGCGCCCATGGCCCGGGGCTACACGGTCAATTCCATCTACTTCGGCGGCGGCACCCCCACCTGGTACGGCGAGCGGCGGCTGTGCGAGCTGCTGCGGCTGCTGTGCAAGAAATTCCGTGTCTCAAAGGACGCGGAGATCACGGTGGAGGCAAATCCTGACAGCGTGACGGCGAAGGGGCTGCGCGCCCTGCGCCGGGCGGGGTTCAACCGCATCTCCATCGGGATGCAGTCCGCAAGTGACCGGGAGCTGCGGGACGTCCACCGTCCCCACACCTTTGCCCAGACCCGGGCCGCGGTGGAGGCCGCCCGGAAGGCGAAGTTCAAAAATGTGAGCCTGGATTTGATCTACGGCCTGCCCGGGCAGACCCAGGAGAGCTGGCACGAGAGCGTGGAGCAGGCGCTGCTGCTCGCAAGCGAGCATATTTCGTGCTACGGCCTGACGGTGGAGGAGCACACCCCCCTGGGAGACCGGGTGGCCCGGGGCGAGCGCCTGCCGGACGACGACGAGCAGGCGGCCATGTACCTGTGGACGGTGGAGCGGCTCAGACGCAGCGGCTATGCCCAGTATGAGATTTCAAACTTTGCAAAGCCCGGGTTCCAGTCCCGCCACAACCTGAAATACTGGATGGGCCGGGAGTATATAGGGCTGGGCGCCGGGGCGCACTCCGACTTCGGCGGCTGCCGCTATGCCTTCATCCGGGATCTGGATGGGTATATTGACGGCGTACTCTCCGGCGGGGCCATCCTGGCCGAGTCGGAGACCATCTCCCCCCGGGAGCGGGGCAGCGAGTACCTGATGCTCCGGCTGCGCACGGTGCAGGGCATTGAGGAGTGGGAGTACCGCCGGGAATACTACCGCAATTTTGACCCCATCGCGGCCAAGCTCGCGGAATACGAGCAGCGGGGCTGGGCCGCCCGGGAGGGCCGGCGCTGGCGGCTGACGCCGGAGGGCTTTCTGCTCTCCAACCGGCTCATCGGCGAGCTTCTGGAGCTTCAGGAGAAGGCCACCTTTGCCGACACCCTCCACAAGGTGCGCTCCGGCCAGGGGCCGGAGGGGACGGCGGGGCAGTAAGCCTGCCGCGGCGCGCCCGGCGCGGAAACCGGAGAGAAAACAGCGTGAAGGCCGCCGCGGGGATGCGCCCGGCGGCCTTTCCCAATTCTTGGAGGTTTACACGGACGGAAAATTATGTTAACATACTGTCAAGCGGCAGGGGCGGCGTCCGCCCTTGTCAGACAGCAGCAACCACGGAAGCGTACCTCGGAGGGACACAGATGAAAAAAATGTTGAAACGGATCGTGCTCGTGTGCCTGGCGGCGGCCCTGGCGCTGCCGCCGGTCTTTGCCTCGGACGCCCTGGGCAGCGACCTTTTAAGCCGCACCGTGCAGGTGGGCGCGGGGGTGAGCGTCACCCGGGGCAGTCTCTGGAGCGCCACCTATTCTGACCTGCGCACCGAGCACTACATCACCTATCAGCCCGGCCAGGGGGCCTCCAGCATGCTCTGGTACGGCGGCCGGGCGGGGGCCCGGTCCACCCTGACGGACGCGGCGGCGGAGCTTGCCGCCCAGGGCCTGCGGGTGGTGGCCGGCATCAATGGCGGTTTCTTCAACACCGACGGCACCTCGGTGGGCCTTGTGCTCACCGACGGGATCATCCGCTCCATGGACCGGAAGAATTATCAGATGGTGGGGGTGAGCGCCGGCGGCACCGCCTTTGTGGACGAGAGCGCCGTCACCATGACTGCCTCCTGGATTGGCGGCTATTTCGGACAGAGCGCCCGGTGGGACCTTGCGGGCATCAACGCCAGCCGGGCAAACGGCGGACTGTACTTATTCAACGAGGACTACGGCGCCTCTATGAAAAACAGCCTGGGCGGGGTGGATGTGATCCTCCAGCCCATGAACCTCGGCCAGGGGCTGCGGATGAACAGCAGCCTGATGCTGCGGGTGGTGCAGGTCAACGACTCCACCGCCGAGGGCGCGGCCGTTGACAGCACCATTCCCGCCGGCTGCTATGTGCTCTCGGCAAACCTCAACTGCGACCCGGCGCTGCTCTCCGACCTGCGGGGCATGACGCCCGGGACCATGGTGACGGTGGAGATCGCCGGGGCGGACAGCCGGTGGGCCGCGGCGTCCTGGGGCATTTCCGGCCTCTACAGCCTTGTGGAGAATGGCGCGGTGGTCTCCGGCCTGCCCTCCGGGGCGGCGCCCCGCACGGCCCTTGGCATCCGCGCGGACGGCAGCCTCCTGTTCTACACCATTGACGGCCGGCAGAAGGGCTACTCCGTGGGCGCCAGCTACAGCCAGACCGCCCAGCGCCTGGTGGAGCTCGGGTGCGTCCGGGCGGTGGCGCTGGACGGCGGCGGCTCCACCACCCTGGGGGCCACGCTGCCCGGCGGGAACACCTTCTCCGTGCTCAACACGCCCTCCGGCGGCAGCCTGCGCGCGGTGAGCAGCTGCATCTTCCTCACCGTACCACACAGCACCGCCGCCGGGGCAAGCCAGCTTTATATCGACCCGGCCTATCGGGTGGTGCTCTCCGGCTCCCAGACCGTGGTGAACGTGACGGGGGCGGACTATCAGGGCAACTACGCCGCCCTCTCCGGGGGCGTTGCGTGGAGCAGCGCCGGCGGCACGGTGAGCGTCAACGATCTGGGGGAGACGGTTTTTGCCGCGGGGTATCAGCCCGGCAGCTTTGAGCTGACGGCCTTCTGCCAGAACGCCACGGGCAGCGCCCCCATCCGGGTGGTGGACAGCCTGTCCCGCCTGACGGTGTTCCGCCGGGACGGCGGCGACGCGGACGCCCTGGTTCTCTCCCCCGGGGAGCAGGTGGAGCTGGGGGCCTCGGGCACCTGGTACAACATTCCCGTGGCCATGGATGAGGGCAGCATCAGCTGGGCGGCGGAGGGCAATGTGGGCAGCGTGGACAGCAGGGGCGTGTTCACAGCGGCAGCGGAGAACGCCCTGGGCAGCCTCACCGTCACCGCGGGGGGCCGCAGCGTGACCATCCCGGTGAAGGTGGACCGGGGCGACCCCTTCACCGACATCACCGGCCACTGGAGCCAGCCCTACGTCACAAACCTCTATAAGGCGGGGGTCACCACCGGGACGCTGCTGGAGGACGGCAGCTATGTCTACGAGCCGGATGTCAAGCTCACCCGGGGGCAGCTGCTGGTGTTCCTGAACCGGCTTTTGAAGGTGGACACCGCGCAGTACATGCTTGTGGAGCTGCCCTTTGCCGACGGCTCGGAGATTCCGGAGTGGCTCGCCCCCAGCGTGAAGGCGCTGTACGCCCTTGGGGTGTTCAACGGCAGCCGGGATGGGGAAGAGGTGTACGCCAACGTCAACGGATTCATCACCCGGGAGGAGGCCATGACCATGATCGGCCGGATGCTCACCGAGCAGGTGGGCTATGACCTCTCCGTCTTTGCCGACGGCGGCGCGGTGAGCGACTGGGCCGGCACCTATGTCCAGACCCTGGTGGCCCGGGAGGTGGTGGGCGGCTACGACGGCCGGCTGCTGCCCGGGGACAACATCACCCGGGGCGAGATCGCCAAGATCCTCTCCCTGGCCGCAAAGCTCCCCCGCCGGGAGCTGACGGCGCGGGTGTAAGGCGGAAATTTGATAGGAAACATGAAGCAGCCCGGGCGGGGAACCGCCCGGACTGCTTCCCTGCGTGGTTTTGTGTGCAGACGTATGCCGTGTGCTGATAACTGCCAAAAATGCGGCAGGTATACAGACTTTTGTACACCCTCTTATAGTAGCATCTATGCAAGTATCGAAACCGATGCTATACTATGAGAGGAGATATCGCCATGCATTATTCCAAAACAAACAAGGTCTGCGCCACTTGCGCCTATTGGACCGGAAGCCGGAATCTGGTGAATTCCGGAAATTCAGCGGAGCCAACCAGCAATAGCGCCAAGTGCCAAATTCCAAACGGTTCCAATCGGGGCAGTACGAAGTTTTGCAGCTCCTCCTGCTCTAATTGGTCTAAGTGGCCGGTGCTGAAATGATTTCTTTATAGGGGGACTGCATCATGCTGACGGAAAAAGCCAATGTCATCTGCCTTTTGGAGGTTTTGAAGGAATATTCCGATGCGGAGCACATCCTGCCCATGCGGGAGATCATTGCAAAGATGCAGTCCCTCTACGGCATCAAGATCGACCGCCGTACCGTCTACAGCGCTGCCGCGCTTTTGATCGAGCTCGGTTACGATATTTCCATTTACGAGGATAACGGTGTCGGCTATTATCTTCGCGGCCGGGAGTTGGAGCAGCCGGAAGTCCTTCTGCTGACCGACGCGGTATATTCCTTTCCTTTCATCTCCGCAAAGCAGACCGAGCAGCTCGTTCAAAAACTGCAAAAGCAGCTCAGTATCCATCAAAGAAAGCGTTATCGGTATCTGACCATCGCGCGGCAGGACCGCAAAACGAACAACCGCCAGGTGTTCTGGAACATCGAGCAGCTGGACGAGGCCATTGAACAGAAGAAAAAGGTTAAACTCAGCTATCTTCACTACGGCTTGGATAAGAAACAGCACGAGACAAAGTCCTATACGCTCAGCCCCTACGAAATGGTCTATATGAACGAGCATTATTATCTCATCTGTGTTCCCGACCACGCGTCAAATACGCGTCTTTACCGCATTGACCGCATGAAGGACATTCAGATCTTGGATGAGCCGCGCAGCGAGGCTGTCGCCCGTCAGGAGGCACAGAATGCTGTCTATGCCTATGTCGGCGCACCGGAACGTATCGTCATGTATTGCGATCGGATGATTCTCAACGATGTGCTCGACCGCTTCGGCACGGACATACAGCTTCGTGAGCGGGATGAAAGCACCTTTTCCGCCAGCTTTTCCGCCCCGCCCCGCGGCATCAAGTTCTGGGCGCTGCAATACCTGCCCCATGTGGAGATTGTGGAGCCTGAGTGGCTGCGGGGGGAGATCATTGAGAGCCTTGGGAAGAACAGATACCTTCAATAAATAGAGAAAAGGGGAACGATTATGGGCATTGTCAAAATTGATTACCCGCTTGCTCCATTTGAAAACGCCGATAAATCGATAGGTATCCTCTCCCCGTTCATTTTTACTCTTTGCAAAGGCAATTCGCGGTATATCAAAATGCTTATCTGCTGTTTTCTGCGGGCCAGTTCCATTGCATTCAATAAATTGACAAAAATTGACAGCTTGATTGGCATATGATATTGTATGGTCAAGGAGATGATTTATATGAAAAACAATAAGAAGAAAAAGGGCGATTTTATTTGGGGGCTTGGGTTTCCTTTGGCCTTACTATTTGTGCTTGAGGCCATATTGGCGCACGAATTAGACAAATTTTATCCAAACAAGATTGTGCTTGGTTTTCTTTTTATCGGGTTTCTCTTTGACCTGTTTTTGGGCGTCCGGCTTTTGGTTATTTACTTTATTTTTGGCTGGACGAAGAAGGGGCAGATATATTGTGCAAGACATAATCTTCTTGGGCTGTCTTTTAAGACTCGCATTGTGCAAGAGGACAGAGAGCGCGATGAGGCCGAGGAAAGAGAATATGGCACGATTGAATATCAGGAGAAACAGAAGTCCAAGAAATAAACCAATACTGTCCTCACTATCTTTTCAAAGTACTTGTCAGCGCGCCGACAAATGATTGAATGCTCGTTTTCTCCGTCAGAAAAGGTCCATCTATAGAACGGCAACCCCGCATATGAAGCGGTAGAGAGCCTTAAATCTTCGGGATATCCACGGGAACGGACGGGAAATACACTTTCAAACGCGTTGAGACCATCATAAAACTGAAATAGGACGCGCAGCAGCCTGTACGGACAAATGTACAGGCTGCTGCGCTATAGTAAGGATGACACAAATTCAACCCGAAAAGGAGAAGCGTTATGAAAGATCACCCCTTGCATGATTTGCGCAATTGCTGTGAAAATACTCTGCATGAGTTGTATCCGGCGGGAATTCCAAAGGAAGTATCCCAACGATTTGAACGGGAAATGAACTACTTGTCAGAAAAATTGGACTGCCTTGATGATTTTCTTCTGTTTAAGGAACTCAGCGATGCGGTTAACCAAGCCTGTGGCAAATTATGTCTTGCAGGAACGCTTGCCAATTCAATACTGATCTATCTGTTGGGGGATCACGAACTGAATCCTATGCCCGCACACTATTACTGCCCGCATTGCGGCTATTATCACGAACAACCGGAAGCTGCTTCCGGTTTAGACCTGCCTGAAGGGAAATGCCCGCACTGTAGGGCTGTTCTGCGCAGAGATGGGTTTTCGCTGCGGGAGGAATATGTGTGGAAGACTTCCTCTGAAATGACTTTCGAGTATCGGATGACCTCGCGCGTGATACCGCTTGCCCGCAAAGTTATTGAACGGCATTATGCAGGGCAATATCGGCATACGGCATTGCTCGGCTGGCCAAGCAGCGAAGGAATCATGGCATCTGGTATAGTCATTTTCCCTGTGGAGAAAAGTCTTGCGGAATATAACGAGTTTGTTGGCATCACATATGACGGAGAGGATTGCCTATGCTATGACTGGAGAATGTTCAAGCAAAGCGGCTTAAAGAAAGTCTTGCTTCTGTGTATTGACTGGTTGGACAGGCTTGACGAACTGCAATGGGAAACGGGCATTTTATATGCCGGCATGACGGCGTAAAGCCTTACTGATGTTTCCTGCCAGGATATCCTTAACGCCTCTGTTTTGAGTCAGGATGAGTTTGGCGTGTTCTTTAGGCGAAGGCCGGCAACATTCCGGGAGAAGGTAAACTTGCTTGCTGCAGTCCACAACACTTACAAAGAGGAGGATGCAGACAGTTCGTTGGTCTCTTTTGAAAAAATTTTGGACAATCCGTTGCTTTTGTCCTGCCCAATCTATACGCGCGATGATGCTTTCGATATACTTCGGTCAATTTACAAAGATGCAGACAGGGCGTTCCTCGATGCCGAAAACATGGGAAAGGGAAAAATTTGCGATGGTCACTGTGCGTTTGATTCTGCAGCTCCGGAGGCGGTCAGAAATTTGGCGCAGCATATTGCCTATCTTTTCCCGCGCGCACATATTCAATGGTATGCGCTGCAATATATGCGCCTGGCCAAGTATTTGAAATTGTATCGCCGCGCCTACTGCAAGGTTGTACGTTCGTGCGAGCAAGCGGCAGAACTAGATTTGGGAAAAACCGGAAAAGTGCCTTGTTGAATACCACACCGAGGAAAATAACCAGAACCCTGTGCTGAAAAACGTACAGGGTACTGCGCTGTCATTTCTGCAATTCCATAGAGAATATAGCAGCAGCCCGGGCGGGAGACCGCCCGGGCTGCTGTCTGCTTGTCAGATGGTAAAGCCGAACTCTACGCCCGACGCCGTGTTCCGGGCGAAGCACCTGCCGCCGTGAAGCTCCACGATGCCCTTGACGATGGCAAGGCCCAGCCCGGTGCCGCCGCCCGAGCGGGAGGAGTCCGCCTGATAAAAGGCGTCCCACACGTGAAGGAGGGCGTCCTCGGAGAGGGGCGGGCTGTCGTTTTCGATGGAGAAGGCGGCGCCGCTTCCCTGGGGCCGGAGCCGCGCCTGAATGTGTCCGCCCTCCGGGGTATACCGAATGGCGTTGGAGGCCAGGTTTTCGATCACCTGGGCCATGCGGCTCTCGTCGGCGGTGACAATAAGATCGTCCGGGAGGGAGAGGTCGATTCGCAGCCCCTTGGCCTGGGCGAGGGGGGACAGCTTTTCAAAGGCGGCGCGGCCGAGGGCGGCGAGGGAGAACTGGTCCCGGGAGAGCTTCACCCGCCCGGCCTCCAGCCGGGACAGGTCCAGCAGCTCCAGCACCATGGCGTCCGTCCGCTCTGCCTCGGAGAGGATGACGTCGATATACTGCTCCCGCTTGTCCTCGGCGATGTGCTCCTTGAGACCCTCGGCGTAGCTGTGGATGACGGCCAGAGGGGTCTTGAGCTCGTGGGCGATGGCCGAGACCATCCGGCGGCGGCTGCGTTCGGCGGCATCGGCGTAGGAGAGGGCGGTGCTGAGCCGGGCGATCTCGTTCTCCTGCCGGCGAAGGCGGTCCTGCCCGGCGGAGAAGCCCTCGCAGAGGGCGCGCGCCTCCCGCCACATGGGCGGCGTTTCTCCGAGGGGATAGGGGGAGGAAGCGCCGCGCTCCATGGCGCCGGCCAGGGCGGCCGCGGGGGCGGCCAGGTGCCTTTGGATGCTGCGGCGCACCCCGAAAAGCAGGCACAGGGCAAGGAGCAGCGACGCGAGATAGAGATTGCGCAGGGCGCTTGCGGCGCAGGCGAGGGGGCTGCCGCGCACGGCGGCGACCAGGTAGAGCTGGGGGTCGGCGTCCCGCGCCGGGTCGGTATCAAAGGCGGTCCACCGGGAGAACACCAGAAGGTCGGTGAGCTTGAAGATGCTGCGGCGGGCGGTCTCCTGATAGTCGCCGGAGGGGGGGAGCACGGCCTGGGCGAGGTCGGCGAGGGTTTCATAGGTCTGATCGCCGTAGCGGGACGTGCTCCCATTGTAGTCCCAGAGCTCCGGCCGGTCCAGGTAGACGGTGACAAGCTCCCGGCCGGCGGCATCGGCGCTGCGGTCGAACTGGAGCTGCCAGTCCAAAAGGCCCGCACGGTCCACGTCGGAGAGAATATAGGTATAGCCGCCCTCGCCGTTCGAAAATCGGCTGTCGCCGTCGATGGCCTGCACGACCATGGTCTCGGTGACATAGTGCATGGTCACGGGGATGAGCCGGGGGCCCTCAAAATAGCCGGCCACGCGGATGCAGGGAATGTCCCACAGGCTGTGGGTGCCGGCGTACAGGGTACGAAGGCGCAGGTACGGGTCGTCCTGCCAGGGGCCGGCCTTGCCCTCGCTGATGTCGATCCAGCCGTAGTGCAGCCCGGAGGCGGAGTCCGCGCCGGCGTCCCACTCGGCCTGGGTGAAGTAGTTGAAGTATAAAAGGTCGTCCCGGCTGCTGTGGAGCAGGGCGCCGTCGGCATCGTAGAAGAGGACGGCGGCATCCAGGGGATAACTGATCTCCCGGATGAGCTTGGTGCGGCTGCCGTCGTCGTAGTGCCCGCCGGTGTGGTAGGAGGCGGAGCTGTACCGGGAGATGGCACGGAGCATCTGATGCTCCAGATAGTCCGGGCGGTCCTCCTGGCGGCGGTAGAGGGAATAGGCGCTGTCATAAAAGTCGGCAATGGAGCTGTAGCGGCTGACGTAGGCGGCATAGCCGGTGCCGACCTCATAGAGCTCGTCGTAGATCTGCTGGGCGGTGACCACGGTCAGGCACAGGCAGGAGACAAGCCACAGGCCCAGGATGGACAGGGCCAGCAGGAGGGTGATGGCGGTCATGGAGCGCATGGCGGGTTGCTTTTTCATGTCTCCCCCTCCAATCGGTAGCCGGCCTTGATGACGGTCCGGATGCAGCCGGCATGCTCCCCCAGCTTTTCCCGCAGCCGCTTGATATGGGTGTCCACCGTCCGGGACTCGCCCTCGTAGTCATAGCCCCAGCACTTGACGAGAAGCTGCTCCCGGCTCAAAACGAGGCCCTGATTCTGCATCAGGCAGCGCAGCAGAGAGAATTCCTTGGGGGTGAGGGCCACCTCCCGCCTGCCGGCCCAGACCCGCTGGGCGGGCAGGTCGATGGTGATGCCGCAGGCCTCCATCCGGCTGCCGGAGCGCATGGCGCGCTGGCTGCGGCGGATGAGGGCGGCCGTCTTGGCGTAGAGCACCGACAGGGAGAACGGCTTTGTGACATAGTCGTCCGCGCCCAGCTCGTAGCCCAGGAGCTTGTCGTCCTCGTCGGAGAGGGCGGTGAGGAAGATGATGGGCACGTCGCTTGTTTTCCGCACGGCCCGGCACACGGACAGGCCGTTGAGCCCGGGCATCATGATGTCGAGCAAAACGGCGTCAAAGTCGGTCTCCCCGATCAGCTCCAGCGCCCGGATGCCGTTGTCCGCCTGCACCGGGACATCGCCCTTGCTGCGGAAATAGTCGCACAGCACCTCCCGGAGCTTTGCCTCGTCCTCCACGATGAGAATTTTGTGGTCCATGGCTCGAGCCTCCTTTCAAGGGCAGGATACAGGGAGGATTTGTACTCTCTGTGTCATTTCGGGAAAAAGTGATTTTTTTCATGATAGCATATGGGGCGGCGGTGTCAACCGGGATCCGCCTCTTCGGCAAGGGGAGATAGGGACACGCAGCCGGCGCATACTCTATCTTTACGGAGGTGGTGTTGATGTGGACGGCATGGCTGCTGTTGACGCTCAACGGACTATTTTTCACTCTGCGCCTGGCGGGGACCACGGGGTCCTTTCCCCGGGCGCTCAAGCGGGAGGAGGAGCAGGAGCTGCTGCGCCGGATGGAGCAGGGGGACACGGACGCCCGGGATAAGCTCATTGAGCACAATCTGCGCCTGGTGGCGCACATCATCAAGAAGTATTACACCCAAAGCGGCGACCAGGACGACCTGATCTCCATCGGGACCATCGGGCTGATCAAGGGGGTGTCCACCTTCCGGGCGGACAAAAATGTGAAGCTGGCGACGTATGCGAGCAGATGTATTGAAAATGAGATATTGATGTATTTCCGCTCCCAGCGCAAGCTCCAGGGGGAGCTGTCGCTGTCGGACAGCCTGGACGCGGAGGGGGAGGGGGGCTCCCTGTCCCTGATGGACGTGGTGTGCGTGGACGATGATATGCTCGACAACCTGGACCTCCGGGACGCCTGTGCCAAGGTGCGCCGGTGTGTGGAGACCTGCCTCACCCCCCGGGAGGCCCACATCATCCGTCTGCGCTATGGCCTTGACGACCGCGCCCCCCTGACCCAGCGGGAGATCGCCGTGCTGTGCGGCATTTCGAGAAGCTATGTCTCGCGCATTGAGAAAAAGGCCCTGGAGAAGCTGCGTGAGGCCTATGAGGGAGCGTAGCGCCGGGGATGAGAAGAAGGCCCGTGCCGGGAGCGGCACGGGCCTTTGTGTGGAAGAGCACGGGGGTCAGCGGTCGAGAATATTGCCGTCGATAGAGAGGGTGACCACCTGCCAGGGGATGAACTTGCCGCTTTGCTGGAGGGCCTTTCTGGCCGCCAGCTCCAGGCCGCCGCAGCAGGGGACCTCCATGCGTACCACGGTGACGCTCTGGATGTCGTTGTCCCGGATGATGGCGGTGAGCTTTTCGCTGTAGTCCACGTCGTCCAGCTTGGGGCAGCCGATGAGGGTGATTTTGCCTGCCATAAAGTCGCGGTGAAGGGCGGCGTAGGCGAAGGCGGTGCAGTCGGCGGCGATGAGCAGCTTTGACCCGGCAAAGTAGGGGGCGTTGACCGGCACCAGCCGTATCTGGCAGGGCCATTGGCCCAGCTGGGAGAGTTGGGGGGCCTGGGCGGCAGGGGAGGGGGCGGCAGCCGGTGCGGCAGGGTGCAGCTGGCGCATGCGGGTGCCCGGGCAGCCGGCAAACACCGGCTTGTCCGCCGGCGCGGCTTTCTTTTTGTTGGCCAGCACCGCCTGCTCGTCATAGGCCGCGGCCTCCCGCTCCACAAAGGTGATGGCCCCGGTGGGACAGGCGGGGAGACAGTCTCCCAGGCCGTCGCAGTAGTCGTCCCGCAGGAGCCTTGCCTTGCCGCCGACCATGCCGATGGCGCCCTCGTGGCAGGCCTGGGCGCAGGCCCCGCAGCCGTTGCACTTCTCTTCGTCGATGTGGATGATTTTCCGGATCATAGAAATACCTCCTGTCTGTGTGCAGACACCCCGCGGCGGCTGCGCCGCGTTCGGGAGTCCGCCTTGCTTTTTCCCTTGTATTGTAGTATGCTTGGGGCGGGAAGTCTGTTGTTAAAACAACATTTCTGGAGGTGCGCCATGCAAAATTTACCCAGCAGCCCGATTTTTCAGGGCATCGGGGAGGACGAGCTGCCCCGGCTGCTCCAATGCCTGGGCGCCCGGGAGCGCCGCTACCGGAAGGGTGAGACTATCTTGCCGGAAGGGCAGAGCACCAAGCAGCTTGGAGTGGTGCTGTCCGGGCGGGCCATCATCGGCTTCGACGACGCCTGGGGCAACCATACGGTGCTGGGCGGCGCCCAACCGGGGGAGATTTTCGCGGAGGCATACGCCTGCGTTCCCGACGAGATTATGCGCGTGGGGGTGACGGCGGCAGAGGAGACGGCGGTGCTTTTTTTGAACGCGGAGCGGCTGCTTGCACCCTGCGAGGTGGGCTGCGCCTTCCATAGCCGCATGGTGCGCAATCTTCTGGCCATCAGCGCCCGGAAAAATTTGCAGCTGTCTGCCCGGATGCTCCACACCGGCCCCAAAACCATCCGGGGTCGGCTGATGTCCTACTTCTCCGAGTGCGTGCTGCGCGCCGGCGCCAACCGCTTTACCATCCCCTACGACCGCCAGCAGCTGGCCGACTATCTGGGGGTGGAGCGCAGCGCGCTGTGTGGGGAGCTTTCCAAAATGCGGCGGGCGGGGCTCGTCGAATACCGCAAGAATCACTTTGAGATTCTCCGGGGTGAGTCGTGATGCCGCCTTGCCCTACCCCAGCATAAACAGAGTGAGCAGGTAGGCCAGCAGGGCGCACGCCGGGAAGGTGAGGGCCCAGGCGGAGACGATCTCCAGAATGGGGCGCAGACTGACGGCGTCCCGCCCCCGGCAGCGGCCCACGGCGCAGATGGCGGCCACCTTGGTGTGAGAGGTGGACACGGGCAGGCCCAGCACCGTACACCCGAGCAGGCATACTCCGGCGCCCAGGTCGGCGGCCAGGGCGTCCTTGGGGGTGAGGGGGGTGATCTCGGTGCCGATTTTCTCCACGATGGGCGCGCCCCCCATGGCGGTGCCCAGGGCCATGACCCCGGCGCACAGGAGGGCCATAGGCAGCAGCGGAGCCTGGCTGCCGCCGCCGAGGCCGTCAGCCAGAAGGAGCAGGGCCATGAATTTCTGCCCGTCCTGAGCGCCGTGGAGGGCGGCCATGGCCCCGGCGGACAGCCGCAGCCAGGCTTTGGCGCTGCACTGCCGCCCCTGGAGCCAATGCCAGGCCCAGCGCCCGCCCAGCGCGCCCACGAGCAGCGAGAGGACCAGACCCAGACCCACCCGCGCCCAGGCGTCAGCCCGGAAGCGGGCGGCCGATGAACCCAGGGCCAGGGCCGCGCCGGACAGGGCGGCGACCAGAGCGTGGCTCTCGCTGGTGGGCAGGCCGAAGCGCCAGGCGAGGGTGGACCAGGCCAGGATGGAGAGCATGGCGGCCACCAGGGCGGTGAGGGCGGCCCACTGCCCGCCGGGGAAGGCGATGAGGTCGCCCACGGTGGCGGCCACGGCAGGGCAGAGCAGAGCGGCGAGGGCCGCGCCGGCAAAGTTGCACACCGCCGCCAGCCACACCCCCTGCCGGAAGGTCAGGCAGCCCGAGCCTACGGCGGTGGCGATGGCGTTGGGGGCGTCGGTCCAGCCGTTGATGAGGATAACGCCCAGCACCAGCAGGCGCACAAGGAAAACGGTAACGTTCATAGTACAAATCCTCCGAAGGGTGAAGCTGTATGCCGCCCCGGCGGTCCGGACGCGGCCTCTTCTTTCAGATATATGGGGGACTTGTCCAAATTAGAAGGGGAAAAACGGCCGGAAATGTGACGCTTTAATGTATTGAAAATTTTTGCGGAAAAGGGGTTGACAAATCGGTTTTGTCTGCGTATAATGCGTTACAACAACCAAACACAAGCAAACCTGTGACGGAGAGAAGTACCCAGTGCGGCAAACCTTCAGAGAGTCCCGGATGGTGAGATCGGGGCGGGGCGCGGCTGGCGAATGGACTCCGGAGGGCGGACCGAACGGCGCGAGCCAAGTAGGGACCGACGGGTATCCCACCCGTTATCCATCGGGACGCGTATGATGGTACGCGTAAGCGAGCGGACGTTTGAAACGTCAATTTGGGTGGTATCGCAGAAGCAAAGGCTTTTGTCCCATGGAGGGACAAGGGCTTTTTTTATTTGTCCGGCCTCCTCCCGCGGCTCCGGCAAGGCCGCGGCTCATCTGCCATCCAAAATCAAATAATTTGGAGGAAACCAAAATGAAACAGCACAACATGATCCGGAAATTCTTTGCCGCGGCCACCGCCTGTGTCCTGGCCCTGTCCCTGTGCGCCTGCTCCGGCAGTGCCGGCGGCGGCTCTGCCGCCCCCAGCGCGTCCCCCAGCGCCGCGCCCAGCCAGGCCCAGTCCCAGCAGCCCGAGAGCAAGAGCTACAAGGTGGCCATCATCAAGCAGCTTGACCACGCCTCCCTCGACGAGATCGCAAACGCCATCGCCGCCCAGCTTGACCAGATCGCCGCCGCCGAGGGCGTGACCATCACCTATGAGATTACCTCCGGCCAGAACGACCAGACCACCCTCAAGCAGCTGGCCGACCAGGCCATCGCTGACGGCGTGGACGCCATCATCCCCATTGCCACCACCGCCGCCCAGATCGCCGCCCTGGCCGCCGAGAACACCAAGACCCCCGTGGTGTACGCCGCCATCTCCGACCCGGAGACCGCCAAGGTCACCGGCATCGACTACGTCACCGGCACCAGCGACGCCCTCAACACCGCCTTCATTATGGACATGATGCTTGCCCAGAACCCGGAGGTTTCCAAGGTCGGCCTGCTCTACTCCCTCTCCGAGGACAACTCCGCCAAGCCCATCGCCGAGGCCAAGGCCTATCTGGACGGCAAGGGCATCGCCTACACCGAGCAGACCGCCAACACCAATGACGAGGTCATCGCCGCCGCTGCCGCCCTCATTGCCGAGGGTGTGGACGCCATCTTCACCCCCACCGACAACGTCATCATGGCCGCTGAGCTTGCCATCTATGAGGACCTTGCCAAGGCGGGCATCCCTCACTACACCGGCGCTGACTCCTTCGTGCGCAACGGCGCCTTCACCACCTGCGGCGTGAACTACACCGACCTGGGCGCGCGCACCGCCGACCTTGCCTACGAGGCCATCACCGCCGGGATGGACGGCCTTGCCGACTACTACCTGATGGACGGCGGCATCATCACCGTCAACACCGAGACCGCCGCCGCTCTGGGCATCGACTACTCCGTGTTCAAGGACATGGGCGAGGTGGTAGAGGTGACCACCACGGCAGAGTAAGCCGGGCGGCGCTCATCCAAGCGGAATCCAAGTTATCATCCATACCCCCTGCGGACCCCCGGCCTCTGCTGCCGGGGGCGTCCGCATGAAAGGAGACGAGAGCGATGCTGCTCATCATCCAGACCGCCCTGGAGCTGGGCTTTCTGTATGCCCTGGTGGCCATGGCGCTGTTTTTGAGCTACCGGGTGCTGGACGTGGCCGACCTGACCACCGACGGCTGCTTTGTGCTGGGGGCGGCGGTATCGGTGACCATTACCGCCGCGGGCCACCCGGTGCTGGCCATCCCCGCGGCCATGCTGGCGGGAGCCTGCGCGGGCTTTGTCACCGCCTTCCTCCAGACCCGCCTGGGGGTGCCCTCCATTCTGGCGGGCATCGTGACCAACACGGGGCTCTATACCGTCAATCTCATGGCCATGGGCTGGAAGTCCAACCGGAGCCTTCTGGGGGTGGACACCCTCTTCACCCTCCTGCGCTCCACCGGCTTCGGCGGGGACTGGTATGAGCTCATCCTGGCCGCCGCCGTGACCATCCTGGCCGGGGTGCTGCTGTGGCTCTTTCTGGGCACCCGCCTGGGCCTTTCCATCCGGGCCACCGGCGACAATCCGGACATGGTCCGGGCCTCGTCCCTGAGCCCGGCCTTTTCCATCACCTTGGGCCTTTGCATCTCCAACGCCCTCACCGCCCTGTCGGGCGCCATGGTGGGCCAGTATCAGAAAACGGTGGACATCAACTCGGGCACCGGCATTGTGGTCATCGGCCTTGCCTGCCTCATCATCGGCGAGACGGTGCTGGGCCGCCGGTCGGTGGGCCGGGGCATCGCGGCGGTGATGGTGGGCTCGGTCATTTACCGCTTTATTTACGCCATCGTGTTCTACACCAAGGTGGTGCCTGTGGATTGCCTGAAGCTGCTCACCGCGGTGGTGGTGGCTCTGGCCATCGCCGCGCCCACCATCCGCAAATGGGCGGCCTTCCAGCGGCGCAGGCTTACCGCAGGCCGCAGAAAGGGGGCGTAAGGGATGCTGTATCTTGACCATGTCTCCAAGACGTTCAACCCCGGCTCCCCCGACGCGCGCCGGGCGCTGGACGGCGTGACGCTCCACCTGGCCCCCGGGGAGTTTGCCACGGTGATCGGCTCCAACGGCGCAGGCAAGTCCACCCTTCTCGGTGCGGTGGCCGGCGCCTTCTGGGCGGACGAGGGGAGCATCCGCCTTGCCGGGCAGGACATCACCTTCCAGCCCGAGCAGCGGCGCAGCCGCATCATCGGCCGCCTGTTCCAGGACCCGCTGCGGGGCACGGCCCCCAATATGACCATTGAGGAGAACCTGGCCCTGGCCTACCTGCGCCAGTCCCACGGCAACCCCTTCAGCCGCATTTCCCGGGCGGACAAGGAGAAATTCCGCGCCCAGCTTGCCCTGCTGGACATGGGCCTGGAGGACCGGATGCGCCAGAAGGTGGGGCTGCTCTCCGGCGGGCAGCGCCAGGCCTTAACTCTGCTCATGGCCACCATGGTCACACCCAAGCTGCTGCTGCTTGACGAGCACACCGCGGCGCTGGACCCCGGCACGGCGGACAAGGTGCTGGAGCTGACCCGGCGTGTGGTGGCGGACAACCGCATCACCTGCCTGATGGTCACCCACAATATGACCCAGGCCCTCACCCTTGGAAGCCGCACCCTGATGATGGCCGACGGGCGGATCGTGCTGGACGTGTCCGGCGGGGAGCGCGCGGACATGACGGTGGACGACCTGCTGCGGCGCTTCCGGGAGCGGTCTGGTAAGGCCCTTGACAACGACAGAATGCTGCTGTCTGACTAAAGCAGCACAAAAAGGCGGGGGCCACCCGGGCGCCCGCCTTTTTTCATCGAAATTAAATGCCGTAATTTTGCACTTGAATAGAACTTATTTTGAATGCGGATTGCTATGATAACTCCAACGGAAAGCGAGGTCGGATTTATGAAAGAGCGGTCGCATTTGAGCATCCGGATGAACAGCGAGCTTCACGATAAATTTCAGTATGTGGCGGCCTACGAGGGCCGCTCTATGAGCGGGCAGATTCTCTATCTGCTCAACCGCTGTGTGCGGGAATTCGAGCGGGAGCACGGCCCCATCGAGCTGTCGGGGGCGGATGAGAAATGAGCATCGGCCGGCGGCTTCTGGAGCTTTTGTATCCGCCTCGCTGCCCCTTCTGCGCAAAGCTCCTTCGGCCGGAAGAGAAGGGCGGACTGTGTGAGACGTGTGCCAGGAGCCTTCCGTGGACGCGGCCGGAGGATACGCCCCACGCAGTAGACTTCTGCGACGGATGCGCCGCGCCCTTGTGGTACCGGGGTGTGGTGGCGGACGGCATCGGCCGGTATAAATTCCAGGGGCGGCGCAGCTATGCCGAAGCCTTCGGCGCGCTGATGGCGCAGTGCGCCCGCAGAAGCTGGGGCGATGGGCCGGAGCTTGTGACATGGGTGCCGCTGTCGGCAAAGCGGCGGGTTCAGAGAGGCTACGACCAGGCCGGGCTGCTGGCAAAATACGCCGCCCGGAGCCTTGGGCTGCCCGCCGAGCTGCTGCTGGAGAAGGTGCGGGACACCGGCGTGCAGTCCCGCCTCCACGAGGAATCGGCCAGGCGGGCGAATGTGCAGGGCGCATACCGTCTGCGTCCCGGCGGGGAAGAGCGCTGCGCCAATCGGAGCATCATCCTGGTGGACGATGTGGTGACCACCGGCGCGACCCTCGCGGAGTGCGCGGCCTGCCTGAAGCTCGCCGGGGCCCGGCAGGTGCTGGCGCTGACCCTGACCCGGGCAAAATAGAGGGAAAAGGAGAAAATCCCGTTGCAATCTCCGCTCCGCTCCGCTATAATGACTTTATGTATTGCCATTGGGCTGCGTTTTGAACCGGAGGGGATCTGGCTACAATTCCGGTTGGAATATCTGACGAAGGTGTGACGAACTATGTTTGCAAAGGATATCGGCATCGACCTGGGCACCGCCAGCGTGCTGGTCTATGTGAAGGACAAGGGCATCGTGCTGCGGGAGCCCTCCGTGGTCTCTATCGACAAGAATACCGGCAAGCTGCTGAAGGTGGGCACCGAGGCGCAGCAGATGCTGGGCCGTACCCCCGGCAACATCATTGCCATCCGCCCCCTGCGGGAGGGCGTTATCTCCGACTACGACATGACTGAGCGGATGCTCCGGGAGTTTATCCGCAAGGTGTCCCCCATCCGGCTCTTCAAGCCCCGGGTGGTGATCTGCGTGCCCTCCGGCATTACCGAGGTGGAGGAGCGCGCCGTCATCGACGCGGGCATCCAGGCTGGCGCGCGGCGGGTGTACCTCATTGAGGAGCCCCTGGCGGCCGCCATCGGCGCGGGCATCGACATCCAGAAGCCCGACGGCCACATGGTGGTGGACATCGGCGGCGGCACGGCGGACATCGCAGTGATCTCCCTGTCCGGCATTGTGGAGTCTGCCTCCATCAAGGTGGCAGGCGATGCGTTCAGCGAGGCAGTGGTCAAGTACATCCGCAAGAAGCACAACGTCCTCATCGGCGACCGCACCGCAGAGGAGCTGAAAATCAACATCGGCTGCGTGTTCCCCCGGCCGGAGGAGGTCTCCATGGAGATCAAGGGCCGCTGCCTGATGACCGGCCTGCCCCGGGTGTTCTCTGTCACCTCCAGCGAGATGATCGAGGCATTTGAGGAGCCCAGCGCCCGGGTGCTGGAGGCTATTCACTCCGTTTTGGAGCGCACCCCACCGGAGCTTGTGGCCGACATCGCCACCAACGGCATCGTGATGACCGGCGGCGGCTCGCTGGTGTGGGGCTTTGATAAGCTCGTGGAGTCCCATACCGGCATCGAGACCCACGTGGCGGACGACGCCATTTCCTGCGTGGCCATCGGCACGGGCAAGAGCCTTGCCTGGGTCAGCGAGATGCAGGACGGCACCCTCAACATTTCCCGCAGCAAGCAGATGCTGTAAAAAAGAAATGAAAAAACAGCCGGGGCGGCGAGCCCCGGCTGTTTTTCTATGCCCTTAGCAGCCGCAGCCGCCGCAGTTGTTGCCGCAGCCGCCGCAGTTGTTGCCGCAGCCGCCCCAACCGCCGCAGCAGCACAGCAGCAGAAGAATGATGATGATCCACCAGCAGCCCCCGCCGCCAAAGCCGCAACCATTATTGCACCCCATAAGAAGTACCTCCTTGATATAGTTGAGACAGACGGCCCCTGCCGGTATGTCTCACCCCATCTTATGGAGCGCAGCCGAATTGGTTCCGCGAATGGGGCGCACCCGCCCGGCATGAAAAAGCGCCCTGCTCCGATTCTGGGAGGAGGGCGCTTTTGACAGCGGGGAGCGGGCGGTTTAGCCGCCGTTATAGCGCTGGAGGATGGTGGCCACCTCGGCACGGGTGGCGCCGCTGCCGGGGTTGAGCCGGCCGGCGTCCCCCCGGAGAAGGCCCACGGCCGCGGCCCAGGATACGGCGTCCTGGGCGTAGTCGCTAATGCGGGAGGCGTCAGTGAAGCCGGAGACGGAGGTGCGCTGGGACACGTCGGTGCCCAGGTAGGAGGCGTAGCGGTAGAGCATGACGGCGATCTGCTCCCGGGTGACAGTGCCGTTGGGGTCGAAGGTGGTGGCGCTGGTTCCGGTGACGATGCCCGCCTGATTTGCCCACAAAACGGCGGGGCCGTACCACTCGGCGGCATTCACGTCAGTGAAGGGGTTGGAGCCGCTGGCAGAGGGCCGGCCCGCCATGCGGTGGAGCACGGTGACCAGCATGGCCCGGTTCATGGTGGCGTTGGGCTCAAAGGTGGTGGCGCTGGTGCCGTTGAAGAGGCCTCGGTCCACAGCGTAGAGCACGGCGTCGTAGTACCAGTCGCCCTCCCGCACGTCCTTGAAGGGGGAGACCCGGGGGGCGGTGCCGGTGGCGGTGGAAACCCACTGCCCCTCGGCGCTGCACGCGCTGGCGCTGGAGGCGATGACGATGGTGTCCACCTCGGCAAGGTAGCGGTGGCCGGCAGTGAGGGCCTGACCGGCGGCAAGCTCCTCCCCGGAGGTGACATCCACCAGGGCGGCGGAGGCGCTGCCCTGGCCGGACTGCCAGAGAAGGCCGGAGCCGGCGCTGAGGGTGACGCTCTCTCCGGCCAGAGGGTAGAGGGGGACGAAGGCGGCGGAGGTGGTCCAGCTGCGATTGCCGCTCTGGGTGCCGGTTTTATCGTTGAGACGCTTCACCGCCGCGGCGTAGGCGCTGTCCAGCGGGGAGAGCAGGGAGGTGAACTGCTGGCGCAGCTGGGAGGAATAGGTGCCGTTGAGGTAGCTCAGGGTGACAACGGTCTTGTCGGCATTGGAGCTTGCAAGGGCGCTGACTGCGCCGGCGGCCAGGACGGCCAGGGCCAGGAGCAAAGAGAAAATTCTTTTTTTCATGGTCAATCCTCAGAGATCATGTAGCTTAGGGTGAGCAGGCTGTCGGCAAAGTGGACGTCCTCCACCTTGATGGGGGCGGTGTCCTGGGGGGACAGCTCCACGTTGGTGAAGTTCCAAAGACCCTGCACGCCGTAGGATACCAACCGCCGGGCGCTTTCCACCGCCACCCCTGCCGGGACGGTGAGCACGCCCACGCTGATGCGGTGCTCGCGCATGTAGCTCTCCAGCATGTCGGTGTGGTATACGGGGATGCCGCCCAGGCGGGTGCCCACGATGGTGGGGTCTACATCAAAGGCGGCCACCAGGCGGAAGCCGTTGGCCCGGAAGGGGAAGTTTTCAATCAGCGCACGGCCCAGGTTGCCCGCGCCCAGGATGACGGCGGTGTGGCCCCGGTGCATGCCCAGGATCTCAGCCACCTCGCCCCGCAGGCGCTCTACATTATAGCCGTAGCCCTGCTGGCCGAATTCGCCGAAGCAGGACAGGTCCTGTCGGATCTGGGAGGCGGTGAGGCCCATGGACTTTGCCAGAGCGCTGGAGGAGATGCGGACCTGCCCGGTGCGGTACAGATCGTCCAGATGGCGGTAATATCGAGGCAAACGGCGGATGACCGCCGTAGAGATACGTTCTTTTTTCATCGCGTCAGCCTGCCTTTCTTCTTGTTCTGCGCGGCGCAGCGGCCGGATGCTTCCATTATTTTAACGCATCACGGGGAGATTGTCAATTTCCTTAACAATCTTGCACGGAAAAATTTTGGCGGCATAGGATGGCACAGCCAATTGAGAAGGGAGGCGCGCGATTTTGGACGCGACAGGAACTTTACAGGTGCGGGTCACCACATCCCGGGCGGAGCTGCCGGTGATGGGGGCGGCAGTGATTGTGACGGCTCCGGCGCCGGACGGGAAGCGCAGGCTGGCCGCGGTGCTGGAGACCGATGAGAGCGGGCTGTGCCCGCCGCTGACTCTGCCCGCCCCCGGCATGGCCCAGGGATTGACCCCCGGTGGGGAGAGGCCCTATGCCACCTATTCCCTCTGGGTGGAGCACCCGGCCTATCAGGTGGCGGTGGTGGAGGGCTTTCAGGTGTTCCCGGGGGTGGAGTCGGTGCAGAACATCTCTCTGGTGCCCCGGGGCGGCGGCCAGTGGGGCTATGGGCCCCGGGAGAACGTGATCCGGGCAGAGCCCCAGCCGTTGTGAGGGGGGGATGGTCCATGCCCATCACGGTGCGCCCGTACATTCCCCGGTACATCACCGTCCACACCGCCCCCGCCGGGCAGTGGGCGGAGAATGTGACGGTGTCCTTCCCGGACTACATCAAGAACGTGGCCTCCAGCGAGGTCTACCCCACCTGGAACGAGCAGGCGCTGCGCGCCAACATCCTGGCCCAGATCTCCTTCGCCCTCAACCGGGTGTACACCGCCTATTACCGCAGCCGGGGGTACGACTTCGACATCACCGGCTCCACCCAGAACGACCAGAAATTCATCAAGGGCCGCAACACCTTTGAGAATATCGACCGCCTGGTGGATGAGCTCTTTTCCACCTACATCCGCCGCAGGGGCTATGTGGAGCCCCTCTCCGCCCGGTTCTGCAACGGCACCACCGTAGTGTGTGACGGCCTGTCCCAGTGGGGCAGCGAGGAGCTGGCCCGGGAGGGATACAGCTATTTGCAGATCCTGCGCCGGTACTACGGGGACGACATCGAGCTGGTCAGCGGCACCCCCATCCAGGACGTGCGCTCCCCCTATCCGGGCGCGCCTCTGCGCCTTGGCAGCACCGGCGAGGAGGTGGTGGTGCTCCAGGTCATGCTCAACCGGGTGGGGCGCAATTATCCGGCCATCGGCCGCATCGAGCCTGTAGACGGCTTTTTCGGTCCGGAGACCGAGGCGGCGGTGCGCCAGTTCCAGGCCATTTTCAACCTGAGCGCGGACGGCGTGGCGGGGGAGGCCACCTGGAACAAGCTGGTGATGCTCTATGTGGGGGTGGCGGACCTGTCCGAGCTTTTGAGCGAGGGCCAGCCCTACACCGACGTGCGCTTTGACCCCAAGGCCCCGGTTTTGGGCGAGGGAAGCTCCGGGGCGGAGGTGAAGGCCATGCAGTATTTCCTCGCCATCCTGGCCCAGTTCCGTTACAGCATCCCGGCTCCGGCGGTGGACGGCGTGTTCGGCCCCGAGACCCGCCAGGCGGTGCTGGCCTTCCAGCGGCAGGCAGGGCTTGCCGCCGACGGCATTGTGGGCTACCAGACCTGGACCCGGCTTTACGCGGATTACCTGGGGGTGGTGCGCACGGCGCTTGGCTACGCCGACATGCCCGAGACCACGCAGGAGCTGCGCCGGGCCCTGCAGGAGGGGACGCTGACCTACGGCAGCGGGAGGGGAGGCGGGGCGTCATGACGGACGGAACGCACAGCGGCGCGGTGCGCAAGCTCCAGGCCATGCTCAACTGCCTGGGGCGAGTCTACCCCCAGCTGCCCGCCCTTGCGGAGGACGGCGAATTCGGGGAGCGGACGCTGGAGGCGGTGATGATCTTCCAGCGGGACTTCGGCCTTCCGGTAACGGGGGCAGTGAACGGCGCCACCTGGGACGCCCTGCACTGGCACTTCCGGCGCTTGCACCCTTGCCGGGGCGGCGTGTGCCTGCCGGTGCTGGAGGCCACGGCGGCCGTCGGAGAGCGGTCGGACGCGGTGCGGGTGGCACAGAGCGTGCTGGGGCGGCTGGAGGGCGTGCTCGCGGGGATCGAGGGCGTCGAGCGGGACGGGCAGCTCCACGGCGCAACGGCCCGCGCCCTGCGCGCGGTGCAGCAGGGGGCAGGGCTTCCGGAGACGGGGGCGCTGGACCAGGGGACGTGGCAGGCACTGTCCCTTCTCTTCCGCGCGGCGGCGCTCTATCCGGAAGGGTCCTTTTCAGCGTGAAAAAAGCTCCCCGTCCTCTGCCCGGCGGCATGGGATGGGGAGCTTTGGCAATTTGGGACGGGGCGGGACTTGGGACGGCCCTGGGACGGGCCCTATCTGCGCCGCAGGCAGAAGCTCACGGCGAACCAGACGGCCAGGTACAGGGTGATGCACGCGCCGGTGGACGAGCCAATGTAGTAGCTGGTGAGCAGCCCCGCCACCCCGGACACCACCGCGGCCACAAGGGCGTGGAGGTGGTACTGCCACATGTTGCGGGCAAGGTTCCGGGCGCAGGCCGCCGGGAGAACCAGCAGGGAGTTGATGACCAGAAGGCCCACCCAGGTCATGGACAGCGTGACGGTGACGGCCACGGCCACGGAAAAGAGCGCGTCCTGCCAGAATACGGAGATGCCCCGGCTGGCGGCCAGGGACGGGTGGACGGCGGAGAGCATCAGCCGGTTGAAGGACAGTCCCCACAGGGCCAGAACCAGGAGCAAGATGACGAGCAGCACGGCGATCTTCCCCGGCGTCACCGACAGGATGTCCCCGATGAGGTAGGAGTTGAGCCGGGTAAAGGAGCCGCCGCCGAAGGTGGACAAAAAGATGCCCAGGGCCACGGCGGTGGAGGAAAAGACGCCGATGACCGTATCGCTTGCAAGGCTTGTGCGCCGGCGTACCACGGTAAAGAGCAGGGCCAGCACGGCGGAAAAGACCACAGCCCCCCACAGGGGCTCAGCAAGGCCACACAGGGAGCCCACAGCCACCCCGGTAAAGGCGGAGTGGCCCAGGGTGTCGGAGAAAAAGGACATCCGCCGGGTGACCACCATGGTGGAGAGGATGCCGAAGAGGGGGGAGACGATGAGCAGCGCCAGAAGCGCGTTTTTCATAAAGTACATGGAGCCGCTCTGCGCCCACTGGAAGGGGAGCAGCTCCACAATGGAATACCAGAGGCTCATGCCGTGCCCTCCTTTCCCGGGCCCAGATGGAATACGCCCCGGAAGGCGCTGCCGGAGAGCACCTGCTCGGGCGTGCCTGCGTCCAGAACGGTGCCCTTGAGCAGGACGGCCTGGTCGGCGTAGCGGCGCACGGAGTCGAAGTCGTGGGAGGAGAGAAGGATGGACAGGTCGTAGCTGCGGCGCAGCTCGTCGAGCATGTCCATGAGCTCCACCGCGCCCTCGGCGTCCACGCCGGAGAGGGGCTCGTCCAGAATGAGAATGTGGGGCAGGGGCTCCAGCGCCAGGGCAAGGAGCACCCGCTGGAGCTCGCCGCCGGAGAGGTTGCCCAGCCGGCGATTTGCAAGGCCGGCGCCGTGGACCCGGTCGAGACAGCCTTCCACCCGGCGGCGCAGGGCGCGGGGCAGGGGCAGGCACACCGGATAGCGGGCGATGGCCGCGGCGAAAAAGTCGGCCACCGTCAGCGGGTCGCCGGGGTCGAAGGCGGGGGACTGGGGCACGTAGCCCACCTTGGGCCGGGCACTCCGGCCGCCGGAGAGGTGGAAGTCGATGGTGCCGGTGTAGGGCGCAAGGCCCAGGATGGATTTGAAGAGGGTGGATTTGCCCGCGCCGTTGGGGCCGATGAGGGCCACGATCTGCCCGCAGTGGATGTGCAGGTTGACGCTGTGGAGCAGCTGCCGGCCGTCGCTCGAGGTGACGGCCAGGTCGGAAATGCGCAGGCAGCAGGCGTCCTGGCAGCTTTCGCTATGACAGCGGTCGGGGTGGGGACAGCACTGGCTCATTGCAGCACCTCCAAAAGGGTTTGAATGTTTTCCTCCATGGGGGAGAGATAGAGGTCGTTGAGAACGTCAAGGGCGGCTGCGCCGGCTTCGGCATCCGGCCCATCCATGAGCATGGACAGGGTGTAGACGGCGCACCCCGTCTCCCCCTGCACCGCCCGGGCGGCGGCGCCCGAGCCGTTGCGCTCGGCAAAGACGGCGGGCAGGCCGTACTGCGAGACAAGATCGGCGGCGGTGCGGATGTCCCGGGCGGAGGCGGTGGCCCCCTCCTCCTCTTCCAGGGCGAAGAGCAGCGTCAGGCCGAAGGCCCGGGCAAAATAGGAGAATCCGTCGTGAAATGTAATAAGGTAGGGGTGGGCAAGGCCGGAGAGGGCGTCCGCCCAGGTGCTGCGCGCGTCCCGGAGGGCTGCTTCAACGGCCCGGGCATTGTCCGCGTAGAGGGCGGCATAGTCCGGGTCGGCCCGGGAGAGGGCGGCGGCGATATTTTGGGCCATGAGGGCGGCGTTGGCCGGGTCCATCCAGATGTGGGGGTCGGGGGCGGCGCCGTGGCCGTCGTGGCCGTCGTCATGGCCATGGCCATCGTCCTCGTCCTCGTGGTCATCGTGGTCACGGCTGTGGCCGGCGTGGTCATGCCCTTCCCCCTCGAGAAGGTCAACTCCGGCGGAGCAGTCCACGGCGGGGGCGGAGGTCTGCCGGAGGGCACTGCTTAAAAACTCCTCCAGGCCGGCGCCGTTTAGCAGGATGAGGTCGGCAAGCTCCAGCGCGCGCATGTCGCCCACGGTGAGGGTATAGTCGTGCAGGCAGCTGACCTGCCCGGTCTGGAGCCGGGACACGGATACCCCGGGCGCACCGGCGCTGACCGCACAGGCCAGCAGGTATACGGGATAGGTAGAGCAGGCAAGGCGCAGCCGGGGCTCATCCCGGGGGGCGGCAGAGCAGCCGGCGCACAGAAGCAGGGCGGCAAGGAGCAGGGCAAGGCCCGTTCGGATGGACTTCAAAGGGGGAACGCCTCCCTTAGATCATTCAAATTGCCCTACATTATACATCAAAGGGACAAAAACCGCAACAACAATCCGGCGCAGCCCCGAAAAAGCCGGGGCTGCGCCGGGGGATTCAGCGCGCCCGGGCGCGGGCGGCGTCATTCTCGGCGTTTTCAATCATGTCGCCGATGTCGCCTGTGATGCCGGGGCTGGGGGGCTCGGCGATGTCGGGCACGCCGTTGTTGTCCCGATCGTTGGTGCCGCCGGCGCCGCCGCCGTTCATGGCATCGTTGCCGGGCATGGGGGTGACGGGGATGGGCGTGGGGGCGGCAGAGGGGGAACTGCTGGGGTTGGCGCTGGGACTGGGGCTTGTGCCGGGATTTGTGCGGTCAGCGGAGCAGGCGGCAAGGCTTACGGCCAGCGCCGCCGTTAAAAGGGTGCAGGTGAGCTGTTTTTTCATGACGATCGTCCTCCTTGGCGCTCGGCCCGGTTTTCCGGACCGGTCCGGTTTTAGTGTGCCGGCTTGGGGCGAAAAAAGCCCATGAAAAATTTTGCAGCGCCGCGCCTGGAAAAATATGACCCGACAGGCGGGGAAATACGAAAAAAGAGAAGAAAAGAGGTTGCATGGCGGCGGAAAAAACGCTAAAATACTTTATTGCGGATTTTTGAAGCTGATTTTGAAAGGCGGACGGCAGAATGGACCAGCAGAAAAAGGATTTTTCAAAGGGCAGCGTGGCGAAAAATATTCTGTCCATGGCTCTTCCCATGACGGTGGCCCAGCTGGTCAACATCCTCTATAACGTGGTGGACCGGATGTACATCGGCCACATTCCGGACTCCGGCAAGCTGGAGCTTGCGGGGCTGGGCCTTGCGCTGCCCATCATCTCCATCATCATGGGCTTTGCCAACCTGTGCGGCGTGGGCGGCGGGCCGCTGTGCTCCATCCACCGGGGCCGAGGGGAGCTGGACGAGGCCGAGCGGGTGATGGGCAATGCCTTTACCATGCTGCTCATCCTGGGCGCGGTGATTCCCCTTATCTTCCTGCCCTTGCGGGAGCCGCTGCTCTACTTCTTCGGCGCCAGTGACGCCACCTACGGCTACGCCCGGGACTATATTACCATCTACATGCTGGGTACGCCCTTTGTGATGATCGGCCTGGGCCTCAACCCCATGATCAACGCCCAGGGCTTCAGCGGCAAGGGGATGATGACCGTGCTGCTGGGGGCCATCGTCAACATTGTGCTCGACCCCATCCTGATTTTCAAATACAACATGGGCATTCAGGGGGCCGCGTGGGCTACGGTCATTGCCCAGGCGGTGTCCGCGGTGTGGGTGCTCAAATTCCTCACCGGGCGCAAGGCCACCATGCGCCTGCGCCTTGGCTGCATGCGCCTTGCCGCGGCAAGGGTGCGGCGGATCGTGAGCCTGGGCCTTGCGGGCTTCTTTGTCAACCTGACCAACAGCCTGGTGCAGGTGGTGTGCAACAAGATGCTCTACATGACCGGCGGCGACCTCTACGTGACGGTGATGACCGCCATCAACTCCATCCGGGAGGTCACCATCATGGTGGTCCACGGGCTCAACAACGGCGCACAGCCGGTGATGGGCTACAACTACGGCGCGCGCTGCTACAGCCGGGTGCGCCGGGCCATCCGCTTCAGCGCCGGGGCCACCATCGCCTACTCCTGCCTTGTATGGCTCGCGGCCATGTTCCTGCCCGGGGCCCTCATCAGCATCTTCAACAACGACCCGGCGGTGATCGCCGCGGGGGTGCCCGCCCTGCGCATTTATTTCAGCATGTATGCGGTGATGTCCCTGCAGATCTCGGGCCAGAGCATCTTTGTGGGGCTGGGCAGGTCGAAGAACGCCATCTTCTTCTCCCTGCTGCGCAAGGCTGTGATCAACGCGCCCTTGACGGTGGTGCTGGCCTACGCCATGGGGACCCGGGGGGTATTTACGGCGGAGGCGGTGTCCCAGTTCGTGGGGGGCGCGGCCTGCTTCACCACCATGTATTTCACGGTGTACCGCCCGCTGAAAAACCTGCGGGACGGGGACGAACTGCCGGCGCAGCCGCAGCAGCGGGCGCAGACTTGACAAATGCCGGTAAAGTCAATATAATGCCTTAAAATAGCATAATCAGGTCTATTTTTCATAAAATCAGTGGAGCGGCGCACCCGCCGCGGCATGGCGGGGGCCGGTCCGGCTTCTTATTTTTTGCTGGTGAAAGGATGAACATCATGGCGAAGGAATTCAAACTCAGCGCGGAGCGCCTGGAAGAGCTGAAAAGCGAGCTGACCTACCTGAAAACGGTGCGTGAGCGGGAGGTGGCCGATCAGATCAAGGAGGCCCGCTCGTTCGGAGACCTGTCGGAGAACAGCGAGTACGACGAGGCGAAAAACGAGCAGGGCAAGCTCTATTCCCGCATTGCGGAGCTGGAGAATATTTTGAGCAATTGCTCCGTGATCGAGGAGAACAACCATGATGACGACACCGTCCGCCTGGGCTGCCGCATCATCGTGGAGGACGCGGAGACCGGCGATGAGGAGACCTATCAGGTGGTGGGCTCCCAGGAGGCAGACCCCATGAATGGCCGCATCTCCGAGGAGTCTCCCTTCGGAAAGGCCCTGCTGGGCGCCCGGGAGGGCGACCTTGTGGTGGTGGAGGCCCCCGCGGGCAATATTGAGTACAAGGTAAAGAGCGTACAGCAGCGTTAAGGCGCGGCTGTACGCGCAGCGTTTCATAAAGAAGGAGAGAGCCTTATGGCCGAACAGACCAAGCAGAATACAACCGCCGCGCCGGAGCCTTCCCTGTCCGAGCTGCTCCAGATCCGGCGGAACAAGCTGCAGCAGCTGCAGCAGGAGGGGAAGAATCCCTTTGCCATCACCCGCTATGACGTGACTCATCACAGCAATGAGATCAAGGACAATTTCGAGGCCCTGGAGGGCAAGAGCGTACGCCTGGCCGGCCGCCTGATGAGCAAGCGCGGCATGGGCAAGGCGGTGTTTGCCGACCTGCAGGACGGCGGCGGCCGCATCCAGCTCTACGTGCGCATCGACGAGATGGGCGAGGAGGGGCTGGCCGCCTTCAAGAAGTACGACATCGGCGACATTGTGGGCGCCGAGGGCGAGGTGTTCCGCACCAAGCGGGGGGAGATCTCCGTCAAGACCACCGCGGTGACGCTGCTCTCCAAGTCCCTGCTGCCTCTGCCCGAGAAGTTCCACGGCCTGACCGACGTGGAGACCCGCTGCCGCCAGCGCTATGTGGACCTGATCATTAACCCGGAGGTGCGCCGTACCTTCGAGCTGCGCTCCAGGTTCATCAAGTTCGTGCGGGACTTTTTGGACGGCCGGGGCTTTATGGAGGTGGAGACCCCGGTGCTCAACACCATCTCCGGCGGTGCCACAGCCCGGCCCTTTGTCACCCACCACAACACCCTGGATATCGACATGTATATGCGCATCGCCACCGAGCTCCACCTCAAGCGCCTGGTGGTGGGCGGCCTGGAGCGGGTGTATGAGATCGGCCGCATCTTCCGCAACGAGGGCATGGACACCAAGCACAACCCGGAGTTCACCTCGGTGGAGCTCTATCAGGCCTATGCCGACTTCAACGACATGATGGACCTCTTTGAGGCGCTGCTGTCCGGCGCGGCGGAGAAGCTGCTGGGCTCTTATCAGATCCAGTGGCAGGGCCAGGACATCGACCTGACCCCGGGCTGGCCAAGGCTTACCATGGCTGAGGCGGTCAAGCAGTACACCGGCCTTGACTTCATGGCCGAGAGCGACGACGCCGCGGCGGTTGCCATGGCAGAGAGCATCGGCGTGGAGCTGCCCAAGACGGCGCCGCGAACCTGGGGCAACGCCCTCTACGAGGTGTTCGACCAGCGGGTGGAGGAGAAGCTCATCCAGCCCACCTTCATTACGATGCACCCGGTGGATGTGTCCCCCCTGGCCAAGCGCTCGGCCAAGGACCCGCGGCTGACCGAGCGGTTCGAGCTCTTTATCTGCCGCAACGAGATGGGCAACGCCTTCTCCGAGCTCAACGACCCCATCGACCAGCGCGAGCGCTTCCAGAAGCAGGTGGAGCTGCGCAAGAGCGGCGACGACGAGGCGGGCATGATGGACGAGGACTACATCACCGCCCTGGAGTACGGCCTGCCCCCCACGGGCGGCCTGGGCATCGGCATTGACCGGTGCGTGATGATGCTGACCAACAACGACTCCATCCGCGAGGTGCTCCTCTTCCCGACGATGAAGCCGCTGGACGCCGACAAGAAGGTTGAAAAGGTTGTTTCGGCTCCTGCGGAGGCTGCTCAGGCGGCTCCGGTCGTGGAGGAAAAAATTGATTTTTCCAATGTGGAGATCGAGCCGCTGTTCAAGGATTTCGTGGATTTTGACACCTTTGCCAAGTCCGATTTCCGGGCTGTTAAGGTTAAGGGATGCGAAGCCGTGAAGAAGTCCAAGAAGCTCTTAAAGTTCGTTTTGGACGACGGAAGCGGCGCAGATCGGGTGATTTTAAGCGGTATTCACGACTATTATGAGCCGGAGGAGCTGGTGGGAAAGACCTGCATCGCTATCACGAACCTCCCGCCTCGCCCGATGATGGGCATCGACTCCTGCGGTATGCTCATCTCCGCCGTGCATCACGAAAACGGCGAAGAAAAGTTGCATTTGCTGATGGTCGACCCCCACATCCCCGCCGGCGCGAAGCTGTATTGATTGCCCTTAAATTGGCGGTGCTTACGCCAATTGACTCCGAGCTTACGCCAAAATGCGTTTGGAATTTTGCGATTGCAGACAAGTTCCGATAGCATACGATAAGTTCATATGATTTAAGCCCGCTGATTTCGGTCAGCGGGCTTTTTCTGATTCTGCACCTATAGCCTTCATCGTCGGCGGCATTGTTGCTGTATATGTCCTGATTTTAAGTCTTGCAACCATCTTTGCTTTTTTTGCCCAACCAATCCGGCACAACAGACAGCTCGCAGTCTATTGAGTCAATCGTGGAAAAAGAATGAAAATCGGACACTTTCATCTCTGCGGCATGTGAATATCCCCTGGCGCAATTGCTTCTTTCAAACTTTTCAGTAGAAAAAATCGTAAAGATATGGTATTATTACATTGCTTCAGAACAACAAAGGGAGATTTTCGGAAGATAATGAATTTGAAAAACAGAGCAGAGGAGGGTGTTCAGTGTCGAAGTTTGATTTCAAGAAGAAGTATCTTATCATTTATTTGTGCCTGATTGTTTTCGACACCTTTCTTATACTGTGCCGCTGGATGGAACATATTGTCCCGAATGTGCGCCTGATGCCCGACTTTTTGCTTGACCATATTACCAATTTTGCGCTTTGTATGCTGCTCCTGTTGATTTTCGGAATTACAGTTCTGTCCTTCGGAGGAAAGTTTAGAGGCATTACGGCAGCGGCGCTGGTAATGAGCGTATTAAACATTGGGTATGAGTGTTTTATTCCGATACGGAATACCCCCGACATTCTGGACGCCGTGTTCGGCGTTATCGGCGTTGCAATCGCATACGTTTTTCTGACAATGCTCAGAAAAAACGGGTTGATTGCCAAATAATTCTCCTGACATTTTTAAAATCGCAACCCCACATATTCTCATCTGCGGAGGTCTGTTATGAATCATAAAACAAAACAAGGCGGGCTTGGTATCGTATCCGTTCTGACGATTATCTTTATTGTGCTGAAGCTGTTGGGAGTTATCAAGTGGAGTTGGATATGGGTGCTTTCTCCCATATGGATTTCCGCTGTGATTGTGGTCGCTGTGTTTTCTGCTATCCTGATTGGCGGAAGGATTAAAAAGGGAAAATGGTAACGCCTCGCTTCCAAAGCCGAACATCTCTCCAAGCACCTGCTTTCGTGACTGAAAGCAGGTGCTTTTTTGACAGGCTGTGCAAAGAACCGCCGATGCTTCGGCGGTTCTTTGATGTTTATTCGTCGATGTTAGCAGGCATAGAATCGTACTCACATTCCCCGGGGAGCTTGATGGAGTCCCAATCAACTTTTTCGCCTTGTATGGCAGCGCCTCAAAAAGCACATGAAAAACGATGCGCTTACGGCCTTTGCTCAGTAGGCCGTATGGAATCTCTCCTCATATTCCGCAATGAGCGCGGGGCGGAAATCGGGGTGGGCCACGGAGATGAGGGCGCGGGCGCGATCCCGGAGGGTGCGGCCCTTGAGATGGGCGGCCCCGTACTCGGTGACCACGCAGTCCACATCGCAGCGGCCGGTGGTGACGGCGGCGCCGGCGTCCAGCAGGGGGACGATCTTGGACGCCTTGCCCTTCACCGTGGAGGGGAAGGCCAGAATGGAACGGCCGCCCTTGCTGCGGGCCGCGCCCCGGATGAAGTCCACCTGGCCGCCGGTGCCGGAGATCTGGGTGAGGCCGATGGACTCAGAGGCCACCTGGCCCATCAGATCCACCTGGACGCAGGAGTTGATGGACACCATATTGTCGTTCTGCGCGATGACAAAGGGATCGTTCACATAGTCCACTGGGGCCATGTACACGGCGGGGTTCCGGTCAACGAAGTCATACAGCCGCTGACTGCCCATGAGGAAGGTGGCCACGCTTTTGCCCGGGTGGAGGGTCTTGCGGCGGTTGTTTACCACGCCCTTTTCCATCAGATCCACCACGCCGTCGGAAAACATTTCCGAGTGGATGCCGAGGTCGTTTTTCTCTCCCAAAAAATGGAGCACGGAGTCCGGGATGGCGCCAATGCCCAACTGGAGCGTATCGCCATCCCGAACGAGGGAGGCCACATTTTTGCCGATGGCCTCCTCCACAGGGCCGATATGGGGCAGGGCCAGCTGGAGGACGGGCTCATCATAGGGGACAAAGCAGTCGATCTCGGTGACATCCACCAGGGATGCGCCCAAGGTAAAGGGCATATCGGCGTTTACCTGGGCGATGACCGTGCGGGCGTGCCTGATGGCGGAGAGGGTATAGTCCACGGACACGCCGAGGGAGCATCTGCCGTTTTCGTCCGGCGGCGTCACCTGCACCAGGGCTGTGTCCACGGGCAGGGTGCTTTCAAAAAGAGCGGGCGCTTCAGAAAAGAAGCAGGGGGTGAAGTCCGCCCGTCCCTCGGCCACGGCGGCGCGGGTACCGCCGCCTACAAACAGGGCGTTGTGGCGAAAGTGCCCGGCGTATTCCGCCTTGCAGTACTCGGCCCTGCCCATGGGCACCATGTGGACGATCTCAACGTTTTCGTAGGCGTGCGCATGCCTGACCATGGCGTCGATCAGCCGGGCGGGCTCACCGCAGGCGTGGGCGATGACCACCCGGCTGTCGGAATGGATGAGCCGTACGGCCTCGTCGGCAGAAAGCAGGCGGCTGTTGTAATACTCTTTCCAACTCATGGGAAAGGCTCCTTTCTGATACGGTCGGTGTTTTATTGTTCGGACAGGGACCGGGCGGCCGATTCGAGCTGCTCCGGCCCATACAGCCGGAGCAGCTTCCCGTCCAGGTCGGATACGTCGGCGCACTGGGCGGAGCAGCCGCAGACCACCAGCGTAAAGGGCAGCCCCGGTCCGGCGGGGACAAAGCGCAGACCCGGGAAACGGACAGCGAGCGCCCGGACGGCGGCCACGCGGTCATACCGGGGATTGCAGCCGCCACAGTAGCGCACGCCGACCATGCGCCGGTCAGCCATGGCGCAGGATGGCCCGGGCCTGCTCCAGCAGATCCTCGCTGACCCCCTGCACCAGTACGATCTCCTTCAGCTCCGGGATGGAGGTGCGCAGCGTCTCTTCGATGACTGCCTCGGTGGTGAGATAGGCAGAGGGACAGCCGGCGCACTGGCCGGTGAGACGAAAACGATAGACGCCGTCCTCGCAGGATAAAGACTGGATGCCGCCGCCGTGGAGGGCCAGCTGCGGCCGCACTTCCTCTTCCAGCACCCGTTCGATCCGTTCCAGCACGGTAATACTCCTTTCCGCGCCCCCGCCCGGCAAGCAGCCGGGCGGGGGACGACACACAGAAAATTATTCCTTGATATGCGCGATCTTTTTGGCAAGCTCCTTCTTGTGGGGCAGATTGCCCTGGCGGGCGATCATAATGCGCTGGGCCTGGGGAGAGCCCGCGCCGTGGAGGGACTCGGTGCGGTAGCCCACGGCGGCGGTGCCCAACGTGAGGTTCTCGATGAGCCGCAGGATGCGCAGGCGGTTCTCTGTGGAGACCCCGTCCACACCCTTGAGGTACTTCTCTACATAGGCGCCCAGCTTCTCGTCCCGCAGGTCGGCCTCGGAGGGGGCCGTGACCATCAGGCCGCCGGCAATGTCCTCGGCCAGGCGGGCGATCTCGTAGGGATAGCGGGTGACATTCTGCTTGCAGACGTTGGCCAGCAGCAGGTCGATGATGTAGTTGCCGCTCTCGGTGGGGTGGCCCTCGGCGGAGCAGGCGATGCCGCAGCAATAAAGAGTCTCGTTGAGGTGGGTCATCTCGATGAGCTTATCCTTGATGTGGCTGGCCTTGGCGGCGCCGTTGTAGTCGGCGGCCACGGCGGCGGCGCCGATGAGCACATCGCCCACACCCACCTTGCACCCGCCGTAGCTCTGACGGTGATAGCCGGCGAAGCGCTCTACCATCATGCCGGCAAACTCGCTCTCGCCGTTGAGGAAAATGCGGTCGTTGGGGACGAACACGTCGTCAAAGACCACCAGCGCCTCCACGCCGCCGAACTCGGCGTTGCCCACGTCCATCTCGCTGCCCTCCCGCTTGCGGGTGTCGCAGCTCTGGCGGCCGATGATCATGAAGATGCCTTCGCTGTCAATGGGCACGGCGAAGGACACGGCATAATCCCTATCGTCGGGGCCCATGGAGATGGTGGGCATAATGATGATCTCGTGGCTGTTGAGGGCGCCGGTCTGATGGGCCTTGGCGCCGCGGACCACAATGCCGTCGCTCCGGCGCTCTACCACATGCAGGAACATATCCGGATCGCTCTGCTGATGGGGCGCCTTGGAGCGGTCGCCCTTGGGGTCGGTCATGGCGCCGTCCACGGTGAGGTCGTTCTGCTGGCAGTACACCATAAATTTCCTGAAATTCTCGTGGTAGGCGGTGCCGTACTTCTTGTCGGTCTCGTAGGTGGTGGAGAATACGGCGTTGAAGGCGTCCATGCCCACGCAGCGCTGGAAGCAGGCTGCGGTCTGCTGACCCAGCAGACGCTGCATTTTGACCTTCTTGATGAGGTCGCCGGTGGACTGGTGGATGTGGGTGAAGCGGTTCACACGTTCGCCGGTGTAGGGAGAGACCGCGGTCATCAGGTCCTGATACTCGGGCATCTGGGCCAGGTCATAGGTCATGCGAACACTGTTCAGGGAGGGGCGCAGAATGGGGTCGTCCACGGGGCTTTCCACCTTTTTCCCGAACATATACACCTGCATGTTCAGCTTGCGGATGGACTCGATATACTGTTCGCCGGTCATGAGAGACATAACATTACTTCCTTTCAAAATCAGAGGTTGGGGGCCCGGCCCGGAAGGTCAGATGGAGGTCACCATATGGGAGATGGTGAAGGTCAGGGTGATGAACGCGGTGAGGAACCCGCCCAGCCACACGGTGCCGCTCTTCTTGGTGCACACGCGGCTCATCACGGCGGTAATGGGCAGAATGAACAGCAGCCCAAAGAGCATAATGCCGGCCAGCGCGGTGGGGAAGGACATGCCGACGGTGGACAGCCACTGAGCGGAGGTAGTGCCGGGGATGTAGGGGATGCCGCGCACGCCGGTGGCGAACAGCTTTCCGTAGTCAAAGGCAAACATCACGGCCAGGCCGCCGCAGGAGACCACGGCGATGAGCAGGTAGCTGACCCAGGCGGGGGCGTTGTTGATCCGGGTGAGAGAGTTGTAGATCACGTCCACCAGCAGGAAGAACAGAAGCCAGACGGGGAGATACTTAAAGAAAGCGACCCAGTGAGCGGCGTTCATGGGCATAATGTTGAACTTGAAGAAGGAGAAATTGGTGCCGGAGAGGTGGGAGCAGGCGTACACCACGGCGTAAATGCCGCCGAAGGAGATCACAGCCAGCAGCAGGCTCTTGAGCACCTGCGCAACGGGCAGCTTCAGTCCGGTGCTTTCAAAGGTTGCGCCGGCCTTTTTGGCGATGAGGAAGAATACCAGCAGATAGAGCGCCAGGAACACCACGCCCACCACACAGTTGAACAGCATCAGGGAGTTCATGGGCGCCATGTTGAAGAAGTGGTTGGGCATAAACTTCGTCAGGAACTTGAACCACTGGGGCTGCATGTAGTAGGGATAGCCCACCAGCCAGTAGTAAAGCAGGGGAGCGGGCAGCAGGAAGATGATGTAGAGCACGGCGTACTTCAGCGCGCCCTTCCCGCCCTGGACGGTGCTCATGGACGGGACCTCGGGCCGCACGATGGTGGAGAAGAAGGGGACCCGCAGCAGGGTGAGCGCCAGCGCCGCAAAGGCGACCAGCGTGGCGATCAGGCCGATGAGGCCGCAGGCGGCCCGGCCGTGCCAGACCTGCTCGGTGGGGGCGATGGTGGTCTCGCCGCCGCGCAGGGTGATATCCAGGAACTCAATGCCGTAGCCGATGGCGGTTTCATCATAGTAGGTGTCGGAGTGGGTGCCGTCAAAGGAATAGGCCGCGCGAATGGGCGTCATCGTCAGGGCGGCGGAAGCGGCGGCCGCGACGGCCTCATCCCGGGTCAGGGGAGTGGCGGATGTATCGCCATACATAAAGTAGGTCCCGGAGGCCACGTTGAGGGCGCCGCCGGTGCCGTAGGCGAACTTGAAGCTGCTGGTGTACTGGCTCGAGTCCTCCACGCCCCACAGCAGGCCGGAAAATTCGTCGTGCGTGCCCTGGATGGTACACATATTCACCGGGGCGGCATACAGCGGGAATACGCCGTTGTCGGCGGTGACGCCGATGTAGGTCAGGTCGTTGATGTTGCGGACATTGTAGTTGTAGCCGGTCAGAACCATGGAGCCGGGCAGCACGATGCCCGCGTTCATCGCGGCGGCATAGGCGGTGTAGCCCGCAGTGGTCTCGTCCTGGCCGGCGGCCTGGGCCTCGCTGTAAGCAGCGGCGTAGGCGGCCTGCCACTTGGCGTAGGCAAGGTATGCGCCCTCCTGAATGGCGGCGGTGCCCATGGAGTGCCCCAGCATGCCGATCTTGGTCAGGTCAACATAGTCCAGCTTGGCAAATTCCTGGAGGGCGGAGTAGGTGCCGAGATCGGGGGCATAGTTGGGAATATTGCCCATTTCCGCCTGGCTGTAGCCGTCGGGGGGAAGGGTGGTCTCGCCGTGGCCGTACAGATCCAGCGCCATGACCACATAGCCCCGGCGGGAGAGCTCGATGGCGTTGGGCTCCATGGCGTCCAGGGAGGCGGTGTAGCCGTGGCAGAGGAGAACGGCGGGGGCAGGGGTCTGCGCGGTGGCGGTGCTGGGGATATAGAGCTTGGCGTGGCTGGACGCGCCTACATCGGTGGTAAAGGTGAGCGTTTCGGTACGCACAGCGCCATGACCGGTCTGGATGCCGTGGCCGATGGCGGACGTGACAATCATCACCAGCAGGCAAACCACCAGAGTGATGGCCGATGCCTTCCACTTGACAGGGGTATGGGGAGCTTTGAGTTGTTCCATAGTGATACCTCTCTTTTTTTCGTGTTGGTTGATGCGGGGAGAGGGCCCTTCCCCCCGTGCCGGTAAACCAGGTGTCCTGCACATGTATAAAGCAAGGTTCGTGCCAACTTAAAAAAGCTGAAAAAACAGTGTATTTTCAAGGCTTCCTGCCTGCTGCCGCAAAAGAAAAAGCCCGCCGTTCTGCTGCAAAATCGCAGCAGAACGGCGGGCTGGAGCTTTCCGTGAAAGAAAAAGCGGCTCACACAGCGGATTGCCGGGGATTTGCTGCAAAAATGCAGCGCGTTTCATTTTTGCAGCAGCTCCGCGCATCTTCTCCTTTTGCGCACGAATGTGGAGGAATCCATTCCCAGGCTTGCGGCGGCGTCCCGGACGTTCTTGTACTTTTCGTAGGCCTGCCGGATATATTGGTCCTCCAGGCGGGCGACCTCCAGTTTCAGATCAACAGGCCCGCTGCCGCCGGGGCGCGGTGCGGAGCGCTGGGGCTGGAAGGGCAGCTCGGAGGCGCGGATCAGGTCATCCTGGCTGAGGATGACCATGCGCTCCACCACGTTTTTCAGCTCGCGCACATTTCCCGGCCAGTCGTAGGCCTCCATGGCCCGCAGGGCGGAGGGGGAGAAGTGCTTTTGGAAATTATACTTTTTGTTGAGCTCCTGAAGAAATGTATACGCAAAGGGCACAATGTCCCCGGGGCGGTCCCGCAGGGGCGGGATCGTAATGGGGACCACGTTGAGCCGGTAGTACAGATCCTCCCGGAACGTCTTGCTTTTCACCATTTTTTCCAGATCGCGGTTGGTCGCCGCGATCACCCGCAGGTCAACGGGGATGCTCTTGCTGCCGCCGATGCGCTGGATGTGCCGCTCCTGAAGGACGCGCAGCAGCTTCACCTGCATATCCAGAGGCAGCTCGCCGATCTCGTCGAGAAAGATGGTGCCCTTGTCCGCCAGCTCGAAAATGCCCATTTTATCCCGTACGGCTCCGGTAAAAGCGCCCTTTTCGTAGCCGAACAGCTCGCTCTCGATGAGCGTAGGGGGAATGGCGCCGCAGTTTACAGTGATGAACCGTTCCTCTCGGCGGGGGCTGCACTTATAGATATACTGGGCAAATTTTTCCTTGCCGACGCCGGTCTCTCCGGTGAGGAGCACGGTGGCGTCCAGCATGGCGACCCTGTCCACCTGCCGCAGCACCGCGATGGTATTGGGGTCGGCGGCGATGAGCTCCGATCCGGACAGCACCTGCCGCCGGGCGAGCTCTATCTCCGTCTGGTAGCGCTCCTCCGTTTCCTGATATCTCTCCTGCAGGTCGTAAAACTCCGTCATATCCCGGACGTTTGTGACCACCATTTTTATGTCGCCCTGGTCGCCGAAGCTGGGGGTAGATGTAATGAGCGCGCGCTTGCCCGTGCGGAAGGTCTGCTCCAGCGTCACCGGCTTGCGCTGCGCGATCGCCAGAATGGTGCCGGACCGGCTGACGATGCCGCTTTTCTCCAGGTCCCACATGTTCTTGCCCAATACATCGGCCTCCTGCAGGCCGCTGATGGAGAGGTAAGCCGGGTTGACCCACAGGGTGTTCGCCTGCCCATCGGTGATGAAAATGCCGTCGTGGGAGCTGTCAACAATATCCCGCAGCCGGTCGTAGGCCTCCTGCAGGCTGCCGAACAGGCCGAAGCCGTTAAGGATCGGGGGCTGTGCCATAGGAACACCTCCTGGATGCTGCGTTTTTGCAGCAGGACTGTCTCTGATTATAGCGGAAGGGCGCGGCTGTGTCAAGAAAACGTACCGCGCCGCGCTGCGGGAGGGCCCATTCGGAGGAAGCGGCAACTATCCCGGGGAAATGATTTTTGTTGAGTTTGTTCGGGCTCTGTGATATACTGGCCCAAACGGCTCAGGGCGGCCGCGGCCTGGAAACGCGGGGCTGTGATGCCGGAAAGAACTGCGCGCCCGGGCGGAGAGCCCCGCCCAGGTGCGCCGGCAAGCGGAGGTGACAGCATGAGCTGGGGAACGCTGTGGTTTTACTATGTCTGCCCGCAGTGCGGCAAGCGCTTTAAGGCGGACCTGACGGATATGGGCCGCCCGGAGTTCGGCGCGTGCCCCTGCTGCGGCGCCGCCGGCACCTGGGTGGGGGAGACCTCTGCCCCGCCGGAGGAGCCGGAGAGCTACGAGGAGGTGGGCTGAACCGGGGCCGAGGCCCATCGGATGGACGGCGCTGCCGTCTGCCCTGGGAGATGTACGGCCTGCCCCCGGCATGAGAGCGTGGCGGCCGCAGGAAAAACGTATGAAAGGGGCTTCGCTGTTGACCGGCGGGGCTCTTTTTGTGCGCCGCGCCGGGGCGGCGGCACTACCATATAAATAAGAATTGGGAATCCCGGCTTGACAAGGCGGGGGGCTACGCTTTATGATGAAAAATGAATTTTGCCGTCCCGGGACGGATGGGACGGCGGCCGGGACGTGCCGCGGGAGGGGAGTTGCCAATGAAGCGCAGGAATAAGGGTGTTGCCGGGCAGGCCACCCGGGTGGTGGCGCTGTCCTTCGGCGGGGTGATCCTGGTGGGGGCGCTGCTGCTGATGCTGCCCGCCTCCTCGGCGGACGGCGTGTGCTGCGGCGCGCTGCGGGCCTTCTTTACCGCAACCTCCGCAAGCTGTGTCACCGGCCTTGTGCTCTCCGACACCCTGACGGCCTGGTCCCCCTTCGGGCAGGCGGTTATCCTGGGGATGATCCAGTTGGGTGGTCTTGGCTTTATGACCATCATCTACATGCTCAGCAGCGCCATCCGCAAGCGCTCATCCATCTCCCAGCGGCTGCTGATGGTGTCCGCTTTCAACCTCAACGACCTGAGCGATGCCGCCCATGTGGTGCGCCGCGCCCTGTGCATCACCTTTACCCTGGAGGGGGCGGGGGCGGTCATTCTGGCGGCCTGCTTTGCCCCGCGCTACGGCTGGGGTGCCATCTGGAAGGGGATCTTCGTGTCGGTGTCCGCCTTCTGCAACGCCGGCTTTGACATTCTGGGCCCGGAGGGGCTTGGAAGTCTTTCCGGCTACAGCGGCAATCCGGTGGTGCTGCTCACGGCGGCGGCGCTGGTGATCTGCGGCGGGCTGGGCTTCTTCGTGTGGGAGGAGCTGCGCACCCGGCGCAGCTACCGCAGGCTCTCCCTCTACAGCAGGATGGTGCTGTGGATCACCGGCGCGCTGCTGCTGGGCGGGACGGTATTTTTCTTCTGCACGGAGTACGCAAATCCCGCCACCCTGGGGCCCATGCCGGTGTGGCAGAAGCTTTTGAACGCCTTTTTCCAGTCGGCCTCCCTGCGCACGGCGGGCTTTTACGCCATCGACCAGGGAGCGCTCACCGACACCGCCACGGCGGGGTGTATCCTGCTGATGCTGGTGGGCGGCTCCTCCGGCTCTACGGCGGGAGGGCTCAAGACCGTGACCCTGGGGGTGCTGCTGCTGTCCATGGGCGCGGGGCTGCGGGGCCGGGAGACGGTGGTGTTCCGGGGCCGGCAGATTCCGCCCAAGCAGGTGCTCTCCGCCCTGACCCTGGTGCAGACCATGGGCGTTGTGTTCCTCACGGCGTCTATGGCCATTGCCCTTGCGGACTCGGTGCCCTTTTTGCAGGCGGCCTATGAGGCGGCCTCCGCCATTGCCACCGTGGGGCTGACCACAGGGATCACGCCGGGGCTGTCTTTGTTCTCCCATCTGCTGCTCATTGCCATGATGTATCTGGGCAGGGTGGGGGTGCTGTCCTTCTCGCTGGCGTTTTTAAGCGGCGGCACCGCAGAGCGGATCCAGTATCCGGAGACCAGTGTGATGATCGGATAAGGGGAAATTGCGATGAAGAATTTTATTGTGATCGGATTGGGACGCTTCGGGACCGCCGTGGCCCGGGAGCTGTGCAAGGTGGGCCATCAGGTGCTTGCGGTGGACTCCAGCCGGGAACGGGTGCAGGACGTGGCCGACACCGTGACCCACGCGGTGGTGGGCGACGGCCGGGACCCGGAGGTGCTGCGCTCCCTGGGCGTGAAGGACTATGACTGCGCCGTGGTGGCCGTGGGCAGCGACGTGGGCAGCAGCGCCCTCATTACCCTGCGCCTGAAGGAGGAGGGAGTGCCCCAGGTGGTGTGCAAGGCCCAGAGCCATGTCCACCAGCGGCTGCTGGAAAAGCTGGGGGCGGACCGGGTGGTCTTCCCCGAGCACGAGATGGGCATCAAGGTGGCCCAGGGGCTGGCCCACTCCAATGTGCTGAATTTTATCGAGCTCTCGCCGGAGTACGGCATTGTGGAGATCGACCTGCCCCGGGGCTGGGCCGCCCACACCATCCGGAATCTGGATGTGCGGGCGAAGTACAGTGTGAACGTCATCGCCGTGCGCCGGGGAGAGGACATCAACGTCTCCCCCGGGGCGGAATGCATTCTGGCCGAGGGGGACAAGCTGATCGTGCTGGGACGGGACGCGGACATCACCGCGCTGTGCCGCCGATGAGCCGGGAGCTGATCACCAGCCGGGCAAACCCTCTTGTGGCCCGGATGCGGCGGCTGCGGGAGAGCCGCAGCGAGCGCCGGGAGGCAGGGCTTTTCCTGTGCGAGGGGCCCAAGCTGCTCCGGGAGGCCGCGGCCTGGGGGGCGCAGATCGACAGCGTTCTGTGCGCCCGGGGGATGGAGCTGCCCGAGCTGCCGGAAGGCGTGCGCGTTGCGGAGTGCCCGGAGGAGCTGATCGCCGCGGCGGCGGACACCAAAACCCCGCAGGGAGTGGTGTTTCTCTGCCGCATTCCACGGGAGGCGCCCCTGACCGGCCGGCGCTTTCTGGTGCTGGACGGCTTGCAGGACCCGGGCAACGTGGGCACCATCTGGCGCACGGCCGACGCCTTCGGGGCGGACGGGCTCATATTGTGCGGCGGGTGCGCCGACCCCTGGGGGCCGAAAACGGTGCGCGCCACCATGGGGGCGGCCTTCCGCCTGCCGGTGTGGGAGCGGCCGCTGGATGTGCTGGCGGGGGAGCTTGCCGGCATGGAGGTGCCGCTGTACGCCACCGCCCTGCGGGAGGATACGGAGGATGTGCGCACTGCCCCCCTCGGGGAGCGCTCGGCGGTGATCATCGGCAGCGAGGGACGGGGGGTGTCGTCCCTGGCCCTTTCGGTGTGTGAGCGGACGCTGAAAATTCCCATGCGGGCCCGGTGTGAGTCGCTCAACGCGGCGGCGGCGGCCTGCGTGGTGCTCTGGGAGATGGCAGGGAAACGGCTATAAATCCCGCGCGGGAGCGGGAATGAGAAAGGGGGCGCGCCGGCAGATGGAGCAGGAGGTCTATTGGCTGTGGCTCGCGGCCTGCCGCGGGCTTGGCAGCCGGGGCATTGAGCATCTGCTTGCCCAGCTCGGAAGCCCCGAGGAAATTTATCGCTCGCCCGCCGGGGCGTACCGCGGCGTGAAGGGCTTGAGCCGGGCGGCGCTGCACGCCCTGGAGGACAAGAGTCTGGACGGAGTCCGGAGGACGTTGGAGCAGTGCGGACGGGAGAACATCCGCCTGATTGCGCTGGACAGCCCGCGCTATCCTCAGCGGCTGCGCGCCATCAGCTCGCCGCCGGTGGTGCTCTACTGCCGGGGCAGCCTTCCCGACACAGACCGGGAGGCGTCGGTGGCCGTCATCGGGGCAAGGCGGTGCTCCCCCTATGGGGAGCGCATGGCCCGGCTGCTTGCCGGCGACCTTGCCCGGGCGGGGTGCGTTGTGGTGTCCGGCCTTGCCTATGGCATTGATACCGCCGGGATTGAGGCCGCCCTTTCCGAGGGCGGACAGGTGCTGGCGGTGCTGGGCTGCGGGGTGGACGTGGTGTACCCCAGGCAGAATAGGGAGCTTTACGAGCGGGTGGCCCGGCAGGGCGCCCTGGTGTCGGAGTATCCGCCGGGAACGCGCCCCATGGCCGCCTATTTTCCCGCCCGCAACCGCATCATCAGCGGCATGAGCGCCGGCGTGGCGCTGGTGGAGGGCCGCGCGGGAGGCGGCGGGATGATCACCGTTAACCTGGCCCTGGAGCAGGGCCGGGAGGTGTTCGCCGTTCCGGGGCCGGCAGACTGCGAGCTGAGCGACGCGCCCAACCGCCTCATCCGGGAGGGCAGCGCCAAGCTGGTGCTGTCCGCCGGCGACATTCTTGAGGAATTGCCGCCCATGCTCTGCGAAGGGCTGCGGCCCATCGAGCCCAGGGCGGCGCACGCGCCGTCCCGGCAGCCGGAGGAGGCGCCGGAGGGGCCTGCGCGCGCGCAGGGCGGACAGCGCGCGGTTGACAACGGCACCGGCAAGGCATATATTGACTGGAGAAGTCAGAAAAGCCGGCTTACCGACTATCAGACCGCCATTCTGGAGATGCTGGAGCAGGGGCCGAAGCTGGCCGACGACCTGGTGGACGCGCTGGAGCTTCCGGTGCGCCAGGTGCTTTCGGCGCTGACGGTGCTGCAGATTGAAGGCTTTGTGCAGGACGAAGGGGCCGGGATGTACGGCGTCCGCCGCCGTGCTTAAGATTTTAGATATTGGAGTTACGAAACAGCTATGACGAAAACGAATCTTGTGATCGTGGAGTCCCCGGCGAAGGCCAAGACCATTGGAAAATATCTGGGGAGCGACTATCAGGTAAAGGCGTCTATGGGCCATGTGCGGGACCTGCCCAAGAGCAAGATCGGGGTGGACCTGACCACCTTTGAGCCGGACTATCAGAACATCAAGGCCAAGGAAGAGACCATTGCCGAGCTGCGCCGGGCCGCCAAGGGCAGCAGCCGGGTCTATCTGGCCACCGACCCTGACCGCGAGGGAGAGGCCATTTCCTGGCATTTGCAGGCGGTGCTCGGCATCCCGGAGGACGAGGACTGCCGGGTGACCTTCAACGAGATCACCCGCAAGGTGGTCACCGAGTCCATCCAGAGCCCCCGGAGGATCGACCGCAACCTGGTGGATGCCCAGCAGGCCCGGCGGGTGCTGGACCGGATCGTGGGCTATGAGCTCTCGCCGCTGCTGTGGCGGAAAATCTACCACGGGCTGTCCGCCGGGCGTGTGCAGTCGGTGGCTACCCGCCTGGTGGTGGAGCGTGAGGAGGAGATCCGCGCATTTACCCCCCGGGAGTACTGGTCGGTCACCGCGGACCTTGCCCGGGTGGCCCCCAACCTGGGCGGCTTCCGGGCTGAGTTCTTCGGCCGGGAGAAGAAGATGGAGCTGGGCAGCCGGGAGCAGGCCCAGGAGGTGATGGACCGTACCAAGGCAGCCCCCTTTACGGTGCGCGCGGTGAAGCGCCAGGAAAAGACCCGCAACCCCGCGCCCCCCTTCATTACCTCCACCCTTCAGCAGGAGGCGTCCCGCAAGCTCAACATGAGTCCCCGCAGGACCATGTCCATCGCCCAGCAGCTCTATGAGGGCGTGGACATCGCCGGGGAGGGCACCGTGGGCCTGATCACCTATATGCGTACCGACTCGCTGCGGCTGTCTGACGAGGCTCTCTCAGCCGCCAAGCGCTTTATCGAGGGGCGCTACGGCAAGGACTATTACCCCGCCCGCACCCGGCGCTTCAAGGCCAAGGAGAACGCCCAGGACGCCCACGAGGCCATCCGGCCCTCCGACGTGTTCCTCACCCCGGAGGACGTGAAGAAGGACCTCACCGGCGAGCAGTACCGCCTCTATAAGCTCATCTGGAGCCGTTTCCTGGCCTGCCAGATGGCCCAGGCGGTGTACGACAGCGTGTCCATCGAGGCGGAGTCCGCCGGCTATATCTTCAAGGCAAACCACGCCAGCCTCAAATTCAGCGGCTTTACCGCCGTTTATGAGGAGGGGCGGGACGACGAGGAGGAGCTGCCCCAGTCCCCGCTGCCCGATTTGAAGGAGGGGGAGGCGCTGGAGCTGCGCGGCCTTGTGCCCGAGCAGCATTTTACCCAGCCCCCCGCCCGCTTTACCGAGGCCACCCTCATCCGCGCCCTGGAGGAAAAGGGCATCGGCCGCCCGTCCACCTACGCGCCTACCATCTCCACCATCACCAGCCGGGAGTATGTGGTCAAGGAGGGCAAGCACCTGCGGCCCACCCCCCTGGGCGAGGTGGTGACGGGGCTGATGCGCGAGCACTTCCCCGATATTGTGGACACCGCCTTCACCGCCCAGATGGAGTCGCAGCTTGACAAGGTGGAGGCCGGGGCAGTGAACTGGAAACAGGTCATCTCCGACTTTTACGCCGACTTCTCCAAGGAGCTTGAAAAGGCAGAGCAGGACATGGACGGGGAGAAAATCCGCGTGCCCGATGAGGTGTCAGACGAGGTGTGCGACCTGTGCGGCAGCCCCATGCTGGTCAAGTCTGGCAAGTTCGGGCGCTTCCTGGCCTGCTCGGCCTGGCCGGAGTGCTCCTTCACCAAGCCCCTGGTGGTGGAGATGCCGGGCCGCTGCCCCAAGTGCGGCGGGCGGCTGGTCAAGCGCACCGGCGTGAGCAAGACCACCCACAAGCAGTACACCTACTGCTGCTGCGAGCACATGGGCAGCAAGGTGGAGGCCAAGCGCTGCGATTTCCGCACCTGGGACGTGCCCGTGAAGGAAAACTGCCCGGTGTGCGGCTGGACCATGTTCAAAAAGTCCGGCCGGGGCTTTAAGCGGCCCTTCTGCATCAACCCGGACTGCGCCAACTTTACCCCCGAGGAGGCCCGGGGCGGCTACCAGAAGAAGGCGGCGGAGACGCCGGCGCAGCCCGGCGCGGCCGAGGGCGGCGAGACGGCGGAGAAGAAGCCGGCGGCCAGGAAAACCGCGGCAAAAAAGGCCGCTGCCAAGAAGCCGGCCGCGAAAAAAACGGCAACTAAGGCCAAGACCGGGACGAAAACGGCAGCAAAAAAGCCCGCGGCCGGCAAGACCGCAGGCAAAAAAGCCGGGGAAGCGGAAGAGGGCTGACGGATCGCCCCATGGGGCGGGCGTTAGGGCAAGGGCCAGGCTCCCGCAGACAGCGCGGCGCCGGAGGTGACGGCCGCTTCGGTCAGGCGGGCCTGACAGATGGCCAGTTCGTCCAGAATGCGGTCGAGCAGGGCGGCGGAGTCGGGGGAAAGGAGGGCGCGCAGCTGCGCCTCGCCCCGGCGCACCCGCCCCAGGCTGTCCTGGTAGACGCTGTCCCGGGACAGGCGCATGGGAATGTCCCGCTCGATGGCATGGGAAAGCATGGCTTCCGGCAGGTTAGACATGCAAGGACCTCTTTTCCAAAAACTGGGTACTGTAAAGGCAGTATAACAGATTTGGAAACATCTGCCAAGAGGGGGAGGTTGAAATTTCGTGTCGGATTGGCCGGAAAGACAAAGGAGAGTGCGATTTTGCAGGCAACGGTAATCGGGGCGGGCCTCGCGGGCTGCGAGGCGGCCTGGCAGCTTGCCCAGCGCGGGGTGGCCGTCACCCTTTGGGAGATGAAGCCCCAGAAAATGAGCCCGGCCCACCACAGCCCGGATTTTGCGGAGCTGGTGTGCTCTAACTCTCTGCGCTCCGACCAGCTGGAGAACGCGGTGGGCCTTTTGAAGGAGGAGCTGCGCCGGTGCGGCAGCCTTATCATGGCCTGTGCCGACCGCACCCGGGTGGAGGCCGGTGGGGCGCTGGCGGTGGACCGGGAGGGCTTTTCCCGGGAGGTGACCCGGCGCGTGCGGGCGCAGGCGAACATCACCGTGCGGGAGGGGGAGGTCACGGCCATCCCCGAGGGCGAGGTGATCGTGGCGGCCGGGCCCCTGGCCTCGGACGCCTTGAGCGCCGCCATTGCGGACCTTCTGCCCGAGGGGAAATACCTCCACTTTTTCGATGCCGCCGCCCCCATCGTCACCGCCGAGAGCGTGGACATGGACAAGGCGTGGATGGCGTCCCGCTACGGTCGCGGGACGGCGGATTATGTTAACTGCCCCATGACGGAGGAGGAGTACACCGCCTTCTGGCGGGAGCTGTGCGAGGCCCAGGAGGCGCCGGTCCACGGCTTTGAGGACAAGAACGTATTCGAAGGGTGCATGCCGGTAGAGGTGATGGCCCGGCGGGGGGTGCAGACGCTGTGCTACGGCCCCCTCAAGCCCCGGGGCCTTGTGGACCCCAGAACGGGGCGGGAGCCCTTCGCGGTGGTGCAGCTGCGGCGGGACAACGCGGCGGGCACCCTCTATAACATCGTGGGCTTCCAGACCCACCTGAAGTGGGGGGAGCAGAAGCGGGTATTCTCCATGATCCCGGCCCTGCACAGCGCGGAGTATGTGCGCTACGGCGTGATGCACCGCAACACCTATCTGGACTCTCCCCGGCTGCTGGACCGGTATTACCGGGTGCGGGGGCTGGAGCGCGTGAGCTTTGCCGGCCAGATTACCGGAGTGGAGGGCTATGTGGAATCCACCGCCTCCGGCTTTCTGGCGGGGCTGGAGCTTGCCCGGCGGCTGCGGGGGCTGCCCCCGGCGGACTTCCCCCAGGAGACGGCCATCGGCGCCCTGGCGCTGTATGTCAGCAGCCAGGCGGTGGGGGATTTTCAGCCCATGAACATCAATTTCGGCATCATGCCCCCTCTCGGACAGAGAGTGAAGGGAAAACGCAATAAGAACGCCCTGCTGTCCCAGCGCTCGCTGGAGTGCCTGGCGCAGATGGGGCCGGAGCTGGAATAAGAGAAAGAGGATAGGAGGCTCGATATGCGCATTATTGTAGACGCCATGGGCGGCGACAACGCGCCCCAGGCCCCGGTACTGGGCGCGCTGGAGGCGGCGAAGGAGTATGGAGTGGACGTGATCCTGGTGGGCCGGGGCGAGGCGATTCTGGAGGTCCTGCGGGAAAACGGCATCGCCGACCTGCCCGGCGGGGTGGAGATCGCCCATGCCGAGCAGGTGGTGGAGATGTGCGACAACCCGGCCACCGCCTTTAAGGACAAGAAGGATTCCTCGCTGACGGTGGGTCTGAACCTGCTCAAGGATGGGACGGGGGACGCCTTTGTGTCCGCCGGGTCCACCGGGGCGCTGCTCTCGGGGGCGACGCTCCTGGCCAAGCGCATCAAGGGCATTCGCCGGGCGGCCATGGCCCCTGTGGTGCCCACGGGGGGCGGCGGGGCCGTCCTCATCGACTGCGGCGCCACGGCGGAGTGCAAGCCGGAGTATCTGCTCCAGTTTGCTTTTATGGGCAGCTACTATGCCGAGCGGACCCTTAAGCGGCCCGAGCCCAAGGTGGGCCTTCTGAACATCGGCGTGGAGCCCAGCAAGGGCACCGACCTGCAGCGGGAAACCTATATGCTGCTGCGGAAGGCCGGGGACGAGGGGCGGATTAACTTTGTGGGCAATGTGGAGGCCCGGGAGGCCGTGGAGGGCGCGGTGGACGTGATCGTGGCCGACGGGTACTCGGGCAATATCTTCCTCAAGACCATGGAGGGGGCCGGCCTGTTTCTGGGCCGGGAGATCAAAAAGCTCTTTATGAAAAACCTCAAGACCAAGCTTGCCGCGCTGATGGTGAAGAGCGAGCTGCGGGACTTCAAGAAGCTCATGGACGCCGGCGAGGTGGGCGGGACGGCCCTTCTGGGCATCTCCAAGCCGGTGATCAAGGCCCACGGCTCCTCGGACGCCAGGGCCATCAAGAACGCCGTGCGCCAGGCGGTGGAGTTCAGCAAGGCGGGCATCATCGAGGACGTGCAGGAGAATATCGAGCACATGCGCCTGCCAGTGGGCCGGGCCGGGGCCGGTGCGGATGCCGACGCGTGAAAAATTTGGAAATCCTATTGACACCCCGGGGAGAACTCCCTATTATGTTGTTACACTGCCAAGAAGGAGCTGCGAATCATCATGTTTGAAAAGCTTTGTGAGATCATTGTGGATCAGTTTGGCCTGGAACCGGATTCCGTAAACGCGGAGACCGCCTTTGTAGACGATCTGGGCGCTGATTCGGTGGATCTGGTAGAGCTGTCTATGGCGCTGGAAGAGGAGTTCGGCCTGGGCGAGATGAGCGAGGACGACATCGCTTCCATCGTAACGGTGGGCGACCTGTATAAGTACATGCAGGACCATCTGGATCTGTAACACAACGGAGGAGAAGAAAGCCCCGGGCTTGCCGCGGGGCTTTCTTTTTGGAGGGGTATATGAAGGGTTTGGAAGAACGGCTTGGATATGTATTCCGGGACAAGGGCCTGCTGCGCCATGCGCTGACCCACAGCTCCTACGCCAACGAGCACCGGGCGGAGGGGCTGACAAGCAACGAGCGTCTGGAATTTCTGGGCGACTCCGTGCTGGGGATGATCGTGGCGGACTACCTGTTCCGGCGCCACGAGAATATGCCGGAGGGGGAGCTCACCCGTACCCGGGCGGCCCTGGTGTGCGAGGGCAGCCTTTACGAGATGGCCCAGAGCCTGTGCCTGGGGGAATATCTGCGCCTGGGCCGGGGCGAGGCGGCGGCGGGAGGCAGCCGCAGGCCGTCTATCCTGGCGGACGCCACCGAGGCCACCCTGGCGGCGGTTTATCTGGACGGCGGGCTGGAGCCGGTGCGGGCGCTGATCCAACGCTTTATCCTGGACAAGGAGCAGGAGAAGGCGGTGGACCGGGACTATAAGACCGCCCTGCAGGAGCTTGTGCAGCGAAAGCCGGGGCAGATGGTGTCCTACCGCCTGGTGGATGAGCAGGGGCCAGACCATGCCAGGGTATTTGTCATGGAGGTGTCGGTGGGCGACCAGACCGTGGGCCGGGGCACGGGCCGCACCAAAAAAGAGGCGGAGCAGTGCGCGGCCCGGGCGGCGATCAAGCGCCTGGAGGACTAAAGCGCGCCCTTCCGGGCAAAATCCAGCCGGCGGAGAGAAATCGGCGATTATCCATTGACAGCCGGGTATGCGATGTGATAATATATTAATTGCGCTTGGGCTGGCGTCTGGATACGGAGAGATGTCCGAGTGGTTTAAGGAGCCGGTCTTGAAAACCGGTGACTCGTAAGAGCCGTGGGTTCGAATCCCACTCTCTCCGCCAAATTTTATATACCCTTCTGGTTCGACCTGCGGAAGTACCCAAGAGGCCGAAGGGGCTCCCCTGCTAAGGGAGTAGACCGGGAAACCGGTGCGAGGGTTCAAATCCCTCCTTCCGCGCCA
>CAKUIM010000007.1 GCA_934660965.1 uncultured Oscillospiraceae bacterium | reverse complement strand
ACCAGCTTTTTCTGGTTTGTCCGCCAGCTTGCCGCGGCAGACGAGGGCCCCGTCCGCCGCCTTGAGACCCTGGGCTTTCTCAACCGCAGCAATGCCGGCCTTGCGGCCCGGGCGCTGCTGGAGCTGCGGGTCAAAAAGCCGTTGACCCTCGTGTTCGATAACTTCCAGCTCTCCACTGACAACTGGCCGCCGCAGATCATCGACGCCCTGGCAAAGCGCCCGGCGGACGGGCTGCACATCATCTTTGTCACCCAGAACCTGGGGCGGCTGCGCCCCGTTTTCGAGGGGCTGGAGGGGAGCGTTACCTACCTGCGCGCCGCCGACCTGCTCCTCTCCCGGGAGGACATCTGCGCCTTTGCCCGGCGCTGCGGCCAGAGCGTCACCTCCGAGCAGGCCCAGGCCATCGTGGAGAGCACCGGCGGCTGGCCCGCGGCGGTGGCCCTGTCTTTGGAGGCCGGCGGCGCGGCGGGAGAGCTGTCCGACCTGCTCTACCGCCTGTTCTGGACGCGCATGGACGAGCCGCGCCGCGCGGCGCTGCTGCGCCTGTGCCTGTTCGACTGCGTCACCCCCGCCATGATCGACGCCCTCCTGCCGGCCGACCTTCTCCCGGGCAAGGCACGGGAGGAGCTCTTCCTCCGCGCCCCTCTGGTGCGCCATGACCCTGCGCGGGACCGCTACTACCCCCACGAGCTGCTGCTGCACTTCCTGCGCGGCCGCCTTGCCCGGGCGGACGAGCCGCTGCGCCGGGAGGTCTATGCCCGGGCGGGGGCCTGGTACCGGGACAGCGGCATGACCCGCGCCGCCGTCGACTGCTTCTTTCAGGCCGGAGACGACGAGGGCGTCCTTTCCTGCCGCCTTGTGGGCCTTGTCACCGAGCGCTTCGGGGACGTGGGCTACGCCGCCCTGGCCCGCGCCGTGCTGCGCCGCTGCCCCGAGGCGGTGCAGGCGCGCTACCCCCTGTCCCTGCTGCGGCTGTGCTATGCCCTCTATTCCGGGTGCGAGTTTGCCGAGTTCTCCCGCCAGATGGCGCGGATACATGCCATCCTTCTGGAGCTGGGCGACGCTCACTATCTCGGGGAGTGGGAACTGCTCTCCGCCCTGGAATGTTTCCCCGACCTTGACAAGATGGACGCGGCCTATGCCCGTGCGGAGGCCCTGCTCACCCACGACTCCGAGCTCTTCATCCCAGAGGAGCCCTATTTCTTCGGCTGCCCGTCCATGTGGTACCTCTTCTACACCCAGCCGGGGCAGATGATGGCCACGGCAGAGCGCCTTGCGGTGGTGCTGCGGCGCTATAACCGCCTCACCAACGGCCACGCCGCCGGCGCGGCGGAGATCTACCGGGGGGAGGCCTACTCCGTCCAGGGCCGCTTTGAGGAATCCGACATCCAGGCCTACCAGGCCGCCTTCCTCTCCGAGCAGGCCCAGAACGCCTCCGGCACCTACGGCGCCGCCCTTCTCCTGGGCATCAACGCGGTGTACCGCTCCGACATGGCGGGCCTTCAAAAGGCGGTGGACTATCTTGAGAACAAGGCCCGGGGCTACGCCTTCCTTCAGGGCACCAGCCTGGGCGCCTACATGGTGGAGACGGTGCGCGGCTACCTCCTGGGCCTCTTGATGGAGACGGGCCGCTCCGCCCTCTGGGCCCAGGGCGGGGCGGACGCCCTCACCGACCTGACCTTTACCAACTTCATGATCAAGACCTGCCGTATCACCGACCTGCTGCTCAAGCGGGAGTACCAGCGGGCCATCGCCTCGGTGGAGGCCTCCCTCCAGCTGGACCCCCGGCTCATCTCCGCCGCCGCCCGCAACTTCATGTACTGCGGCCTGGCCCTGAGCTACATGGCCCTGGGGCGCCTGGGCCAGGCGTCGGTGTGGCTGGAGCGCTCCCTTGCCATGGCCGAGCAGGACAAAAATTACTCCTTCCTGGCGTGCTTCCGCCGGTATTTCCGGGTGCTTTTCCTCTCGCCGTCCATCGCCGCCCGGCATAAGCAGGCCATCCGGGAGATCAAGGCCCTGGGCGTCCACTACACCTGCGCCGACGAGAGCCGGATTTTTTCCATGCTGGACGGCGCCCCCGAGCTCACCGAGGCCCTCACCGACCGGGAGCGGGAGGTGGCGGAGCTGGCTGCCCGGGGCATGCGCAACAGCGAGATCGCCCGGGCCCTGCACATCTCGGAGAACACCGTCAAGCACCACCTGAAAAACGCCTTCCAGAAAATGAATATCGACCGCCGCAGCCGCCTGGTGGAGATGCTGCGCTAAAGGCAAATACTACCCGAACGGGTGATGTGACATGCAGCCGCTTCTGCTACAATAGAAACGATGACAAAGAGGGTCCATCGCGGATGAGCCTTGAACAACCCTGGAAGAGAAAGGAGCAGTTTATGAAAAAACGATTGTTTTCCCTGCTGCTTGCGCTGCTTATGACCGTTGCGCTGCTGCCCATGCAGGTGTTTGCCTATGTCGGCGGCATCACGGGGTCGGCGGTATATCATGCAGTGCCTGTCGTCACCAAGCTGGAGGGCACCAATGGGGGCTCGCAGATCTGGTCGATGAAGCTGCGAAACAGCGGCGAGGGCATTGAGTTCTACCTGGCCATCGACGGCCCCCACGCGGGCAAGTCGGTCACCAGCTCCGCCCGCTACCACCATCAGGCCTACACCATGGACTCCATCAACCTTGGCGTCTATGAGCAGGCGCGCTTCACCCTCCAGACCGGCAATTCCCAGAAGGACCTGAAGCTGGAGAAGATGGAGGTCATTGACCCCAAAACGGAGCCCGGCTTCGATAATTACTTTGGATATGAAGTGCCGGCCGCGGGCGCGCTGACCGTCCGCTGCACCTTCAGCGGCTACGGCAGGGGCGACCCGGAGGTCATGTGCTACATCTCCTACAATATTGTCAGGCTCGGCGACGGCGTGACCGACGGGGATTTGTCAGGGGAGGCCGACGATCCTGAAAACAGCCGCACCTACGCGGTGGTCGCGCGCGCCGCGTGGGGCCCCGGCGGAATCGCAACGGACAATATCCCGAGCTTTATCCTCCGCTATTTTCAGGATTTCCGCGGCTTCTCCCGCATGGGCCATGCCCGCGGGGAGACCGGCAGCGCGCATGTCCTGATCAGCCGCTTTACGGAACAGGGCCACAAAAGCACCGACGTCACCGCCGGCCTCGGCCGCACCAGCCTCTGGGCGCCGCGCGCCGGTTCGGGTGAGATCACTGAGGTCTACTCCGACAGCTACGGTGTGGACAACCCCTTTGTGCTGGCGGAATGGCCGACCCTCAATGATGCCAACTTCGGCATAGACCCTACGCGCTTTGTGAGCTACGACGCGAAGACAGACTGCCTCACCGCCGAGTCCCGCGGCGCTACGATCGGGACCGGTACTGCTCCCTATGTGCGAGTGATGCACGCCTGGGGCTTCCGCGATGTGTACGGCACAAATGAGGGGGCTGTGGAAGACCCCAAGTTCACCGAGCCGGACAAGGTCACCGTCCCGCAGAACGCCGACCGCCTGGGCCTTTACCGGGCCGAGGGGGGCGTGCTGGCCGCGCCCATCCCCGATTCCGCCCGGGAGGCCGCGCTCAAGGCCCAGTACGGCGAGCCTCTCTACACCCTCCGGGGCGACTTCGAGGCAAAGTCGGACGGCGCGGGCAAATACTATGACTTCACCACCGGCATGGCGGCCCTGACGTCCACCATCACCGCCTCCTGGTCGGGGGCGGGGCAGTATTTCCGCGTCCGGGTGGATGAGGCCGGCCTTGTCACCCGCTTTGACACCACCTCCATGGTGCAGTACTCCACCCCGCGCTTCAGGCTCTTCAGCGCGGCACAGCCCACCGACCCGCCTGCCGGCCTGGCCCTGGAGGGGGAGACCCTTGCCCTCTCCATGATCCCGGAGAAAAACGCCGTCCTGGTGTTTATCGACATCCCGCAGGTCAGCAGCAAGATCGACAAGGCGCTGCTCAAGCCCAACGGCGACCTCATCCTCTCCGGCGAGATGGGGCTGGACCTCATTCTCAACTGCAGCCCGGATAAGCTGCTGACCCTGGAGGCCCTGGGCTACGGGCCCAAGAAAAATGCCGACGGCACCATCAGCTTTGTCCAGAACGGCATCAAGGCCGACGGCCATCTGGATACCGGCGCCCTGCTGGGGCTGGAGCTCGCCGAGATCGAGGCCCACATTAATACCTTTGCCGGGGAGGAGCTTTACAGCTTCTCGCTGGAGCTCAACGCCTTCGACCTCTTTGAAACACAGGCGGAGCTGGAGCTCAAGCGGCTGAACAACGGCCGCCTTGCCCCCAACAACCTCTACTTTTCGCTGGCGGTGGAGCCGGGCATCCCCCTGGTCCCGCCGGTGCCCACGGCCTTCCTCCGGGGCGGCGGCGGCGGCTTCTACGGCCTGGCCGACACCATCAACGGCGACTTTATCGGCATCCCGCCCATCCAGCTCAAGCTCACCGCCATCGGCGACTATCTGAAGATCGTCAAGGGCAAGGTGCATATCACCCTCGGCCCCAGCTATCTGGAATATGCCGGAACCGACGTTACCATTGCCGGCGCGGATGTGCTCGACTCGTTCAATATGTACCTCCGCCTTACGGGCGAAAAGCGCTGGTACCGCAACATAGAGTATACCGGCCTGCGCGCGGGCGGCGGCATGGGCGTTGTGATCAAGGCGCCGCAGGGCGACAAGGCGATCTTTGAGGTGAACAGCAAGGTGGAGGCCAGCATGTTCGGCGGGCTGAACGATTACGACCGTCCCACCAGCGCCCACCTTCAGATCGACAGCCGCGGCAGCATCATCGCGAGGGTCATGATCCCCAAGAAGCTCGGCAAGCTGACATTCAGAATCATCGGCGGCAGAACGCTTGCCACGGCCAGCGTGGACTTCATCCTCGGCGCGCAGACCGCCGTCAATGTGAACCCGGCGGCCTATGCCGGAATGGATGCCGGGCAGATCCTGTCCACCGCGGCCACCTCCGCGTGGAACAACCTCAGCGTCTACGGCGGCCTGTCCCACATGGGCAACATTGCACTGACGCACTGGCGCCTGTACTACATCCTGCCCAACCATGTGGGCGGCGCCTTCAACCTGGTCAAGGACATCAACAAGGGCTGGTCGCTGGAGAAGGAGATCGACAAAAACGCGTGGTTCGTCAGCGGCAGCCGTGCGCAGGCCTTCAGCGCCGCGCCGCTTTCGGAGGACACCTACCTCTGCATCGACGACGAGACCGGCGAGCAGATCGGCATTGCCGTGGTAGAGTACAGCCTTGCCGCCCTGCCGGTTGCGGAGAGTGAGACAGTCTCCCTGCTTGCCGCGCGGGGACCCAATGGGCGGTACAGCGAGACCATCACCGGCACACCGGCCTACGCCGGCGCGGATCAGCTCCTGCTCCAGATTTTCCCGAAGGACGATGAGGATCTGGAAACGCTGAGAGAAAGCCTTTCCATCACGCCGGAGGGCGGCAGCCCGATCACGCTGATCGACCCGGTGATTGACGCGAACGGCGTCTTTACCAACCCCGAAACCGCGAACTGCACCGAGATCGAGGACGAGCCGGAGGAGGGCGTGGCGCGCACTGGCCTGCTGATCGCCACCGGGCTTGCTGCCAATATGCCGCAGACCCTGACCATTGAGGCGGACTGCGATTTCGACTACGTCCTGTGCGCCTCCGCGCGCCCCACAACGCTGGACTTCAGCCTGCGCGGATATAACGCCTCAAGCTCCATTGCAAACCCGCGTGACGGCAAGACCTACGCCGTGCGCTACTACCTCGATACACACCCCGACCGCTCCGGCGAGAACTACTTCCTCGACATGGTCGAGGGGGATGGCCCGTACAGCCTCACCGTGCCGTCTGAGGGCTCGCTCGCGCCCAGCGGCAGCTACTATGTCACCGCCGTGCTGGTCGAAAGGATCGTCGGCGACTTCAACGGCGACGGAACGATCGGCGAGGACGAGTATTCGTGGGTCACGGTGGACACCGCGACCTCCACCGCCACGATCGTCTACACCAACAATGTGATCCCCAACGCGCCGACCGGCGTGGCGCTCAGCTTCACTGGCAACGAAACGCTGACCGCAAGCTGGGAGGCTCCCGCCAGCGGCCCTGCTGTGGACGGCTACCGCGTGACGCTGTACTATCAGGACGGCACCGGCTGGACCCAGGCCGGCGCGCCCTATGTCTTCTCCAACGCCGATTTCTCCGACCCCCGCATCCAGGCGGCTGCCGTCAACGGCGGCACCTACTCTCTGCGCATGGCCCCCACGGTGGCCGGCAGCAATGTCAGCGTCAATGAGCTGACCTGGCAGGTGAGCAAGACCGGCGGCGTGTCCGACGCCGCCCCCGCTGACCGGAACTATATGGTCACGGTGGAGTCTGTCCGCTATGCCCGGGACGAGACCACCGGCGAGGTCCTGGCGGAGAACCTGAACTACTACAGCAACCCCGCCAGGTCCGGCCAGGCCTACCTTAAGCCCTACACCGCCCCCACCCTCACCGTAACCACCCCGGGCGGCCAGAGCGTCATCCTCAATGGCCAGAATGGCTATGATACCCTCCTGTGGGGAGAGGGAGACCTGCCTGCGGTGGGGACACTCTTCACCGTCACCGGCAGCGGGGTGGACGGCCTTGCCGTCACCGCGGACGTGGGCACCGGAACCTTTACCGCTGACGGCACCGGCGGCACGTGGGAGGTGTCCGGAGATGATGCCGCCCTGGCCCTCATCGAGCAGAGCGGCCGGGTGAAGCTCACCGTCACGGCGGGGGAGGACTCCACCGACTACTACCTCCGCCTCTCCCTGGATGATGTGCCCCCCGTCCTCACCCTGGACGAGAAAAATGTCCGCGCCGACACCGACACCGGCGCCTACACCGTCACCGGCCAGACCGAGCCGGGCCTGGACGTCACCCTCAGCCTCACCCTCGCCGACGGCCAGGGACAGCCCCTCACCCTCACCGCCAAGGCGGATGAGCAGGGCCGGTTTGCCATCGCCGGCGTCCTCCCGACCGGCCTTGAGGACGGCCTGAACGAGAACGGCGAAGATGTGCAGCAGCAGACGGGCTTCCGCGCCCAGATGGGCGACGTCACCGCACAGGACGGCGCCGGCAACGCCGCCGTTCCCGCCCCTGTGATTATCTCCGCCCGGTCGGCGAGCGGCCCTGACCCCAATCCGAATCCCAATCCCAATCCCAATCCCGGCCCGATCCTCCCCACCGGCCCTGCCTATGACATTGTCGTGCCCGATACGCCGGGCGGCACCGTCACGGTCTCTCCCAGTCAGGCCGCCGCGGGCGTCACCGTCACCGTAACGGCGAAGCCGGACGCGGGTTATGTCCTGGATACGCTTCAGGTCGTCGACCAGAACGGCGGGGAGGTGCGCCTCACTCCCCGGGGCGGGAACGCCTTCACCTTTATCATGCCCGCCGGCAAGGTGGAGATCCGCGCCCGCTTTGTCCCCCAGACCGCCTTTGTTGACGTGCCTGCCGACGCCTGGTACGCCCCGGCGGTAGCCTGGGCGGTGGAGCAGGGCATCACCACCGGCACCACCCCCGACACCTTCTCGCCGGATGATCCCTGCACCCGCGGCCAGATCGTCACCTTCCTGTGGCGCGCCGCCGGCCGGCCGGAGCCGAAAGCCGCCGCCGCCTTTACCGACGTCCCCGCCGACGCCTATTACGCGAAGGCGGTGGCCTGGGCGGTGGAGCAGGGCATCACCCTCGGCACCTCCAGCACCACCTTCTCCCCGGACGATCCCTGCACCCGCGGCCAGGCGGTGACCTTCCTGGCCCGAGCGCTGGGGGCGTTGCCCCAGAGCCGGGCAGTCTTTACCGATGTGCCCGCCGGCAGCTATTATGAGGACGCGGTGTCCTGGGCCGCCGAGACCGGCGTGACGCAGGGCGTGGGCGGCGGACGCTTCGCCCCTGACGACCCCTGCACCCGCGCCCAGATTGTCACCTTCCTCTATCGGGCGTACCACAAATAAAGATCCCGAGCAAAAAAGGGGGGAGCGGCACACCGCCGCTCCCTCCTTTGCGCTGCCCCGGGGGCCGCGCCGCTTGACAAACCTTTGCATTCATGTCAAGATGTGGAAAGAAAAACAGGGCGCGCCGGCGGCAGGGCGCACCCGGAAAGGGGGGGCGCCATGGAGCCCATTGCCCATATCCGCTCGGACTTTCCCACCAAGTTCGGCATTCCCCGGCAGGCGGGCCTGGTGGAGCAGCTGCGCGCCCGGGTGATCTTCGAGCCGCCCTACCGCAGCATAGACGCCCTGCGGGGCATTGAGCAGTTTTCCCATCTGTGGCTGATCTGGCACTTCTCCCAGGCCGTTCGGGAGCAGTGGTCGCCCACCGTGCGGCCGCCCCGGCTGGGCGGGAATGAGCGCCTTGGGGTGTTCGCCACCCGCTCCCCCTTCCGCCCAAACCCCATCGGGCTCTCCTGCGTCCGGCTGGAGGGGGTGGAGACCGACGGCCCCCAGGCCCCCCGGCTGCTGGTGTCCGGGGCCGACCTGATGGATGGTACCCCCATTTTCGACATCAAGCCCTATATCCCCTATGCCGACTGCCACCCGGAGGCCGCCGCGGGCTTCACCGCCCCCGGGCAGGACTACCTGCTGGAGGTGGACGTCCCGCCCGCCCTTCTCGCCCTGGTGCCGGAGGACAAGCGCGCGGCCCTTCTCGGCGTACTCCGGCAGGACCCCCGCCCGGCCTATCAGCGCCAGAGCGGACGGGTGTACGGCTTCGGCTTTGCCGGGCTGGAGGTGCGCTTTTCCGTGGCGGACGACCGCCTCACCGTATGTGACATTGTCCCGGCCAAGGGCGGCCGGCTGTAAGCGAAGCGCCCTGCCCCCGCCATAAGCGGGCCCTGCGGGGCTAAAAGGAGGAACTATCATGAAAACCATCGCATTCATCGGCGCGGGCAACATGGGCGGTGCCCTGGCCCGGGCGGCCTGCCGGGCTGTCGAAGCTGACGAGGTCGTCATCTACGAGCCCAACGCCGCCCTTGCCGCCGCCCTGACGGCCGAGACAGGCTGCACTGCCGCCGAAAGCGGAGCGCAGGCCGCCCGCAGCGCCAGATACGTCGTGCTGTGCGTCAAGCCCCAGGTGCTGCCCGGGGTGCTTGCCGGCCTTGTCCCGGCCCTCAAGGAGGGCGAGGCCGCCGGGGAGCACCGGGTGCTGGTGTCCATCGCCGCCGGCGTCCGGCTGGAAACCCTTGCGGGCATTCTCTCCGACGGCGGCCTTGCTCTGCCCACGGTGCGCATCATGCCCAACACCCCCGCCTTCATCGGCGCGGGCGTCCTGCTTATGGCCCCCGCCGGCGACGTCACCGACGAGGACTACGCGGGCCTGACCGACGCCCTGCACTGCTGCGGCATGCTTGAGCGGGTCACCCAGGCCCAGCTTGACATGGGCTCCGCCATCTCCGGCTGCGGCCCGGCTTTCGTCTACCTCTTCATCGAGGCCCTGGCCGACGGCGGTGTGCAGATCGGCCTGCCCCGGGACAAGGCCCAGGCCTGGGCGGCCCAGATGGTGGCCGGCTCGGCGGAGATGGTGCTCCAGAGCGGCAAGCACCCCGGCGCCCTCAAGGACGCGGTGTGCTCCCCCGGCGGCACTACCATCGCCGGCGTGGCAGAGCTTGAAAACCGCGCCTTCCGGGCCGCCGCAGCCCAGGCCGTGGTGGCCGCCTACCGGCGCAATGAGCAGCTTGGATAAGCCCCGAACCCCGCCCAAATGTTCTGAAAATAACACGACCCCCGGCAGCCAAAATAAGGCCGCCGGGGGTCATTTTTTCCTTGACAGCTTTTATGTCGACCGTCAAATTCGCACAAGGCTGTGGAAAACCTTGTGGAAGTTGTTGAAAACCCTTGGGAATGCAGGGGGGCTCCGCCCCGCGCCGCGGGGCATGCCGGGGGAGGAGGGCAGAGAAAGCGGAGATTGGTTTCAAATAATTATGGACAAGCCCGCCAGGGTGGGGCTGCATCAGGCCCTCGGGCGGCGCCCGCAGCTCCGCTGGGCTGCCCCGGCTTCGTATGGGGCGGCGCCTGCGGCAATTCTCCGCTGCGCTGCGAATTGTGTGGGCGGCGGCGCGTTAGGCTTTGTTCAGCCGCTCGGCCACCACCCGGGCGGCCTTCACGCCGGAAGCGCCCGCTTGTGCAAGGCCGCGGGTCACGCCCGCGCCGTCGCCCACGGCAAAGAAGCCGGGCAGGGCGGTCTCCAGCTCGTTGGAGAGCTTGATGCGGGCGGAGTAGAACTTCACCTCCGCGCCGTACAGCAAGGTGTCGTAGTTTGCGGTGCCGGGGGCCAGCTTGTCCAGGGCGTAGATCATCTCAATGATGTCGTCCAGCTGCCGCTTGGGCAGGGCCAGGGACAGGTCGCCGGGCACGGCGGCGGTGAGGGTGGGCCGGGTGAAGGACTTGCTCATCCGGTGGTCGTTGGTGCGGATGCCGGACACCAGGTCGCCGAAGCGCTGCACCAGCACGCCGCCGGCCAGCATGTTCGAGAGGGACGCAATATGCTTGCCGTAGCGGTAGGGCTCGTTGAAGGGGGAGGTGAAGCGGTTGGAGACCAGCAGGGCGAAGTTGGTGTTCTCGCTCTGAAGCTTGGGGTCGGAGTAGGAGTGGCCGTTGACGGTGTTGATGCCCTCCACATTCTCCGCCACTACGTGGCCATAGGGGTTCATGCAGAAGGTGCGCACCTGGTCGCCGTACTGCTTGGTGCGGTAGACCAGCTTCGACTCATACACCACGTCGGTGATGTGCTCGAACACGGTGGCGGGCAGCTCCACCCGCACGCCGATGTCCACCTGGTTGTTGATCAGCTCCAGCCCCAGCTTTTTGCACTGATTGGAGAACCACTCCGCGCCGCTGCGGCCCGGCCCGGCGATGAGGTAGGGGGCGGAAAACTGCCGGCCATCCTCGGTGCGCAGCACATAGCCGCCGCCGCTGTCCACCTCGATGTCCTGCACGGCGGTGTTGAACAGGAAGGTATGCTTGTCCCGGATGGCCTCGTAGATGTTGGTGAGGATCTTCAGGTTGTTTTCCGTGCCCAGGTGCTTGCACCGGGCCTGAAGCAGGTGCAGGTCGTGCTCCAGCGCCCGCTTTTCCAGGGCCTTGGCCTCGGGGGTGGAGGTGGAGTACACCTCGGTGGTGGCACCGTGCTTGATGTTCAGGGCGTCCACATAGTCGATAAGCTCCATCACCTCCCGCTCGTCGAGGAAGTCGGTGAGCCAGCCGCCGAAGGCGGTGGTGAAGTTATACTTGCCGTCGGAGAAGGCGCCGGCGCCGCCGAAGCCGCACATGGTGTCGCACACCTTGCAGTTGATGCACGCCTTCACCCGCCCGGCCACGATGGGGCAGCTCCGGTGATAGATGTCCGCCCCCTGGTCCACCACCAGCACTTTTGCGCCGGGGCATTTGAGGTAGAGCTCGTAGGCGGCAAAGATACCGGCCTCGCCGGTACCGAGGATCATAATGTCATAACGGGTGTCCATGTCTGCGTTCACAGTTCCTTTCCTTTTGGGGGACACAAAATCCCCCATCATAACTATAGTATAGCAAACCGTGGGGCCGATGGCAAGGCTCGCCGCAGAAAAGTGCCCCCTACCACCCCTTCTGGAGGGTGACGCCGGTGTAGTAGTGGAGCAGGATGTCCTGCCAGGAGGACCCGGCACGGGCCATGGCGTTGGCGCCGTACTGGCTCAGGCCCACCCCGTGGCCGTAGCCGGTGACGGAGAAGGTAAACGCCCCGTCGGTATAGCTGACAGTGAAGGCCGCTGAGCGCAGGGAGAAGAGGCTGCGGGCCGCCCCGCCGGACAGGGTGAGCCCTCCTACCGGGATGGACGCCACCCGGCCTGACGCGGTGAGGGCGGGGACGCCGAACCAGCCCTCCGGCGCGCCGGAGAGGTCTGCCTCCGGGTAGGCTTCGGCCACGCGCCCGCGCACCTCGTCGGCGGTGAGGGTGACGGCGGAGCGGTAGTTAGGCACCTCGTCCCCCTCCGGGCTTTCTACCGAGGTGAGGTAGGGCAGGGCGTTGCCCCAGACCGCGGCGGCGTCCTCGGTGGCGCCTGCGGCGGAGGAAAAGAACAGCGCCTGAATGGGCGCGCCGCCATAGGCGGCGATGACGCCGTCGGTATCGGCCACCGCGGCGGCAATCTTCTTGGTGTAGTCCTGGGCAAGCTCCCCCCAGCGCCCGGCGGCCTTTTCCCGGGTGGTGCAGGCCTGGCAGCAGGAGGAGTCGGTGCAGATGTGGGCGCCGGCGTGCTTGCCGCCCCGCTCCATCATCCAGGCGGTGTAGGTCCGGGCACATACCGCCTGGGCGCGCAGGGCGTCGGGCTCAAAGGCGGCGGGCATCTCCGCCGCAACCACCCCCCACAGGTATTCGGCAAGGGGCTGCTGGACGACGGTGCCGTCCTCCTGCAAGACTGCCACCGTCCGCGCGCTGTCCATGCCTTCCTCCCCGGTTTCGCCGCCGGCGGGAGAGGGGGAGGGCGCGGCGGAGGGCGTGAGCGCCGGCTCCGGACTGCCCGGAAGGAGGGGCGGCTGGGGGGCAGGGGCGCTGCCCGGGCTCCACAGAAGCGGCGGGAGAAAGCAGAACAGCGCGCCCACCGCCGCCGCGGACAGATAGAGCCGAATCTGACGAAAAAGAGACAGCTTTTGCAACACAAAACCTCCAATCCTGCAAAAACAACCAGACGAGCCTTGAAAATATGAGGTTTTTCAGCGCTTTAGCGAAGCGCTGTGCATTGACGAGGGGAAAGAAATGCGGTAAAATAGAAAAAATCAAAGCAAGGGGGCGCCGCCATGGATAGCCATTTTTCCTGGGAGCATGAGGACGAGGCCTTGTCCTACGTCCAAGATATATGCAGGCAGTACGTCCGATATCCCAGCATTGACCCGGCCTATTACGAGCGCTACGGCGTCAAGCGGGGGCTGCGCAACGCTGACGGCACCGGCGTCATGGCCGGTATCACCCAGATCGGCAACGTGCGCGGCTACTACATGGAGGACGGCGAGAAGCTCCCCATGGAGGGCCAGCTCATCTACCGGGGCATCAATGTCCGGGATCTGATCGGCGGTTTTTTGAGCGAGGGGCGCTTCGGCTATGAGGAGACGGCCTATCTGCTGCTCTTCGGGGCACTGCCCAACCGGGGGCAGCTGGAGGAATTCTGTGATATCCTCTCCCACCTGCGCAACCTCCCCAACAACTTCACCGAGGACATGATCCTCAAGGCTCCCAGCCGGGACGTGATGAACAAGCTGGCCCGCTCCACCCTGGGCCTCTACTCCTACGACGCCGACCCCGAGACCCACTCCCTGGAGGGGGAGATGCTCAAGGCCATCCAGCTCATCGCCCGCTACCCGGTGATCGTGGCCCACGCCTTTGCCACCAAACGTCACTATTTCGATAACGACTCCCTCTACCTCCACCGGCCCCAGGCGGGCTTGAGCGTGGCGGAGAATTTCCTCTACTCCGTGCGCCACGATAACCGCTACACGGAGGACGAGGCACGCCTGCTGGATTTGTGCCTGGTGCTCCACATGGAGCACGGCGGCGGCAACAACTCCGCCTTTGCCTGCCGGGTGCTCTCCTCCACGGGGACGGACATCTATTCTGCCATTGCCGCGGCGGTGGGCTCCCTCAAGGGCCCCCGGCACGGCGGCGCCAACATGAAGGTCATGGAGATGTTCGGCTATATCGAGCGGGAGGTGTCCGACTGGAACGACGACGCGGAGCTCTCCGCCTATCTCGAAAAGCTGCTGCGCCGGGAGACGGGGGACGGCTCCGGCCTCATCTACGGTATGGGCCATGCCATTTATACCCTCTCTGACCCCCGTGCGGTGCTGCTCAAGGGCTTTGCCCGGCGGGTGGCGGAGAAAAAGGGGATGCTCCGGGAGTTTGAGCTCTTTGAGTCGGTGGAGCGCCTGGCCCCCGCCGCCTTTGCCCGCCATACCGGGCAGGAGCGGGTCATGTGCGCCAACGTGGACCTCTACTCCGGCCTTGTCTACAAGATGATGGACATCCCGCCGGAGCTGTACACCCCGCTTTTTGCCATTGCCCGCATTGTGGGCTGGTGCGCCCACCGCATTGAAGAGGTCTACAACCCCTACGGCAAGATTATACGGCCCGCCTACAAGGCGGTGTCCCCCAAGCAGGCCTTTATCCCCCTGGCAGATCGGCCTTAAAGAGAAAAGAAGAAAGCGAGAAAATGAAAAGCGCCCGGTCGGAGTATTCCGACCGGGCGCTTTTATTGTTCGGGAAAGCCTCCCTTGTGTAAAAGGAGGTGGTATGGCGCAGCCATGACGGAGGGATTGTCTGCGCCGCGCCGTGACCGCAGAATCTCGCAGAGAGCGGCGTTCCTTAAGCCTCCCGCTGACGAGACTGGCTACAGGGCGCAGAGCTTCAAGGCTCCCTCTGACGAGGGAGCTGTCGAGCGGCAGCGAGGCTGAGGGAGAGAGCCCTTTGCCATATGCATTGTTTTATCTCTCCCTCCGGCGCTTCGCGCCACCTCCCTCGTCAGAGGGAGGCTTAAATGGCGGCGGTCCCGAAGCCCTCTTTACGCCCGGCGGAACTGCTTCTCAAGCTGTGCCCGGGTGAGCTCGATGGCCACCGGCCGGCCATGGGGGCAGTATTTCACCTGGCCGGACAGCACCAGCCGGGCCACCTCCTCCAGCTCGGCGGGGCCGTTTTTCTGCCCGCCCTTGATGGCCGCCTTGCAGGCCATGGTGTGGAGCAGCTCGTCCCGGGCGGCGGCGGGGTCGGCGGCGCCTGTGGTGCGGATGCGGCCCGCCAGCTCCAGCAGGGCGTCCTGGGCCTGGCCGGCGTCCATGTCGGAGGGCAGGGCCCGCACAATGAGGGCGGCGGGGCCGAACTCCTCCACCTCGAAGCCGAACCGGGCGAGTAGCTCCAGCTGACCCAGCAGGATCTCCCGCTCCTCCGGGGCCGGGGTGAAGGTCACAGGGGAGAGCAGCTGCTGCACCATGGGCCGGTAGTCCTGGGCGCGCAGGCGGTCGAAATTGGCACGCTCGTGGGCGGCGTGCTTGTCGATAAGCAGCACCTTGTCCCCCTGCTCTACCATCACGTAGGTGCGGAACAGCTCCCCCCTCACCACCCAGGGCTCCTCCGGAGTGGGAGAAGGCGCGTCCGGCGCGGGTGCGGGCTTGCCTTGCCCGGCGGGGATGGCCTGGTTGTCAGCCGGCTCCCCGGGGGCGGCATTCATATACCCGGCGCTTGCGGCGCTGGGGCCGGAAACGACTGGGGCAGAAGGAGCCCCGGCGGCGGAACCGAGACTGTCAGTGCCTGCCTGGGCAGAGAAGGCGGGGCGGACAGGGCCTTCTGCCTGGGGCGCTGCGCCGGGGCGGTCATCGGCGGGGAAGGCCGGGGAAGGCGTACTCACCGGGGCGGGGATGGGCTCCACCCGGCGGAAGGAGGAGGGCTCCCGCACGGCGTCAGGCCGGGCAGCCGGGGCCCAGACGGGCGCGCCGTTTGATGGGGCGGACGCCGCAGAGCTTGCCGGGGCGCTCATCTGGGTGCGCTCCGCGCCCGCGGACGGCGCCGGGACAGCCCCTGAGACAGCCCCCGGGACAGCCCCCGGGACGCGTCCCGCAGGCGGGACAAACCCGGGCGTTGGGACGGCGTTTGGGACGGCGGCGCCGGCGCTGTCCCGGAACAGGAGGGAGGTCTGGTTGGGGGTGACGGTGTCCTGAGGCTTGGGCCGGGTGAGCACCGCCGCGGGGCGGGTGCGGTCTGCCGTGAGGGCGGAGAGCACCGCGTGGTACACGGTGGAGAACACCTGCCGCTCGTCCTGGAACTTCACCTCGGTCTTGGCCGGGTGGACGTTCACATCCACCCGGTTGGGCCGCACCGTCAGGTGCAGCACGCACCCGGGGAAGCGGCCCACCATCTTCTGATTCTGATAGGCCTCCTCCAGGGCGGCCATCATGGTGCGGTTTTTCACATAGCGGCCGTTGACAAAAAAGTGCTGATAGCTGCGGCTGCCCCGGCAGCAGGCGGGGATGGACACAAAGCCGGACACAGACATATCCTCGCCGGAGCCCCGGGCCTCGGTAAAGCCCAGGGCCAGGTCACGGCCCAGCACGGAGTAGACGGCGCTTTTGAGCTGCCCGTCGCCGGGGGTGAGCAGCTCCTGCCGGCCGTCCCGGATAAATTTGACGGACAGTTCCGGGTGGGAGAGGGCCAGGCGCTGTACGGCGGCAAAGACGGCGGCGCCCTCGGCGGCGTCCTTCTTGGTGAACTTCAGGCGGGCGGGGGTGTTGTAAAAAAGGTCGCGCACCACCATGGTGGTGCCGTCGGGGCAGCCGGCCTCCTCCTGCTCCACCACCCGCCCCCCCTCCAGGGTCAGGGCGCAGCCCAGGGAGGCGTCGGCGGTTTTGGTGAGCAGGTCGATGCGGCTTACCGCGGAGATGGCGGCCAAAGCCTCGCCCCGGAAGCCCAGGGTGCCGATGGCCTCCAGGTCGTACTCGGTGGAGATTTTGGAGGTGGCGTGGCGGAGAAAGGCGGTGGCGGCCTCCCGGGCGGGGATGCCGCAGCCGTTGTCTGTGACCCGGATGAGGGTCATGCCGCCGTGCTCGATCTCCACAGTGACGGCGCCGGCCCCGGCGTCGATGGCGTTTTCCACCAGCTCCTTCACAACGGAGGCCGGGCGTTCCACCACCTCGCCGGCGGCAATGAGGTCGGCCACGTGGGGGGAGAGCTGCTTGATCTCGGGCATGGTATCTTCCTTTCCTTGGCGGCCTTGCGCAGGGGGCACAAGGCGCCGGCAAGCCGCCCGGGATGGGGGCGGCGAAACGTTTGACAGGGCAGAAGCGCCGCAGCCGGCCCGGACAGGGGGCGCGCAGGGGCTCTTTGCGGCTATTATAGCAGAAAAAACGCCGGGAAAAAACAGAAAAACAAAAAATCTCCAACCGGAGCCAGGTTAGACAGTAACTGTCTACAACTGTCTAAGCGTTTATGCGCAACTGTCTAATCGTTAGACGAGTTGTGAAGATTTTGACGGAAAATCTGACTTAGAATGCAAAGAAATTGTGAGAAATTCAAGGGGCGGAAAAAGCTGGCACGCCCATTGCAATAATAGAGGGCAGAGCATCACCCCGGCGGGCGGCTGCGGCAGCCCTCCCGGCGAGTGATGCCGAGACAAACAGCGACACGAAAGAGGAGGAAAAAGAACCGATATGAAGGCTGCAATTATGGGCGCAGGCTCCATCGGAACGGTGCTGGGCGCGCTGCTGACCCGCAGCGGCGTGCAGATCGATCTGATCGACACCTACATCCCCCATGTGGAGGCCCTGCGCACCCGGGGCGCCACCATCACAGGCGGGCTTGACCTGAGCGTGCCGGTCTCCGCACTGACCCCCGACGAGCTCACCGAGACCTACGACCTGGTGTTCCTGCTGTGCAAGCAGACGGGTACCCGCCAGGCCCTTGCCCAGCTGGAGGGTCACCTCCACGAGAACAGCATCGTCTGCACCCTGCAAAACGGCATCCCCGAGATGCTAGTGGCCGAGATTGTGGGGCAGGAGCGCACCATGGGCGGCATCGTCCTCTTCGGCGCCACCTGGGAGGCCCCCGGCGTGGTGCGCTGCACCTCCGGCGGCGACTACATGGCCACCGGTATGCTCACCGAGGTGGGCGAGTGCAATGGCGAGGTGACCCCTCGCCTCAAGGCGGTGCAGCAATTCCTCTTCCAGGCGGGCCGGTGCGACATCACCGACAAGCTCCTGGGCACCCGCTGGACCAAGGTGCTCATCAACGCCACCGCCAGCGGCATGTCCGCCGCCCTGGGCTGCGACTACGGCGGCGTGCTGGACCGGGAGAATGCCATGCTGGCCCTGGCGCGCATCGGCGACGAGTGCGTGCGGGTGGCCCACGGCAAGGGCGTGAAGCTCACCGTGGTGGACGGCAACGACTATGAGGAGCGGGAGATCCGCCCCGGCGAGACCGTGGAGGACAAGCTGGCCTACTATCATCAGCTCTGGGGCACCAAGCACCGGGCGCTCAAGGCCAGCATGCTCCAGGACCTGGAGAAGGGCCGCCCCTGCGAAATCGACTTCATCAACGGCCAGGTGTGCCGGGCGGGCCGGGAGTGCGGCATCGCCACCCCCTACAACGACATGGTGGTGGGCCTGGTCAGGCTGGCCCAGGCCCACACCCAGGTGTGGACGCCGGAGGAGGCCCTGCCCTTCTTCGACATCCTGCTGGAAAACGGCGTATAAAATCCCCTGCGGCGCTCCTGTGTGCGTCTATCAAAAGGCAAACCGGGCGAGAGCCCTGTATGCATAAAAATTTAAGGAGGATTCCCATGAAAAAGCTGACTGCACTGATCCTTGCCCTGGCGATGTGCCTGTCCCTGGCGGCCTGCGCCGGTACTGGCTCCAAAGAGACCCAGACCCCTGCCCCCTCCAACGCGGGCACCGAGTCCCAGGCTCCCCAGGGCGGCGGCGATGAGGAAAAGGTCGTCAAGATCGGCGTCCTGCTCCCCTTCTCCGGCTCCAGCTCCTACTTCGGCGAGAGCCAGATGGTGGGCTATGAGCATGCTCTGGAGGACTTTATGAACCACTACGGCGACACCCTCAACGGCATGAAGATCGAGCTGGTGAAGGGTGACACCGCCGGCGTTGCCGACACAGGCGTGACCGAAGCCGAGCGCCTGATCAACGACGAGAAGGTCTCCGCCATCATCGGTACCTACAACAGCGGCACCGCCGCCGCCATCGCCCCCATCGCCATCAAGTACAAGACCCCCTTCATGGTCACCAACGCCGTGTCCGACGTCATCCTCTCCGAGGACAGCAACTACGTCTTCCGCTCCAACCTGGGCGATAAGGACGGCGCGTCCACCTATGTCAAGCTCCTGCAGTGGCTGGGCGAGCTGCGCGGCACCCCCATCACCAAGGTGGCCATCCTCTACGAGGGCACTGACTACGGCCAGGGCGCCTACAATACCTTCAAGGACAGCATTCTGCCCGCCGCCGGCGCCGAGGTGGTGTTCGGTGAGTCCTTTGCCAACAACTCCACCGATCTCTCCAGCGTCCTCAACAAGATCAAGCAGACCGACGCCGAGCTCATCATCCCCGTTATGTTCCTCAACGACGCCCTGCTCTTCACCCGCCAGATGAAGGAGTACAAGGTGGACATCCCCGTTCTGGCCTACGGCGGCGGCTTCCTGGGCGACGACTACACCAGCCAGGCCGGCGAGGCTGCCGAGTACATCATGGTCTCCGGCTCCTGGATCTATGACGAGGACGCCATGAGCGACGAGGCCAAGGAGTGGTGTGCCCGCTTTGTCAAGGAGACCGGCAACACCACCGCCAACGAGCCCTACGCCAACGGCTGGATGGGCATGTATGCCCTGCTGGAGGCCATTGCCCGGGCCGGCAGCGCTGACCGCGAGGCCATTGCCACCGCCATCGACGAGACCGACATCCCCGTGGGCGACCGCGCCCTGATGTTCCACGCCACCTTCGGCGGCATCAAGTACGAGGACTTTGACGGCCGCTACAACCAGAACTCCAAGTCCGGCATGCAGTACGCCCAGGTGCTGGGCGGCCGCTGGAAGATCATCTTCCCCTTGGACGAGAGCCCCGTGGTGTTCCCCATCCCCGCTTACGCTGACCGCTGAGCCCCCGAAAGAAAAGAAGCTGTGATCCGGGGCCGCCCCACGGGGCGGCCCCACCCCCCTTAATTAGAGAACGGAGGATTCCGGTATATGACTTTATCGCTGTTTTTCCAAACCCTGATCGACGGGATCATGGTAGGCGGCGTGTACTCCACCATCGCGGTGGGCCTGTCCCTGGCCTTCGGCGTCATGCGCATCGTCAACTGGGCCCATGGCGAGTTTTTGATGGTGAGCATGTACATCGCCTTTTTGTCCGTCATCAACTTCGGCATCGACCCCTATCTTTCCATCTTCATCACCGGTCCTATTATGTTTGCCGTGGGCTACTGCCTGCAGCGCTTTGTCTTTAACCGCATGCTGGACAAGGACGAGTCCCGCGAGCCGCTGTCCATCCTGCTCTTTACCTCGGGCCTTGGCATTTTCCTGTCCAACATGGCCACTGTAATTTTCTCCTCCAATATTCTGGCGGTCCAGACCCGCTACACCAGCAAGACCATTGAGCTGGGCAACATGATCGTGTCCGTCCCCCGGCTGATCTCCTTTGCCATCGCCCTGGCCTGCACCATCATCCTGTACATCGTCATTCAGCGCACAGAGTTTGGCCGCGCCCTCCGGGCGACCGCCCAGAACCGGCACGTGGCCTCCCTCATGGGCATTAACCATAAAAGCATCTACAGCCTGGCCTTCGGCATCGGCCTGGGCCTGGTGGGCGTTTCCGGCTCGCTGCTGGTGCCCAACTCCGCGGTGTCGCCTACGGTGGGCAGCGCCTTCGGCACCAAGTGCTTCATCATCGTGGTCCTGGGCGGCAAGGGGAGCGTCCCCGGCGCGCTGCTGGGCGGCCTGATCGTGGGCCTCATCGAAAAGTTCGGCGGCATTTTGTGGACGGACGCCTATGCGTCGCTGCTGGTGTTCGTGCTGTTTATCCTGATCCTGCTCTTCCGGCCGTCCGGCATTCTGGGCCGGGAGACCAGCTGATGGGCGCCGAGAGAAAGCGAGGGCATTCGAGTGAAGAAAATTTTTGACCAGTATAAATGGCTGGGGCTGTTTGCGGTTGCTGTGCTCATCATCCCCCTGTTTGTCAAGACCCAGTATACCGTCCACACCCTGGTTATGACGCTGATGTTCACCTTCCTGGCGGCCAGCTGGAACATCCTGGGCGGCTTCATCGGCCGCTTCGCCATGGGCAACGGCGTGTACATCGGCATCGGCGGCTATATTACAGGCCTGCTCTTCAAGCAGAACGGCATCTCCCCCTGGCTGGGGCTTATCATCGCGGCGCTCATCGCCGGCGTGCTGTCCGTGCTGCTCAGCTACCCCTGCTTCAAGCTCCAGGGCTCCTACTACACCCTGTCCACCGTGGCACTGCTGTTCGTGTTCCAGATCATCATCCTCAACGAGCAGAAGCTTTTCGGCTACGAGACCGGCGCGTCCATGGGCCTGCGCATCCCCTGGCGGGGCGGCTTTGCCAACATGCAGTTTGACAGCAAGGTGAGCTATTACTATATCATCGCGGTGCTGCTGCTGTTTGTCATCGGCCTTTCCATCCGCATCAAGAACACCCGCACCGGCTACTACTTTTCCGCCATCAATACCAACCAGAATGCGGCGGAGGCCCTGGGCGTGGACACCATGTTCTACAAGCTCAAGGCCCAGTTCATCAGCGCGGCCCTGTCCGCCATGGGCGGCGGCTTCTACGTGATGTTCATCATGTTCCTGGATCCCACCCGCGTTTTGAGCTACGGCTTCTCCATCGAGATCATGCTCTACGCGGTGGTGGGCGGCATCGACACCGTCTGGGGCCCCGTGTTCGGCACCCTGGTGCTCTACCCCATCAACGAGTCGCTGCGCACTGCCCTGGGCACCTCCTTCGCGGGCCTTTCCACGGCCATCTACGGCGCGATTCTGATGCTGGTGGTGTATTTCATGCCCCGCGGCGTGTTCCCCTGGCTGGGCGAGCGCATTGCCGCCCTGCGCAGCCGGAAAAAGACTACCCAGGCAGTGAAGGGAGGCAGCGGCAATGGCTGACAATCAGAAGGTCATCCTGGATGTCCAGCATGTGACCAAAAAGTTCGGCGGCCTGACCGCCAATGAGGACATCACCATCCACGCAAACGAAGGGGAGATCCTGGGCATCATCGGCGCCAACGGCGCGGGCAAGACTACCCTGTTCAACATGCTCTCCGGCGCCCTCCCCGTGACCTCCGGCAAGATCATCTTCAACGGCGAGGAAATCCAGAACAAGAAGGCGAGCCAGGTGTGCAAGCTGGGCATCGGCCGGACCTATCAGCTGGTGCAGCCCTTTACCAACATGACGGTGCTGGCAAACGTGATGGTGGGTGCCTTCGTGCGCTGCCCCAAGAAGGAGGACGCCCAGCGCAAGGCCGAGGAGGTGCTCAAGTTCACCGGCCTCTATGACATCAAGGACGTGCGCGGCAACAACCTGACCCTGACCCAGATGAAGCGCATGGAGGTCGCCAAGGCCCTGGCCACCGAGCCCAAGCTCATATTGCTCGACGAGGTCACAGCCGGCGTCAACCCCAAGGAGCACCCGGCCTTTATGAAGCTGGTGCAGGACATCCGGGCAAGCGGCGTCACCGTCATCATCATCGAACACGTCATGCGGGTCATCATGAACATCTCCGACCGGATGTATGTGCTCAACCAGGGCAGGCTCATTGCCGAGGGCACCCCGGCGGAGGTGGCACAGAACCCGCTGGTCATTCAATCGTATTTTGGGGAGAAAAAGCATGCTGAAAGTAAATGATATCCATGTGAATTACGGCCGCTCGGAAGCGCTGCGCGGCGTCTCCCTGGAAGTAAAAGAGGGAGAGATCGTGGCCCTTCTGGGCAACAACGGCGCGGGCAAGACCACCACCATCAATACCGTTTCCGGCACCACCCGCCTCATGAACGGCAGCATCGAGTTCAAGGGGGAGGACATCTCCAAGATGCCCGCTTACGAGCGGGTGAAAAAGGGCATCATCCAGGTGCCCGAGGGGCGCAAACTCTTCCCCTATTTAAGCGTGTACGACAACCTTCTCGTGGGCTCCTACCTGCCGGAGGCCCGCAAGCGCCGCAAGGAGAACCTGGACTTCTGCTTTACCATGTTCCCCAAGCTCTATGAGCGGCGCAACCAGATGGCAAACTCCATGTCCGGCGGCGAGCAGCAGATGTGCGCCATCGCCCGGGGTCTGATGCAGTGCCCGGAGATTCTCATGCTCGACGAGCCGTCCCTGGGTCTTGCACCCATTGTGGTGGGTGACATCTTCGACTCCCTGGTGGAGCTCAACAAGACGGGTATGACCATCCTCCTGGTGGAGCAGAACGTCATGTCCTCCCTGGAGATCGCAAACCGGGCCTACGTTATTGAGATCGGCCAGAACGTGATGAGCGGCACCTCCGACCAGCTGCTGGCGGATGAGCAGCTGCGCAACGCCTATCTGGGCATTTAAGGGGGACTATCCATGAAAGACTATAAGGATTACCACGTCGGCATCATCGGCTCGGGCCTCATCGGCGCGGGCTGGGCCACCCATCTGCTCATCCACGGCGTGCGGGAAATTACCCTGTACGACACCGCGCCCCAGGCGCTGGACCGTGCCAAGGGGCTGATTTCCCAGGGCCTTGCCTTCTTTGAGGAAAACGGTGCCATCACCGCCGCACAGCGCGCGGAGCTTGAGGGCCTGCCGGTGTACACAACCGTCATGCGCGCCGCCGTGGAGGGGGCCGACCTCATTCTGGAGAACGGCCCGGAGAATCTGGAGCTCAAGCGCACCATCCTGGCGGGCATCGAGGCCGAGTGCCGCGACGACGCCGTTATCACCTCCAGCACCTCGGGCATCATGATCAGCGAGATTGCCCGGGACGCCTCTCACCCCGAGCGGGTCATCGGCGCGCACCCCTATCTGCCGGTCTACCTGCTGCCCCTGGTGGAGATCGTCATCAGCCCCAAGGTGGGGGAGAACTATCTCAATCAGGCCCTGACCTTCTTCCGCGCCGTTGGCAAAAAGCCGGTGGTGCTGCGCAAGAACTCCCCGGGCTATGTGGGCACCCGATTGATGATTGCCCTGTTCCGGGAGAGTGCCAAGATTGTCTCCAGCGGCGTATGCAGCCTGGAGGATTTGGACACCGCCTTTACCTTCGGCCCCGGCCTGCGCTACGCCCTGATGGGTCCCTATATGGTCTATCAGCTCACCGGCGGCGACGGCGGCTTCAAAAACACCATGTGCGGCCCCATGGGCCAGTCCAGCGAGAAATGGCTGGGCGAGCTGTGCTCCTGGGACCGCTGGCCCGAGGAGGTCCACAAGCACTTTGAGACCGACTGGCCCGCCGAGATTCTGGACATCATGTCCCGGCGGGAGCCCGGGACGGGACGGGACAACGCTGAGCTTCAGGCCTTCCGGGACAAGGGCCTTTTGGAGCTGCTGCGCTACCATAAGTTGATTTGAGGAGGTGCAGCGCATGGAAGTGAACCACATTTTTGTCATCGGCAGCGGCCTGATGGGCAGCGGCATCGCTCAGGTGGCCCTGCAGAGCGGCTTTGAAGTGACCCTCAACGATACAAACACCGCCGCCCTCCAGCGGGCGGTGACGGGCATTGCCGGCCGCCTTCAGCGCCGGGTAGATAAGGGGGCCATGACCGCCGAGGAGCGGGCGGGCTGCCTTGCCCGCCTGACTGCCGCAGCTGACCTCTCCCGCTGCGCCCACGCCGAGCTTGTCATCGAGGCCATCTATGAAAACGAGCAGGCCAAGCGCGCCGTGCTCTCTGCCGTGGCGGAAATCTGCCCGGCGGAGGCGGTGATCGCGTCCAACACGTCGTCGCTCTCCCTCACCGCCCTTGCCGGTGCAGTGAGCCATCCGGAGCGGTTTGTGGGCATGCATTTCTTCTCACCGGTGCCGGCTATGAAGCTGCTGGAAATTATCTGCGGCCTGCGCACCTCCAAGGAGACGCTGGAAACGGCCCGCGCCGTGGGGGCGAAGCTTGGCAAGGTGATGATTGTATCCAAGGACATGCCCGGCTTTATTGTTAACCGTATGCTCGACCCCATGATCAACGAAGCCATCCAGATTGTGGACGAGGGGATCGGCGCCGTGGAGGATGTGGACAACGGCATGAAGTTCGGCTGCAACCATCCCATGGGTCCCCTGGAGCTCGTCGACATGGCGGGCATCGACGTGGAGCTGGCGGTGATGGAGGTCCTTCACAGCCAGCTGGGCGACTCCAAGTACCGTCCGGCCCCGCTGCTGCGCAAGATGGTGCAGGCGGGCTTCTGCGGGAAAAAGTCCGGCGCGGGCTTCTATCTCTATGACGAGAAGGGCAACCGCCTGGGGCCCAACCCCGTTCTGCCACACTGACCGGGGCCCGGCCGGCGGCATAAAAGAGCTCTGCCGCCCGCATACCGCAGGCGGCAGAGCTTCTCCGACCCCGGGCCGATCAGATGTCGATTCCAAGGCGCTTGAGCTTGTTGTAAAGGGTGGCCCGGGACACACCCAGCAGTTGGGCGGCCGCCGTGCGGTTGCCGCCGCAGGCGGCCAGAGCCTCCAGAATGGCCTGCTGCTCCAGAATGTCGTTTTTCGACTTCAAAGAGATGGCGGGCCGACCGCCGGGCATAGCCGCGCCGTCCTGGGGGATGCGCTCGGCCAGGAAGCCGAAGTGGGTTACGTCCAGCTGCCCCTGGCCGCACAGGACGCAGGCGCGCTCGATACTGTGCTCCAGCTCCCGGATGTTGCCCGGCCAGGAATAGGCGTCAAAGAGGCTGTACACCCGCTCATGCAGGCCGGTGACGGCAAGGTCGCTGTGCTCATTGGCGCGCTCCACAAAGTGGGGGGCCAGGGTGCGGATGTCCTCCAGACGCTCCCGCAGGGGCGGCACCAGAATTTCCATGGTGTTCACCCGGTAATAGAGGTCGGCCCGGAACAGGCCGTCCGACACCATCTGCTTGAGGTTCTGGTTGGTGGAGCAGATCAGGCGCACATCGATGGGGATGACGGCGGTGCCGCCCACCCGCTTGAGCTCCCCCTCCTGGAGCACCCGCAGCAGCTTTGCCTGTAGGTTCAGGGGCATCTCGCCGATCTCGTCAAGGAGCAGGGTGCCGTGGTTTGCAAGCTCGAACATGCCGATTTTGCCCTGGCGGGCAGCGCCGGTGAAGGCCCCGGGCTCGTAGCCGAAAAGCTCCGACTCTATCAGATCCTTGGGGATGGCGGCGCAGTTGATCTTGACGAAGGGCCGGTTGGAGCGCTTGCTCAATTTATGGATGGCGTTGGCCACCAGCTCCTTGCCGGTGCCCGTCTCACCCATGATGCACACGGAGATGGGGGTGTTGGCCACCCGGCGGATAAGGCCCTTCATGGCGGTGATCCGCTGGGAGGAGCCCAGAATCTCGTCCAGCGAGTAGCTGGTCTGGTACATCTGGGTGATGTGAGTGCGCAGCATGGAGTTCTGCTGGCGCAGCAGGTCAAGCTCCCCCTGGACGTGGTCGGCGTCCTCATCGGACATGAGGATGCCGTAGGCCATGGCACCCACGATCCGCTCGGGGCTGCGCTCCCCCTGGTCGTACACCAGCATGCGGTTGCAGATGGACGAGGCGTTGACGCTGTTTTCCACAAACATGTGGCGGCCCAGCTCCTCCCGCTTGCGCTGCAGCACGATGGGCAGGCGGGTGTTGGGGATGACGTCTTCCACCGGAAGGCCGATGAGCTCCTCCTGCGGGCGGTCCAGGAGCGAACAGTAGTGGTTGGAGATATAGGAAATGCACCCATCCTCGTCGATGGCGATGAAGGCGTACATGGACTCGATAAAGTTCCGGAACAGCTTGTTCAGGGATGCGTCATCCAAAGCAAAGACCTCCTTGGAAATCAGGCAAAACACTCACAATTACAGACTATTTTAACAAAAAATTCAAGAAAAGTCAAGACGCATTGTTATAAAAATAACAAATCCGGGCAGGAGACGGCCCGGCGGGAAAGGAACAAGAAAGATGGAAAAGCGAGAGATCGTATTTGTAGACGGCATGCGCACGGGCTTTGGCCGGATGGGCGGCAGCCTGCGGGACATCTATGCCTCCGACCTGGGCGCCATGACGGTGAAGGCCCTGGTGGAGCGCTCCAAGATTTACGAGCGGGGCGGCAAGGTGGACTCGCTGTTCTGCGGCTCCGCCTTCTGCGATGCCCAGGCTGGCGGCCCGGCCCGTTATGTGGTGCTGGCCGCGGGGCTTCCGCTGGAGACCTCCGCGTCCTACGTTGAGATGCAGTGCGGAAGCGCCATCGACTCCATCAACCACGCGGCGTGGAAGATGCTGGCAGGCGAGGCCGACGTGATGATCGCCGGCGGCATGGAGGCATATAGCCAGATGGTGGTGAAGTTCCCCACCTCCATCCAGCCCTACAAGGCTATTCCGCCTCTGCCCATCCCCTCCAAGCTGGCCCCCACTCCCGAGCAGAACATCAGCATGATCGAGGTTTCCGACACCATGGCGGCCAAGTGGGGCATCACCCGCGAGGAGTGCGACGAGTTCGCTCTGCGCAGCCAGCAGCGTGCCGCCAGCGCCATTGCCAAGGGCTACTTCAAGGATGAGATCGCGCCCATCACCATCAAGGGCGGCAAGAAGGCTCCGGACAAGATTTTCGCGGAGGACGAGCACGTCCGCGGCGAGACCACCATGGAGGGCCTCACCAAGCTGCGCGCTGTCCGTGAAGGCGGCGTGACCACCGCTGGCAACGCCTCCGGCCGGAACGACGGCGCTGCGTTTGTGCTGATGATGACCGCCGAGAAGGCGAAGGAGCTGGGCTACGAGCCCTATGCCCGGTGGGTGTGCGGCGCCGATTACGGCGTGGAGCCCCGCCTGATGGGCATCGGCCCTGCTTACTCCAACCTGCTGGCCCTCAAGCGCGCGGGCCTGAAGGTGAGCGACCTGGACGTGTTCGAGTGCAACGAGGCGTTCGCCGCCCAGAACCTGTCCGTCATCAAGGAGATGGAGCACCAGAGCGGCGAGAAGATCGACCAGGCCAACTGGAACCCCAACGGCGGCGCCATCGCCTTCGGCCATCCCAACGGCGCTTCCGGTGCCCGGATCTGCCTGTTCGCCATGAAGGAGCTGGAGCGTCGGGGCGGCCGTTACGGCCTGTTCTCCTCCTGCTGCGGCGGCGGCCACGGCGTCACCACCCTCATCGAGAACCTGCGCCGCTAAGGGCGCACAGAGAAACCCAAAAGGAGACAAGATCATGAAAAAACTGCTCATTTCCGCCGCCATCACCGGCACCGCCGGCTCTAAGGAGCTCTCCCCCTACATTCCCATCACCGCCGAGGAGATCGCCGAAGAGACCGTGGCGGTGGCCAAGGCCGGCGCCTCTATGGTCCACATCCACGTCCACGACAAGGACGGCAAGCCCACCATGGACGCCGGGTACTTCCGGGATGCCTTCGAGGCCGTGAAGGAGGCCACCGAGAAGGCCGGGGTGGACATCATTGTGAATCTGACCACCTCCGGCGGCTCCTACGTCACCGAGGAGCGCCTTGCCCACCTCAAGGCCCTGCGCCCCGAGGTGTGCTCCTACGACGCGGGCACCTTCAACTGGTCCCTGGGCCTCATCTTCGAGAACAGCCCCGATTTTCTGGTGGAGTGCGGCAAGCTCACCCAGGAGCTGGACATCAAGCCCGAGATCGAGGTCTTTGACTACGGCATGCTGGGCAACGCCATCGCCTATGCGAAGAAGGGCGTGCTCAAGACCCCCTGCCACGTGCAGTTCGTGCTGGGTGTGCTGGGCGCTATGGAGGGCAGCGTTGAGAATTTGCAGTACCTCCACAGCAAGCTGCCCGAGGGCTGGACCTGGAGCGTCACCGGCATCGGCAAGGATCATCTGCCCATGCTCCTCACCGGCCTTGCCCTGGGCGCCGACGGCGTGCGCGTGGGCCTGGAGGACAACCTCTACCTGGAGCGCGGCGTGAAGGCCACCAACGTGCAGCTGGTGGAGCGGGCCGCCGCCCTTGGCCGCCTGGTGGGCCGCGAGCCCGCCACCGCCGCCGAGGCCCGGGAGATGCTGGGCATCACCCGCCGGTCCCTCGCGGAGTACAAGAAGTAAAAAGGGGAAAAGGAAAGCGCCCGAACCGCATGGTTCGGGCGCTTTTTGCGTGGGGGAGGGGATTTGCGGGCGGCCTCCCCTTATACAAGGAAGGCCTTGAGCGTCTGCCCCCGCTATTTTTATGCGAGAAATCAGACCGGGAGGGCGGCCACGGCGTCGGCAGCGGCGCGGACGGCGTCCAGCACGCGGCCGGTCTTGGCGCAGTCCCCGATGGCCACGGCGGGAATGCCCGCCTCACCCAGGGAAGCCATGAGTGCGGTATTGCTCACCGAGCCCACGGCCTGGATGAGGGTATCGCAGGGGAGGGTAAGGCGCTGGCGCTCCCCCTCGGGGCCGTGCTCCACGGTGACGCAGCCGTCTGCGGCGGAGACAATGGAGGCCCGGGTGTACTGCGCCACCCCCAGGCGCTTGAGGTCCTTGAGCACCGGCCAGGCGCAGCCCGGGTCGAAGCCGCTGCCCACCTTGGGGGCCACCTCCACAATGGAGACGGTGCGGGCGCTATGGTTGAGCATTTGCTCCAGGCGCTGGGGAGGCTCGGCGTGGTGGACGGACAGGAAGAAGAGCTTTTCGGTGTTGAGGGCGCCCTGGCGGGCGAGATACTGGGCCGTTTCGCAGCCCACAGCGCCGCCGCCCAGCACCACCACGTGCTTTCCGGGGATGACAGCGCCGGAGAGCACGTCCCAGGCGGAGACGATGTCCGGGCCGGGAAGGTCCATGGGAAGGGCGCGGGGATGGGCGCCGGCGGCCACGATCACCGCGTCGAACCCGGCGGCGGCGATGGCGGCGGCGTCGGCCTCCGTGCCCAGGCGCACAGTGACGCCGTATTGTTTCAGCATGGTCTCGTAGTAGGGAATAAGGGCGAGAAAATCCTCTTTTCCCGGGGCCGCGCCGGCCAGGCGGAGCTGGCCGCCCAGGCGGGGACTGCTCTCCCACAGCTCGGTTCGCCAGCCAGAGCGGGCGGCGCGCAGGGCGGCCTCCAGTCCGGCAGGGCCGCCGCCGATGACCAGCAGTGACTTGCCCGCCCCGGCACGGGGGGCGGCGGGGGCAGCCTCCCGCCCGGCGTCGGCATTGACCAGGCACTGCACCGGCTTGCAGAAGAAGGTGGCGGCAAGGCAGCCCTGGTTGCAGCCCACGCAGGGGCGGATTTCCGTCTCCTCCCCGGCCATGGCCTTGCGGGGCCAGTCGGGGTCGGCGAGCAGAGTGCGGCACATGCCCACGCAGTCCGCCTGGCCAAGGGCCAGAACGGTCTCCGCCTCGGAGGGGGTGCGGATGCGGTTGGCGGCAATGACGGGGATGGACACCGCCTCCCGGATGGCCTGGGCAAGGTAGGCGTAGCAGGTGTCGGGCACCTCGCCGGGCAGCTGGGGGACGCGGGTCTCGTGCCAGCCGCCGGTGACGCTGAGCATGTCAATGCCGCACTTCTCATACTCCCGGGAAAAGCCCACGGTGTCGGGCAGGGTGTTGGAGCCGGGCATGAAGTCGTTGCCCGCCATGCGCATGATGAGGGGGAAGTCCGGCCCCACGGCGGCGCGCACCGCGGCGATGAGCTGCCGGGGGAAGCGCAGGCGGTTTTCGAGGCTGCCGCCGTACTCGTCGGTGCGCAGGTTGGTCAGCGGCGAGAGGAACTGGCAGATGAGATAGCCGGCGGAGCCCAGCAGCTCCACGGCGTCGTACCCGGCGGATTTGGCCCGCGCGGCTGCGGCGGCGGTGGAGGCGATGACGGCCTGGATGTCCTCCCGGGACATTTCCGGGGCGGTTTCGTGGGTGAAGGTGGAGTAGACCGGGGAGGGGGCAAAGGGGACGTTCCCATCGCGCAGGCCCCGGGCGGCCACGTAGCGCCCGCCGTGGTAGAGTTGGAGGGAGACCTTGGCCCCCCGGGCGTGGATGCCGTCGGTGAGCTCCCGGTGGCCGGGAATGTAGCGGTCGTCGGCGATGCTTACAAAGTCCATGTCATAGCCCGCGCCGTGCTCGTCGATGCGGCAGCCGCCGATGGTCAGCAGCCCCGCGCCCCCCTCCGCCCGGCGGAAGTAGAAGGCCTTGAGCCGCTCAGAGACGGCGCCGCCGTCGTCGGGACAGTAGTTGAGGTCGATGGCGGTCATGCAGATGCGGTTTTTCAGCTTCATGGAGTTGACCTGCAGGGGCGCGAAGAGGCGGGCGTATTTCATACCGGACCCAGCTTTCTTTTTGATTGATGGTGCAAGAGGAATTTATAGCTCCAGAAGGATGGTGACGGGGCCGTCGTTCTGGGAAAAGACCTGCATATCCGCGCCGAATTGTCCGTGCTCCACGGCAAAGCCCCGCTCGCGGCACGATGCCATGACGCGCTCGTAGAGGGGGATGGCAAGCTCCGGCCGGGCGGCGCCGGAGAAGCCGGGGCGGCGGGAGGAGGTGTCGGCATAGAGGGTGAACTGGCTGATGATGAGCAGCGCGCCCCCCACGGCGGCGAGATTGCGGTTCATTTTGCCGGCTTCGTCCTCGAAAATGCGCAGGCCGCAGAGCTTGTCCGCCATTTTATCGGCGGTGGCCTCGGTGTCCTCCGGGCCGACGCCCAGCAGCACCAGAAGGCCCTGGCCGATCTGGCCGCACACCGCGCCGCCGATCTCAACGCGGGCATTTTTTACCCGGGTGACCACTGCTTTCATGGCGCGCCCCCTTCAGCGGAATTCCCGCCGGAAGCCCCGGGCGAAGATAGGCTCGATGTCGAAGGTGGCGATGTCCCCCTCGGAGCACTTGAGGGAGGTGACGTTGACCAGGATCTGGCTTGCGCCGATGGAGCCCAGGATGCGGGCGCGCTGGCCGTTGATGCGCACGGTGCGCCGGTGCTGCCGGCGCAGCCGCCGCAGGGCCTCCCAGAGGCCGGACGCCGGGGGCTCTACCCCGAAGCCGTTCTGATAGCCCACCGGGATGACGGCGGTGCGGGTGGGCTTGCGCAGGGTTTTGCGCTTTTCGTTGCCCACGGTGTGGCCGGCGGGCAGCCAGCGCACGCTCTCCACCGCGGCCTCGCCGTAGCCCACAAGGGTCAGGCCGTCCCCCCGGGTGCGCTGGCAGCGGCCCAGCAGGGCGGAGCCGGCCCGGACGGCGTCGAGATGGGTCAGGTCGCTGTGGAGCAGAGCGAAGGAGCCGGCGGCATGGACAAGGCCGGTCTCGCAGCCGGCCTCACGCAGGGCGTCCACCGCCTTCTGGAACAGCTCCAGCTGGGCGGGGAGGGCCTTGGTGCTGGCAAGCTGGGTGTAGACGCCGGAGAAGGCCACGTTGGGCAGGTTGTGGACCACAGTGACAATCTTTTCCGGCTCCTCGGCGGGGAAGCCGCCGAAGCCCATGCCGCTGTCGATCTCCAGGTGGGCCTCGATGACGGTGGAGCGGTTTTCCGCCACGGCGTTGAGGGCCATGCCCGCCTCCAGCGAGCCAACCGAGCAGATGACGTTCAGGTCGGCCAGCTGCTCCAGGGCGGCGCGATCGGTGAGGGAGCGGAGCATGAGAAGCTCCTCATCCACAAGGCCGGCCTTGCGCACGGCCTGGGCGGACTCCACGCTGTCCACCGCGAAGCGGCTCACCCCCTCGTCCCGCAGGAGAAGGGCCAGAGGGGCTGCCCCCAGCCCCTGGCCGTCGCCGGAGAGGTTGGCGTAGACATAGGCGGAGCCGGCAAGCTCCTTGATGCGGCTGACGTTATTTTTCAGGGCGCTTTTTTCAATGACCAGAGTGTTCATGCCAAAGCTCCTTCCGTTATGGGGCGCAGGGGACAAAATACCCGCCTTTTTGAGCCTATTATACACGCCCGTTTTGCCCGCGTCAACGACCCCCGGGGCAGGAAAAACCCCCGGCAAAGCATGCTTTGCCGGGGGTTTTGGACAGCAGAATCAGTTGTCGGTGCGGTAGCGCTTCTGGGGCACGTACTCGCAGTGGAGCAGTTCGTGAGCCTTGTGGCTGCCGGGGGCGCCCAGGTAGGTGGAGTAGACCTCCTTGACCACGGGGTTCTCGTGGCTCTTGCGCAGCTCCATGCCCTCGTCCTGCTTGTAGAGCGCGCGGGCGCGCAGGGTGCGCAGATCGGTGAAGGAGCGCACGGAGGAGGGGTGCAGGGGCTGGCCGCCGCCGTTGATGCAGCCGCCGGGGCAGGCCATGAACTCGATAAAGTCATAGTGGAGCTCTCCGGCGCGGATGCCGTCCAGAACAGTCTTGGCGTTGGAAAGGCCGGAGGCGACGCACACCCGGACAGTCTTGCCGGGCAGCTCATAGGTGGCCTCCTTGATACCCTGGATGCCGCGGACCTCGTGGAACTCCAGGGGGCCCATCTCGCTGTCGGTGACCTTGGCCACCACGGTGCGCAGCGCGGCCTCCATCACGCCGCCGGTGGCGCCGAAGATAACGGACGCGCCGGTGGACAGGCCCAGCATGGGGTCGAAGGTGCCGTCGGGCAGGTGGTCAAACATCATGCCGGCCTGGGTGATCATCTGGGCAAGCTCGCGGGTGGTGAGGGAGGCGTCCACGGGCATGCAGCCGTTCTTCATGCGCTGCTCTTCCCGCTTGACCTCGTACTTCTTGGCGGTGCAGGGCATGATGGACACCACATAGATGTCCTCGGGATTGAGGCCCATCTTCTCGGCGTAATAGCTCTTCACCAGGGAGCCGAACATCTGCTGGGGGGACTTGCAGGAGGACAGGTTGGGGATGAACTCGGGGTAGTGCTGCTCGCAGAAGCGGATCCAGCCCGGGGAGCAGGAGGTGATCATGGGCAGGGTGCCGCCCTCGCCCAGGCGCTGGATGAACTCGGTGCCCTCCTCCATGATGGTGAAGTCGGCGGCGGTGTCCACGTCAAAGACCTTGTCAAAGCCCAGGCGGCGCAGGGCGGAGATCATCTTGCCCTCCACGTTGGTGCCAACAGGCATGCCGAAGCACTCGCCCAGGGTGACGCGCACGGCGGGGGCGGGGCCCACCACAACGTGCTTATTGGGGTCGTGCAGGGCCTCGAGCACCTCGGAAACGGAGCTCTTCTCGGCCAGAGCGCCGGTGGGGCAGGCCACGATGCACTGGCCGCAGGAAACGCAGTCCACCTCGGCCAGGTCCCGGTCGAAGGCGGAGCCGATGTGGGTATTGAAGCCGCGGTTGTTGGGGCCGATAACGCCCACGGCCTGCTGCTTGCGGCAGGCGGCGACACAGCGGCGGCACAGGATGCACTTGGAGTTATCCCGCACCAGGTGGAGGGCGGAGTCCTCAATCTGGGGAAGCAGCTGGTCATTGGCGTAGCGCACGGCGTCGATGCCAAGGTCTGCGGCCAGCTGCCGCAGCTCGCAGTGGGCGTTGCGGGAGCAGGTCAGACAGTCCATACGGTGGTTGGAGAGGATGAGCTCCAGCGTGAGCTGCCGGGAATGGCGGACCTTGGGGGTGTTGGTCTTGACCTCCATGCCCTCGCTGACGGGATAGACGCAGGAGGCCATCAGCGAGCGGGCGCCCTTGACCTCCACCACGCAGATGCGGCAGGCGCCGATCTCGTTGACATCCTTGAGGTAGCAAAGAGACGGGATCTTGATCCCGGCACTGCGGGCGGCCTCCAGGATGGTGGTGCCCTCGGGAACGATGACGGGGATATTGTCGATGGTAAGCGAAATCATTTTCTTGTCCATGTTCGTCACTCCTTCCCTTAGTGCTTGACAATGGCGTCAAAGCGGCAGTTGCTCTGGCACAGGCCGCACTTGATGCACTTGTCCTGGTCGATGACATGGGGGGCGCGCACCGCGCCGGTGATGGCGCCCACCGGGCAGCTGCGGGCGCACAGGGTGCAGCCCTTGCACTTGTCTGCCTGGATCTCGTAGTGCAGCAGGTTCCGGCACACGCCGGCAGGGCAGCGCTTCTCCACAACGTGGGCGATGTACTCCTCCCGGAAATACTTCAGGGTGGACAGCACCGGGTTGGGGGCGGACTGGCCCAGAGCGCACAGGGCGGAGTCCTTCAGGTGGTGGCACAGCTCCTCGATGGTGTCAAGGTCCTCCAGGGTGCCCTTGCCGTCGGTAATCTTGCACAGCAGGTCGTAAAGACGCTTGGTGCCGATGCGGCAGGGCACGCACTTGCCGCAGGACTCGTCCACGCAGAATTCCAGGAAGAACTTGGCGATGTCCACCATGCAGTTGTCCTCGTCCATGACGATCAGGCCGCCGGAGCCCATCATGGAGCCGATGGCGGTGAGGGAGTCATAGTCGATGGGGGTGTCGATGAGCTCGGCGGGGATGCAGCCGCCGGAGGGGCCGCCGGTCTGGGCGGCCTTGAACTTCTTGCCGTTGGGGATGCCGCCGCCGATGTCCTCGATGATGGTGCGCAGCGTGGTGCCCATGGGCACCTCCACAAGGCCGGTGTTGGTGATCTTGCCGCCCAGGGCGAACACCTTGGTGCCCTTGGACTTCTCGGTGCCGATCTCGGCAAACTTTTCCCAGCCGTTGAGGAGGATCCAGGTGATGTTGGCGTAGGTCTCCACGTTGTTGAGGAGGGTGGGACGGGCGAACAGGCCCTTGACGGCGGGGAAGGGAGGACGGGGACGGGGCTCGCCGCGGTGGCCCTCGATGGAGGTCATCAGGGCGGTCTCCTCGCCGCACACAAAGGCGCCGGCGCCCAGGCGCAGCTCCAGGTTGAAGGAGAAGCCGCTGCCCAGAATGTTCTCGCCCAGCAGGCCGTAGTCCCGGGCCTGGGCGATGGCGATCTCCAGGCGCTTGACGGCGATGGGGTACTCGGCGCGGATGTAGATGTAGCCCTGGTTGGAGCCCACGGTGTAGCCGGCGATGGTCATGGCCTCGATGACGGAGAAGGGGTCGCCCTCCAGGATGGAGCGGTCCATAAAGGCGCCGGGGTCGCCCTCGTCGGCGTTGCAGCAGACGTACTTGATGCCGTCGGGGCTGACGGCGTCGTAGGTGAACTGCCACTTCATGCCGGTGGAGAAGCCCGCGCCGCCGCGGCCGCGCAGGCCGGACTTCTTCAGGGAGTCGATGATCTCCTGAGGGGGGATCTTCTCGGTGAGGACGCGCTCGAGGGCGGTGTAGCCGTTGACGCCCAGGTACTCGTCGATGGACTCGGGGTCGATGACGCCGCAGTGGCGCAGGGCAATGCGCATCTGGTGCTTATAGAACTGGGTGTCGGCAAGGGAGGTGACAGTCTCGCCGGCGTCGCCGTCCATGTGGAGCAGACGCTCTACGATGCGGCCCTTGACAATGTGCTCGGAGACGATCTCGGGCACGTCGTCGGCGGTGACGCGGGTGTAGCAGGCGCCCTCGGGGAACACCATGACGATGGGCCCCATGGCGCACAGGCCGAAGCAGCCGGTCTTGACGACCTTGGCCTCGCTGTCCACGCCGGCGGCCTTGAGCTCGCGCTCAAAGGCATCGATGATCTTGGGGCTTTCGGAGGAGGTACAGCCGGTACCGGCGCACACCATAATGTGGCAGCGGATGTGATTCATGTGAACTTACCTCCTTATTCGGCAGCGCCGATGGTGAAATCGGTGACCACGTTGTGGTTGACCAGGTGCTGCTCCACGATGATGGGGACCATCTCGGGCTTGACCTTGGCGTAGGTGACCTTCTCCTGGCCGGGGACAAAGACCTCCACAATGGGCTCCAGACGGCACACGCCGATGCAGCCGGTCTGAGAGACGGTGATGTTCTGGAGGCCCCGCTTGTCAACCTCCTCCAGGAAGGCGGACAGCACAGGGCGGGCGCCGGCGGCGATGCCGCAGGTGGCCATGCCGACGACCACGCGGATATTGCTGTCGTCGCTGTCCCGCAGGTCCATCTGCTTCTTCATCTTTTCACGAATGGCTTTGAGTTCTTCCAGGCTCTTCATTATTATGATTCAGCTCCTTCTATTTGGGCTTCCTGCTCGGAGAGATAGTCGCGGATCCATGCAAAGACTGCCGGCTCTGACAGGCTCACGTCCTCCCCCAGGGCGTCGGTGAGCTGCGCGGTGGAGAGCGCTGCGGCGCCGGAGGGGGTGGTGTGCCGGTAGGTGAGGCTGACGCCGGGGCTGCCCTGGATGAGCAGCGCCACCGTCCCGGCCAGGTCCCCCAGCGGGGGGCAGTCCAGGTGGGTGCGGCAGAATACCGCGGTGACAACGGTGCCGCGGCCCACGGCGCTCTGGATGGCAAGGCTGCCGCCGGTCTGCTCCGCCGCCAGGCGGTAGAGGGGCAGACCAAGGCCCACCTTCCGGGTGGTGCGGGTGGTGGTGAAGGGGTCGGTGACGCGCGCGAGCAGCTCCGGCGTCATGCCCCGGCCGTCGTCGGAGACGGTGATCTCCAGCCGGCCCGCGCCGTCCTCGGTGAGGGAGATGTCCAGGTGCTGCGCACCGGCGGCAAGGGAGTTCTGCGCAATGTCAAGAAGGTGAAGGGAGAGCTCCTTCATCCCTTCTGAATGTACTGATCCAGGATGGGGCCGATCTGGGCGGGGGTGAGCCGGCCGTAGACATCCTCATTGATGGTCATGACGGGGGCCAGACCGCACGCGCCGATGCAGCGGCAGGCCTCCAGGGAGAACAGGCCGTCCGCCGTGATGCCGCCGGGGGCGATATTGAGCTTTTTTTCAACGGCCTCCAGCACGTCGCCGGCGCCCTTGACATAGCAGGCGGTGCCGAGACACACGGAGATCTTGTATTTGCCCTTGGGGTTGAGGGTGAACAGGGAGTAGAAGGTGGCAACGCCGTAGACCTCGGACAGGGGAATGTCCAGCCCCTCGGCGATCATGATCTGGACCTCCTCCGGCAGATATCCGAAGATATTCTGCGCGGCCTGAAGAACGGGCATGGTGGCGCCGCTCTGGCCTTTGTGTTCCGCAATGACCTGGCGCAGGCGCTCCTCCCGCTCCGGGTCGGGCCGGTACGGGACTGCGGTTTTGCAGTTGGGCATAGTGGTTCCTCCTTATAATGGTTTGACCGGGCAGGGGCGGTCAGGGTTTCCTGGGTAATGGAACAGGGCGGCCGTTATTTTTTAACAACCGCCCGTCCAATCGTTATAAGTTTAACACAGTGGCAGAGGGTTAGTAAAGGCTAACTACATAAATTTGACAAATATTTTATAAGAATTTTCCGAATTCCCAGCAAAATAGTCTGAGTTTCGGCACAAAACTCAGGGGAATGAGGGCGGAAAATAAGTCAAGTCCGCCTTGCGGCGGGGAGGGAGCCGGGAGATGCCGGGCCACGGGCCTGGCGGAGAGTTTGGAAGGGGTGAGGGGCCGTCAGCCGCTCCGGCGCAGCCATTCCAGCACGGCCTCGGGGGTGAGGGCGGACAGGAACATGGTCTGGTGGGCGTCGGGAATCTGGTGGAGATAGTGGGCATCGCAGGCGGTGATGGTGCGCACCCCGGCAAGGTCGCGCCGGCGCAGCAGCTCCGGCGGGCAATGGGGGGAGATCTCCGCCAGAGGGAAGCCCAGGGCCGGGTCCCACAGGCCGAGGCTTGCAAGCAGGGAGAAGGACGGCCGGTCGATATGGGCGGGGTAGGCGACGCCCCCGAGGGCCTCCACCGCCCGGGCGGCCTCGTACACGCCGATGTCGGCGGCGCCGGCGAGCAGGGCGGTCTCCTCTCCGAGGATGCGGTCCCGGTCGTCCATGAGGAGCTGGGGGCCGAACACGGCGGGATCGTTGGGGATGGGGGGCAGCAGGGCGCGCACCGTTCGGGAGAAAGCTTCGGCTTCGGCAAGGCCGGGGAAGAGGCACACCACATGGACCTCCTCCCGGGTGGTGAGCTCCATGCCGGGCAGGGCCAGCAGGCCGCAGCGGCGGGCTGCGGCGCAGAAGGCGGCGCAGTTGCCGGCGGTGTTGTGGTCAGTGAGGGCGACGATCTGGAGTCCGGCCAGGGCGCACATGGCGGCAAGGTCGCAGGGGGTCATTTCCTCGCCGCCGCAGGGGGACAGGCAGCTATGAAGATGCAGGTCGAAGAAGTAGTCCGGCATGGCGTCAGATCCGGCCTTCCGGCGGCTGCGAGAGGGCATTGGAGAGGGCGGCGGCGCACCGGTAGGTGGAAAGCCCGGTGCCCAGAAGGGTGACACCCTGCTCCCGGGCGCGCGCGAGCAGGGGCGGGTCGGGGGGCACGCCCTCGGTGAGGATGACGCAGGGCGCTCCGGCCAGGGAGGCCACCGCCGCCACGTTTATATTGCTCATGATGGTAAGCCACGCCTCGCCTTCGACGGCGCGGCCCATGACCCAGCTTAGAAGGTCGCCGCAGTAGCCGCCCAGGACGGCGGCGTCTGGGTCGGCAAGATGGAAAACGCCAAGGTCCAGGCGATCAATGAGCTGTGCAACAGTCAAGGGGATCACTGCCTTTCTTATGCAGAGGGATTTTGGAGCACGAAAGGGAGCGGGGGCGGTCAGCGGCGGGAGGAGACGGAGTCGGGGCCGGAGCCGGAGCTCTCATGGGGGCGGCGGAAGGGAGCGGGCAGATAGTCATCTGCGTCCGGCGCGCCGGTCATGTGCTGCATGCGCTCGCGCACCTTGAAGATGCAGTCATCCTCCCGGGCCCGGCCCATGACCACGTCCTCGGCGAAGGCGTGGCAGGAGGGGGCGCCGCAGGAGCCGCAGCGCAGGCCGGGCAGCTGCCGCTCCAGGGCCTGGATGCGGGTCATCTTTTCCATGGCCCGCAGCCGGTTGGAGTCGAGCTGCAGGGCGGGGAGAAATTCCGGGCGGCGAGCGGAGCGGAGGATGTCCAGGGCGTCGGCCTGGCCGGCGATTTCCGTCCGGGAAACGGGCAGCTCATGCATGACCTTTTTCAGGCGCATTTTGGCGCCGAAGGGGTTCTCCACGTTCAGGCAGCCCCCCACGCAGCCCTGGGTGCAGGCGCGCAGTTCCACAAAGTCCGCCTCGGGGAAGCGGCCGTCCTCAATGTCCTCGAGCATCCTGATGACATTGTCGATGCCGTCTACCGCCACATAGCGCTCCCGCAGGTGGGAGGCGGACTCGCCCCCGGCGTAGGCCCAGCTTACCCCCATAATACCCGAGCGGGACAGGGGGCGCAGGGCCTCCGGGTCCAGCCGGCGCATGGGCTCCAGCAGGGCAAGATACACGTCCCGGATGGCGAAGGCGCCGTTGAGCACCGGCTTGTCAAGGCCCACCGGCGAGTGGGCGGCGGTGACAAGGGAGGAGCAGGGGACGATGGAGAACACCCCGATCTGCTCCGGCGGAAGGCCGGTGGCCTCCGCGGCCCGTTTGCGGGCGAGGATGGCGGCAAGCTCCGAGGGGGTGACGATGGGGGCGATGTGGCTGATGAGCTTGGGGAAACGGATGGAAATGAGCCGCACGACCGCCGGGCAGGCGGAGGAGATCTCAGGCAGGACACGGCCCTCTCCGTTTTGGATGCGCTGCCGGGCGGCGTCGGAGAGCAGCTCGCTGGCGGCGGCGGACTCGAACACCTCGTCAAAGCCCAGGGCGGGCAGGGCGTTAAGAATGATCTCCCGGTCGTCCAGATTCTGGAACTGGCCGTAAAGCGCCGGGTCGGGCACGGCCACGGTGTAGGGATAGTCCTGCAGGTCGCGGAGCGTGTCGCACAGGGACTGCACTGCCTTGTGGGGGCATACCCGGATGCAGGTGCCGCAGTCGATGCAGCGGTTGGGCAGGACGGTGGCCTTGCCGTTGCGGACCCGGATGGCCTCGGTGGGGCAGCTTTTGATGCAGGTGGTGCAGCCCCGGCATTTTTTCAGATCAAGGGCCACGGAGTGGCGCATAGGAAACACCTCCCATGACAAGGGGCGCTGGGCGCGCCCGGGGCTATTGCGGAATACGGATGAGCAGCGTGACCGTGGTGCCCACCCCTACGGTGGATTCGATGGTCATCTCATCGCTGTATTTTTTCATGTTGGGAAGGCCCATGCCGGCGCCGAAGCCCAGGTCACGGGCCACCGCGCTGGCGGTGGAGTAGCCCGCCTTCATGGCAAGGTCCACGTCGGGGATGCCCGGGCCGGAGTCGGCCAGGGTGATGGTGATGTCATCAAGGCCGATTTCCACCGTGGCGGTGCCGCCGTTTGCGTGGATGACCATATTGATCTCACCCTCGTACATGCACACGGACACCCGGCGGATGGTATCGGCGTCCAGCGCCAGCTTGCGCAGGGTCTGCTTGACCTGGCTGGAGGCCTCCCCCGCCATGGTCAGATCCCCTCCCGCCACGGCGTAGGTCAGGCGGATGCTCTCCATGCCGTCAGTCCCCCCGCAGGCCGGCGGTGTAGAGAAGGCCGCAGGCCGGGTACATGCGCAGGGCTGTGGCCATCACCACCATCTGGCGCTGGCGGGCCAGCTCCAGCATATCCGCGTCGGGGACCTTTCCCCGGACAAATACGATGCAGCGTGCATCCACCATGTCTGCGGTGCGGATCACCTGGGGGTTGACAAGGCCGGTGAGCAGAAGGGAGGGCTGGGGGCTGACAAAGGTCAGGACATCGCTCATGAAATCGCTGCCGCAGGCGGAGCTGACCTCCTGGTCGAGGGCTTCCTCTCCGCACAGCACATCGGCGCAGAGAATACGGCGGACTTCCTCCAGTTTCATAGTAACGCCTCCTGTAAGCGCCCGCAGGCGCCGAATATACTACTATATTAAAGGAACGGCCCGGAAAAAACAAGTGGCACAGGCGGAGAAGTTGTCGCCCCGCGCCGCGCGGGGCCACGTGAAAAGGACCAAAACCGGGGCACGCCCGGCGGGCGCTGCCCGGGAAAAGAGATGGGGAAAGCACCCGGCGGAGGGCGCGGAAGGCGGGAAAAAGACGGATGGGCCGCCGAATCCTGCAAAATCAGGCAGGCGGGCCCGGAGAAAAGAGGAAACATCACCAAAAATGCGTATGGGTCATGACGGATTTCAGGAGGATAATGGCATTGACAGAAACTGGATGGGGCCCATATAATAAGGTTACAGCGCACTAAAGCGCTATTAAACTAAACCAAAAGACCGAAAGAGAGGAGTATGACTCATGGGAACCAATCGCGTTTATAATTTTTCCGCTGGCCCTTCCATGCTGCCGCTGGAAGTGCTCACCCGTGCCGGGTCTGAGATCACCAATTATCAGGGGTCCGGTATGTCTGTTATGGAGATGAGCCACCGATCTAAGGTCTTTGAGAAGATTTTTGAGGACGCCAAGGCGAATTTCATCCGCCTGTTCCGCGTGCCCGACAACTACAGGGTGCTCTTCCTGCAGGGGGGCGCCTCCGCCCAGTTCTCCATGGTGCCCCTGAACCTGATGGGCCGCACGGGCAAGGCGGACTACGCCGTCACCGGCAACTTCGCCAACATCGCCTATAAAGAGGCCAAGAAGTACGGCACCATCAATCTGGCCGCCTCCAGCGAGGACCGCAATCACACCTATATCCCCGCCCAGGATCAGCTTAAGCTGGACCCGGAGGCCAGCTATTTCTACTACTGTGCCAACAACACCATTTACGGCACCGAGTGGCAGTATGTCCCCGACACCGGCGACGTGCCCATCGTGTGCGACATGTCCTCCGATTTCCTGAGCCGGGCGGTGGACGTATCCAAGTACGGCATCATCTTCGGCGGCGCCCAGAAGAACCTGGCCCCGGCGGGGCTGACCATCGCCATCGTCCGGGAGGATCTGGCCGGCGGCGAGCTGCCCTATACCCCGCTGATGATGAGCTACAAGACCATGATCGACAAGGACTCCATGTACAACACGCCCCCCTGCTGGTGCATTTATATGCTGGGCCTGGTGCTGGAGTGGCTGGACGGCAAGGGCGGCGTTGAGGGCATGGAGAAGCTCAAGCACGGCAAGGCCGCGCTTCTCTACGACGTGCTGGACGATTCCCGCCTCTTCACCTGCCCGGCGGAGAAGGGCAGCCGGTCGGACATGAACGTGACCTTCCGCACCGGCAATGCCGAGCTGGACGCCAAATTCGTCGCCGAGGCCACCGCCGCCGGCTTTGTCAACCTCAAGGGCCACCGGAATGTGGGCGGCATGCGCGCGTCCATCTACAACGCCATGCCGGTAGAGGGCGTTGAAAAGCTGGCCGATTTCATCCGCGCCTTTGACAAGGCCAACTGAAGGGGGGCGGGAGACATGTTTCAGATTAAGACGATGAATGCCATCGCTCAGGCCGGCCTTGACGTGCTGGGGCCGGACTACCGGGCGGGCAGCGACCTCTATAATGAGGACGGCATCCTGGTGCGCTCGGCAAAGCTCCACGACTATCCCTTCCCGGAGTCGCTCCTTGCCATCGCCCGGGCCGGGGCGGGCACCAACAACATCCCGGTGGAGCGCTGTGCCCAGGCGGGCATCGTGGTGTTCAACACCCCCGGCGCCAACGCCAACGCCGTGAAGGAGCTTGCCATCTGCGCGCTGCTGCTGGCCTCCCGCAATGTGCTGGGCGGGGCCGACTGGGTGCGGGAGCAGGCCGCGACCCCCGGGGTGGACGTGGCCGCCGCGGTGGAAAAGGGCAAGTCCGCCTTTGTGGGGCCGGAGATCTACCATAAGACCCTGGGCGTCATCGGGCTGGGGGCCATCGGCGTGCTGGTGGCAAACGCCGCCCTGTCCCTCGGCATGGAGGTCTACGGTTATGACCCCTATCTCTCGGTGGACACCGCCCTGCGGCTGGACCGCCACGTCCACGTGGTGAAGGACCTGGGCGAGCTCTACCGCCGGGCCGACTATGTGACCCTCCACCTGCCCTATACCGACGCCACCCGCGGCACCGTTAACGCCGAGGCCCTTGCCGCCATGAAGGACGGGGTGCGCATCCTGAACCTGGCCCGGGGCGAGCTTGTGGACGACGAGGCCATGATCGCCGCGCTGGAATCGGGCAAGGCGGCCTGCTATGTTACCGACTTCCCGGACAACACCATCACCCTGGCCAAAAATGTGGTGGCCATCCCCCATCTGGGTGCGTCCTCCCCGGAGAGCGAGGAGAACTGCGCGGTGATGGCTGCCCGGCAGCTCAAGGATTACCTTGAGAACGGCAACATCAAAAACTCCGTCAACTTCCCCAACGTGGAGATGGAGCGCTCCGGCGTGCAGCGGCTGTGCATCGTTCACAAGAACATCCCCGCCATGCTGGCCAACATCACCCTGCAGCTGTCCAAAAACGGCATCAACGTGGAGAACATGACCAACAAGTCCCGGGGGGATTACGCCTATACCCTGGTGGATCTGGGCGCCGCCGCCGAGGAGGAGGCCCTGGCGGGCATCCGCGCCATCCCCGGCATCATCCGGCTGCGGGTGATCTGACCGCAGGAATTTTTCTATCGCCGGCCCCAAAGGGGCCGGCGATGCGTCTTTCCGGGGCCGGCGGGAAAGCTGCCGCTTGTGCGGCGGCGGCGGACGTGATATACTGTCCGGGAACACACCGGCCGCGGCGACGGGCAGGCGGCCGGAAGAGAAAGGGGCGCGCGCCATGGAACCTATTTCTCAGCTGTACGAGATCATCGGCCGGCTCCCGGAGGGGGAGGACAAGGCCGCCGCGGCCGCCGCCCTGAGCGACCTGGAGCAGGAGCGGGCCGGGCAGGACTGCCGGCGCATCCTGGACCATCTGGCCGTGGGCGTGTACATCGCCGACGCCCAGGGGACGACGGTTTATGTAAACCGCGCCTATGAGGAGGCCACCGGTATCCGGGCGGAGGAGGTGGTGGGCCGCTCGGTGGAGGAGCTGGAGCGGCAGAACAACCTCTTTGAGGGCGGCGTGACGCCGGAGGTCATCCGGGAGCGCCGGGGGGTGCGGTCCATCGGCACCATTTTGAAGGACGGACGGATGGACACGGGCATTGTGATGGGCTCACCGGTGTTTGGCCGGGACGGGCAGCTGGAGCTGGTGGTGTGCACCATCTGGAAGTCCGCCCATCTGGAGGACTACGTCCGCCGGGATCTGGAGAAGAAAACGGCGGGGGAGCAGGCCTTCTGCCGGAAGCACGGCCTGACCAAGCGGGAGCTTGAGGTGGTGGACCTCTTCTTCGCCGGCAAGACCTATCAGGGGGTGGCGGACGCGCTGGTGGTGTCTATGAACACGGTGCGCACCCACATGCGCAACATCTACCGCAAGACGGGCTACAGCAACATGGGCGCCCTTTTGCAGGAGTACCGGGGCTATAAGCTGCTGCCCGGCGCCGTGTGACGGGAGAAACGGGCCGCATGCGGACCCGGCCGGATGGAAAGGATGGATGAGGATGGAGCTTCGCGTGCTGGCCGTGGGCGACGTGGTGGGGGAGGAAGGCGTTGACTTTCTCTGCCGCAGGCTGCCCGGGCTGCGAAGGATGTGCGGCGCAGGGTTTACGGTGGTCAACGGGGAGAACGCCGCCTCCAACGGGCTGCTGCCACGGCAGGCGGAGGACATCTTCTCCGCCGGCGCCGATGCGATTACACTGGGCAATCACACCTGGGATAAATTACAGATCGTACCCATGATGGAGGACAATCCCTACCTCCTCCGGCCAGCCAACTACACCGCACGGGCTCCGGGCCGGGGCTGGGGCGTTTATGACGGGCCCCGGGGGCTGCGCATCCGGGTGGTAAACCTCATCGGCCGGTGCGGGCTGGACGCCAACTTTGATAACCCCTTTACCGCCATGGACGCCATCCTGGCCGGGGAGGGGGCGGACGTGACGCTGGTGGATTTTCACGCCGAGGCCACCAGCGAGAAGGAGGCCATGGCCTGGTATCTGGACGGCCGGGCCCAGGCGCTGTGGGGCACCCACACCCACGTGCCCACGGCGGACTGCCGGGTGCTGCCCGGGGGGCTGGGGTACGTCACCGACCTTGGCATGACCGGGCCTGCCATGGGGGTCATCGGAATCCGGCCGGAGCAGGCCATCAACCGCTTTCTCGGCGGGCTGCCCCAGCGGTTCCAGCCGGCGGCGGGGCCGCAGAAGCTGGAATCGGTGCTCTTTACCATCGACACTGCCAAGGGCCGGTGCACCGGCGCGGAGCGGCTGGATTTGGAGGAATGAGGGCCGGGCGGAGACCGCCGAGAGCCGCATAAAAGACAGGAAAAACCGCGCTTCCCACTGGGAAGCGCGGTTTTTGGCATTTGCGGGGGAAAATCAGGCGTCCTTCTTGGCGGCGGTGACGAAGATGCCCACCAGCATGCCCGCGGGCAGGACGGAGCCGGTGTGGGTGGCCCGGGCGGGCTGATAGCCGTCCTCCACCCACTCGGTCCAGGCGCGGTTGAATTCGTCCAGGTCGTCAGCGCTGCGCAGGACGATCTCGGCGCGCAGGATGTGGCGCTTGTCCGAGCCGTACTGGGCCAGCAGTTCGTCATAGCGGTGGAGCAGGACGGTGGCCTGCTCGTACATGGACATGGGGCGCTCGGTGGCGCCGGCGGCACCGTGCATGTCGAAATACAAAACGCCGTTGTACTCTACAATGCGGCTGGCGCGGCCGTGGGGCTCGTGATGAATGACTTCCATAGTTTGTGATTCCTCCTTGGGTAAAAATGGGGACAGGACGCTGAAAGTCCGGTTTATAGGACTGCACGTGTGGTATCCTGCATACAGAAACAGGAAAGGGGCGTGTCCGCCATGTATGAGATCGAGTTTGTCCGGGGCCATGTTGAGGTTTATCTGAACGGGGAGTTCTGCTTTTCAGCGGACACCCGCAGCGAGGCGGAGGCGGAGCTGGCCCTGCTGTCCGCTTGACGGCGAAGGTCAGAACTGGGCGTAGAGGGCGACGATGTTTTTGAGGATCTCCACCACCTGGTCCATCTGCTCCACGCTTGCAAGCTCGTAGGGGCCGTGGAAGTTGCCCGCGCCGGTGCCCAGGTTGGGGCAGGGAAGGCCCATATAGGAGAGCCGGGCGCCGTCGGTGCCGCCGCGGATGGGCTCCACCACCGGCTCTACGCCGGCCATGCGGGCGGCCTTTTCGGCGTTCTCCACCAGGTGCATGCAGCCCTGGAGCTGGCGGGACATGTTGTAGTAGCTGTCCTTGACGGTCAGCTCCAGCCTGGCGGTGGGGTGGGCAGCCTGAACGGTCTGGACAGCACGCTCGATAAGGGCCTTTTTGGCCTCAAACTTTTCCATGTCGTGGTCGCGGATGATGTAGTCCATCCGGGCGGAGGCCACGCTGCCGCTGAGCTGGTCGAGGTGGAAGAAGCCCTCGTAGCCGCTGGTCTTGCCGGGGACGGCGTCGGCGGGGAGCAGGGCGTTCAATTCCATGGCGATGAGCAGGGCGTTCTCCATGATGCCCTTGGCGGAGCCGGGATGGACGGACACGCCGGTGATGTCCACCCGGGCGGAGGCGGCGTTGAAGTTCTCGTACTCGATGCTGCCGGCGGCGGCGCCGTCCACGGTGTAGGCGTACCGGGCGCCGAAGCGCGCCACATCGAAGTGGTCAGGGCCCTCGCCGATCTCCTCGTCGGGGGTGAAGGCGACGCACAGCCGGCCGTGGGGCGCGCCGGAGGCAAGAAGATCCTGACAGAGGGTCATGATCTCCGCGATGCCCGCCTTGTCGTCGGCGCCCAGCAGGGTGGAGCCGTCGGCGGTGATGAGGGTCTGGCCCTTGAGGGCGGAGAGGAAGGGGAAGTCGGAGACCCGGATGACCCGGCCGTCCTTGGGCAGGACGATATCGCCGCCGTCATAATTCTCGTGGAGGATGGGGCGGACGTTCTCGCCGGAGAAGGCGGGGGAGGTGTCCATATGGGAGAGCAGGCCCAGGGCGGGGGCGTTCTCACAGCCCGGGGTGGCGGGGAGCCACGCGGTGACGATGCAGTTCTCGTCCACGCCGGGGTTTTCAAGGCCCAGGGCGGCAAGCTCCTCTACCAGCATATGGGCAAGGTCCCACTGGCAGGGGGTGCTGGGGGTGACGCCCTGCCCCTCGGCGGAGGCGGTGTGGACGGCGGCGTACTTCAAAAGGCGTTCATAGGCGCGCATGATTGATAACATCCTTTCTGCGGCGGGCGCTCCCCGCCGGTGCTCTGGCAAAAGTATACCGCGTTTTTTCCGGAAAGGGAAGCAAAAAATGCCGCCGCTGCCCGGCTTGGGCAGCGGCGGCAGCTTTGATGAGCGGGCGCGGGACGGTTTTGGGGTGTCCCCGGAGATAAGGGGACAGTGCCGGGACAGTGAGGGGACGGCGTTGAGGCGGCCCCGGCTCACCCCTTGGGGCGGGGCTTGAAGATCATGGCCACCAGGATGCCCAGGAACACGGCGGCGGCGATGCCCCCGGCGGTGGCGGTGACGCCGCCGGTGAGGGCGCCCAGCAGACCCTTTTCCTCCACCGCCTTTTTGACGCCCCGGGCCAGGGCATAGCCGAAGCCGGTGAGGGGGACGGTGGCCCCCGCCCCGGCCCAGTCCGCGAGATGCCCGTACACGCCCGTGCCGCCAAGGACGACGCCGGAGACCACATAGGCCACCAGAATGCGGGCGGGGGTGAGCCTTGTCTTGTCGATGAGCAGCTGGCCGACGACGCACAGCGCGCCGCCGCACAGGAATGCGCGCAGATATTCCATGGTCACATGCCTCCTTCCAGGGCGATGGCGTGGGCGACGCCGGGGATGGACTCCCCCTGCTGGGTGGAGGTGGGGGAGAGCAGCGCTCCAGTGGGGCAGAACAGGACGCGCCGCCACCGGCCTGAGAGCAGCCCCGGGATAACGCTTGCGGTGAGCACGGCGGCGGAGCAGCCGCAGCCCGAAGCGCCGCAGTGGACGTCCTGCCGGGCGCGGTCGAAGAGCAGCAGGCCGCAGTCCTGATAGTTCGGCAGCGTGATGCCGTCCCGGGAGAAGAAATCCAGGACGATGTCCCGGCCCAGGGCCCCCAGGTCGCCGGTGAGGATGAGGTCGTAATCCTCCGGTGAGCGGCCGGTGTCGGCAAAGTGGGCGGCCAGGGTTGCGTAGGCGGCGGGGGCCATGGCGGCGCCCATGTTGTTGGCGTCCCGGATGCCCTTGTCCACCACCCGGCCCACGGTGACGTGGGTGACGGCCACGCCGCTGCCCCGGGCGGCCAGGACCACGGCCCCGGCGGCGGTGGCGGTCCACTGGGCGGTGGGGGTGCGCTGGCTGCCGTATTCCAGGGGGGTGCGGTACTGCCGCTCCGCCGAGCAGAAGTGGGAGGAGGTGGAGGCGGCGGCATAGCGCCCGCAGCCCCCGGAGAGAAGCAGGGCGGCCAGGCCCAGGCTCTCCCCCATGGTGGAGCAGGCGCCGTACAGCCCGAGGAAGGGGGCACAGACCTGCCGGGCGGCGAAGGAGGCGCCGATGCACTGGTTGAGCAGGTCGCCGGCCAGGTGAAGGTCCAGGTCGCCGCTGTGGAGTCCGGCACGCCTGAGGGCGGCGTCCAGGGCGAGCTGCTGCATCCGGGACTCCGCCTTCTCCCAGGTCTGCTCCCCGAAGGTGTCGTTCTCGCTTTGGTGGTCAAAGCAGCCGCCCAGCGGCCCCCGGCTCTCCTTGCTGCCGGCGGCGGAGCCGTAGCCCACGATGACCGGGGGCAGGGCAGGGCGGAAGGTCTGGGCGCCCAGCTTGGTGTTGTCCATAAAAAGCCCTCCTTCTGGCGGCGTTTGGGCTTAGTATGGCTGGAAATGGGAAAAATATGCCGCTGCCGGTGGAAAAGGGGGCGCTCGGGTGCTATAATATCCTTATTATGCGCCGTGCCGGGAAGGCGGAGCGCAGCCGAAACGGAAGCGGCATCGCCGGATGCCGGGAAGGAGACACGCCCCATGCTTGCAAGACCCCCATACAGACCCGCCCGGGTGATCCGGCCGGACATTGCCCCGGGCCGCCGGGTGCTGGCCATCAGCGACATTCACGGAAACCTCCCCTTCCTTCGGGGGGTGCTGGCCAAGGCCGGGTTTTCCAAGGCGGATGTGCTGGTGCTCATCGGCGACCTTCTGGAAAAGGGGGAGGACAGCCTGGGGGTGCTGCGCTATGTGATGGAGCTCTCCCGCAGCCACACGGTGTATGCCCTGTGCGGCAACTGCGACAATCTGGACGTGGCCTTTTTAAGCGGCCGGCCGGGGGTGGACGGGCGGCTGTGGCCGGTGTTCCGCTGCTGGGAGGACCGCTCACTGGTGTTCCAGATGGGCGCGGAGCTGGGGCTGCACCCCAAATCTCCCGAGGAGCTGCCGGCGCTGCGCCAGGCGCTGCTGGAGCGCTTTCCGGCGGAGTGCGCCTTCCTCAACGGCATGCCCCACATTCTGGAGGCGGGGCGGTATCTGTTCGTCCACGGCGGCGTCCCCCGGGAGGACCGCCTGGAGGAGCTGGATGCCTACTCCTGCATGAAAAACGACGATTTTCTGGGCCAGGGCCTGCGCTTTCGCCGCTGGGTGGTGGTGGGCCACTGGCCGGTGACCCTCTATCACCCGGACATCCCCACTGCAAGCCCCCTTATCGAGCGGGAGCGGCACATTGTGTCCATCGACGGCGGGTGCGTGCTCAAGCTGGACGGGCAGCTCAACGCCCTCATCATCCCGGACATCAACGGTGATGAGATGACCTACACCGCCTACGACGGCCTGCCGGTGGTGCGGGCGCTGGACGCCCAGCAGGCCAGCCGGGACGCGGTGAACATCCGCTGGAGCGACAGCGCCGTGGAGGTGCTGCGCCGGGAGGGGGACTGCGCCTGGTGCCGGCATATTTCCAGCGGCCGGGAGATGTGGATTTTGAATGAGTACCTCTATGAGGGCCGGGACGGCGTGACCCACACCGAGGACACCACCGACTATCTGCTGCCGGTGGCGGCGGGGGAGCGGCTGGCCCTGGTGCGCAGGTGCAGCCGGGGGTGCATCGCCAAGCGCCGCGGCGAGACAGGCTGGTACCGGGGCCGGATTGAGCCGGCGGAACATTGAGATATGCAGACAGGGAAAGCGCCGGAACCGCATGGTTCCGGCGCTTTTGCTGCGCTGGGGGGCGATGCGCCTGCTGCACCGGGAGCGCGCTCGGGCAGGCGCTGCCCTCACGGGTGCTTTCTGAAGAAGGCGGCGGCCACCACGCCGGGGCCGGTGTGGGTGCCGATGACGCCGCAGATGAGGGTGGAGTCCAGGGTGTGGGTGCCGTCCTGCCAGAGGGCGCGGCTGTCCTCCGCGTATTTTTGCAGGCATGCATCGGACAGGCCGCTGTAGCCCAGCAGGATGGGCAGATCAAAGTCGATGCCGCCGCACGCCCGGATTTTTTCGGCAAGCAGGTTGTTGCCCTGGCGGGAGCCCCGGGCCTTGCCGACGACCAAAACCTCGCCGTCCTGCACGGTGACGACAGGCTTGATGTTCAGAAGAGAGCCGGCCATGGCGGCGGCCTTGGAGATGCGTCCGCCCCGCTTGAGGTACTCCAGGGTGTCCAGCAGGGCGATGAGGCACACGTCCTGCCGCTTTTCCTCCAGGCGGGCGGCCAGGGAGGGGGCGTCCATACCCTGCCGGGCGCAGAGCAGGGCGTATTCCGCCAGGATGCCCGTGCCGATGGCGGCGGTCTGGCTGTCTACCACGTAGATATTGTCGTAGTCCTGGGCGGCCAGGCAGGCGCTTTGATAGGTGCCCGAGAGGGCAGAGGCGATGGTGAGGACCACGGCGCTGTCCCCGGCGCGCTTGACGTTCTCGTAAAAGGGCAGGAAGTCCGCCGGGGTGGCCTGGCTGGTGGTGGGCAGGACGTCGCTTTCTACCAGGCGCTCGTAAAAGGTCTGGCGGTCGATGGTGACGCCGTCAACAAATTCCTCCTCCCCGAAGCGCACGGTGAGGGGGACGGTGGGGAAGGCGCCGCGCAGGCGGTCGGGCAGGTCTGCGGTGGAGTCGATGATGATCTGAACGCTCATGAGGATGCTCCTTTATTGGGTTTGACTTTGGTGGGCGCTGGGCTCGGAGATGGCCTCCAGCCGGGCACAGATGCAGGAGAGGGCGCGGTACATGGTCTGGCGATCGGCCTGGGACAGGCCGTCACCGGCGGCGGCAACGATGCGGTCAATGGCACCGGTAATGGCCTCGCATACCTCCCGGCCGCGGTCGGTGAGGGCCAGGGGGGTGCGGTAGCCCCGCGCCCCGCCGCCGGCGCAGCAGATGTAGCCCTCCCGCTCCAGGTAGTTCAGGGAGCGGGAGAGGGCGGCTTTGTCCTCTTCGCAGCGCTCCCGCAGCTCGCTGGCGGTCATGGGGCCGGCCAGGGACAGGTAGTACAGGCAGGACACATGGGGCCCCTTGAGACGGAAACGGGCCATTTCTTCTGCCTTGATGCGGCGGATGCTCCGGCCGATCCGGGCTATCAGGACGGTAAAGGTCTCAAAACGCGTTTCCATGGCGGAGCCTCCTTGGGACGGATGAATTCAGATGTTGATTTATCAACATGCGCAGATCATACACTGTAAAAGTTGATTTGTCAACATCTAGGCAAAAAAGAATGAAATATTCTCTTGACAAGGGGGAGCTCAACGACTATATTATAAACAGTTGATTGCGAAATAAAAACTTGCTTATGAAGGGGGCGGGCATATGACCCAGCGGGAACGGCAGATCCTGCAGTGGATCGCGGCGGACCCGATGATCTCCCAGGAGGCGCTGGCCGAGCGGGCGGGCATCACCCGGTCATCGGTGGCGGTGCATATCTCCAACCTGATGAAGAAGGGGTACATCGCCGGGAAGGGCTATGTGCTCAGCGCCGGGGAGTACGTTGTGGTGGCCGGCGGGGTGAACATCGACATCGGCGGCCGGTCGGCGGCGCCTCTGCGCCCGCGGGACTCCAACCCCGGCCGGGTGACGGTGAGTCTGGGCGGCGTGGGCCGGAACATCGCCCACAACCTGCGGCTTCTGGGAGCGGACGTGCGGCTGCTCACCGCCCTGGGGGACGATCTGCATGCCCAGCGCGTGGTGGACTCCTGCCGGAGCCTGGGCATCGACATCAGCCGGGTGCTCCACGCGCCGGGGTGCAGCACGTCCACCTACCTCTTCATCAACGGCGCGGATGGGGATATGGCCCTGGCGGTGTCGGACATGGAGATCTGCGAGAAACTCACGCCGGACTATTTTGAGAAAAACCTGCCCCTGCTCAACCGGGCGAGGCTTGTGGTGCTGGACACCAACCTGCCGGAGGAGTCCATCGCGTATCTGGCCGAGCGCTGCACCGCGCCGCTCTTTGCCGATCCGGTGTCTACCACCAAGGCGGAGAAGCTGCGGGGCGTGCTGGGCCGGCTGCACACGCTCAAGCCAAACCGGCTGGAGGCGCAGCTGCTCTCCGGGGTGGCCATCACCGACGAGAAGAGCCTTTATCTGGCGGCGGACCGGCTGCTGGGCACGGGGCTGAAGCGGGCGTTTATCTCCCTGGGGGAGCACGGCATCCTGGCGGCCGAGGGGCGCGAGCGGATTTTGCAGGGCTGCTGCCCGGCCCAGATGCGCAACGCCACCGGCGCGGGCGACGCCGCCATGGCCGCCCTTGCCTGGGCTTATCTGGACGGGCAGGACCTTGCGGGCAGCGCCGCTGCGGCCTGCGCCGCCGCAGCCATCGCCGCCGAAGGGGCGGAAACCATCAATCCCGATTTGAACCCTGACGCCATGCGGCGCAGAATGAAATATTGATTTTAGGAGGAAATCACCATGCTGAACAAATATCTTGACGTTGCCCCCGAGGTAGCCGCCGCCCTGGCCGAGGGCCGGCCCGTGGTGGCCCTGGAGTCCACCATCATCTCCCACGGCATGCCCTATCCCCAGAATGTGGAGACGGCGCTGAAGGTGGAGCAGGTCATCCGGGACAACGGCGCGGTGCCCGCCACCATCGCCGTGCTGGGCGGCCGGCTCAAGGCCGGCCTGAGCGCCGACGAGATTGAGTATCTGGGCAAGAAGGGCGCCGGGGTGACCAAGGCCTCCCGCCGGGACCTGGCGGTGCTGGTGGCCCGGGGCGAGGACGGCGCCACCACCGTGACCACCACCATGATGATCGCCCACATGGCGGGCATCAAGATCTTTGCCACCGGCGGCATCGGCGGTGTGCACCGCGGCGCCGAGACCACCATGGACATCTCCGCCGACCTGGAGGAGCTGGCCCAGACCGACGTGATGGTGGTGTGCGCCGGCGCCAAGTCCATCCTGGATTTGGGACTGACCCTGGAGTATCTGGAGACCCACGGCGTGCCCGTGATCGGCTACGGCACCCGCGAGCTGCCCGCCTTCTACACCCGCCACTCCGGCTTCTCTGTGGACTATGAGATCGACACCCCCGAGGAGCTGGCCCGGGCCTTCCGGGTGCAGCACGAGCTGGGCCTGCGGGGCGGCATGCTGGTCACCAACCCCATCCCCGAGGAGTACTCCATGGACGCCAATGTGATCAACGCCGCCATTGACGAGGCCATCCGTGAGGCCGCCGAGCAGGGCATCCACGGCAAAGAGACCACCCCCTTCCTGCTGGCCAAGGTCAAGGAGCTCACCGGCGGCGACAGCCTGGACGCCAACATTCAGCTGGTGTTCAACAACGCCCGCCTGGCCGCCCGAACCGCGGCGGCATATACGAAGCTGGGCTGATCTCTCCCTCCGGCGCTTCGCGCCACCTCCCGCATCAGAGGGAGGCGTGAGAGAACTCCGGCCGCTTCGCGCCCCTCATCAGAGGGAGACATTGTGGGGTGCGGGCCATTGGGGCTCCCTCGTCAGAGGGAGGGTTAAGGGCACGCTCCCGCGCGGGGCGCAGAAATCGCAAAGGATATGACAAAACCCACCCGGGGAGACCCGGGTGGGTTTTTGCTTGCCCGCCTTGTGTCAGGGGGTGCCGGTCTCGACGGCGGCGGGAGAGACCTCCGGTGCGGGGGTGGTGACAGGGGCGCTGTAGTCCACGCAGTCGGGGTACATGCTCTGGTTCCAGAGGTAGCCCGCGGCGCTCATCTCAAGGTCGGTATAGAGGGAAATTGTCTCTTCCCCGGGCAGGAGATGGCGGTAGCCGCTGCCGCAGTCGGCGATGAGCCAGCAGGTATTGCCTCCGGGAGCCACGCCGGAGACCAGGGTGGCGTCGATGCCGGACTGCTGGAACAGCAGCTCCAGGGCCAGGGTGCGGGCGAGCTGGTCGGCGCTTTTGCCGGTGAGGGCGGCATAGGGGTCAGAGGAGGGGGCGGAGCCGTCCTCCCCGGCACCGGCAGAGAGCAGGATGCGGTAGAGCTCGTCCGGGGTGTACTGCTCCCCCTCCGGCGGGGTGTCGGCCAGCAGGCGGCGGGCCAGGGAGAGCAGCTGCTCGGAGCGGGCGGCGGAGACGGTGCGCCTCTCCGGCCAGGTAAAGGTCAGGGCGATGATGCGCTGCACGCCGCTGTCGGGATAGAGGGTAACGGCAATCTCCGGAAGGCCGAAGGCGGACTGTGGGGTGTCGTAATAGGCCTGGACGGCCATGGCGCGCACCTGGTCCTCATCGCCGGTAAAGTAAGAGGTGCGCAGCAGCAGCGTGGAGGAAAACTTGGCCATGGCCTGGCGCAGCCGGGGCCGGATGGCGGCGGAGCCGGAGGCAAACTCGATGGCGGCGATCTCCTCGGCGGTGTGAGAGTAGGCGATGGACACGCTTACCTCATAGTAGGAGACGATGCGGGAGAAATCGTAGGTCAGCTCCTCCACGGCGAAGGCGCCCAGCGGGTCCTCCCGCATGACCTCCAGCCGGGCGTTTTCCAGGTCGGCGGAGACGTCGGAGGGGTAGTTTGCAAGGCGGATGACGCCGCTGGTGATGTGCCGGTTGACATAATATAGGAGGGCGTCCACCAGGCCCCGGTAGCTCTCCGCCCGCAGGGCAGAGGAGTCGTCGGCCACCACCGACTCCACATGGGGGGAGTAGGAGGAATAGGAGCGATGGAGCAGCGGCGCGCAGCCGGTCAGCAGCAGCGCGGCGGCGGCCGCCAGCGCCAGGGCGGTGAGACGCGGTTTCATTCCGAAGGGCCTCCTTTCGGGATTGAACAGGGTCAGAAGCCCAGCTCCTGATTCACGATGACGATCTCCATCTCGGGGGTGCGGGAGGGCCTGCGCCAGTAAATGGTCATGGCGGCGCAGATGCGCTCCGGGCTTTTGCAGTCGTAGCAGCGGTCGGCACGGACGGCGCAGGGAGTCTTTCTCTTCAGCCGCTGGGCGTTTTTCGGGCCGGCGATGTTCCGGGCCCGCCAGATGGCCCTGTTGAGGTCCGGGGCGATCTTGTTCACGCCGATGATGAAATACACCTTCTCGTGGCCGAACAGGCCGGCGGCCAGCCGGTTGCCGCCGCCGTCGATGTTGACCAGCTCCCCGGTCTCGGCCACACCGTTGAGGGAGCAGATGTAGATTTGGGTGCCGACGGCATCCTTGGGGACGACGCTGCGCGTCTTGTCCCAGTGCCAGATGCATTCGTTGTGGGAGGAAAGACGCTCGAAAAGGCCCATGTCCCGGACGGTCAGGGAGCCGCCGAAGCCGATGGTGCGGCCGTCCAGCGCCCCGTCCAGATAGGCGCAGCATTCCTCCGCTGTGGCAAAGTACGAGGTCTGGAAGCCCTCGGCTTCCAGGTTTTTGCGGAGCAGCTCGATGTTAGCCATAGTGATCCCTCCTGCAAAAATATTCTGTGCGTTGTTTCACAGCCGCGGCCTGTCCGTGCGCTCCACTCCCCCCGCGGAAGCTGCGCCGCCGGCCTTTTGTCAGGGCAGCCCGCTACAGGCTGTTTTTGCTGTACTGCCGGAAGCCGTCGCCCAGAACCTCGTGGGCGTTGCACACGATGAGGAAGGCGTCGGGGTCGATGCCCTTGACGGCGGCCTTGATGGCGGCGATCTCCCGCTGCTTGAAGGCGCACATGAGCACCTTTTTGTCCGCGCCGGTGTAGGCGCCCCGGCCCTGGAGGATGGTGACGCCCCGGTCCAGGTCGTGGACGATGGCGGAGCAGATCTCATCGTTGCGGTCGCTGATGATGTAGGCTACCTTGGCGGTGTCAAGGCCGTAGAGGATGCCGTCCATGGCAAGGGTGGAGATATAAAGGGCGATGAAGCCGTAGAGGGCGGTGTTGAGGTTGCGGAAGAAGAGGGCCACCAGGATGATGACCCCAAGGTCGATGGCAAGAAGGAGCTTGCCCATGGGAAGCCACGCAAGGCGCAGCTTCAGAAGCCGGGCGGCCAGGTCGGTGCCGCCGGTGGTGGCGCCCTGGAGAAAGATGACCCCCAGCGAGCCGCCCAGCAGCAGCCCGCCGAAGATGCACGAGAGCAGCGGGTCCATGGGCTCCCAGGCGCGCAGGGAGGAGAGCAGGTCGATAAACAGGGAGGACACCGCCATGGCGTACAGGGAGGACACCAGCAGCTTTCCGCCGATGAGCCGCCAGCCCAGCAGGAACAGCGGGATGTTCAGCACGATCACCGTCACGCCCACCGGGACGGCGGGCAGCAGCTTGTTGATGATCTGGGCAATGCCGGTGATGCCGCCGAAGGCGATGCCGGTGGGGTCGAAGCACCAGACGAAGGACAGGGCATATACCAGGGAGGCCAGGGTGATGAGCAGGGCGGGTTTCCACGCCCTGCGGATGAGCTCGGGAAGCTTTTTCATGGGGGCCCTCCAGTTCCGGCGGCCTGCGCGCCCGGGACGCGGGCGCTTACAGCAGGCTCATTTGAGTCTCACCCCGGTCCTCTTCCTTGAGAAGGGCGCCGGCGATGGGCAGGGAGCGGGCGCGGTAGCGCCCGGCGTTGACGATGGCGGTGTCGGCCAGGGGCCGGACCCAGTCCACCTTATACTTGGGCTTGAGGGTCATCACGGCCACGCCCTGGGTGGAGCGGGTGGTTTTGGGGTTGAGGGAGGCGGTGTGGAACACCACGCAGCGCCCCTCGGTGGAGCACACGGCAAGCTCGGCATCCTCGGGAAGGAGCATGGCGGCGGCAAGGGGGGACTTATCCGAGTACGCGCCGGTGAGCTTTTTCCGGCGGGTCTGGGTCTGGTAGGCGGAGAGCTCCACCCGGGCGGCCTTGCCGTTTTCAAAGACGAAGAGCAGGTGGGCGGAGTAGTCGCCGGGGCAGCAGGCCCAGACAAAGCGCTCATCCGCGTCCATGCCAAGCTTGGTGGGCAGGTAGTCGCCCAGGACGCTTGCCTTGGCGTCGTCAAAGTCGGAAAGGCGGGTCTTATAGCACTGCTGGCGGTCGGTAAAGACCAGCAGCTCGTCCCGGTTGCTCCCCTCCCACTGGAGGAAGGGGCCGTCGCCGTCCTTATACTTCTGCTCGCCGCTCATACGCAGGGACTGGGGGGTGATCTTCTTGAAGTAGCCCTCCTTGGAAATGAATACGTTCACAGGGTAGTCGGGGGTCTCCTCCTCGGGGGCGGGTTCGGCCTCCAGCTGGTGTTCGTAGACGATCTCGGTGCGGCGGGGGACGGCGTATTTTTTCTTGACGTTCTCCAGCTCTGCGATGATGATGGCCCTGATGCGCGCCGGAGAGCCGATGATGTCCTTGAGGTCGGCGATCTCGGCCTCCAGGGCGTCCACCTCGTCGATGCGCCTGAGGATATACTCTTTATTGATGTTGCGCAGCTTGATGTCCGCCACGAACTCGGCCTGAACCTGGTCGATGCCGAAGCCGATCATCAGGTTGGGCACCACCTCGGCGTCCTCCTGCGTCTCGCGGATGATGTGGATGGCCTTGTCGATGTCCAGCAGGATGCGCTTGAGGCCGCGGAGAAGGTGGAGCTTGTCCTCCTTCTTTTTGCACACGTGGTAGGTGCGCCGGCGCACGCAGTCCATCCGCCAGGCGGTCCACTCGTCGAGAATCTCCCCCACGCCCATCACCCGGGGCATGCCGGCGATGAGGATGTTGAAGTTGCACGAGAAGGTGTCCTGCAAAGGGGTGGCCTTGAACAGGCGGGCCATGAGCTTGTCCGGGTCGGTGCCCCGCTTGAGGTCGATGGTGAGCTTGAGGCCGTCAAGGTCGGTCTCGTCGCGCATGTCGGCAATCTCCCGGAGCTTGCCGGCCTTGACAAGCTCGGCCACCTTGTCGAGAATGGCCTCCACGGTGGTGGAGTAGGGGATTTCATAAATCTCGATGAGATTTTCCTCTTTGACATAGCGCCAGCGGGCCCGGAGCCTGACGGGGCCCCGGCCGGTGCGGTAGATGTCGGCCATGGCGGCGCCGTCGTAGAGCAGCTGGCCGCCGGTGGAGAAGTCGGGGGCCTTGAGGATGGCGAGCAGGTCGGTATTGGGGTCGCGCAGGTAGGCCGCGGCGGCGTCGCACACCTCGCCCAGGTTGAAGCCGCACAGGTTGGAGGCCATGCCCACGGCGATGCCCTGGTTTGCGCACACCAGGACGTTGGGGAAGGTGGTGGGCAGAAGGGTGGGCTCGGTGAGCTTGCCGTCATAGTTGGGGACGAAGTCCACCGCGTCCTCGTCGATGTCGCGGAAGAGCTCCTGGCACACGCCGTCCAGCCGCACCTCGGTATACCGGCTGGCGGCCCAGGCCATGTCCCGGGAGTAGACCTTGCCGAAGTTGCCCTTGGAGTCCACCAGGGGGTGGAGCAGGGCGCCGTAGCCCCGGGAGAGCCGCACGAGGGTGTCGTAAATGGCGGCGTCGCCATGGGGGTTGAGCTTCATGGTCTGGCCCACTACGTTGGCGCTTTTGGTGCGCCCACCGCCCAGCAGGCGCATCTGATACATGGTGTAGAGCAGCTTGCGGTGGCTGGGCTTGAAGCCGTCGATCTCCGGGATGGCCCGGGAGACAATGACGCTCATGGCGTAGGGCATATAGTTGAGCTCCAGCGTATCAATGATGGGCTGCTCGAGCACCTGGGAGCGCAGGCCCATGACGTTGGGGTTATTGAGGTGCTTGGCGCCGCCCTGGTCGGGGGCCTTCTTCTTTGCCAAATGGGATCAGTCCTTTTCTGCGCGCCCGGGCAGGCGGGGCGCGCTTTGTGTGGGCGCAGGGAGGCTTAGTCGAAGCGGAGGATGCGGGTATCGGTGGTGTACTCCTGCTTGAGCTTGAGGATGTCCTTCATGTGGGGCTGGCCGCTGTGGACCTTGAGGGCGTCCATATCCCGCCACATTTCCAACAGCACCACCGTATCGGGCACCTCGCAGGAGATGTGGTAGTCGTACTGCATGCAGCCGTCCTCTGCCCGGACGGCATCCTGCAGGCCCTGCTCCTTGAGGGCGCGGACAAAGGGTTCGGCCATGCCGGGCTTGCAGACATAGGTGACGTGGAGGATGACGTTTTTCATAAATGACACTCCTTTTTGTAATATTTCGGCGGGATATTACGAAATGTCCGCCATATCAAGGTATTTGTAGCCGTTGTCGGCGATGTGGTTTTTCCGGCCCTGGAGGTCGTCCCCCAGGAGCAGGTCGAACACCTGGGCGGTGCGCCGGGCGTCGGCGGGCATGACCTTGATGAGCCGGCGGGTGTCGGGGTTCATGGTGGTCAGCCACATCATGTCGGGCTCGTTCTCACCAAGGCCCTTGGAGCGCTGGATGTCGAACTTCTTGCCCTCGGCGGAGAGCTGGGCGGTGATGTCGCCCTTCTCCTTGTCGGAGTAGGCGAACCAGGTCTTTTCCTTGCAGGTGATCTCGTAGAGGGGGGACTCGGCGATGTAGACAAAGCCCTCCCGGATGAGGGTGGGGGTGAGGCGGTAGAGCATGGTGAGCACCAGGGTGCGGATCTGGAAGCCGTCCACGTCGCCGTCGGTGCAGATGACGATCTTGCTCCAGCGCAGGTTATTGAGGTCGAAGGCGTTGAGGTCCCGGTTGGTCTTGTGCTGCACCTCCACGCCGCAGCCGATGACCTTCAATAGGTCGGTGATGATCTCGCTTTTGAAGATTTTGGCGTAGTCCGCCTTCAGGCAGTTGAGAATTTTGCCCCGGATGGGCATGATGCCCTGGAACTCCGCGTCCCGCCCCAGCTTGACGGCACCCAGGGCGGAGTCGCCCTCCACGATGTAGAGCTCCCGCCGGGCCACGTCCTTGGAGCGGCAGTCCACGAATTTCTGCACCCGGTTGGAGATGTCGAGGGAGCCGGAGAGCTTTTTCTTGATGCCCAGGCGGGTCTTTTCCGCCGTCTCCCGGGAGCGCTTGTTCACCAGCACCTGGCCGGCGATGCGCTCGGCGTCCAGGGGGTTCTCGATGAAGTAGACCTCCAGCTGGCTGCGCAGGAAGTCGGTCATGGCGTCCTGGATGAATTTGTTGGTGATGGACTTCTTGGTCTGGTTTTCATAGCTTGTCTGGGTGGAGAAGCTGTTGGAAACCAGCACCAGGGCGTCCTGCACGTCGTTGAAGGTGATTTTGCTCTCGCTCTTCTGGTACTTGCTGTTCTGGCGCAGCCAGGCGTCGATGGCGGAGACGAAGGCGGAGCGCACCGCCTTTTCCGGCGAGCCGCCGTGCTCGAGCCAGGAGGAGTTGTGGTAATACTCGATGAGCTGCACCCGGTTGGAGAAGCAGAAGGAGACGGACAGCTTGACCTTGTACTCGGGCTTGTCCGCCCGGTCCCGGCCCCGGCGCTCGGCCTGCCAGAAAACGGGCTGGGTGAGGGTGTCCTCCCCGGCAAGCTCCCGGACATAGTCCTGGATGCCGTTCTGGTAGCAGAAGTCCTCCGTTTCGAACTTGCCGCCAACCTGATTGCGCAGGCGGAAGGTGATGCCGGCGTTGACCACCGCCTGGCGCTTGAGGGTGTCGGTATAGTAGGAAAGGGGAATGTCGATGTCGGTAAAGACGTCCAGGTCGGGCTTCCAGTGGAATTTGGAGCCGGTCTTTTTCCGGTCGGCGGGCTCCTTCTTCATCTCGCCCACGATCTCGCCCTTTTCGAAGTGGAGGGTGTACTTGAAGCCGTCGCGGCAGATGACGGCGTCGAAGTATTCGCTGGCGTACTGGGTGGCGCAGGAGCCCAGGCCGTTGAGGCCCAGGGAGTACTCGTAGTTGTCGTCCCCGCCGTCCTTATACTTGCCGCCGGCGTAGAGCTCGCAGAACACAAGCTCCCAGTTGTAGCGGCCCTCCGCCTCGTTCCAGTCCACCGGGCAGCCCCGGCCGAAGTCCTCCACCTCGATGGACTTGTCCTCGTAGCGGGTGACGATGATCTCCCGGCCGTGTCCCTCCCGGGCCTCGTCGATGGCGTTGGAGAGGATCTCGAACACGGCGTGCTCGCAGCCCTCCAGCCCGTCGGAGCCGAAGATGACCCCGGGGCGCCGGCGGACACGGTCCGCGCCCTTGAGGGAGGAGATGGATTGGTTGTCGTACTGCTTTTTGGCGGGAGTGGACATGGCTGCACCTACTTGATAAGAGTTTCATTTTATATTTTACATTTCATTATAGCGCAGCGCCCGCCGGGCCGTCAAGGAAAGGGGCGGTTTTTTCGCGCCGGGGCGCGCAGGCGGCGCGGCTGCGGCTTTACGAGCGGGGAAAAGTCTGGTATAATGCACGGTAAGAGAGAGAAGGGAGCCCATGGCATGGCACAGAAACGGAAACAATGGAAGGCCGGCGCCCGCCGGGCCCTGCGGCGGCATTACTGGCTTTTTGCGGCGCTGTGCCTGGCGGCGGCCCTCATCGGGGTGGGGTTTTCCCCGTCGGTGAGCGTAGCCCGGGCGCGGCTGCTGGGGGTGGAGGAGAGCGAGACAAACACCGGCATTGCGGCCTGGGACGTGGGCGCGGCGGTGGTGCGGGCCTGGGCCAGGAGCCGGGCGGACGCGCAGGAGGGGGAGCGGCCCCTGCAGGGTGCGGACGCTGCCGGCGGCGGACAGGGCGCGCCGGAGCAGGAGGGAGTGTTCGGCCGCAGCCGGGGCGTGCTGGCCTTTCTGATAAACGCGGTGTCCTCCGGGGCGCCGGTGGCGGCGGTGTGGGCGGCGGTGTGCGCCGTCACCCGCTCGAGGAGCGCGGCGGAGATCGTGTTTACCATCCTGAGCGTACTGGCGTTCCTCTTTTTGGAGTTTTTCGTCATCAATATTTATAATGTCATCTACCGGCGGCTCTTCCTGGAGGGGCGGGTATACAGCCGGGTGCCCATGCAGCGCTTTTGGTTTTTGCTGCGGGTGCGCAGATGGTGCGCTGCGGCGCTTACCCTGCTGGTGACGTTTCTGTTTACCCTGCTGTGGTCGCTGACCGCTGCGGGGGGCGTGATCAAGCACTACTCCTACTGGGCGGTGCCGTACATCGTGGCGGAGAATCCGTCGGCCGCCCCCCGGCAGGCCATCCGCCTTTCCAAGGCCATGATGCATGGCCACAAGTGGGAGTGCTTCGTGCTGGACCTGTCCTTCCTGGGCTGGAGCGCGCTGAGCGCCGCCACCGCCGGCCTTGTTGGTATTTTTTACGCCAACCCCTACAAGGCGGCGGCCCGGTGCGAGTTCTATACCGCCCTGCGCGCCCGGGCGAAGGAGGCGCAGCTGCCCGGCAGCGAGCTTTTGTGCGACACCTATCTCTTCCGCCGGGCCAGCACGGGCCTTCTCCGGCGTACCTATCAGGAGGCGGCCCTGACAAAGCCGGTGGTCAAGCCCGGGCGGCCGGCGGGGGTGCGCTCCTTCCTGGCGGACAATTTCGGGGTGCTCATCGGCGGCGGGAAGGCCCAGCGGGCCTATGAAGAGGCCCTGGAGCAGCAGACCCGGTACGCCCAGGAGCTTTTGTGCCTGGAGGGGAAGGCCTACCCCTCCCGGCTGTGCCCCCTTTGGGAGCGGGGGCGGCGGCTGGCCATCGAGCGGCTGCACTATATGCGGCGCTACTCGATCTGGTCGCTGATCGTGCTTTTCTTTGCCTTTGCCGGCTTTGGCTGGCTTTGGGAGGTTATGCTCAACTTCATCGTCAACGGCAGCTTTGCCAACCGCGGCGTGCTCCACGGGCCGTGGCTGCCCATTTACGGCACGGGGGGCGTGATGATCCTGGTGCTGCTCTACCGGCTGCGCAGCCGCCCGGCGGCGGAGTTCGGCGCGGCGGTGGTGCTGTGCGGCACGGTGGAGTACCTGACCTCCGTGGTGCTGGAGGCCACCCACGGCGGGGCGCGCTGGTGGGACTACAGCGGCTATTTCCTCAACCTCAACGGGCGCATCTGCGCCGAGGGACTGCTGGTGTTCGGCGTGGGGGCGCTGGCCATTGTGTACGCGGCGGCACCGCTGATCGACACCCTGGTGCAAAAGCTGCCGCGGCGGCCGGTGATGGCGGCGTGCATCGTACTGGCGGCGGCCTTTACCGGCGACCTTGTCTACTCCCACTTTTTTCCCAACGCCGGGCCGGGGGTGACGGATATCGGGAAGGACAGCGCGGCGTATACCGCGCCGGAGTGCGTGCGGCTGGAGGAATGGGTCGAGCTTTGAGTTTTTCCGGCGGCGACGGGCGGCGGGTATAGCCGGAGGCATATTTGTCCAGACTTGTCATAGAGTAGCAGTGCCCGGGCAGACCGGGCACTGGGCGAAAGGACGGTGGACAATATGGCAGAAGCGGTCAGGGCCCGGAGACGGAGCGAGGAGCGCCGGGCGCAGCAGGAGGAACGGGCACAGCTTATGGAGGTCATGGCCCAGACCAGGGTGCAGATCAACCAGGCCTACGCCCTCTTTAACCAGCACAGCGACCCGGACCTGGTGGATTCCTGCGTGTACGAGATCAACGCCCTGCAAAGCCGGTACTCCTACTTTGTGCGGCGCTTCAAGGAGCTGGAGCGCCGGGAGCGGGAGGAGGCCGGCTAAATGGAGCGATGGGTGATCGGCCTGGGGGCGGCGCTGGCGGCGGCTTTGGCGCTGCTGGCGCTGCGCAGGCCCCTTGGATGGGTCTGGCGCACGGCGGTGCGCTCCGCCCTGGGGCTGTGCTGCCTGTGGGCGTTCAATCAGGCGGGGGCCCTCATCGGCGTGCAGGTGGGGGTCAACCCGCTGGGCGGCCTTGTCCTCGGGGTGCTGGGCGCGCCTGGCTTTGGGCTTTTGCTCATGGCCCAGTGGGCGCTGCGCTGACGGGGCGGGGAGACAACGGGCGGCGGGAAACAGGCGCCGCTGAAGATACATAGAAAAGGTGAGATGCATATGAGCAGGAGGAACCGGGGGATAAACGAGCGCTACCGGGGCCGGGGCAGAGGGCGCGGCGGCCTGCGGGCGCTGCTGGTGGTGCTGGCCGCTTTGCTGGGCTGCGCCATTGCCTTTCTTCTGATGCTGGGGCGGTACATAGAATATACCGACGACGGCGTGCGGCTGAACCTGCCCTGGTTTCAGCGGGAGCAGCCTGCGCCCTCTGCCCCCGTCCCCGGCGTGAGCGGCGGGGAGCTGATTGTCACCCAGGAGCCTGACCCCACGCCCACGCCCGACCCCCTGCCTGCGCCGGTGCAGGCGGTGGAGGCTGACACGGATGCCATGACAGACGGCACCGCCGCCGACGCGGTGCGCGCTGCCGGGGGGAATGCCCTGCTGGTGACGGTGAAGGACGCGGAGGGGCACCTTGCCTGGGCAAGCCAGAATGAGCTTGCCCGCAGCGCCGGCCTTACCGGCAGCGGGGAGTTTGACGACGCCGTGCGCGCCCTTGACGATGAGGGGGAGCTCTATCTCATCGCCCGGCTGACCTGCTTCCAGGATCTTTGGATGTGCGTCCATTCCCGGGAGCTGGCCCTGACCACCCCGGGGGGCAAGCTGTGGTACGACACCAACGGCATGCCCTGGCTGAGCGCGGCGAGCGCCGGCGCCCGGGACTATCTTACAGCGCTGTGCCTGGAGCTGGGGGAGCTGGGCTTTGACGAAATCGTGCTGGCGGACGCGGGCTTCCCGGGACGGGGACGGCTCACCGCCATTGCCGGCGGGGACCGCTACCCGGACGATCTGACGGAGGCGGCGGGGCGGTGGCTCGATGAGGTGCGCGCCGCCCTGGAGGAGCAGGGGGTGGCCCTGTCCGTGGAGGCGGGGCAGCGGGATCTCGAGGGCAGCCGGGCCACCGGCCTTACGGCGGAGGCCCTTGCCGGCGTCCACCGGGTATGGCTGGAGGCCGGGGCGGATGCCCGGGCGTGCGCCGAGGCCCTGACCCTGGCGGGCATGGAGGACGTGGATCACCGCCTTGCGCTGCTCAAGCCCGAAGCGGGCTGGGAGGGCAGCGCGGTGCTGCCCGGAAAGTAAAAAGAAGAAGGAGCAGCGCCCGGGCCGGATGGCCCGGGCGCTGTTCGCCGAGAGAGGGCCGGGCACGTGCTGGGCAACCCCTCAGTCTCGCTTAACGCTCGACAGCTCCCCTTTCAGGGGAGCCTTGAGGGAGGGAGCCCTGAAAGCCTCCCTCTGACGAGGGAGGTGGCAAAGCTGCAGGCTTTGACGGAGGGAGAGAAAAACAGCATTGGCGTTAAGGCCTCTCTCCCTCAGTCTCGCTATCGCTCGACAGCTCCCTCATCAGAGGGAGCCAAAGACGCTGCGCGTGCAATCCCTCAGTCTCGCTTAACGCTCGACAGCTCCCCTTTCAGGGGAGCCTTGAGGGAGGGAGGCTTGAGGGGCGCGTCAAAGCAAGCAAAGAGCCCGGCCTGCGAAAGCAGGCCGGGCTTTGCCGTGCGGATGGGTCAGGACAGGGGGAAGCGGACGGTGATAGTGGTGCCCTCGCCGGGGGTGCTGCGCAGGTCGAGCTGGGCGTTGTGGATCCGGGCGGCATGCTTGACGATGGAAAGGCCCAGACCGGTGCCCCCCACCTCCTTGGAGTGGCTCTTGTCCACCCGGTAGAAGCGCTCGAACACCCGGCCCTGGTGCTCCGGCGGGATGCCGATGCCGGTGTCGGCCACCGACAGCTGCGCCCAGCCGGGGGTGCGCCGCACGTTTACGGTGACGCTGCCGCCGGGGCGGTTATACTTGATGGCATTGTCGCACAGGTTGTAGACGATGCCCTCCAGCAGCTGGGGAATGCCCCGGATGGAGACGCCCTCGCCGGTGAGGGTGAGGGAGACGTCCGCGGCCTGGGCGGTGGAAGAGAGGCGGCGGACGGTGTCCTCGGCAAGGGAGAACAGATCCACCGTCTCCCACTGCATGCCCTCCGCCCCCTCGTCCAGCCGGGACAGGCGGATGATGTCGTCCACCAGGGTGATCATCCGCTGGGCCTCGGTGTAAATCTGGCGGGAGAAGCGCTCCACATCCTCGCTTTTGACCATGCCGTTCAAAAGAAGCTCGGCGCAGCCGGAGATGGAGTGGAGGGGGGTTTTGAGCTCGTGGGAGACGTTGGCGGTGAATTCCCGGCGCATCTGCTCGGCGCTCTCACGCTCGGTGACATCGAACATCAGCACCGCCACGCCGGACACCGCGCCGTCGGACACCACGGGGTTTGCGTCGATCTGGTAGCTGCCGGCGGAAAGGGGGAGCACCGCCTCGGCGCGCCGGCCGGCCCGGGCCTGGGCGATGAGGTTCTGGAGCTCCAGCGAGCGGTTGACGCTTAAAAGGTCCTGGCCGACGCAGTCCTTGTCCGTGCCGAGCAGGCGGGCGGCGGCGGGGTTGATGCTCAAAACGGCGCCCTTGGCGGACAGGAGCAGCAGCCCCTCGCTCATATTGTTGGTAACGGCGGCGAACTCCTCCCGGCGCTGGCGCAGCTGGGACTGCTGGGCGCGCAGCTGCCGCTGCTGGCTGTCGATGCGGCGCAGCAGGGGGGCGAGCTCGTCGGCGCAGTCGTTGGAGAGAGGGTCGTCCAGATCAAGCTCGTTTAAGGGGCGCACCAGGCGCTTGGAGAGCCGGGAGGCCAGCACCAGAGCCAGGACGACGGCAATCACCGCCACGAGCAAAATGGGCTGGAGGGTGCCGAGTGTGATGGTGACAACGGAGTACTGGCTGCTTGCAAGGCGCAGCACTGTGCCGTCGGGCAGGCGCTGGGCGGCGTAGAGAAGCCGCTCGAGCAGGGTGGAGGAATAGCGGGTGCTGGTGCCGGTGCCGGTGGAGAGGGCCTGCTGGATCTCCTCGCGCTCCAGGTGGTTTTCCATGGCGGAGCTGTCGGAGGCGCTGTCGTAAAGGACCGAGCCGTCGGCGGCGATCCAGGTAAAGCGCAGGCCGGAGACGTCAAGGCGGTCAAAATAGTCCGCCCCGTCCCGGGACACGCCCTGGGCGGCCAGGGCCGTCTCCACCTGGAGCTGGCGCAGCTGGGTGCGGGAGAAGTAGCCGTAGAGCGCGCCCATGATGAGCACAAGGCTTGAGAGGAACACGGCAAGGCAGGCAAGGCAGATGGAGCGGAAGATTTTTTGTGTCATGGCTCTTCCTCCATTCGGTAGCCCACGCCCCGCACCGTCTCGATGCGTGTGCCGCTGCCGGCAAGCTTTGCGCGCAGGGTGCCGATGTGGACGTCCACCGTGCGGGTCTCGCCAAAAAAGTCCGCACCCCAGATCTGGGCGAGAAGCTGCTCCCGGGTAAAGACCCTGCCGGGGTGGGAGAGGAACAGCCGCAGCAGCTCATACTCCTTGAGGGTGAGCTGGAGGCGGCTGCCGCCGACGCAGGCGGTGTGGGCGGCGCTGTCCAGCTCCAGGGCGCCCAGGCGCAGCTGCGTGGGCTGGGCCGGGGCGGAGCGGCGCAGCACCGAGCGCACCCGGGCCACCATTTCCAGCATGCCGAAGGGCTTTGCAAGGTAATCGTCCGCCCCGCTGTCAAGACCGGTGACCTTGTCGTACTCGGTACCCCGGGCGGTGGCGAGAATGACGGGGATGGACGCGGTGGCGGCCCTGCCCCGCAGCCGGTGCAGGATGGTCAGGCCGTCCTCCCCGGGGAGCATGATGTCCAGCAGCACCAGGGTGCAGTCGAGCCCGCCGGAGAGCGCGGCGAAGAAGGCCTCGCCGTCGGGGAAGCCCGCGGCCTCAAGACCGGCGGCGTTCAGGGCATAGACCATCATGTTGCGGATGCCGTCGTCGTCCTCCACGCAGCAGATCATCCCGCATCCCCCTCTCGGTTGCCGGTAATGGAAAAGCACACCCACTGGGCGATGTTGACGGCGTGGTCGCCGATACGCTCGAAGTATTTGGCGATCATCAGCAGGTCCAGCGTGAGCTCGCCGTCGGCCTCGCCCCGGCCCAGGCGGTCGATGAGGGTGGCCTTGACGGCGTCGAAGCACTCGTCCACCACGTCGTCGTAGTCGATCACCGCGTGGGCCAGGGCGGTGTCCCGGCGGACGAAGGCGTCGATGCTCTCGGTGACCATTTTGATGACGGCCATGGCCATGTCCCGGATGTGGGGGGTCTCGTTGGCGGTGCGGATGCAGCCGGTGAGGATGATCTCGGCGATGTCGGCGCTCTGCTGGCCGATGCGCTCCAGGTCGGTGACCATTTTCAGCGCGGAGGAGATGGTGCGCAGGTCCCGGGCCACGGGCTGCTGCTGCAGCAGCAGCTTCATGCACATGCCCTCGATGTCCCGCTCCTTCTGGTTGATCTGGGCGGAGAGCTCGCCCACGGCGGCGGCCAGGGCGGTATCCCCGGCCACAAGGGCCTTGGCGGACATGGCAATGGCGTTTTCGCACAGGGCGCCGGTGGCAATCAGCTCGTGATTGAGGGCGTCCAGCTGCTGGTCGAATTTTGATCTCATCATCCAAACCTCCCCGTAATGTAGTCCTCGGTGCGCTTGTCGGCGGGCATGGAGAAAATTTTCTCGGTGGAGCCGAACTCCACCATCTCGCCCAGGAGGAAGAAGGCGGTATTGTCCGAGATGCGCACCGCCTGCTGCATGTTGTGGGTCACGATAACAATAGTATACTGTTTTTTCAATTCCAGCGCAAGCTCTTCGATCTTGCCGGTGGAGATGGGGTCCAGGGCGGAGGTGCTCTCGTCCATGAGCAGCACCTCGGGCTCTACCGCCAGGGCCCGGGCGATGCACAGCCGCTGCTGCTGCCCGCCGGACAGGCCCAGGGCGCTTTTTTTCAGGCGGTCCTTTACCTCGCCCCAGATGGCGGCCTGGGTGAGGCTGCGCTCTACAATCTCGTCCAGCTTTGCCTTGGAGCGGATGCCGTGGGTGCGGGGGCCGTAGGCGATGTTGTCGTACACGCTCATGGGGAAGGGGTTGGGCTTCTGAAAGACCATGCCCACCCGCTTGCGCAGCAGGTTGACATCCATGCCGCCGTAGATCTCGGTGCCGTCGAGCTGCACAGAGCCGGTGATGCGGCAGTTCTCCACCAGGTCGTTCATGCGGTTGAGGCTTTTGAGCAGGGTGGATTTGCCGCAGCCCGAGGGGCCGATGAGGGCGGTGATCTCGCCGGCGGGGATGTTGAGGTTGATGTTTTTCAGGGCGTGAAAGTCGCCGTAATACAGATTGAGGTCGGAGACGGTGATCTTATCCATGTTCGTTCCCCCTTGAAAGTTTTTTGGCAAGGAAGCTGGAGAGTGCGTTGACCACGACCACCAGCGCGAGCAGCACCACGGCGGTGGCCTGGGCCTGGCGCATATAGAGGCCCTCGCTCATCTGGGTGTACATGTGCACCGACAGGGTGCGGGTGGACTGGAAGAGGGGGGCGAAGAGGTCTTTGAAGAAGTTGCCCGTCTGGCCGAAGCGCAGGTTCTCCTTGCCGGTGCCGGCGGTGAAGATGAGGGCGGCGCTCTCGCCCACGATGCGGCCGATGGCCAGGATGATGCCCGAGAGGATGCCCGGCATGGCCGCCGGCAGGATGACGCTGAACACCGTGCGCAGCTTGCCCGCGCCAAGGCCGAAGGAGCCCTCCCGGTAGCTGTCGGGGACGGAGAGCAGGGCCTCCTCCGTGGTGCGTAGGATGAGGGGCAAGATCATGATGGCCAGGGTCACACAGCCGGAGAGCATGGAGTAGCCCCAGTGGAGCAGAATGTTGAAGAACATCATGCCGAACAGGCCGTAGATGATGGAGGGGATGCCCGAGAGGGTCTCCGCCGTCAGGCGCACCAGGCGCACCAGGCGGTTGCCCCGATGGGCGTACTCTACCATATAGACGGCGCCGCCGATGCCGATGGGGGCGGCCATCAGGAGGGACAGAACGGTCATGCACAGGGTGTTGACGATGGCGGGCATCATGGACTGATTTTCGGTGGTGAACTTCCAGGCGAAGAGGTCCGGCGAGAGGTTGGGGACGCCGGTGACCAGGATATAGCCCGCGATGAGCGCGATGACCGCCATGGTGAGGACGGCGGCCAGCCACACCAGGGTGCGCTGCACTGCGGCGGCAAGCTTTGCGTGGCGGGGCAGGGCGGCGGGGACAGCGTTTTTTTCCGTATGCTTCATGTGCGGTCCCTCCGTTTGAGCAGGGAGAAGCAGGTGTTGATGATGAGAATGAACACGAAGAGCACCACGCCGGTGGCGATGAGGGCCCGGCGGTGGAGGCCGGTGGAGTAGCCCATTTCGAGCACGATGTTGGCCGTCATGGTGCGCAGGCCGTCCAGCAGCCCGCCGGGCATGCGGGTCTGGTTGCCGGCCACCATGATGACGGCCATGGTTTCGCCGATGGCCCGGCCGATGCCCAGGATGACGCCGGACAGCACGCCCGAGCGGGCGGCGGGGAACACGGCGGAAAAAACGCTGCGCTCATGGGTGGCGCCCAGGGCCAGCGACCCCTCGTAATAGCTGCGGGGGACGGCCCGCAGAGCGGGCTCCGCGGTGCCGATGATGGTGGGCAATATCATGACGCCCAGCAGCAGCGAGGCGGTGAGCAGGCCCTTGCCCGAGGTGCCGGTAAGGCGCTGCACGGCGGGGACGATGACCATCAGTCCCCAGAAGCCGTAGACGATGGAGGGTACGCCCGCCATGAGGCGCACCGCGGGATTCAGAATGCGGTAGAGCCAGCGGGGGCAGAAGTAGGCAAGGAACACGGCGCACAGCACCCCCACGGGCACCCCCACCACGATAGCCCCGGCGGTGGCGTAGATGGAGCCGATGATGAAGGGGAAGATGCCATAGAGGTCCTTGGCGGGCTTCCAGACGGAGCCGAAGAAGTTGGACGGGCCGATCTCGGCGATGGTGGGGATGCCGTTGCCCAGCAGGTATACGCAGATGAGGGCCACGGCGGCGATGGAGACGCAGGCGGTGATGAGAAAGACGATGTGCATGGCGGTTTCTTTGAAGCGTGCCATAGGGGCTCCTCTCTCCCGGGACGACCGGGTGTGCGGATACGGCGGCAAGGGCGGGAGAACCCGCCCCTGACGCCGCTTGTGCAGTTTTTGATCAGCCTACGCTGTTCCAGTCGGTGAGCTCGCCGGTGTAGATCTGGCGGATCTGCTCGGAGGTCAGGCCGTCCACCGTGTTCTCCAGGCTGACGATCACCGCGATGCCGTCCATGGCGATGGTCACGGGGGTGAGGCCCTGGGAGAGCTCTTCGTCCTTGAGGGCCCGGGAGCTCATGCCGATCTCGCAGGAGCCGTCAATGGTGGAGGTGATGCCGGTGCCGGAGCCGGTCTGCTGGATGTCGATGGTGACGCCGGCGTTGAGCTCCATATAGGTCTCGGCCAGCTTCTCCATCACGGGGCCCACGCTGGTGGAGCCGTTGACGCTCAGCGCGCCGGTCAGGCCCGCGGCGGCGTAGGGCTTGGCGGACTCATCCGCGGCAATGTAGCCCTTGGCGGAGAGGATGGCCTGGCCATCGGCGCTCATGATAAAGGAGACGAAGTCCCGGCCCAGGTCGGTGAGGTTCTCTTCCTTATAGCAGATGTTGAAGGGGCGGGCCACGGCGTACTTGCCGGCCTTGATGTTGTCCACGGTGGGCTCCACGCCGTCCACCTTCAGGGCCTTGACCACGGACGCGTCATAGGAGCCCAGGGAGATGTAGCCGATGGCGGCCTTGTTGCCGGCTACCGTGCTCTGCACCAGAGAGGTGGAGTTGGCGATCTCGGCGTTGTCGGTGGTGCCGTCGCCGTCGGCGGTCTCGATGCCCAGGAGCTCCACAAAGGCGCCCCGGGTACCCGAGCCCTCTTCCCGGGAGATGACGGTGATGGGGGAGGCACTGGCGGAGGGGGCGGCGGAGCCGGAGGGATTAGCGGAGGGAGCGGCGGAATCGGAAGGCTTGCCGGCGCTGGAGCAGCCGGAGAGGGCGGCGACGGCCAGGGCGGCCGCGGCGGCAAGGCTGAAAATGCGTTTCTGGATCTTCATTTCATAGATCTCCTTTTCATGTTCATGTGGTGGATTCCCTTGTACGAGCCGAGTATAGCCCGGGGCAGGTAAAGGATGTTATCCGCCTTTTGTAAAGTCTTTGTAAAGTCTGCACGGAGGATACGCGGCGGGAAAAATTGCCTGATTTTCAGGTCGGGATAATATTTTTGGCAGAGGGTAAAGATTGTTATTTCTTGAACGAAAAGATTGTCATTTTTTCGGCAAATCAAAAAAATTCAGGTTAGTATTAATTAAATAGGTATAGATTTGCAAAAGGTACAGAAAATGTGCAAAAAGCAGAAAAGAGCAGCACTTATATTTCACAAAAAACGGTGACGTTTTTCGCTGTTTCGGCCAAAATGGGCTTGCTATTGCTTGACAAAAGTGCTATAATTCCGTCAGAATCGGGGAAAAGTTTTGTTTGGGATAATTTGTCGACATTTCTAAAAAAGAAAGAGGGTGAGACAATGTCCTATGAGGATATTCAGAAGGTGATGGATGCCGAGCGCAGCGCCAAGGACGAGAAGGCTGCGGCCCAGGCGCAGGCAAAGCAGATCATCGCGGCAGCCGAGAAGGCGGGCACCGCAGCAGTGGAAAAGGCCCGGGCCGAGGCAGAGGCCCAGGTCAAACAGCTGCTGGCCCAGGCGGAGGCCCAGGCCAAGGCCCAGTCTGAGCAGACGCTTGCGGCCAACGCCCAGGCGTGCGCCGGGATGAAAAGCCAGGCGCGCACACATCTGGAAGAGGCTGCGGATCTCATCGTGAGAAGGGTAGTGAATCTCTGATGGCCATTGTAAAAATGAAGCGCCTGCGCCTTTTGGGCATGCGGGAGGACGGCGGGGAGCTGCTGCGGCAGCTTCAGCGGCTGGGCTGCGTGGAAATCGACGAGCCCGCCATCGACCTTGCCGACCCTGCCTGGGCGGCGCTGGCCAAGCCCGACGGACGGAGCCTTGCCGGGGCGAGAGAGCAGAACACGCTGCTCAACAACGCCCTGACCGTCCTGCGGGAGTATGACAAGCCCAAGGGCGGGCTGTTCGCCCCCAGGCCGGAGATGAGCGAGGGAGCGTTCTTCGACGACGGCGTGTATGCCGCCGGACTGGAGACCGCCCGGGCCATCCTGGACGGGGAGCGGGCGGTGGCGACCCTGACGGCGGAGCAAGGCAAGCTCCAGACGCAGAAGGCGGCGCTTGCCCCCTGGCTTGCGCTGAATGTCCCCCTGGATGCGGAGGGGAGCGAGACGGTGTCCATGGTATTCGGCACGGCGCCGGCCAAGGCGGACTTTGCCGCCATGGAGGCGGCGGCAGCCCAGGCATCCGAGCTCTCGTGCCTCTATTACGCCGGGGCGGACCAGGACCTGCACTATTTCCTGCTGCTGTGCCACAAGAGCGTGGAGGATGTCTGTGTGGAGGCCATGCGTCCCTTCGGCTTTTCAAGAGCCAATCTCCGGGGGTACGAGGGCACTGCGGCGGACAACGACCGGCAGCTTGACAACCGCCTGAAGGCGCTGGAGGGCAAGATCGCCGAGGCGAAGGCCCATGTGGCGTCCTACGGCGGCGAGCGCGCCAACCTGAAGCTGTGCGTGGACCGGTCGGTGCAGGACATCGCCCGGGAAGAGGCCCGGGGGCGGCTTGTGGATACCGACCAGGCGTTCTTCCTCCAGGGCTGGATCCCGGCGGAGGCCGAGGGCGAGCTCTCCAAGGCGCTCTCCGGCTTTGCCTGCGCCTGGGAGACGGAGGAGCCCGCGGCGGAGGATTACGCCGAGGTGCCCATCAAGCTCAAGAGCAACGCCCTGACCGCTCCTTATAATGTTATTACCGAGATGTACAGCCTGCCCGCCTACAACGGGCTGGACCCCAACCCCTTCATCATGCCGTTTTTTGCGCTGTTCTTCGGCATCATGTTTGCCGATATGGCCTACGGCCTCATCATGGCCATCGGCGGCCTGGTGGCGCTGCGGCTGATGCGGCCCAAAGGCACCATGAAGAACATGATGGGTCTGCTTGTCCAGTGCGGCATCAGCACGTTCGTCATCGGCTTCCTCACCGGCGGCTTCTTCGGCGACGCGGTGAGCGTGGTGGGCGGCATCTTCGGCAAGGACTGGTCGCCGGTGCCCCATCTGGGTACCATCCATATCGGCGAGAGCATCGCCATTGACCTGCCCCTGAACCTGCTTGAGGGCAACAACCCGCTTTATATCCTCATCCTGGCGCTGTGCCTGGGCCTTGTCCACCTGGCGCTGGGCGTGGGAATCGGCACCTACCTGAACCTGCGGGACGGCAACTATCTGGACGCCGCCTCCGACCTTTCCTGGTGGGTGATGATGGCGGGCATCGCCGTGCTGGTGATTTCCGGCACGCCGGTGGTGATTTATGTGGGTATCGCCATTCTGGTGATTGCCACCTTCCTCAAGGGGAAGGGCATCGGCCGTATCACCGGGCTGTTCGGCGCGGTGTATAACGGCGTGACCGGCTATCTGGGCGATATTCTCTCCTACTCCCGTCTGATGGCGCTGATGCTGGCCGGCTCGGTCATCGCAAGCGTCTTCAACCAGCTGGGCGCCCTGGGCGGGCTGCTGCTGTTCATCCCGGTGGCCCTCATCGGCCATGTGCTCAACTTCGGGCTGAACCTGATCGGCTGCTTTGTCCACACCATGCGTCTGCAATTCCTTGAGTTCTTCGGCAAGTGGTACCGGGACGGCGGACGGCCCTTCCGGCCCCTGAATTTCGCAACGAAATATGTAGATATTAAGGAGGACTAACATTATGAATTTCTTCGCTGATTTTGGCGGCCTGGCCATTGGCTTTTTGGGCGCCGGTATCGCCTGCGGCCTTTGCTGCGCAGGCTCTGCCCGAGGCTGCGGCATCGCCGGTGAGGCCGGCAACGCCCTGCTGTGTGAGGACCCCTCTGCCTTCGGTAAGGTCATGATCCTTCAGGTCATCCCCGGCACCCAGGGCCTGTACGGCCTGGTGGTGTGGTTCTTCGCCATCCTCCAGATGGGCGTGTTCTCCGGCACCGCCGTGGGCCTGTCCGTGGTGGACGGCCTGCGTGTCGCCTGCGCGTGCCTGCCCATGGCGCTGGGCGGCGGCATCTCCGCTCCTGCTCAGGGCCGCGTAGCAGCCACTGCCATCAACCTCATGGCCAAGCGCCCCAACGACTGGGCCAAGGGCATCATCCTGTGCATCACCGTTGAGTTCTACGCCATTTTGTCCCTGCTGGCCTCCTTCCTGATGCTGCTCAACCTGAACCTGGGCGTGTAAGCCGACGGCAGAGACGACCAGAAAGGCTGGTATGAAATATGAACGGTATTGATAAGATCATCGACCGCATCGGCGGCGACGCCAAGGGCGAGATCGACGGCATCCTGGCCCAGGCCAACGAGCAGGCCCAGGCCATCACCGCCAAGTACGCCGCCCAGGCCAGCGCCGAGGCGGAAGAGATCCTCTCCAAGGGCCGCAAGGCCGCGGCGGAGCGGGGCGGCCGGCTTGACTCGGTGGCCCAGCTGGAGTGCCGCAAGGAGAATCTGGCGGGGAAGCAGGAGGTCATTGAAGAGGCCTTCGCGCTGGCCCAGAAGAAGCTGCGGGCGCTGCCCGAGGCGGACTATGTGGAGCTGCTGGTGCGCCTGGCGGTGGAGGCTTCCACCACCGGACGGGAGAAGCTGATCTTCTCCCCGGCGGACCGGGCCCGGGTGGGCAAGGCCGTGGTGCTTGCCGCCAACGAGCGCCTTGCCAAGGCCGTGGCCCCCAAGCTGCCCGACGAGGTCACCGACTCCCGGGCGGGCACCATCCTGGACCGGGTGGTCACCGGCGCGTCTGCCCTGCTCAACGGCACGGGCATGCTCACCCTGGCCGAGGAGACCCGGCCCATCGACGGCGGCTTCGTTTTGAGCGACGGCGCGGTAGAGGTCAATTGCAGCTTTGACGCGCTGATCCGGATGAAGAAAGCGGACATCACCGGCGAAGTATCTGCTGTGCTGTTTCCGTGACGAGGAAGGAGGGGAGACCCTTTGAAGCAGACCAAGGATATTGACTATGTCTTTATTTCCACCCGGGTCAAGGCAATGGAACGGGGCCTGCTCACCCGGGAGCGCATCGAGCGGATGCTGGACGCTGCCACCAACGAAGAGGCGGCCAAGGTCCTCACGGAGTGCGGCTACCCCGAGCTTTCCGAGCTCACCGGCGACGGCGTGGAGCGCGCCCTGGCCCAGAAGCAGAAGGAGACCATGGCGGATTTGAGCGCCAGCGTGCCCGACAAGACGGTGGTGGATGTATTCCGCGTGCGCTACGATTATCATAACGCCAAGACCCTTGTAAAGGCCGAGGCGCTGCATACTACGGCCGATGGGCTGATGCTCTGGGGCGGCCGGTATGACCCGGAGGCCCTGTCCCAGGATTTTGCCCGGGAGGATCTGAACCGGTGCAGCGAGATTTTCCGGCGGGCCGTGGAGCGCGCCCGGGAGGTGCTCGGCTCCACCGGCGACCCGCAGCTTGCGGACTTTGTGCTGGACAAGGCCTATTTTGAGGAGCTGGCGAGCCTTGCCCAGGGGACGGACAGCAGGTTCCTCCGGGGCTATGTGGCGCTGCTTATCGACTGCGCCAACCTGCGCTCCGCCGTGCGGGCGTCCCGCCTTGGAAAGGGCCGGGAGTTCCTGAGCCAGGTGCTGGCCCCCGGCGGCAATGTCAGCGACCAGACGGTGGCCGCCGCCCGGGGAGAGGACCTGGGCAACGTGTACCACAGCGGCCCCCTGGCCGAGGCGGCCAAGGCGGGCGCGGCCCTCTCCGCACCCGGCAGCGGCGCGCTCACCGATTTTGAGCGGCTGTGCGACGACGCGGTGATGAGCTACCTGGACGGCGCCCGGATGGCCCCCTTCGGGGAGCAGCCGGTGATTGGCTATCTCTACGCCCGGGAGGCGGAGATGACCGCCGTGCGCATCATCATGAACGGACGGCTGGCCGGCCTTGACCGGGAGACCATCCGGCAGCGGCTGCGCCGCACCTACGCGTAAGGAGGGGTGAGAGATGGCAAGCTATAAGATCGCCGTGCTGGGCGACAAGGACAGCGTCCTGGGCTTCAAGGCCCTGGGGCTTGACACCTTCCCGGCGCAGACGGCAGACGAGGCCCGCGTCATCCTCCACCGCCTTGCCAAGGAGGACTACGCCGTTGTGTACCTCACCGAGCAGTTCGCCGCCCAGATGGAGGCGGACATCGCCCGGTTCAAGGATTCCCTGACCCCGGCCATTATCCTCATCCCCGGGAAGGAAGGCAGCCTGGGCATCGGCATGCGCAACATCAAGCAGGCCGTGGAGCGGGCCGTGGGCGCAGACATTTTATAAGAAGCGCGGAGGGCAGACACGCAGGGGAGCTTGGAGCGGAGCGAGGGCAAAAAACCAGGATTTGCGAAGCAAAGCCGTATTTTGCCCGAGACGGAGTGAAAGCGACCCGGCCGCGTGTCCAGCCCGCAGCGTGACAGCACAAGGCGCGGGCCGTCCTAAGCCTCCCTCGTCAGAGAGAGCCAGCGGCGCGCCAGACGCGCGCACAATCCCTCAGTCAACCCTGAGGCGGACAGCTCCCTTTACACAAGGGAGCCTTGAGGCGAGCGTGACAGCAATCAGACACAACCTCTTATGAAAGAAGGTTAGACATCTATGGGTAAAGTAGTGAAGGTCTCCGGCCCGCTGGTGGTGGCCACCGGCCTTGCGGACGCCAACATGTCCGACGTGGTCCGTGTGGGCCCCCAGCGCCTGATCGGCGAGATCCTGACCATGAAGGGCGATACCGCCAACATTCAGGTGTACGAAGAGACCTCTGGCCTCGGCCCCGGCGCCGAGGTGGAAACCACCGGGTACCCCATGAGCGTGGAGCTGGGCCCGGGTATGATCGAGAACATTTATGACGGTATCCAGCGCCCGCTGGAGGAGATCATGAAAAAGGTGCAGGGCAACAACCTGCCCCGCGGCGTGGAGGTGCCCGCCATCGACCAGGAGAAGCTGTGGGAGTTCACTCCCGTGGCCAAGGCGGGCGACCGCGTCACCGGCGGCGACATCCTGGGCACCGTCCCCGAGACCGCCGTGGTGCTCCACAAAATCATGGTGCCCCCCGCCCTGAAGGGCACCCTCAAGAGCGTGGCCGCGGCCGGCTCTTACAACGTCAAGACCCCCATCGCCGTGCTGGTGAAGGACGACGGCACCGAGGTGGAGCTGACTATGAGCCAGCGCTGGCCCGTCCGGACCGGCCGGCCCTACAAGAACAAGTTCCCCCCCACCCGGCCCCTGTCCTCCGGGCAGCGTATCGTGGATACGTTCTTCCCCGTGGCCAAGGGCGGCACCGCCGCCATCCCCGGCCCCTTCGGCTCGGGCAAGACGGTGATGCAGCACGCGCTGGCCAAGTGGTCTGATGTGGACATCGTGATCTACATCGGCTGCGGCGAGCGCGGCAACGAGATGACCGACGTTCTGCGCGAGTTCCCCGAGCTTATCGACCCGCGCACCGGCGAGACGCTGATGAAGCGCACCGTCCTCATCGCCAACACCTCCGATATGCCGGTGGCCGCCCGCGAGGCGTCCATCTACACCGGCATCACCATTGCCGAGTACTTCCGGGACATGGGCTATGACGTGGCCGTCATCGCCGACTCCACCTCCCGCTGGGCCGAGGCCCTGCGCGAGATGTCCGGCCGCCTGGAAGAGATGCCCGGCGAAGAGGGCTACCCTGCGTACCTGGCCTCCCGCCTGGCCCAGTTCTACGAGCGGGCGGGCTCCGTGTCCTGCATCGGCAGCGACGCCGACCGCCGGGGCTCCCTGACCGCGGTGGGCGCCGTGTCCCCTCCGGGCGGCGACCTGTCCGAGCCGGTGAGCCAGGGCACCATGCGTATCGTCAAGGTGTTCTGGGCCCTGGACGCCCAGCTTGCCTACAAGCGCCACTTCCCGGCCATCAACTGGCTCAACTCCTACTCCCTGTACCTCGACTCCCTCAAGCCCTGGTTTGACGAGAACCTGGGCCGGCAGTTCCTGCAGAACCGGGAGAAGGCCATGGGCCTGCTGCAGAGCGAGGCCAGCCTCAACGAGATCGTGCAGCTGGTGGGCAAGGACTCCCTGTCCCCCAACGACCAGATCACCCTGGAGTCCGCCAAGATGGTTCGCGAGGACTTTTTGCAGCAGAACTCCTTTGTGGACGTGGACTCCTTCTCCAGCTATGACCGCCAGGAGAAGCTGCTGGCCATGATCCTCGACTACGACAAGCTCTGCCGGGCCGCCATCGAGAAGGGCGCGCCCACCTCGGAGCTGTTCGCCATCGGCGCCCGGGAGCGCATCGGCCGCGCCAAGTCCGTCCCCGCGGAGGAATATGTTTCGGTCTATGACGCCATCCACAGCGAGATGGAGCAGCAGATCGATGAAGTTGTTGCAAAGGCAGGTGAGGAGCTGTGATCCGCGAATATCGTACCATTCAGGAGATCGCCTCCCCCTTGATGATGGTCAAGATGGTGGAGAACGTCACCTATGACGAGCTGGTGGAGGTGGAGCTGCCTGACGGCGGCATCCGCCGGGGCAAGGTGCTGGAGGTCAACGGCGACACCGCCGTGGTGCAGCTCTTCGAGTCCGCCGCTGGCATCAACCTGGCCCAGTCCAAGGTCCGCTTCCTGGGCCACCCCCTGCAGCTGGGCGTGTCCGGCGACATGCTCGGCCGCGTCTTTAACGGCATGGGCCGGCCCATCGACGGCGGCCCCGAGATCCTGGCCGAGGAGTACCGGGACATCAACGGCCTGCCCATGAACCCCGCCGCCCGGGACTACCCCAACGAGTTTATCCAGACCGGCGTTTCCACCATCGACGGCCTGAACACCCTGGTGCGCGGCCAGAAGCTGCCCATCTTCTCCGGCTCCGGCCTGCCCCACGCCAACCTGGCCGCCCAGATCGCCCGTCAGGCCAAGGTGCTGGGCGACGACGCGGGCAACTTCGCCGTGGTGTTTGCCGCTATCGGCATCACCTTTGAGGAGTCCGAGTTCTTCGTGCAGGAGTTCCGCCGCACCGGCGCCATCGACCGCACGGTGATGTTCTCCAACCTCGCCAACGACCCCGCCGTTGAGCGTATCTCCACCCCCCGTATGGCCCTGACCGCCGCGGAGTACCTGGCCTTTGAGAAGGACATGCACGTGCTGGTCATCATGACCGACATCACCAACTACGCCGAGGCCCTGCGCGAGGTGTCCGCCGCCAAGAAGGAGGTCCCCGGCCGCCGCGGCTTCCCCGGCTACCTCTACACCGACCTTGCAACCATGTACGAGCGGGCCGGCCGCCAGATGGGTAAGAGCGGGTCCATCACCATGATCCCCATCCTCACCATGCCCGAGGACGACAAGACCCACCCCATCCCCGACCTGACCGGCTATATCACCGAGGGCCAGATCATCCTCTCCCGCGCGCTCTACCGCCAGGGCATCAACCCGCCGGTGGACGTGCTGCCGTCCCTGTCCCGTCTGAAGGACAAGGGCATCGGCGAGGGCAAGACCCGCGAAGACCACGCCGACACCATGAACCAGCTCTTTGCCGCGTACTCCACCGGTAAGGACAACAAGGAGCTGGCCTCCATTCTGGGCGAGGCGGCCCTGACCCCCACCGATCTGCTCTACGCCAAGTTTGCTGACGAGTTTGAAAAGCGCTATGTCAACCAGGGCTATGAGGAGAACCGCTCCATCGAGGAGACGCTGAACCTGGGTTGGGAGCTGCTGTCTATCCTGCCCACCTCCGAGCTCAAGCGTATCAAGCAGAAGCACATCGACAAATATTTGCCCCATAAGGAGGGGTGATCCATGGCTGTTACAGTTACGAACCCCACCCGGATGGAGCTGACCCGGCTCAAGGGCAAGCTCAAGACCGCCCAGCGGGGGCATAAGCTCCTCAAGGA